>NZ_JAXCHD010000004.1:0-632542 GCF_037027525.1 Paenibacillus sp. 203
CAAATTCATGTTTGGTGGCGATAGCGGAGGGGTTCCACACGTACCCATCCCGAACACGACCGTTAAGCCCTCCAGCGCCGATGGTACTTGGACCGCAGGGTCCTGGGAGAGTAGGACGTCGCCAAGCAACCCCATAATGGGGATTTTTTTTCGCCTATCATGCTATTGATTATACATACAAAATTGATTTTTTAGATGGGGCTATAGCTCAGCTGGGAGAGCGCCTGCCTTGCACGCAGGAGGTCAGGGGTTCGATCCCCCTTGGCTCCACCAATATTCCCTGATAGCTCAGTTGGTAGAGCACTCGACTGTTAATCGAGTTGTCACAGGTTCGAGTCCTGTTCGGGGAGCCATGTGGAGAGGTGTCCGAGTTGGCCGAAGGAGCACGATTGGAAATCGTGTAGGCGCCAAAAGCGTCTCGAGGGTTCGAATCCCTCTCTCTCCGCCAGCTCTTAATAATAGATATATGGCCCGTTGGTCAAGGGGTTAAGACACCTCCCTTTCACGGAGGTAACAGGGGTTCGAATCCCCTACGGGTCATAGTAATTCGGAGGCTTAGCTCAGCTGGGAGAGCATCTGCCTTACAAGCAGAGGGTCGGGGGTTCGAGCCCCTCAGCCTCCACCACTTGAAAAATAAACATTTATTACTGTCGCGGGGTGGAGCAGTTCGGTAGCTCGTCGGGCTCATAACCCGAAGGTCGCAGGTTCAAATCCTGCCTCCGCAATTACTTTCAACTAAGAGAGTTGTCTCTGGAACCGTGGTGTAGAGGCCCAACATGCCTGCCTGTCACGCAGGAGATCGCGGGTTCGAATCCCGTCGGTTCCGCCATTTAACTTAATATGCCGGTGTAGCTCAACTGGTAGAGCAACTGACTTGTAATCAGTAGGTTGGGGGTTCAAGTCCTCTCGCCGGCACCATTTTGGAGGATTAGCGAAGTGGCCAAACGCATCAGACTGTAAATCTGCTCCCTTACGGGTTCGGTGGTTCGAATCCATCATCCTCCACCAGTTTTACGAGCCATTAGCTCAGTTGGTAGAGCACCTGACTTTTAATCAGGGTGTCGAAGGTTCGAGTCCTTCATGGCTCACCATTGTATTACATGCGCGTGTGGCGGAATTGGCAGACGCACTAGACTTAGGATCTAGCGTCTTTGACGTGGGGGTTCAAGTCCCTCCACGCGCATCTTGTTTTTTGCGGACGTGGCTCAGCGGTAGAGCATCGCCTTGCCAAGGCGAGGGTCGCGGGTTCGATTCCCGTCGTCCGCTCCATTTATTAGTCCCCTTAGCTCAGCTGGATAGAGCGTTTGACTACGAATCAAAAGGTCGGGAGTTCGAATCTCTCAGGGGACGCCATTAACTTCATAAGCCGGTGTGGCGGAATTGGCAGACGCGCGCGACTCAAAATCGTGAGGGAAACCGTGGAGGTTCGAGTCCTCTCACCGGCATCTATTTCGGATGTAGCTCAATGGTAAAACTCAGCCTTCCAAGCTGGTAGCGTGGGTCCGATTCCCATTACCCGCTTTATATAAATGAAAAAGGAGAGATGGCTTATTTTTATGCCATCTCTCCTTTTTTACTTTTAAACAATTCCTATCGACATGACAATCAGTAGAAACCTCAAGGCAATCTCCTCCGTTCCTTTGCGTTATTAACATACACAGGCAACTTCCAGAATTTTTATTTTCTGATCTTCTTCATATACTTAAGTTTCAGCTCGTAGTTCAGTTCTTGAAGGCAATATCAGCATGCAGACAGAAAATCTCATCAGAAATTGCCCCGCAACCTAACTCTGGTATCGGCGAGAGAAGCAACCGCTCCAGATCCAGAGTTTCAATCTGCTTAACTATCGGTTAATGGGCTTTGAGCGAAGCACTGACCGGAGTCATCTTTGTCTGAGAAGCAACTGGACCTGGTGACCATGGATATCACGATGCCAGATATGACAGGTACACACGAGGCTTTCTATGGATAGGGCGTAAAACTAACGAGGAACGATAGTTAAATAACACACAATGTTGAGCAGGCGCTTCAAGTCTGCTCTTTTTATTAAACTAACGGCCAGGATAGTTATAAATATGTTAAAATAAGGGAGAATAAAATCAGAGGTGAGCTAATGTTCAATCCGAAGATCTTCTTCTATTAGTTGTGTCTAAGGTCATGGCTTCAAATGCCAAAATCTAACCCGGCACAACGGGGATGAAGATGTTTACACGGGAAGAGATTCAATTCTGGGAAGATGAGAAACAGCAAAGTCTGGAGATCAATAATAAGCCCAAAGATCCAAGAAAAGAGAAGCTTAAGGATTTCCGTAAAGGAATCAAGAGTGTTCATTACAACAAAGAATGTAAAATAGCAAGAAAAGATGATTATCGTCTGTATAAGAACAAAAATGAAACGACTGATGCGTAGTGAAGAATACGAGCTCCTACACAGTTACAAACGAACGAGTGGTTGGATTACTTGGTAAATGAGGTAGCCTTTGAATGAACTCATCCTATTGTTGAAGTGAGTAGCAGTAGGGCAGTTCATGAGGGGCTGCTTTTTTTCATTGAGCTAACGGGCAGTTTAGTTGAACAAGATAAGTGGAGGTTTTATGTCGCATTTGACGCAAACTGTGAAGGAGGAAGCTGGGAAAATGATAGCTAAGTGTAAAGTGTTGAGTTAACTATCCAGCTTGTTTGTTGATGTCTTTAATGTTTGTGCAGCCTCATCGAGATAGATATCTAAATAAGTACCATCAGTAAATTTAATAACCACAGCATTAGTAGTGATGGCGACATCTTCAATCGTCCTACCTTTAAGTTTTTCAGGTATAACTTTGAAATTAGTCGATTCCACATTCATCAAATCCTTTCATTGATTACACATCTTAGTAATCGGTAATAAGTATATAAAACCTATATTAGTCTAACACTTCTCATTATAAAAGTAAAAGATGAATGATAGAAATACTGAACAGTACGAAGATATTGTGTAATAAAAGAAAGCGTGCTTATTCAACTAACGAGGAACGTTAGTTAAATAAAGAACAGCGGTAGTCTAGGACTTTCTCCTTTTTTAGTCCAAGGCTGCCGCTATTACTATATTCAATTCAGTCTAATACTATATTTTTATCAGACACCGGCTTTCAGAACGGCATCAGAGGTGGGGAACTCCAATAAGGTTTTCAACGACACCGCAGAATGAAGATCCCCGATAAACACCCTTGTATTCAGGAGACATCTGATCCAATGCGGTTTGGACTGCAGCTTAATTTGAATATATAGACCGGTAAACGCGTCATGCTGTCGCGTTAAGTTTCGGAGATTCAAGCAACTGAACGCCCCTTGTTTTATAATGATCAAAGTCTTCTTTGTAGAAATAGAATCATCTTCGGTTGATTACTCCTCGGGTAAAAGTTATGAACGGTTGACCTTGGCTTCAAAACGCTTTTCCAACACGTCCCAGTTGGGTGTAGGGACCCGGGACCGTTCCTTCCAAAGGTGAAACACGCGGCTCAAAGCTACGATTTCCCCTACGAATCCGTCAACCAGCCGGCGGATCGGCATCCTATGATAAATTTTTATAAAAAGGCGCATCAACGCCGGTCGTTTGCGGATTAGTGAAGCTTGCGCGGCCGGCGTTAGTGGATACCCTAAGGCCTCTAACACGCGAAAGCCTTCGTCCATAGCCGCGATCATCTGCCGCAACAACTTGTCGTCGCCGGCGTTTTTTTTCATTTGACGCTCGTGTATAACCGTTACAAAGTTTAGCGCAATTACAGGCACGATATAATTCTTGAACCGTGCCTCTATATTTTCATGATAGATAGGTATCGTACTTATTTGGTTTACATATGCGGGTACGCCCCCTTCCATGCAGAGGGTCTTTCCCAAACAAACATGGCCTAACGGCCACCATCATGAATGAAAATGTCTTGGCTTGTGAATCTGAACCTCCTTAATGGAGTAGAGGGCACAGGCCGAGAGTTTTTTGTTAGGACATACTCTGAGTCCTTAATTTCCCGACCTAGAGGAACTATAGGCAGCATCGTATTATCTCGCTGGTCGAATATTTAAAGCGGTGTTTGTGAATACCAGTCTATGTGAACACTATTTAACAAACTAACAAATTCGCCATTGAAAATCTTCTCTTGAACCAATTTTGGTATACTATGTGGTAGATAAGAGAATTGAGAATTATTTTGAAGTCTGGCTATAAGTGTGTTTCTACAACAACTTGAAAAATAAAATCGATTTTGGTGAAATGCGGAAGCTGTTAGGGCGTAAAGAGAGAAGAGGAGGAATGGAAATGTCGTATCTCGTTGATTTTAAAGATGTATCTACGGTTGGTTTAGAGTCTTCACCTGTAGCAGAAGCGCTTGCTGGTTTACGTGCCAATGAAGCCCGTTATTTTATGAACAAATACAAGCATGAGTTTACGGTTGTACCAGCTAGCGAAAGCCAGGAGAGCCTTGATTATGTGAACCGAATTTTGAGAGAAGAACGTGATATTGCGTTTGCGGCTAAACCTTTAGAAACGTCGCGTTTTCAAGTGGAAAATATCCAATTTACCTACGTTTTTTATGAGGATGGTCTTGCAATCAATGTCATGTATACGGTGGATGACCCTAAGAAGCGGGCCGTTGGTTTTAAGCTTTCTGAGGGGATGGAGGTACCAAAGGAGCTAGAAGGGAAGTTTAAGTTTGCTAGGCAGAAGTCTAAACTAGCTGGAACAATTCGGGGTTCGTTTTTTGTAATTAAAGGACAATATTAAAGTAAGCAAAAGCGCAAATGGAGGAATCCAGCCCCTTATTCTCTTTGCAAAAAAATGTGAAATTAAAGCAAGGGCTATCCCGCAAAAGGATGGCCCTTTTTGAAAGAATGATGAAAAGCTACCGCTTATCGTATGATTACAAACAGGAAGATGGTGGGTAGTCTCTGATAAGGAGACTATTTTTTTGAAAACTTGCCCCTTCAGCCAACGCGGTGAACCATACCATAAGTGAAGATGAAAAATTTCCTTGTGGGAAGTGAGCTAACAATACGATTAGCCAGAATAGTTTGCTGCGAATGAAGATAACAACATTTAGTGTGGTATGCACTCGTGTTGATCTCGTTTTAATATCCAAACTTTTATTTCATACATGTTGTTGTTAGTCCATGTCTTGCTTCGCTTTTCTCAAGTGCTTTATTAAGCGGCCCATGATCGATTCTCGGTCTCGCCTCCAATCAGTTGTTGAAGTAGTGAGACTGTTCGAGGTCGTGGATCAGTGCAGGTTGCACAGGCCGCCATCCCAGAAGTTCCTGAGTTGCAACGCTTGATCTCGGGATATCGAGCGCTGCAAGTGTGCTGAGGAAGCCGAAGTGGGTGTCTGCTTCTTCACGTGAAATGCTGACTACAGGCACGTTCAGGTGTTTACCGATAACACTTGCGATGTCGCGAAATGGCACGCCTTCATCTGCGACCCCATTTAGTCGTGAACCAGCGGGTGCCTTTTCTAATGCAAGGCGGTATAGATGTGCGGCGTCAAGGCGGTGCACAGCCGGCCAGCGGTTACTCCCCTCTTCCACATAGGCTGAGAAGCCCTTCGTTTTGGCAATGTTGATCAGTCTCGGCACAAATCCTGTGTCACCCTCACCGTGTACCGAAGGGCAAAGCTCTACGATCGATGTCCGCACTCCGCGCTCAGCCAGCAATAACATTACGTTTTCTGCTGCCACTCCATTGGCGTGCGTGGTGACCACGAACGGCTTCCCGGACCCTTCCAGCGCCGCCCCCATCGCTTCGACGGCGTGCAGATCTGCTGTGAGTGCCCTGGCGAAGTTCGAGAAGTCGTGATTGAATGCCAGATGAATAATACCATCCGCAGCAGCCGCACCACTACGAAGGCTGTCGAGATCGTCGATGTCACCGCGGTGCACTTCGGCTCCAGCCTCTTTTAGTTTCGCAGCGCTATTGTCTGAGCGCACAAGACCGACGACCTGATGACCCGCATCAATGAGTTCACGGACGACAGCGGAACCGATGTAACCTGTTGCTCCTGTTACGAAAACACGCATCATGAAATCCCCCTTAAGCTACTAACCATTATTGTATAAATTATAATTACCACGCGATGGGTCCATCCTCATCTGAGAACGTTCCTGTTGGACCGTCCGCACCAATCATCGCAAGCCGGACTGCTTCACGCGCCCCTTGTTCAACACTACGAGTGCCAGCAAAATTATTGAGCGCAGTCGATGTAAAACCTGGACAGGCCGCATTGACCTTGATGTTTGTCGATTCAAGCGCAAAAGCAAAGGCAAGTGTCACCGCATGAACAGCCGATTTTGATGCCGAATAGGCCCCAAACATCGCACGATGTGAGTTTTCCGGAATGGAATTCCAGCTAAGGGAGCCGCCGGTGCTGCCCATGTTGACGATGCGTGCTGCCGGAGCCTCACGTAAAAGTGACAACATGGCCTGAGTGACTGCAATGACACCAAAAACATTAGTTTCATAAACCGAACGAATGTCTTCGAGCGAAGCAACGGTCAAAAGACCGCTCGTCGCTCCACTGCTCGGAAACGGATCGTCCGGTTTACCTGCGTGTGATATGCCCGCATTGTTCACAAGTACATCGAGACGACCAAATTCGTTCCGAATACGCTCTGTTGCAGCAACAATGGAGTCCTGATCGGTAACGTCGAGCTGGAGAGCGTGCGCATCCGAACCGATGCTTTTGGAGGCAGTTTCTCCATTCTCGAGGCTGCGTGATCCAACGAGCACGGTGAAGCCCTGTTCCGCTAGGTCCTTCGCAATCTGTAAACCTATTCCTTTATTGGCACCGGTGATCAAGGCTACGGGTTTGTCTTGCATGATCGTAATCTCCTTTTTGGTATGGGGCACCATCTATATATTTCCCGTTGGATGTGGGATAATGATATTAAATCACACAAAAACGAAACTGTAAAGTTCCGGAACTGATGAGTTTCTGAATATATATTTTAAAAGGAGCTAAGTTTATGAGTAAAATAAAAAAGGAAATGTCTGAGAGGGGCGAATTAACTGAGGTCGTGGCAGAAAAGCCTGCGAAAATATTGGGACGTAAGAGAGATCACACGCGGGATGATAAAATCCTTGAGGCGGCAATCGCCATCCTCGCCGATACGAGTTTCGATGGTATGACAATGGACATGGTCGCGGCTCGAGCAAAGGCTGGGAAGGCGACGGTTTACCGCCGCTGGTCTTCCAAGGCGGAGTTAGTCCGAGACGCCTTGGCATGGATGAATCGAAATCATCTTGAGCTCGAAAGCTTGCCTGATACAGGAACCTTGCGCGAAGATCTCCTCGTGCTTTTGAAGCCGCAATCGATCGCGGAAGAAGAACGCAAATTTCGAGTCCTAGCGGGCCTAGGCTCCTTTTTGCAGCATCCGGAATTTGCCGAAGCAGGAACAGCCGGGATTTTCGAGCCATGGGTTGTTGTAAACCGCGAGCTTATGAACCGAGCCGTCGTCCGCGGTGAAATTCCTGCTCACGCGGACATTGAGATGGCTTGCCAGGTCATTACTTCAATGGCTTCTTTTCGCGGACTCATCCAGCGCAAACCGTTCGACAAGCCTTTCTTTACAGCGCTAATCGATGGTATTCTACTGCCTGCACTCAAAAACCCTCGAACAGCTCCAAATATCATGGACCGATGATGACCAGGCGCTTACCAAAAGAATAATCCATTGATGCCGCAAACGAAAAAGAGGAGTAGATATCCTTAGGGCATCTACTCTATACTTTTAATTGTTGGTTCTTTTGGCGTAATCAAAACCTACGGGCGATCTTTTAAAAGATGGTTAGATATCGAGTTTACGGGTAGCGATCCATTTCACCATGTCAGGATCGCGATGTGAAAAGAACAGGCTCTGTTTCGTATCTAACGTAGTAATCGACCCCATATCCTCTTGGCTTAACTCAAAGTCAAAGATATTGAAGTTTTGGGTAATTCTTTCTTTACGAACAGACTTTGGAATCACAACAACTTCTCTTTGTGTTAACCAGCGTAAAACCACCTGAGCAACGGATTTATTATACTTTTCAGCTATGGATATCAATATTTCATTCTGGAACAAGTTATTTTTCCCTTCAGCAAAAGGCGCCCAGGATTCGATCTGAACATTATTTTCTTTCATGAATTTTGCATTTTCGATTTGCTGGTTGAATGGGTGCGTTTCAACCTGATTCACGGCAGGAACTACTTCATTATGAATAATCAAATCGATCAGGCGATCCTCATGGAAGTTACTAACGCCGATTGCACGGACCTTTCCTTCACGGTACAATTCCTCCATAGCGCGCCAAGAACCAAACACATCTCCATATGGCTGGTGAATTAAATACAAATCCAAATAATCCAATTGCAATCTATCCAGTGATTTTACAAATGCCTTTTTTGTACGCTCATAACCCGTATCCTGAACCCAAAGTTTCGTAGTGATAAATAACTCCTCTCTTGTCACGCCACTACGTTTGATCGCTCTGCCAACTGCTTCTTCATTTAAATAAGAGGCAGCGGTATCTATCAGCCGATAGCCTGCCATAATAGCGTCATAAACGCTTTGTTCACATTCATTTGCATCTTGGATCTGATAAACACCAAAACCGAGTATAGGCATCTCAACCCCATTGTTCAAAGTTACTTTTTGCATATAAAATCCTCCAGTATTTTTAATTATTATGTGTAATTCAACTACAATTCATATTCATAACAGACACCCACTTCACATCTTTATTATGCACCAGATGACAAAGCGATCGTTATCCCGTTCGTGCCAAATGTTTGCCTAATCCTCTCACTACCACCTATTTAACAGATAAATATGGACTATAATCGAACTTTAAAGAATGACGGCACGGGGAGGATCAAATGTCTGAAATAATCACTAAGCAGCAAATACCCCATACCCTATCCCAGAAATTCTTTACATACGCAGACTCCAAATTCTACCTTAGGAGCGAATCTATTAAATAAATACCTTCGCATCTGGAAAACCCAACGTAACGATTCCCCACTACAGCAACTCAAAATAAATTCTCGATTTTAAGTGTCCGTTTGTATAATCTGATCACACCCCGATATATCTAAAAATGCCTCCTTGCTCCCTATCTAAATTTCTTTCTCTCCATCCTCTGTAATCTTAATTCAGATAAATCTGTCGTAGCTTGGTCGATTGCCGATCTAACAGTATCCCTCTATTAGGTTGAAATCCTATATAAATCGGTTGAAAATGTTGATTTTACCAATGGACAAGGATTTGTACAATAGAGTTGTAGCGCTTACATTTCCAAGGAGGTTGCGGCGAAATGAAGAGAATTCAGCTGATTGGCAAACAAATCAGGACCCCGAGATCCAAAAGGAGGCCGTGTTGATGAAATTTAAGGGAATATTGGCGGCATTTTTGTTTTTAACCACAGCGTCTGTGTTGTTTGGGACGCATACGGCAGAGGCCCATGAACTATCCAATGACAAGCTGACGATTCAGACAGGCGAGCATGGCGAAATTTCATCCATACGTATCAAGGGAGATGCTTTCCCGACAGAGTATGTCATGAACGCAACGGTAACACCTGAACAGAACACCGCAGATCATCAGTGGCTAGGGGAGCTGATGTTCACATACCGATTGGATGGAGGCAGCTGGACGAAGGCATGGACGAACAAGTCGGCAGACGCACGTAAGATCACGACCAGTGGTAACCGTGTCACTGTCACGTACGAGAATTCTACTCATGCAGAAGGGATACGCAATTTTAAAGTCATCGAAACGTATTCGGCAGAGTCGAATGGTTCGGTGTTGTGGAATATACAGGTGCAGAATACAAGTGGGAAAAAATTGGAGATTGGTGATTTTGGTTTGCCTCTGCCTTTCAATGAGCAGTGGACCAACGGTGATGCGATCTACGAAACTAGAGTGGTGACGCATTCCTTTGTCGGCAATAACAGCTCCTACATCACAGCTGGGCGTCCCAGCGGCATTAGTTCTTCCCTGCTGCTGATTCCTGATTCCACAACGGGTGCGGGCTTTGAGTATCAGGATCACTGGCGGGATGAGGAGCATCCGGGCAGTAAATGGGCGTGGAACCCGGCTAACGAAGGCAAATGGCTGGAAGGACTCAATGTATTTTATATTCATTCCAATGTCATCAAGTCCACCAACCGGGGGTATTTGCCCAATACAAGCCTAATCCTGAATCCCGGTCAAAGCAAAAACTATGGTTTCAAGTTTCTGGCGGTGAAGGACGAGCATGATGTAAAAGATACGTTGTACCAAGAAAACTTGGTGGATACAACAGTCGTACCGGGTATGATCGTGCCTACGAATCAAAAGGCGAAGGTGGACCTGCGCTCCAAGCAGGCGATCAGCAAAGTAACCTATCCAGACGGAACCGTTATTCCGCAGACGGATAGCAAGCCCGGAGGACATCACATTTATGAACTGAAATTTACTAAGCTGGGTCCAAACTTCATAACGGTAGAATACGGCAACGGTAATAAAACGGTGTTACAATTCTATGCCATCGAGCCGATTGATCAAGCGCTGCAACGGCATGCTACATTTATGGTCGACAAAACCCAATGGAATGTACCGGGTGATCTGCGCGACAAGGTATTTGACGATTGGATGATGCATACCAAATCCAAACGCAACATTTTCAACGGCTACTGGGGCTGGGGGGATGATTGGGGTCTGACCCACGGACAGTTCCTGGCTGAGAAAAACACACTGTCTCCAGTCGCCAAAGAGGTGCGGGCAGTAGACGATTATTTGGAGACGGCGATCTGGACGAATCTGATGAACGGACATCATGAGGATTATTTAATTCATGATTTCTTGATGCCGGAACCGAACGATACACCAACCTATCGAGGGTATGCTTATCCGCACGTATACAACACGTATTTCAGCATGTACAAGATTGCCAAGGAATACCCGGATCTTGTCACTTACAAGCATCCAAAGGAAACCTATTTGCTGCGGGCGTATAACATTTTCAAAGCATTGTATGAAGGGCCAGTCGCGTACAACTGGGAAACAGGTTTGATGGGCGAACTGACCACACCGGATATTATTCAGGCACTTCATGATGAAGGCTATGATGATGAAGCGAATGATCTCAAGGAAAAAATGGATCGTAAATATAACAATTTTAAAAATACAAAGTATCCTTACGGTTCTGAATATAGCTACGACAATACAGGGGAAGAGGCTGTATATACATTAGCCAAGCAGAATATAGATACAGAGGGCGAGCAAACTAAAGCCCTGGAAATGATGAGTAAAATTAATGCCAAAACCCGTGCGGCACGCGGTCATATGCCCGTATGGTACTACTACACCGATCCGGTGACGATTACCGGTGAGAACTGGTTTAACTTCCAGTACACGACTTCGCTTGCTGGATATGCGATGGATGACTGGATTCGCCACCACGAGGACAATCACCGTGAGGAACAACAACGGTTGTCCTATGCAGCTAAAATTGCCAATGTGGGAGCGATTAACTCCGGGCAAATCAGCTCGGACCCTGAGAACATCGGGGCGGTCGCATGGACGTATCAAGCGGAAAAAGGCAATAACGGCACGAACGGCACTGGCGGCGGTAAAAATGTTCCGCTCTTTAACGGCTGGCGCGGCATGAGCGGTGAGGCTGATCTCGGATTGTTCGGTGCGCTCAAAACGTTAAGTGCTGATATCGCGATTGATCCTATTTTCGGATTGACGGGCTACGGTGCAGAGGTGAGCAAAAACGGCAACATGTATACGATCAAGCCGCTGGACGGCCTGTTCAAGCGCATCAATCTGATCACGGAAAAGCTGTATATCGAGCTGGAAAAGGACCAATATACAGAAGCCAAGCTGGCAACATCCAAGGATTACGTATGGCTCCAACTGAAAAATCAAACACCGGGTCAAGCCCATTCCACGTACGTTACATTTGACGGTTTGAAAAAAGGAACGTATATGGTTAAAGTAGGCGGTCAATCACAAGGGAAGTTTAATGCGTATGCGCCTTCCAACAAGCTTAAATTGGAGATTGGTACAGCATCCTCTTACACGGTAGAGCTGACATCGACCACACCTGATCCGAACAAAGCACCTGTCGTGGATGCCGGCAAAGATTCGAAGGTAAAGCTGCCGGATCAGATCATTCTGAAAGGCACGGATACGGATGATGGGCTTCCGCAAGGAAAGGTGACAAACGAGTGGAGTCTGGTTGAAGGACCACAGGACGCGAAGGTCACATTCAGTAACAAAACATCGCTGCGCACGAAGGTGGACGTTTCCGAGCCGGGAACGTATGTGTTCAAGCTGACAGCCAGCGATTCTCAGTTGTCAGCGGAGGCTAAAGTAACGGTGGTAGCTGAACCGGCGGCTCCGTTACTTGAACAGCTTGTAGTTTACAAGTTTGATGAAACAAGCGGTTCTGTAGTTGCGGATTCATCAGACAGCGGCAATGATGCTGCCGTGAAGGGGACGGCTGCATGGGCTGCGGGTAAAACAGGCAATGCTGTCAGTCTGAACGGCAAGGACAGCTATGTGCAGCTTCCGGCAGGTATTGTCAGTCGGGCACAGCAATTGACCGTATCCGGCTGGGTTAAAGCGAACACCCTGAGCGATTATGTGCGGATTTTTGACTTTGGCTCCGGGACGAATGAATATATGTTCCTGACGCCTAAAGCAGGAAATACCATGCTGTTTGCCATTACCAACCAAGGCAACGGGCAGGGACAGGAGCAGACGATTGAAGGCCCTGTACTGCCGACGGGCGTATGGAAGCATGTTGCAGTCACGCTTTCGGGTTCCACAGGTATTTTGTACGTGGATGGAAAAGAAGTGGGACGCAATACCAACTTGACCTTAAATCCTATCAGTCTGGGTCAGACCAAAAATAATTTTATCGGCAAATCTCAGTACCCTGATCCGTATTTCAATGGTCTGGTGGATGAATTCCGTATCTACAGCCGTGCTTTGAATGCAACCGAGGTGGCAGGTCTGGCCTCCGGTACAGCACAGAATCTGGCGGTAACTGAGAAAATTACCGCGTTAAAAGAAGTAAATGTAACGACACATGTCGGTGAAAAACCGGAACTGCCAAGCGTAGTGGAAGCTACGTATGGAGAAGGCTCCACTAAATGGGTGGCTGTGGAATGGGAGGATATAGCCCCTGTACAATATGGTGCTCCAGGTTCGTTTGAGTTGAAGGGCAAAGTAGAAGGGACAGAGTTAAAGGCAATTGCGAAGGTAACCGTGATTGAGGCAGGAGGAGCTGCGGCTCCATCGGTAACACCGGTTAGCCCGGAGACTTTAGTAACCCCGCCAATTACGACACCCTCGGTAACATCTGCCTTACCGCCTCGGCCTATCAGCTCCGCTAAATCAGCGGGGGGATCCTGAATGGGAGGCAACAACGCATAGTTATGAGTAACCTTTCCCATCGTCACTTTCCTCCTGTAAAGGGGAGAGTGGCGGTGGGTATCCTTGCATTTGGAGTGCAAAGCTGCGAACAAAAATGTGAATGGGGGAAAAAGTATGAGCAAGATTACATTTCTGGGTGCAGGTAGTACGGTATTTGCTAAAAATGTGCTTGGCGATTGTATGTTGACGCCTGCATTGCAGGGCTTTGAACTGGCGTTGTTTGATATTGATCCCATAAGGCTGAAAGATTCGGAAAATATTTTATCCAATTTGAAAAAAACAACAGGGAGCACCTGTGTGATTCGCTCCTACACTGACCGCAAGGAAGCACTGCGTGGGGCGAACTATGTGGTAAACGCCATCCAGGTAGGCGGCTATGATCCGTGTACAATTACGGATTTTGAAATTCCCAAAAAATACGGCCTGCGCCAAACGATTGCCGATACGGTCGGCATTGGCGGTATTTTCCGCAATTTACGTACAATTCCGGTGATGCTCGATTTTGCGGCAGATGTGCGCGAGGTATGCCCGAATGCATGGTTTCTTAACTACACGAATCCGATGGCCGTGCTGACGAATGTGATGAATGTTCATGGAGGTGTCCGTACGGTAGGGCTGTGTCATAGTGTGCAGGCGTGTATACCGGAGCTGTTTAAAAGTCTCGGGCTGGAGCAGGAAGGTGTAAAGGCAAAAATTGCAGGCATCAATCATATGGCGTGGTTGCTCGAAGTGAGCAAGGATGGTGTGGATTTATATCCTGAGATTAAAAAACGAGCCGCCGCTAAGCAGCAGGAAAAGCATCAGGATATGGTGCGCTTTGAAATGATGCTAAAATTCGGCTATTACATTACGGAATCGTCCGAGCATAATGCGGAGTATCATCCGTATTTTATCAAACGGGCATACCCTGAGCTGATCGAGCGCTTCAATATTCCTTTGGATGAATACCCGCGCCGCTGTGTGAGCCAGATTGCACGATGGGAAACGATGCGTGAGGAGCTTTTGAGCAATCAGGATCTGCGGCATGAACGGTCAAACGAGTATGCCTCTTATATATTTGAGGCGATTGAAACGAATCAACCTTTTGCCATTGGCGGCAATGTGATGAACACAGGCTTAATTACCAATCTGCCGAAGGAAGCCTGTGTGGAGGTACCTTGTCTGGTGAATCGTAACGGGGTTACGCCAACCTTTGTCGGGGATTTGCCACCCCAATGCGCTGCGCTGAACCGGACGAATATTAATACCCATCTGTTAACAATTGAAGCTGCAATCACCAGGAAAAAGGAGCACATTTATCACGCCGCGATGCTGGACCCGCACACGTCCGCAGAGCTGTCCATGGATGATATTGTTTCTCTGTGTGATGACCTGATTGCAGCCCACGGGACATGGCTCCCAGCCTATGTCTAAGAGAGGCAGATGAATGGGAGGCCGGGGTCGTCAAAAGTTCGCCGGGATTCCTACAATCCGTGGGAAATTTATTGTACTGACGCTGGTACTCACCGTCATTCCGATGGTGGTACTGACCTTTACCTTTTACCAGATCGCGGCCCATTCCCTTGGTGAGAAGTCGGAGGCACTGGCTATGCAGTCCCGGCAAATGAGTGAAAATTACGTCAATGCGACGCTCTCCGATTTGAATGATCTGACCAATTCCATTCTCAGCAATCCTGATGTGCAGTCTACGCTGGAGACCAAGCCGAAAGATGATTATGAATATTTACGGAACGATGAAACACTCAGTATGGTGGTCCGTACGCAAACCCAGACCAAGCCGTATATCACGTCCTCACTCATATATGCCGCCAATGGCGGGCTCAAGCATTCTCTCTATCAAGGGAATGTTTCGGTCCGTTTTGGCGGCCTTCCTACATTAGAGGAAGCACGTGTGTACTATCGCCGCCTACTCGCCGAGCGGCCCATGATGTGGATGGCTCATTCGCCGTTTGAATCCGGACGCGGGATGGCGGAGGATCGCATCTATGTGGGGAAGCTGCTTCGAAAAACGACTGGAGATTATGCGCCCCTCGGATTTTTGCTGCTGGAAATCGACAAGGCCAGTCTGTTTCGGGGGCTTGCTTTTCATGAAACAGACGGCAATACCCAGATGTGGGTGCTGGATCAGGAGGGCGAGTCTGTATACCGATTGCCGGAGCAGGGTGTTGCGGACCAAGCGCTATTGCGGCAGATTGCCAAATCGGCTGTGGATAGGCCTGTGCTTACGAAGGACTGGAGAACATGGAACGGCCGCCAGACGATGATCTCTTATGGCCCGTTAAATGAAGGACAATGGACGCTGCTGCAAAAAGTCGATCAGTCCGTGCTGTTCGAGGATGCGCGGAAAATCGGCGCCTGGACCATCTGGATTTTTTTGATTGCATTGATGCTGGGCTGGATGCTGTCTTATCGGCTAAGTGACACGATTCGTCGCCCCCTGCTTCAATTGAGCCGATTGATGGCGGTCGATGGGAGTGTGAGCGCTACAGGCTCAGCCCAAGCTTTCGAAGCTCCTACTTCCGTTGTTTTTAATCCTAAGGATGAGGTAGGGCAGATCGGGGAGCGTTTTCTTCATATGATGCAAAAAAATCATGAACTGTACGGTCAGGTCTACGAAGCATTGCTGTCGCGTAAGCAGGCTGAGTTTCGCGCGCTTCAGGCGCAGATTAATCCGCATTTTTTGTACAACACGCTAGAATCACTGAAGGGAATGGCATTGGCGAATGGGCAACGGGATATGGCAGAGGTGATCGGGGCCTTTGGTAAATGTTTTCGCATTTCGCTAAGTTATGGCCGAGAGCAAATCAGTTTGGGACAGGAAGTCGAGCATGTAAGCGCCTATGTGAAGGTGCAGCAGTTCAGGTTTAGGAATTCGTTCGAGTGGATTTGCGAGGTCGAGGAGGATATTTGCGGATTTTATGTACCCAAACTGATCCTCCAGCCACTCGTCGAAAATGCTATTTACCACGGCTTAAAAGGGCGCACCGACCGTGGCTATATCATGTTATCCGGTACAAGGGAAGGGGACATGTTGCGTTTGACGGTCAGTGATGATGGGGGCGGTATTGGAGCCGAGCGTCTGAACGATATCCGGAAGTCGCTGGATGCGGAACGGGGGAATGCTATTGGCTTTGGGTTGCGCAATGTGCATGAACGTCTTCGGCATTATGGTCCGCAATATGGACTGTCCGTGACAAGCGAACCGGGTCAGTATACCTCGGTTACTTTACTGGCACCCATTCGAACCGAATAAGAAAGGGAGGATGGCATGTACCGGCTGCTGATTGTGGACGACGAATATCATATTCGGGAAGGACTGAAGCTGATGGTGGCGGAAAGTGGCCTGTCAGTGGAAGTCAGTGATGTGGCGGAGGACGGAGCAACGGCATTACGTTTGTATACGGAGCAGCGACCGGACATGATTTTACTGGATATTAATTTACCGGATATGAGTGGACTGGACGTAGCAAAAACCAT
The DNA here is from genome assembly GCF_037027525.1 of Paenibacillus sp. 203. Taxonomy (NCBI): domain Bacteria; kingdom Bacillati; phylum Bacillota; class Bacilli; order Caryophanales; family Paenibacillaceae; genus Paenibacillus; species Paenibacillus sp. 203. The sequence continues at coordinate 16,908 of NZ_JAXCHD010000004.1, forward strand.
TCGGGAAAAGGATCAGCAGACCCCGTTATTATTCCTGACAGGGTATGAATCTATGACATATATTCGTCAGGCAGTTTCGCTTCAAGCGGTCGATTATTTGCTCAAGCCGGTGACCAGCGGGGATTTCGAAGCGGCTTTGAGCCGGGCTGAGGATCGCATTGCGCAATGGCGAAGAAGCGAGGAGGAAGCCATTCACCGCCATCGTTCATTGGAGCCATTGTACAGGGAGCATCTACTGCTGGATTTGCTCCAGCAGCGGCGTCCTGCAGCCGAGGTCATTCGAGAGATGGACGGGCTGGGATTTTTCGGCGAGACGAGTGGACCGCCTTATACCGTACTGTGCTGCGAGCTGGAGGAGTCGTCGCAGCAGGAGGCAACCGTCACTAGCAAGCCACACGGTTCCATGCATAAAAGCAGCCATGTATTCGCCGGACTGGCGGGGGAGGCTGCGGCAGCAGCCGGGGCGAAGGCGCATAGTGCGGCGGTTTCCCGCGATCGGCGTGTTGTGCTGCTGGCGACGGCATCTTGCAGGGCGGCGGAGCGGATGGCACAGCAGATTCGTCAGGCCGTGCAGGAACGATTGAGCCAGGGCCTGTCCATCGGGATTAGCCGTCCCGTACAACGGATGGAGCAACTTCCCGAAGCGTATGAGGAAGCTGTGCAAGCGGCGGAGCATCGGGGGTGGGTGGGCTATAGCCAGATCATTCCCTATGAGAGCATTCAGGCGGCCGAGCTGAACAGCAATCAATTACTGGAGAAGGAACTGCTGATGATTACGGAAATTCGAGCGGGCAATGATGCTGCCGTACATGCGATTTTACAGGAATGGTCAGGACAATTGGCGGGCTTGCCTGTCAAGCAGGTGAAAATGATTGTCACTCAGCTCGTTTTGTTCGTCATGCGCATCGTCCAGAGTGATGCATCTGTAGGACAAACGTCCATGCAGGAACAGGACCCGTTGTTGGAGCTGTCCCGATTGCGGCATGGGCCCGAGATGATTGATTATGTATCGCGCTATTTTGTCCGAGTGGGCCGCCATGTCCGAGAATCACGCGAGAAGGTCATTCCACGCAAATTCCAACGGGCCAAGGAATGGATTCGGGAGCATCTTCAGGAGGATGGCGGGCTGAACCGTCTGGCAGAGTACATGAATATGAGCCCCAAGTATTTGAGTGCCCGTTTCAAGCAGGTTACAGGTGAAAGCTTCGCAGACTACCAGACGCGTGTTCGCTTTGAGCGAGCCCGAGAACTGCTGCTGGACCCGAATCGCAAGGTGGCGGAGGTAGCGGAGGTAGTGGGATTCACAGATACGAACTATTTTAGTATTGCCTTTAAAAAGTATACCGGACTGACCCCGACGGAGTTTCGTAAAACATTTTTGTAAACGCGCTGTTAAAAAAATCATACCAAAACAAAGAGAGTCTGGAGTCGTTGGGTGGTCGGCTCTGGGCTCTCGGCGCATAATAGGCTTGTAAGGAGAAACCAGTTCAGGAAGGGGCCGGTTGATTTGCTGAAACGAAGGTTACGGACATGGATGGCTCTCGTGATGACGGCGATGTTGACAGGGCTGACGGCTTGCGGTGGTAACGCTGGTGAACCGGCTAATCCCAATGCGGTTGAACTCAAGTTCATGTACTGGGGAAGCAATGACGAGAAGCAGGCGGTGGAAAAAATGATTCAAAGCTTTAATGCATCGCATCCGAACATCCGGGTGAAGGGCGAGCATGTCCCTGGTGACTACACGACGAAAATTAACACGTTAATGGCTGCCAATCAGCTTCCTGATATCGCCTACCTGGGCGATTCCCTCACGATGAAATGGGCAAGTGAAGGCAGACTCCTGGATTTATCCTCTTATTATGACGAATATCCCGAATTAAAAAACAAGCTCAAATCCTCCTATCTCTACAGCGAACCCGGCAAGTCTATCGGAAATTACACCGCATTGGAAGTGATGCAGTTATTTTACAACAAGGAGTTGTTTACAGAAGCAGGGGTACCCGTCCCTCCGGCTGATCCTCAAAAAGCGTGGGCATGGGATGAATTTCTGGAAATTGCCAAAAAGCTGACCAAGGATCAGAACGGCAAGCATCCGGGAGACAGTGGATTTGATCCGAAAAATATTGTGCAATACGGCTTTGCCTTCGGCAATGACCGCAGCTCCTGGGGGCCGCTTTTAGCGAGCAACGGTGGAGGTTTGACTGACAAAACAGGCAAGAAGTACACCCTGAACAGTCCTGAGTCGGTGGAGGTTTTTCAGAAGCTGCAGGATCTGGTTTTCAAGGAGTATGTTTCTCCTGATTTGATCCAGCAGCAGGACATGCCGTCCAATACGATTCGGCTTCAGACAAGAAAGGTCGCCATGGTGGTGGACGGGACATGGTCCCTGCTCGATTTTTCGAACAACAAGCAACTGCAATGGAGTATCGGCGTTCTGCCGAAGCTAAAAGAGCCCAAAACGATGATCGTTGCGGGAGCCACGGTCATTTTCCAGAGCACCAAGCACCCGAAGGAAGCGCTCGAATTTTACTTGTACCATAACAATCCCGAAAAGGTGGATCTGTTCAAGTCCGGTCTGTGGATGCCTATCGAGGAAAAATATTATACCGATGAGCAGGCCATCCAGTCATGGACCAATAATGCCGCACATCCACCGGAATTTCAAAAGGCTGGCATTGAGTATGCCAGAGATTATGCGATCAAGCCGTCCACTTCGACTCTTCGCAACTGGCCTGATATTGGTTCCAAGCTGACCCCAGGGCTGGATCTGATCTGGACGAACAAGAAGACTCCGCAGCAGGCGCTGGATGAACTGGAGCCTATCATTCAGCCATTGCTTCAAGGGGTATACCCGGATGAATAATGCGGCGGGACAGCTGCGAAAGGAGAACAGCCCATGAAGCGACCAAAATCAGGAATGATGCGCATGGAGCGAAACTGGGGTCTGCTATTCGCGCTTCCTGCCATTCTCGGATTAATGATATTTACAATTGGACCGATCGCAGCCTCGTTCGTATTCAGCTTAACCGATTGGACGATTGGTGGACAGATGACCTTTATCGGATTGGACAATTATCGAACCATTTTGACCGAGGATGCTACCTTTTCCCAATCCATGTTCGTGACTACGTATTATGCACTGGGCAGCGTACCTCTAGGCTTGGCGGCAGCTTTTATCATTGCGCTGTTATTAAATCAAAAGGTGAAGGGTTTGTCGGTGTTCCGTACGATTTATTATTTACCTACCATTGTGCCGAGTATTGCCAACACGATGCTGTGGCTATGGATGTTCAACCCGGATTTTGGTCTGTTAAATTCGCTGCTGGAGGGCGTTGGACTGCCAGGGAGCAAATGGATTTATGACGAGAGCACTGCAATACCCTCGCTGATTATGATGAGCACCTGGGGGATCGGGAACACGGTCATTATCTTTTTGGCGGGACTTCAGTCGGTTCCCACCCATCTGTATGAAGCAGCTGAGGTAGACGGCGGCAATAGGTGGCATAAATTTTTTCACATTACCATTCCTTCGATGACACCAACCATCTTTTTCAATCTGGTCATGTCTTTAATCAGCACCTTTCAGGCCTTCAATCAGGCGTATGTTATGACCAACGGGGGACCTAACAATTCAACCCTGTTCTATGTGTTCTACTTGTGGCGTACAGCCTTTACGGAGACTAAAATCGGCTACGCCTCAGCGCTGGCCTGGATCTTATTTTTCGTCATCATGGTGCTAACGGTTCTGATTTTCTCCACATCCAAAAAGTGGGTTCACTATGAAGGAGGGGAACGTTCATGAATCAGGTCACTTCTTCTGTCAATCCTTCAGAAACACCACAACATCCGTTGCCACAGCCTGAACGCTCCCGAAGTCCTGCTACCGCCACCCGTTCCAAACCATTCCCAATCAGCCGTGTTGTACTGTATGTCGTTTTAATTATAGGTAGTGTTTTAATGCTGTTGCCATTCGTATGGCTCATTCGCAGCTCCCTGATGGGGACATCCCAAATTTTCGTGTTCCCGCCAGAGTGGATACCCTCTCCTTTTCAATGGAGCAATTACCCGGAAGCGCTGACTTCGGTACCGTTCGGCAGGTATTTTATGAATACGTTCATGATTGAGGTATGTGTGCTGGCAGGAGTGATGTTGACCTCAATTGTATCGGCATTTACCTTTGCCCGTCTGCGCTGGCCTGGACGCAATCTGATTTTTTCCCTGCTGATCGGGTCGATGATGCTGCCTTACGCGGTGACACTGATTCCCACTTTCGTGATGTGGCGTGAGTTGGGCGGGCTGAATACATTTCTGCCGCTGATTGTTCCTGCATGGTTTGGTGGAGGGGCGTTTAACATCTTCTTGATGCGACAATTCATGCTGACGATTCCACGCGATTTGGACGAAGCGGCTTATATGGACGGAGGTACGCCTCTGACTGTTCTATGGCGCGTCATTATTCCTTTATCTTCGCCTGCATTGATCGTGATCGGAATATTTACATTTATTGATGTGTGGAATGATTTTTTGGGCCCGATTATTTACTTAAGTGACGAAAAGCATTTTACGCTAGCGCTGGGGCTAGCGACTTTTCGGGGATTGAACAATACCAACTGGCCTTACCTGATGGCGGCTTCCAGCACGATTTTGGCTCCCATCGTCCTGATATTTTTTATCGGACAACGCTATTTTATCGAAGGCATCACATTGACAGGGATTAAAGGCTAAAAGGAAGCTCAGACGCGCTGGTGTGCTGGAAAAAGAGACGAAGGAGTGGGCGCAGGACTTACGGGAAAGCGGCAGCGAGAAGAGCATAAATTGTGTTCAAAAGCAAGTGGAGAGTGTGTTCTAAGGTATATGCCCTGAAAAGAGATGTGGAATAAGGAGGCGTACGAGTGAAAGAGGAAGAGAGTCAAAAGACAAAACCGTTACAGGGTGTTCCTGGCAGACTGGCCCGGTTACGCTCGGAATTCCCGGCTCTAGGGATAGATGCACTGCTTATTACACATGGGCCTAATCGAAGATATATGACCGGGTTTACAGGCTCCGCTGGAATTGCGCTTGTTACGCAGGAAGAGGCTTTTTTAGTGACGGATTTCCGCTATATGATGCAGGCAACAGATCAGGCAGTGGAATATTCAGTGATTCGGCATGAGGCGCAAATCTTCCAACCCGTGGCTGATCTCACAAGTAAATTGGGTGTCCACAGACTGGGTTTGGAGAGCCGACATGTCTCACTTCAACAGTCGGGACAGCTTCAAGCCGCGCTGGGCTCGTTGGAGTACGTGCAAACGGAGGATGTCATTGAACGGCTGCGCGATGTGAAGGACGAAGAAGAGATTCGCACCATTAGCGAAGCTGCGCGTATTACCGATGCTGCCTTCACGGAAGTGCTGAATTATATTCAGCCTGGGGTTACAGAGCGACGGATTGCGGCGGAACTGGAATATCAGCTTCGGCTCGCAGGCGCGGAATCAGGCGGTTTTGCGTTCATTGTCGCTTCAGGCGAGCGTTCGGCGCTGCCGCACGGACTGGCCAGTGACAAGGAAATTGGTCAGAACGAGTTCGTCACAATGGATTTTGGCGCAAATGTGCGTGGTTATCTATCCGATATCACGCGTACCGTATTCGTAGGCCAGCCCTCGGAACAACATGAGAAATTGTATTCCATTGTGCTGGAGGCAAATATGAAGACGATTGCAGGGCTTCGTCCCGGCTTAAGCGGTCGGGAGGGAGACAGTCTGGGGCGGGATGTGATTGCCTCTTACGGCTATGGGGAGCAGTTTGGTCACGGTCTGGGCCACGGCTTTGGTCTGGAAATTCACGAGCAGGTACGTCTGTCCCGCGAAAGTAAGTCGGTGCTCGTACCAGGTCATGTCCTTACTGTGGAACCGGGCATTTATATTCCAGGCTTCGGCGGGGTTCGGATTGAGGACGATGTGCTGATCACAGATGACGGTGTCAAGGTTCTGACCTCCTCACCCAAGGAGCTGCTTTTGTTATAAAACGCAGTGGCGCTATAGGTAACTATCCATAGTTTGTAAGTCATCCAAAAACGAGATGGAGGGATTGAATGAACACGTATAAAAGATGCACCAAAATATGGATGACTGCGCTGGCAGCTTCTCTCATAGTGGCTTTGACACCAGCTATTCCTGGGCAACAGACGGCTTATGCCGAAGCGGAGTCGGATGTAAAAGTCATCGACATCTTTAGTCGGACGGTGAACGATTATGGTATAGATCTGGTTGATTGGCAAGGGTATCTGGCCAACCCGTATGTGAAGCTAAAAGTGATGCCGCCAGCGGATGCTGCTTTTCCGTTAACGGTTACGTTAAATGCGCAGGGCACGTCCCGGCTGATGATGGATCTGCCAAGTACGTTGTCGGCGCAAGGTGCAAGCAAAACGCTGACTTTTGCCAATGCACAGGAGGAAAAAGATTTTCGGCTAGCCATCCATCCTGACCGGATTGGAGGAAACGGTGAAATAGAGAACTATACGCTGTCTATGTCCGTTGCCGGAAATGATGGTCACACGACTACTCAGTCCATTCCGATTCGCGTGCTGGATCAGGACGATAATAAAGAGCCCACCGTCCCCCTCCATTTTGACTACAGATTCGATACGATCAGGCCTTATTTCAATGATGATGATACCAAAAAGGCCGCAGAGCTGGCGGTAAAGGACTGGTTCTATTTCTTTGATCTGGCGCCGTTCGATGAGGTTCCTGCCAACGCGGAGGTAAACCATCTGCCAGGGGACGATTGGCAAAATGAAATACAGGTGACGAATGACAAACCCTATAAAGGCATGTGGGTATTCATGAGAGGGCTGAACGGGCCTTATTCTACGGGCTTTCCAGCCACGAACGGCAATTATCATACACGTAACGGTGTGACCGTCCCGGGGAATCTGAACCGTTCCTATAGTTTGATTCTGGATTTCTATGATGATGCGATTCCATTCACATCCGTGGACGATGAAGAATGGTATCAATCCGATCTGTCCAAAGTGACGGATGTGCATGGGCTGATCATGCATGAATTCGGTCATGCGATTGTATTCAGCGACATATTCCCGGGTGTCAAAGCGCTGAAGGAAGTGGCGGGCAATGACCCGGATATTATGGCTTATCAGCACAGACCAGCCGCGCTGGACGACAGCTATCATTTCTCTGGAGAGCTTGCAGAAGTCGACAGATTGAGCGGTCAAAATGGAGGCTGGCGCCATCTGTTCCCGACTCGGCGCTGGATGAACACGAAGCTTTCGCTGCTGGTAGCAGAAAAGGCAGGCTGGCCGCTGCGTAGGGACCTGACTCCTTTCCTCGCGCCAGAAATCATGACAAAGGAATTGCCTGCACCCGTCAAAGGCAAAACGTACACGGCCAAGCTGGAGGCCAAGGGAGGCGTACCGTTTTACGATTGGACGGTGACAGGCGGTCAACTGCCCGCAGGCTTCACACTGGACCGCTTTACAGGAACGATTAGCGGAACAGCAGACAGCGGAGCAGGCAACAAGACGTATACGTTTACCGTACAGCTGCGGGATTATGATGAGCTGAGCAAGCCTGTGACACAAAGCTTTACGCTTAAGCTGTAAAGAATACCTCACAAACAGATTAAAACGGTCGAAGGGAGGGGAAGCGAATGAAACAGGATGCCGCGGATCTGGTCATTGTAGGCGGTGGAATCATCGGTACAGCCATCGCTTATTATGCGGCTAATTCCGGCATGAAGGTCGTGCTGGCTGAGCGAGGGGAGATTGCTGGAGGCACTTCGTCCCGTTGTGATGGAAATATATTGGCAATCGATAAAGAGCCCGGGTTTGACAGTCGAATGTCGTTGGTATCGCAGGAGCTGGTGGCAGAGCTGGCTAGGGAACTGGAAGATGAGTTCGAGTATCGTGCGCCTGGCAGTATTCTGGTCTGTGAAAACGATCGGGAGATGCAGGCGGCTGAGCAATGGGTAACCCGTCAGCAGCAGGAAGGACTCCAGTTTCGCATGCTGGATCAGCAGGATTTGCGAGAGGAATGGCCGCATTTAGCGAAAGATTTGCCGGGCGGACTGGAGTGTGCGACAGATTCCACTGTGAATCCGGTGTTGATGACGTATGCACTGGCCGGGGCCGCGCGTCGGATGGGAGCGAGGCTACTGCCCCGCACACCGATACAATCTGTCCTTAAGGACGAAGGGGGAAACGTCCGCGGGGTAGAGACGCCCAATGGTGTTATCCATGCAGGTGCAGTGGTATTGGCGGCAGGTGTGTGGACACGCAGCATCGGTCATTCACTCGGTTTGGACCTTCCGATCATGCCGCGCAAAGGACATATACTGGTGTCTGCCCGAATGCCTTCCATTGGGAACCGCAAGGTAATGGAGTTCGGCTATCTGATGAGCAAGTTTGGCGGTCAGCGGAGTGTGGATGAGCTTTATGAAAAATACGGTGTAGCGCTGGTGTTCGAGCCAACCGCATCCCAAAATATTCTGATCGGCAGCAGCCGTCAGTTTGTCGGTATGGACACAGGTGTCGATCAGCAAGTGATTCGCTTAATCGCCCGCAGAGCCATTCGTTTTTTTCCTGCTTTAGCCAATATACCGCTGATGCGGGCGTATACCGGCTTGCGTCCATGGACACCTGATCATTTGCCGGTTGTATCGGCAGTGGACGAAGTACCGGGGCTGTATATCGCTTCTGGTCATGAGGGGGATGGCATTAGTCTTGCGGCAGTGACGGGTAAGCTGGTGACCGAAATGGTACGGAGTGAATCCACTTGCATTCCGGTTGAGCCGTTGCGATATGACCGATTTGGTGAGGCTTTTACCAGCCACGAGGTTCACGGGGAGGTAACCGGATGAGTGTACCGAGCAGAATTACTACCATTGATACCCATACGGGAGGCAATCCGACGCGGACGGTCATTCACGGCGCGCCTAAGCTGGTAGGTCACACGATGCTGGAAAAAATGACTTATATGGCAGCACATCATGATGATTTTCGCCGTCTGCTGATGTTCGAGCCGCGAGGGCATAAGGTGATGTCTGGCTGCATTTTAACAGAACCTTGTCATCCAGGTGCAGATATGGGGGTGGTCTTTATAGAGACTGGCGGCTATTTACCGATGTGCGGTCACGATACGATTGGAGTATGTACAGCGCTGATGGAAGGCGGGCTGATTGCTGAGGATAAAAAATCGATATTGCTGGACACTCCGGCAGGCCCGGTTCAAGTGCGGCTGGAGGTGGATGCGGGCAAGGTGCGACAAGTAACGTTCACAAACATCCCTTCTTTTGTGTATCGCCGTGAGGTGAAGGTCCAGGTAGAGGGTATCGGGCAAGTCACGCTGGATATTGCGTATGGAGGCAACTTTTACGGCATTGTAGAGGCGGCTTCCATTGGGCTTGTACTGGAGCAGAGCAATGGGGCCGAAATTGTACGAACAGCGGTACAGATTCGGGAGGCAGTAAATGCTGTTGTTGAGGTAGTACATCCTGAGAATCCGGTTATTCAAGGATTGACACATATTGAATTTTACGGGGAGCCTGTGGCTCCGCAGGCCGATTGCCGCAACGTCGTCGTCATCCCACCGGGAGGGATCGATCGTTCTCCTTGTGGCACAGGAACTTCGGCCAAGGTAGCGGTGCTGCACGCCAAGGGAAAACTGGGCTTACATGAGCCGTTTGTACATGAAAGCATCACAGGCTCCATGTTTCGGGCTGAAATCGTGGGCGAGACGCAGATAGGTCCTTATCCGGCAGTCATTCCACAAATTACAGGTTCGGCTTGGGTGACGGGACATCATCAATTTGTGTTGGACCCCGAGGACCCGCTTAAAGAAGGTTTTTTGCTGATGTGAGCATTTTACATCATTCCCGAATGCTGAATATGAAAATAAAGATGGGAAAGGGTTGGTGAGCATATGGCACGTTTTGAAGGTGTATATGTGGCCTTGGTTACACCGTTCACGGCAGAGCTGGAGGTAGACCATAAGCGTCTGACCGAGCTGTGCGAGCATCTGATTGCAAGCGGCATTAGCGGACTGGTTCCTACGGGATCGCTGGGAGAATATGCGGCTTTGTCCCCGGAGGAACGGTCGCAGGTTGTGCATACTGTAATTGACGCTGCGGCAGGGCGTGTCCCGGTTGTTGTCGGCTCGGCAGCTCCGTCCACCAAACAGGCGGTGCATTGGATTCAGCATGCGAAGGATGCAGGGGCTGCGGGTGTCATGGCACTGCCGCCCATTAATTACAATCCACTGCCTCACGAGGTAACGGCCCATTATGAAGCATTATCGGAGGTGGGCCTGCCGATCATTGCGTATAACAACCCCCATGATTACAAGGTTGACTTGACTCCAGATATTCTTGCGGACTTGTCGCGAATTGAAAATATCGTAGCAGTCAAGGAATTTTCCGGTGATGTACGGCGTATTCACGCAATTTTGAACCAGACAGAGCTGGAGGTCATGGTTGGAGTGGATAATCTGGCGATGGAGGGGGCATTGTTCGGCGCGACAGGCTGGATTTCGGGAGTACCGAATGCATTGCCCAAGGAAGGGGTGAAGCTGTTCCGGCTTGCGCAGGCGGGAAATATGGCGGAAGCGTCCGCGTTGTATCGCAGGCTGCTGCCGCTGTTCCACTATGATGCCAGCCCACAATTGGTACAGTCCATCAAATATATGATGGAGCTGGCTGGATTTCCAGTCGGCCCGACACGTCCGCCCAGACTTGCGCTGCCGCAGTCGGATTATGACCGCATTCGCGAAGCATTTGAGGTGGCGGTTCGTCCAAGCGAAGTATCATCCTGAATGGAGGTGAAGACGATGGAGAGCCGAAATTGGATCGGCGGTGAGTGGCTGAGCCCTTCCGGCGAGGAAATGGTGGTTCACAATCCTTCGGCCTTGAAGGAGGAGGTGGGAGTCGTCCATTTTTCAGAGACGGGCGATATTACACAGGCCGGGGATGCGGCACGGTTGGCTCAGGTGGGCTGGGCCGCTTTAAGTCCCGCAGCGCGGGGAGCTTATCTGTTCAAAGCAGCCGGGTTACTAGAGGCAGCATTACCTGAATTGGCTGAACTGGCTAGCCGAGAGATGGGCAAGCCGATTACCGAGATGCGCGGAGAGGTCATGCGAGGTGTCCATCTGCTCCGGTACTATGCGGCAGAGGGCGTACGTTCTATCGGCACAGTTATCCCTTCGAATGAGCCGGGAGTGCTCCAATACACGAAGCGTATTCCGCTGGGGGTAACGGCTGTCATTACGCCGTGGAATTTTCCGGTAGCTATTCCGCTATGGAAAATCGCCCCTGCACTCTTGTGCGGAAACACGGTCATCTGGAAGCCTGCCGAACATGCTTCATTAACTGCAGTACGGGTCGCCGAGCTATTCGAGGCGGTGCAGCTTCCGCCCGGCGTACTGAACTTAGTCATTGGGCAAGGTAACCGCATCGGCGATGCCTTACTGGAGCATCCGGTACTGGATGCGGTCAGCTTCACGGGTTCTACTGCTACAGGTTTGGGCATTGCGGGACGATGTGCACGCCGTAATATCAAGTACCAGACCGAAATGGGCGGTAAAAATGCCGCTGTGGTGCTGAAGGACGCGGATGTAGCACAGGCGGTGGCGATGATTGCCAGCGGAGCTTTCCGTTCAGCCGGGCAAAAATGCACGGCCACCAGTCGGGTGATTGTGGAACAGTCTGTCTATGAGACGTTCACGGAAGCCTTACGCCAAGCAGTGGAAAAAATTCAGATCGCTCCGGCGCTTGACCCCAGTGCGTATCTTGGACCTGTGGCATCCGCAGGTCAGTATGAGAAGGTCATGTCCTATGTATCACTCGCCCGCCGGGAAGCCGACATTTTGGCTGAAGGCGGAGCCACCGCCGGGACGGAGAACGGGTATTATGTGCGCCCACTGGTGGTGACTGGACTTGATTCGTCCCATCCATTGATTCAGGAGGAGATTTTTGGACCCATGCTGGGTGTGGTGCAGGCAGTCGACTTCGAGGATGCGATTCGATTGTGCAATGATTCTATTTACGGGCTAAGCGCCTCTCTATTCACCCGCGATTTGCGGCTGGCTCATCGCTTTCTGAATGAGGCGAACGCTGGTATGGTCCGGGTTAATCAGGAGACGGCTGGTGTTGAATACCAGGCTCCGTTCGGCGGTCTGAAGCAATCCAGCTCACATACTCGGGAGCAGGGCCAGGCGGCGCTGGACTTTTATTCAGCGATTAAAACCTGCGCAATTAGCTATGAGTAAACGGGCGACGGGACGAAGTGAGACGATTGGGAGTGCATCAGGTCATTTGCTCGTATGTCGCTGCGAAGAAGTGAGTATCGCACAGATGGAGCAGGCCTGCCGCATGGGCGCGGACACCGTGCGCCAGCTTAAAATGACTACACGAGTGACGATGGGGGCATGTCAGGGTAGGGTATGCCGACAAATGGTGGAGTCATGGTTTTACAATCAGGTTCCTGCCGCCCGCCGGGAGGCGGAGCTGTTATCCCAAAGGCCTCCGGTGCGTCCCGTAACGTTTGGGCAGCTGGCAGAGGGAGATTCTTTATGAGCCATATGCGTATTGTAAATCATCCTATTTTGGGACCAAAGCCGGAGCGGCGGCAGGTATCTTTTATTTTTGACGGTCGTCCCATGCAGGGATTGGCTGGAGAGCCATTGGCAGCAGCACTGCTGGCCAGCGGCGTCCGTTTGCTGAGAAGGCATGAGGAATCCGGTACGGGCAGAGGTGTATACTGTGCCATTGGGCATTGTAACGAATGCCGCCTGACGGTTCATCCGTTCGGTACCGTCCGTTCCTGCCTGACCAAGCTGGAGGAAGGTATGGTGGTGGAAACCGGACGGCAGCTTTCGAATGAAATCACAGGGAGAATTGTGACATGAATGAAATGGCGCATCTCATCGTCATTGGGGCGGGTCCCGCCGGATTGTCCGCAGCGGTATCGGCTGCTGAGCAAGGATTGCCAGTCACGGTACTGGATGAGTTTACAGAGCCGGGTGGACGTATGCCCGGGCAATATCATGAGGAAGGCAGTCAAGGCTGGTGGGTTGGAAAACACGTTTCGGATGAGTTGATTACCCGTTGCAGGGAACTTAGGGTAGACATTCGCTGCGGCGTTTCCGTACATGGTATGGAATATACAACGACGTGGGAAATTTCCACTTCCTGTGGATTGTTCACTGCGGATTACGTATTGCTGGCGACTGGAGCTGCCGAAATTCCCGTTCCGCTGGATGGTTGGACATTGCCCGGCGTAATGTCCATCGGGGCTGCGCAGGTGATGACCAATGTTCATTACGTCAAGCCGGGAGAACGCGGCATCATAGTAGGCATGAACGTATTGTCGATGGCGATTGCCCGCGAGCTGTCCGTCGCCGGAGTGAAGGTGGCGGCGATTACACTGCCGTGTGCTAATCCGCTGGCTGGTGCGGCGGCAGATCCGACAGCCTCCGCCAAGCTACTGCTTCAGCTGTCGGGGCTGGCCCCGGCCGCCTGGATGCGCGCCGGCGGCAAGCTGGCAGCTGCGATGCGGATGGAGAAACTCATCGCGTGCTGCTATCCCCACAGAGGCTTCCGTCTGTGGGATATCCCGATCCGGTTGCGGACGGCGGTGCTGTCCGTCAACGGACAGGACCGGGTCGAATCCGTGACCCTGGTCCACGTTAAACCGGACGGCTCGCCTATTCCCGGCAGCGAGCGCGTCGAACCCGCCGACTTCGTGGCGCTGAGCGGCGGCTTGTACCCGCTCGCTGAGCTGGCGGCGGTAGCCGGGTGCAAATTCGTGTACAGCCCTGAGCTAGGCGGGCATGTTCCACTACATGGTGAGCGAATGGAAACCCCGCTCAAAGGGTTGTATGTTGCCGGCAATATTACCGGCATCGAAAGCGGGCTGGTCGCGATGGCCCAAGGTCGATTAGCCGCCGCTTCTATGCTCCATGCCGCTGGACTCGGCGGAACAGGCGGAGAACAGCGGGTGCAGGAGGCGATCCGTGAGGTCCATTTTGCACGGAAGCATGCGCTGATTCAGTTTCATCCCGGCATTACAGAGGCGAGAACGCAGCTGTACCAGCAGTGGGGGCAAACCTCTGGCAGCGGCGCGTAACGGCTCGTTGTGTTTGATATGCGTTTTTTTATCCCAAATTCGCCTTAAAGGAGGAACGGAAAGTGACTCTTAAAGCAAAAGCCCATATGAAAGCAAGGCCGTTCGCACTGAACGAGTTGGTATTGGCTGAAGGTCCCTTCAAACAAGCGATGGAGCTGAACCGATCTTATCTGTTGGAACTTCAACCAGACCGCCTGCTGGCGCGTTTTCGGGAATATGCCGGACTTGCGCCCAAAGCGCCTCAATATGAAGGCTGGGAAGCGATGACTATTTCCGGTCATACACTGGGACATTATTTGTCCGCTTGCTCCATGATGTATGCTTCAACAGACGATGAGCGTTTTAAGGAAATCGCACATTACATTACGGATGAACTAGACGTTTGTCAGGCGGCGCATGGTGACGGATATGTATCCGGTATTCCAGGGGGAAAGGAACTTTTTGAAGAGGTGTCTGCTGGAAATATTCGCTCGAAGGGTTTTGACCTGAACGGTGCATGGGCCCCCTTGTATACACTACACAAGTTATTCGCTGGCCTGCGTGATGCGTATCATTTGACAGGCTGTGATAAGGCATTAGGTGTAGAACGCAAGCTGGCGGACTGGCTCGAAGGAATTTTGAAGCCGATGAGCGATGAGCAGATGCAGCAGATGATGTTTTGCGAATATGGAGGCATGAATGAGGTATTGGCCGATTTGTATGCGGATACCGGGGAAGAGCGCTACTTGCGGCTGGCTGAGTGCTTCTGGCACAAGCAGGTGCTGGACCCGCTTAGCTCGCAGGAGGACTGCTTGCAGGGCATTCACGCCAATACACAAATTCCGAAGCTGATCGGGCTTGCCAAGGAATATGAGCTCACGAATGATACGAAACGCCGGGCAACGGTGGAGTTTTTTTGGGAGCGGGTGGTGGATCATCATTCGTATGTCATTGGCGGGAATAGCTTTGGAGAATATTTTGGAGCGCCAGATGGCTTGAATGATCGCATCGGGCCTCATACGACGGAGACGTGCAATACCTATAACATGCTTAAGCTGACCAATCATCTGTTTCAATGGAATGCTTCCGCCAAGGAAGCGGACTTTTATGAGCGAGGTCTATTCAATCATATTTTGGCTTCGCAGGACCCGGTTCACGGGGGCGTAACGTATTTTCTGTCGCTGGCGATGGGCGGACACAAGCATTTTGAAAGCAAATTTGATGATTTTACGTGCTGTGTCGGCACAGGGATGGAAAACCATGCGAGCTACGGCAGCGGCATTTATTTTCACGATCACGATAAGCTGTATGTCAATCAGTTCATTGCCTCCACGCTAGAATGGAAGGACAGAGGCGTTACGCTAAAACAAAACACTTCCTACCCAGATACGGATCATACGACGCTGGAGATTCAATGCGATCAACCAGCTCCATTTACGCTACTCATCCGCTATCCATATTGGGCTGAACAAGGAATTACCATTCGTGTAAATGGCAAGGAACAATCGGTCGTATCGGAACCGGGCAGCTTCATCTCTATCGCCAGAACGTGGGTTGACGGTGATGTTGTAGAGGTGACGATTCCGATGTCGCTGAGGCTGGAGCAGATGCCGGATAACCCGGGTCGGGCGGCTGTCATGTATGGACCGCTGGTGCTGGCAGGCGACTTGGGACCCTTAGAAGATCCTAAAGCCAAGGATTTCCTGTACACACCCGTATTCATTCCTCTAACGGAGGAGCTAGATGCCTGGATACAGCCCGTGGAAGGCAAGACGAATACGTTTCGTACCTTGAATGCAGGGCATCCCCGGGATGTGGAATTGTCTCCTCTGTATAAAATGCATGACCATACGTATTCCGTATACTGGGACATTTTTACGAAGGAAGCTTGGCAGGAGGCGGAACAGGAATACACAGCGGCACGTGAAAAGCTGGCGATTCTGGATCAGTGCACGATTGATTTTGCTCAACCCGGAGAAATGCAGCCAGAGCGGGATCATAACTTCCAGGGAGATGCTTCGACTCGCACCGGATATGTGAATAACCGACCTTACCGGAATGCGGGAATTGATGGCTGGTTTTCTTTTGATTTAAATACAGATCCATCTGCTCTGATGCTGTTGGTCATTACCTACACAGCTACGCTGGAAATGCCTAACTGCGGTTTTGATATTTTGATTAACGGTCATCTGCTTGAGCATTTTAGTGAAGGTTTTGATGAGGCCGATAAGTTTTACAACGTTAATGCCGCTATTCCGGCTGCATATCTGGAGGGGAAGGATCAAGCGACGGTGACCTTCAAGGCCAAGCCGGGACAGCGTATTCGCAGATTGTTTGGGCTGAGGATGGTCAACAAGGACGTGTATGAGCAACTCTATCAAGCTGGAAGTTCAGGTATACATGAATGATCTTTGAAATGTTTCGTGAGAGAAAAGTAACGTTTGATTTTTAGTCCGGTATGATTTATGATGTAAGAAATATTGGATGATGCTGGAATAATCCATATGGTGGTATGAACTGATATATTCATAGTTTTGTTGCGCGTGAAGCACACGGGCTGTTTCTTCCTTCATAGGGGAGAGGCAGCCCTTTTTTGTTGAGATTTTGCGGAAATATAAAACTTTTTAAAGAGTCAGTTCTATGATTTAGGGGGGAGGGGGTGCTCAATAGAGTCTATTTGTTTGGAATGCTGTGTATTAGAAGCTTTTCTTATAGATTTTGTAATAGGGAAACCCTATAATATATAAGTTGTATCCAGTATTTTCCGAAAGTGGGGATGCGATAAGTTTATGAGATTAGAGATGTTATACATAGTTTAAAGTTTAAGCTGACAAAGGGGATAGAGAGATGAGTATGAAAAAATGGATGTTGAGTTTGACCGCAGTCACGTTGCTATGGGGGGCGACAAGTACGATTCCAACGACGGAGGCAGCAAGCAGCACCAAACCCATTGAAGTTTTGTTAAACGCGAAAAAAATACAGTTTCCAGATGCTAAACCTTTTCAGGATAGTAACGATTATGTGATGGTTCCGATTCGTTTTGTATCTGAAGCGCTAGGGGCTAAGGTAGGCTGGGAGAAAACAGGCGGCCAATTGGCTGTGTCGATTAAAAATGATGCACATGCCGTTAACATGACAGTGGGTCAAAATACCGCTACCGTGGATGGACAGACCAAAACGTATGAGACAAAGATTATTTTGAAGCAAAACCGTACTTTTGTGCCGCTGCGGTTGGTAAGTGAGGGTCTGGGGCAAACGGTAGAGTGGGATAAGGTCAGCCGCTGGGTCTGGATTGGGAAGAAGGAAATTGCTGCGCTGGAGGATACAGGGCATCAGGCAGTGAGTATTGAGCCGTATAAGAAGGCGATTAGTACAACACCTGGGCTTTTAAAAAATGTTATTGGTCAGCCATACAATAAAGTGATAATTTTTAAACAATATGATTTGCCTGTTAAGATGCTGCGTGATATTTATTCAATTGAGCCTTATACAACCTCTAAGGGTGTATCCTACCTACAGATGAGAGTGAAAACGAATTCTACTGCAGGGGGGATTTTTTACCTGACAAGGAATAAAGACGCACGTCTTCGTCCTGCACTAGAACAAATGACGCAAGACAACGGGGATGGTACGAAAATGGTTTATTATCCGATCTATTCATCTGCTGATGAGCTTTACCTAGGCACTAAAAACTATAAATCTTTTAAGTTGCAAGATATTGACTACATTGGTTTTGACCTCGCATCGAGGGACTATATCCCGATGATGGTTAATCCGTGGAAAGGAAATTAACCATATGAGCAACACCAAACGCATTTTGGCCGTATTGCTGGTGGGAGTACTGCTATTGTTGCAGCTCCCACCTTTTTATTTCTCCGCTGACAAGGCGGCAGCCGATACGGAAATCACACCTTTGTCTTATTATGCGGATAAAAATGATCGCTATTTTGTCGGCATGATGTATTTCGACATGTGGAAGAACACAGCCGGGGAATGGGTAACCCAAAAGAAGCAGCCTGGAAAAGGAATGCAGGGTGAAGCAACCTTCACTTACAAGTTTCAGTTTCCGGGCCGTAAAATCAAGAACGTTACCGCTCGCTTATATACGATAGCCGATTATATGAATTATGGTGATTATTTTATAAAATCTCGGTCAGACAATTATGAGGAATATGCAAGACATATGAGTAAGGGCACAAAAGATTTAGATATCCGTCCGTTTCAAAAACAAGGAATTGGTTCAGACACTACTATCATCCCAATCACCGTAAACATGAAACTTGATCCAGTAGATCAGGCTCGAAACATCAAAGAAGAGAGTTGCCCCACCTGCGCAAAGGAAGTAGAAGCCTGGCGTATCTATCAGCCCATTTTATTCAAAATCGAACTAGAGAGTGGTCTAATCGTCAAGCATTTTACCACTGATGGAAAATCTCTTAACAACGTATTTACACCAATAGAAGATGAACTAAAAGCTGATCAACTGTATGATTTTACCCCGCCAACCAACCCGAAATATGAGTATGTGGGTTATAAGAAAAGCACGACAGGTAAACCGCCAAGCGGAGATATTTTACCGGGAATTGTACCCGGATTTACCTATGACGGTTCTTTTAAACAGTTTACCGCTTACTTGTATTACAAAGAAGCTCGGGGCTGTCCTAAGCCTGGAGAAAGCCAAGAGGGAGCTCCCTCAGATTGCCAAGATCATGAACAGCCAACGAAAGGTGTTGTCTGCTCCCGCCCCGTTCCAGGTCTGCGCTTGGAAACTGCCGAATTGGACCCGACAGTATCTGCCGTTATTAAAGCCGATCAGCGAGGCGCGTCACGTTTTGATGTAGCCAAGGGTATTCCAACTTCTGAAAGCCTGTACGGAAACGTGCTGGCCCGGAATTACCTGTTTCAATACACCTACCAACAGCTCAAAGGCGAGTGCACCTACAACGTCAAGCTGAAGCGCACGTATGATCTGGAATGGGAAGATATCAACGATACCCGGCACATGAAGGTCGTGGAGTATTACAAATACGAAATTGTGAAACCGTACTCCTACTGGGTGATCGACAACCTTGAGGTGTACGGTATTAAGAACGCGCAGCTACGCAACTATGCACTGCCGGGAGGTAGTATTACGATTCCACCACGGAATTACACGCCGCCGTCTGTAGAATCAGCGACCAACGGAAAATACTATCCGGCTCCTTCTCCGGGCATCATCGATGGGGGTTCACTTTATATTTATGGCGGCAAGAGTATGCCGAAGGTGCCCAATGAACAAAGATCACTGGAGCCTGTGGCCCAGAAGGCTACACCAGACGTAGAAGTCGAAAACGATACTGTGAAATTCAACGGTCAAACGATCATGGATCACCAGCGTGTCAAGGAAAAGGGGCCGACTCCTGGCAAAATCCCTGAACCCGTAAAAATCGGGTCGGATACCCTGTACAGCCCGGGCCATATGATTGAAAAGCACAAGATCAATAAGTCCAATACGCCCAGCAGCGGTGACATCACTTACGCTATTCTCAAGGGAAATATCAATGGAGGTGCGGATAAAACGTTCCCGATACAGGGAATTAATACGGTGACTGTCCACACTCCCGTAGTGAATCTGTCTAGTGTGTCGGACGATGCTGCTCATAATCAGAAAACCCAACCTACGAAGGGACGATCCGCGCTTATTTTGGAGCGCCCTTTCCGGGTGACGATCTCGACAGCAGGTCCGCATTTGAACATTCCTGGCTATGGTGATCGGGAGTATGCCAAATATGTACGAACCAAGCAGGTGAGATTTCCGTTCGATGTGTACGACAAAGGAAAGACAATATTTTATCCACGAGGTACCTGGATCGACATTCCGGTGCTGCAGCTCGACACAGACTTTTATTTGCCCGTATGGGTGGATGAAGGCAACTATACAGTAGAGTTCCGTACCATTGCCGAAAATGCACCGGACGGGTTCACCGAACAGCGCCATGCCAACATGGATATAGCCCATCATGTTGCCAATGATGTGGTGAATATTGAGGTCATCGGACGGATGTACGATTTTCATATCACGGATATTGCCGATTACCATTGGGAGCGGGTATTTCGGCAGCGAAAAGGAAGTCCAACGCATAGCGGTCTGTCCTATTGGACGGGGCTTGGCAATATTGACGGGTTGCCTAGAGGGAACCCGGAGCCATTCACCTTGCCCGTTCGCCCTGGCAGTCACCCATATGAAGGTTATACAAATGTGGCGGTCAAGACAGGCTATCATTTCAAGTTTGACCTCAAGACCAAAGGCAATATGTTTAGCGCCAAGGATGGTATTCGCATCACGCCATCGTTCTATTGGGTGAGCAAAGATGGGCGACAGCGGGAAGAGGTAGATCTGTATACACATTCCGGCAGTCGAAAATTTATCCGTTTGGGATCGGCGGAGGACCGGGAAAAGCGCTATGTTATTTTGAATGAACGGCTGCGCAATGTGCCGATGGAGGAAATGCAGGACACGGCAGCCTACCAATACAAGCATGAGCTGAGTGAAGCACAACAAAGCCAGTTGACACTGGAACGCTATGTTTCTCTGTATGCCCAGCGTATTGCACGCAGCAGGACCTGGGTTGGACGCTACGACTGGCTGGTGCTGCCTGCGGCTGTGCGTACCTTGATTGGTCCGAAGACAGACCTGCCGAATGGGGTCAACGTGGATCGCGCTAATGCGTCGATTCAGCGCTGGTATGGCGAATATAGCCTGCCTGCTGATGTGTACGCAGTCACCAAAGGCACGAATTTGCGCGAGGTCAGTCGCCGTCAGGAGCTAAACGAGCATACAGATATATTCAAGAAAACGGGCTTTATCGTCGTCCGCTTTAATGTGGAGTCACTGCGTCAGGGGGACGCTGAGCATCCACATTTACAGTATATAAATGGCCCGCTGTTGAACCAGTGGCAACTGGAGGGTTACCGCAGAGAGATAAAAGACCCGTACGGGCATATCTTTCATTTACAGGACGGGGATGTAGTATTTTATCATGCGGATCAGTCAAGCAGGGACGATTTCAGTTCATTTGTCCCTCACTAGCTTGTAGTAACCAGGACGAATCCTAATCCATAGCTAGCGCGAACATACGAAAACGGACAATGGGAACAATCCACTGTCCGTTTTTTATATTTCCTTTTGAGTTTATGCGAATATGATTTTGCCTACTTTGGCCGTTACTGGCCACCTGGTTCGTACTGGGTGCAGTATTCGTGGTTGTAGCTCAAATTATTGGATATCACTAGAGTATAAAAGCCGAGATTAGACATATATTCAGCCCTTAACATGCCGTTTTCATGCAGGCTTGGTGAGGGCTGTTTTATTTGGAATGAGTAAACAACACGGATTTGTGTAGAGAAATCCTCGGATATTTAAACGCGTTTGGGGGAACGGCAAAACTATAATAGTAAGGAAATTTAATTTATGTAAGCGCAATCATTTCAGGTATTAGCTTGTCATCACAATACAATTGAGGAGGACGACCTGAATGGCTCGAGGGAAAGGCGTGTGGCGAAAGGGAAGCTTGACCGCCGCGTTGGCAGCGATGCTGGCGATGACGGGGACGACTGGAGGAGTGGCTGCGGAAGACTTATCCGAACCCACACTGCAGGCGGAATCAGCAATTGCAGTAGAACAGAACCGTAGCGGCAGCATTCAGCTGGAAAAGCTGGATCGCGGATTGGTAGCTGCGGTGACGCAGGAGGGGATATTTTTAAGCTGGCGGTTATTGGCTCAAGAAGTGAACGGTTACGGTCCAACGGGGCTGACAGGAGCGGACTTTAACGTATACCGTGACGGTAAGAAGATCGCGACGGTGACTGACAGCACCAACTATGTGGATAAGGAAGGAACCGGAAATGCGGTGTACAGAGTAGCTTCAGTCGTAAAAGGTAAGGAAAAGGATCGTAGCGCTAAAGTGAAGCCATGGCAGCAGGGTTACTATGAACTTCCTCTCCAAAAGCCTGCCGATGGTGTAACACCCGCAGGTGAATCCTATACTTATTCGGCCAACGATATGAGTGTGGGGGATGTGGACGGAGACGGGCAATATGAATTTTTTGTAAAATGGGACCCGTCGAACTCCAAGGATGTATCTCAGAAGGGGTATACCGGAAATACGTATGTCGATGCGTATACGGCCGAAGGCAAGCTGTTGTATCGGATCGACTTGGGCGTGAATATTCGATCAGGTGCACATTATACACAGATAATGGTGTACGATTTTGACGGCGATGGTAAAGCCGAGCTGATGTTCAAAACGGCTCCAGGGACCAAAACGATTTCATTTGATAAGAAGGGCAAGCCGAAAAAAGAAAAGTATATTACTCTGCCACGTGAGGATCGCAAAGCAGGGATTACACATGAGGACGATTACCGTTTGAGTCGCTCGGATTATTATGAGCATGTGGTGAACATGTTCATGAACTGGACGAAGCATGAAGAAGTGGTCAAGGGACAATGGCCTGCTACGCTGGAGGAATGCTTTGGCATCGCTCCGAAGTACAGTTATCCGTTATCCCGAAAGGATGCGGAAAGCCTGACAGACTACTTTATGGATGTATATGCACCTTCACGGAGCGACAAAAACAAGCTGAGAGAGTTCGAGGGCTTTATTGTAGACGGACCGGAGTATTTGACGATTTTCAAGGGGAAAACGGGAGCTGAGCTGGATACCATCCGCTATGAGCCGGAGCGTCATGACGATGGCCTCATGTGGGGTGACTATGCTATGGCCCGGATTGAACCCGCCAACCGTGTAGACCGCTTCCTGGCCGGTGTGGCTTACCTGGACGGGCGCAAGCCGTACGCTGTATTTGCACGCGGCTATTATACGCGTTCCACCTTGGCTACCTACACATGGGATGGTCGCCATCTCCAAAAACATTGGATGGTAGACAGTGGCTGGGCACCAATGACCAATCCATTTAACGATAGTTCGCATGGGCGTGATGGAACGGACCCGAAATTTGGCACCTTGACCACACAAGGAGCGCATTCTTTGAGCATGGTGGATGTGGACAGTGACGGCAAGGACGAAATCGTATACGGTTCCGCCACGATTGACCATGATGGCAGCCTGTTGTACAGCTCATTTGATGTCATGCCTCCTGAAAGCGCAACTCCGGGTCAAACCGCCAGATTGGGACATGGCGATGCGCTGCATGTAACCGATATTGACCCGGATCGCCCCGGCAAAGAAATCTTTATGGTACATGAAGGTGGCACTTACGCTCCATATGGCTATTCTTTGCGGGATGCCAAAACAGGTGAAATCATTTACGGCGCATATTCCGGCAAGGATACAGGTCGGGGAATGGTCGGTGACATAGACCCGGATCAGCGAGGTCTGGAGACGTGGGCCATCGGCCTGTGGACCGCAGCGGGCAAACAACTGGATACAAAGATGCCCGGCACCAATATGAGTATCAAATGGGCAGCTGATATGACTACACAAATCGTAAACGGCGCAATTGATGTAACCCCAACCATTGAGGATTGGAAACGAGGTACATTGTTGACCGCCACTGGAACCAAAACGAACAACTATACGAAAGGAACGCCATCGCTGGTAGCCGACATTTTCGGAGATTGGCGGGAGGAAATGCTCGTCCGCACAGCGGATAGCTCAGCAATCCGTATCTATCTGAGCACAGAACCTACGACGCATAAATTGTACACGTTGATGCATGATCCGCAGTATCGCACGGATGTGGCACGTCAAAATACCGGGTATAACCAGCCGTCCTATACGAGCTTTTACTTTGCGTCCGATATGGATTGGGCGAATGTGCCGATTCCCAAGCTCTACACGCCAAAAGCCTTAATAGAGGAAGAGAGCAGTGACGAAGCGGATGAAGTAGAGGCAGCAGAGGTGGATGAGGCAAAGGCAGCAGAGGTAGATGAAAAAGAAGTCGATGGAACGGAAATAGATGGAGAGTCAGCAGTCCCAGTAGTTCCTGTAGTTCCAGCAGAGAATTTATAAACGACTAGCTGAAGCCTAAGATTCTACTTCCGCATATAAATTAGTTAATGGATTTAGAAAGGCAAGCCTCTGAATTTTAGAGGCTTGCCTTTTTGTATTCAAAAGTTTAAGAGTATAGACGACTCTATCCATGTAGGCATTTCTGGTTTTAGACCACCTCTAAAATAGCAGATCTGCTGAAAGCAGCGGAGAGGACGGAACGATTGCGAAAAAGCGTCAGTGGTCGCATATGACCCCAAATATTAAAGAACCATCAATGTCAGGAGGACTTCCCCAACACTGATGGTTCTCATTACAGAAAATCACATTTAGTTCCAACCGTGATTTTCTGGTGAAAAAGTTGTAAAAGATCCTGTGTTGCTGCTGGTAAAGCCACTTAGAGGGACAATACTAACGAGAGCGAATATCACCATCACAGATACTAACGCCTTCTTCATGCTTCAACAGCTCCTTACAAAGATTTTGATACTGCTCTGTTTGCTTATTTGAAGCATACTGCCGATAAACCTCAAATAGTACAACAAACTTTTTAAAGTCCGCATCATTAATCATATTATAAGATGTTAAAAACAGTAAAATAAGCTGTACAGAATCTTGATACCTTTGATGTTTAGCATAGTAAATAGCCCGATGATACAAGAATCTAAAATAGTGAGTTCTATTTGTAGCATCTTCGAGATTTCCAAAATCCTTTATTTTTTCTGAGAATTTTTCAAGTAGATCATCTATATTAATCGAATGAAGCGAAGCTGTCTCCATGATCGTGACGAGTCCGGGCAATAACTCTTCCGGATTATCTTCTAAAAATTGAACATACTCAGGTAGCACGCTCAATTTTCCAGACAGCAAATCATTCGTATACAGATTTGCTTTAGCAAAAAATTTGAATCGATCGACTTCTTCCCAGCCGATTTTGTCCAACCCCGAAAACCAGCCTAATTCCGAATACTTCAAAATATACTCTCTGGCCTGATCGTACAAACCGAGTTTTTGAAGAGCCGTTCCCTTGGCCAGATAGCTGAACCCGTAATAGAAATACCAAAGGCCGTTCTGCCTTAAAGAGATAAGGCAATTTTTGCAAGCTTGCTTCTTGCGCTTCGTTATACATTTTCTCAGCAAGGCTGTGCAAATGATCGGCTATGGCCAATATATCTTCCCAGGCATGTTGAGAGAACCGCAAATGAAGTAATTCAATACATTTATCCAATCTATGATGATCCGTTAATAAATAAGTAGCGTCTTTCCCTTCCAAAACTTCTTCCATCCAACTTCCTCCCATAGTTTTTTTCGTAATATGGAGTATGTACACCAAGATGTGAGTTCCAGAAATTATAACAATCTAATACAAATATAGTCATTTTCTGTCCAGTGGTCAATTTTTTCTTACATAAATGCTAATTTTTTGTATTGTCTGATATGCTAAAAGATTTATTCAAACTACGATATGACCTAAAAAAATAAAACAAAGAAGCTCCAGACCGACGACGAAGGTCTGAAGCTCTCTTTGTTTTGATCAGCTATTATTTTGCGTCCGAAGGCAATGAACCGGCTACGCCCCATACTTCCACATTAACTTTGTTTGAACCACCACGGAACTGAATTGTATATCGTCCGGAACGCATAGCATCAGCACTTCTCCAAACAGTTTCACTGTTTTTGCTGATTGTCTGGCCGTCAACATACGCTTTACCAGAATCATTGTGTTCTACAGTAAAATCAACTGGGGCATTTGCATAGTTTCTAATGCGCAATTTAACATACCCGAAACCCTTAGGAACCTCAAAGCTGCCTGGTGCAGTTGCACTTCCCCCTACAGTAAAGTTAAAGGAATTTCCCACGCTTTGAGGAGTTATAACATGGTCGCTAGTAGTTGTTGTACCAGCATCTTGGGGTGCAGTAGTGGATGTATTTGCAGAATCAGTTACAGCATCTGAATCCGCAAAGATCGCACTGGGCACGGCAATAGCTCCTCCTAGTAAACCTAAAGATAAGGCTGACGCAATTAAATGTTTTTTCTTCACTGATTATTCCTCCCTATATTTGTATAAAACTACCACCTTATTACACTAAAAGATTCCACTTATTGTAGTGTTTCGACAAAAAAATAGTAATATAGTATTAAATATATTATTTATTTCCATATTAATCCTGAATTTAATTGTTCGTATTTACTCAAAAATCTGTTTGGATTTCCTGGACTCATTTGGCTCGTTTTACTCCGAAAATCCGAACAATTTCCCAGACAGTTTATTGGGATGAATAAAAAAATGGAACAATGCCTTCATATTATCAGAGCATCGCAAGAGCATTAATGAGTTTTATTACCCAAAACGATGTTCTCCAACCTGTATTAAGCTCTGATCAATTAGAAGAACTAAATTATGCCGTACTTCAATATTTTGATTGTTCGTTGTGTTGTAGAAATTACCTATTATCGGCAGAAAGCTATTCATCGCATCACTGGTACTTTGATAAAGTGTGATCTTATCAGCCTTAGCTCTACAGTATCATGCCAGTCATCCTAATTCAGATTTTGATGTTTGCGTTACAATAGTTGCAGCTGGAGCTAGAGCTACAAGTGGTCTTTGGTTGCTGCAGCGGGTGCGGCACTAGAGACAGGTGACGGAGTACCTCAGCACGGGTGGCTTGTAGAAGGTTAACGGGATCTGTTCAAGGCGTGATGTAATTTGGGTCTCCAACAATCCTGAGATTGTCAAGATCACTGCGTCCGAGGACGTTAGCGTGCTAATGGAGGCGGTTGCCCCGGGAGAAGCTGTTGTTACGGCTTCCGATTCGGAAGGAAGTGCGGGCTCCATGATTTTTCGCGCCAATGCTGACGGAACGAGTGGCTATTACCTGAATTTGGACCTCAATATGAAATCGATTCGTCTGTTCTATAAAAAAGACGGCCGTTTCGAGGATCAGCAGGTGCTTGCCAAGGTTCCAAGATTCGTTCTGCCGGAAATGTTTCATCATATTAAAATCGTGGCAGAGGGCCTGCGCATTCGCATTCGCATTGACGTAGACGGTGAGCATGTCATCGACCTGGAAGAGGGTACGTTTACCGAGGGACATGTGGGTGTGAATGTATTTGGAGGGCAGGCGTTTTACCAATATGTAAGGATCGAGCCAATTTGAATTTCTTGTCTCAAAAGGAGAGCCGTATTTACGGACTCTCTTTTTTTACGTCTTGATGTTATTGAGAATATGAAATGTAACCGCGCACATGTAAAGTGTACGATATATTACTTGACGTAAAATTTGACACATATGTGAAATGAGGATAAATATCAGGGATTTCATGGAGAAGCGAATTGACTGTATTTGTCTCTGTCTCTAAGATGTAATTATATTCCAGACAAAAACAGAGAATTGTGTAAGGGAATATAACGTAGAGAGGAGGGAATGAATGGACTCTTTAGCTGATCTCTCGGAAACCCCCTTAGCCTTGGAAACCCTCAGACGACATCCCTGTTATAACGAAGAGGCACATCGCTATTTTGCGCGCATTCATCTTCCAGTAGCCCCGGCATGCAATATTCAGTGCCATTATTGCAACCGCAAATTCGATTGCGTCAATGAAAGCCGTCCCGGCGTTGTTAGTGAACTGCTCACGCCGGAGCAGGCGGTGAGCAAGACCTATGGCGTAGCGGCACAGCTGATGCAACTGTCCGTTGTCGGCATTGCGGGACCTGGAGATCCGCTGGCCAATGCGGAGGCAACCTTCGATACCTTCCGCCGGGTCCGTGAGACAGTTAAGGATGTCATATTCTGTCTCAGCACGAATGGCCTTACCTTGATCAGGCATATCGACAGGATTGTAGAGTTGGGTATTTCGCATGTCACGATCACGATCAATGCTGTAGATCCAGTGGTGGGGAGCCGCATTTATGGATGGGTCTACGATGAAGGAAAACGCTATGCAGGAGAGGAGGCCGCGCGGCTGTTGATTGATCGCCAACTGGCAGGCTTGAAGATGCTGGCTTCGAGAGGCGTATTGTGCAAGGTGAACTCGGTGCTGATTCCCGAAGTCAATGATGCCCATCTGCCAGAGGTAGCCAGGGTGGTCAAGGAGCACGGCGCGGTACTGCACAACATTATGCCGCTCATCATCGCACCCGGCAGTCGGTATGAGCAGGAAGGGATGCGGGCCCCCCGTCCCCGTCTGGTCCGGCTGCTGCAGGAGCAATGTGCTGAGGCGGGAGCTGTCATTATGCGCCATTGCCGTCAGTGCAGGGCGGATGCGATTGGACTGCTGGGCGAGGATCGCAATCAGGATTTTACATGGGAGAACATTGCGGCTGCTCCTCCCATGGATGAAGAGGCAAGGGCACAATTTCAGAAAGAACTGGATGAGAAGGTGAGAGTGAGAATGGAACGCAAGGAGGGACAATCGCACCACAAAAAAACGTCAACCGGGGTTGGATGTAGCTGCCCGTTATCGGAGGATAAGCCTGAAGCAAGCTTTACCTCAAAGCCAGTCCTAATCGCTGTGGCCAGTCGTGGCGGAGGGAAGGTGAATCAGCATTTCGGTCGTGCCAAGGAATTCATGATCTATGAAAGCGACGGGACTATCGTAAATTTCATAGGCATTCGTAAGGTGCAATCCTACTGCCATGGGAAAGCCGATTGCAATGGAGACAAGGTCGAGACGATGAAGGAGATCCTTTCCATGGTGCATGACTGTGCATTGCTGCTGTCGTCCGGCATAGGCGAAGCCCCCAAAGAGGCATTGCAGGAAGCTGGCGTGCTGCCTATTGTATGCGGCGGGGATATTGAGGAATCCGTTCTGGAATATGTAAAATTTCTGCGTTATATGTATCCTGTGCAGAGCAATAAGGGAAGTAAGCGCAATAAGGGAGTTAAGGGCAATCATTCGGATTTACCCATTGAACATTTTGGAGGCTGAGAAAATATGAGACAAATTGCGTTTTACGGTAAAGGCGGTATCGGCAAATCGACAACCTCGCAGAATACACTGGCTCAGCTCGCGACCAAATTCAAACAAAAAATTATGATCGTAGGCTGTGATCCCAAGGCAGACTCCACCCGTCTTATTCTGAATACGAAGGCCCAACAGACCGTACTGCATCTGGCTGCTGAAAGGGGCACGGTAGAGGATTTGGAGCTGGAGGATGTTGTCCAGAAGGGCTTCGGTGACATTCTGAACGTGGAATGCGGCGGGCCAGAGCCTGGTGTCGGCTGTGCAGGACGCGGCATCATCACAGCCATTAATTTTCTGGAGGAAGAGGGGGCCTACGAAGGGCTGGATTTTGTATCCTACGATGTACTGGGGGACGTCGTGTGCGGGGGCTTCGCCATGCCGATCCGGGAGAAGAAGGCGCAGGAAATCTACATTGTATGCTCAGGCGAGATGATGGCTATGTACGCTGCCAACAATATTGCGCGCGGGATATTGAAGTATGCCAACAGCGGCGGGGTGCGTTTGGGCGGCTTAATCTGCAACAGCCGGAATACGGACCTGGAAGCGGAATTGATTACAGAGCTTGCAAGAAGACTGAACACGCAGATGATCCACTTTTTGCCGCGTGACAATGTTGTGCAGCATGCTGAGCTGCGCCGTATGACTGTTACCCAATATAACCCGGAACATAAGCAGGCTGCGGAGTATGAAGAGCTGGCAGGTAAGATTTTGAATAACGATATGCTGACGGTTCCTACTCCTATTTCCATGGAAGAGCTAGAGGAGCTATTGATGGAATTCGGCATTATTGAGGATGAAGAAACCGCAATTAACAAAGCTGAGGCGTCTGGGCAGTAGGCTGTAGCCAGAAGGCTTAATGACGGAATCATCGTGTGATGGTGGGGGGAGCTGAACGCACAGCTCGCAGGAGGGAGGAATAGGCCAAATGAGCAGTATTGTGGATAAGGGAAAGCAGATCGTAGAGGAGATACTGGAGATATATCCCGAGAAGGCCAAGAAGGATCGGACCAAGCATTTTGAGATCGCGGATGAGGAGCTTGTGAACTGCGGAACCTGTTCCATCAAGTCCAACATGAAATCACGGCCCGGCGTTATGACAGCAAGGGGCTGTGCTTTTGCAGGCTCCAAGGGTGTGGTATGGGGCCCGATTAAAGACATGGTGCACATTAGCCATGGTCCCATCGGCTGCGGGCAATACAGTTGGGGTACCCGACGCAATTATGCGAATGGGGTATTGGGCATTGATAATTTTACCGCCATGCAGATTACCAGCAATTTTCAGGAAAAGGATATCGTGTTCGGCGGAGATAAGAAGCTGGAGGTGATCTGCAGGGAAATTAAGGAGATGTTCCCGCTGGCCAAAGGCATCTCCGTACAATCTGAATGTCCGGTCGGACTGATTGGTGATGATATCGGGGCTGTGGCCAAAAAGATGACAGAGGAGCTGGGCATTCCGGTCATTCCTGTACGCTGTGAGGGTTTTCGCGGGGTGAGTCAGTCTCTGGGTCATCACATTGCCAATGATGCTATCCGCGATTTTCTAATGGGGCGCCGGGAGCTGAAGGAGTGCGGGCCTTATGATGTCTCCATTATCGGGGACTACAATATCGGCGGTGATGCTTGGGCCTCACGCATTTTGCTGGAGGAAATGGGACTGCGGGTCATAGCGCAGTGGTCGGGTGACGGCACGATCAATGAGCTGGGAATTGCCCATAAATCCAAGCTCAATCTGATCCATTGTCATCGTTCCATGAATTATATGTGCACAACGATGGAGCAGGAATACGGAATTCCCTGGATGGAATATAACTTCTTTGGCCCGACCAAGACGATGGAGAGCCTCAGAGCGATTGCTGCCCGCTTTGACGAGACGATTCAGGAAAAATGTGAGCAGGTCATCGCCCAATATATGCCGCAGATGGAGGCGGTCATCCGTAAATACCGCCCACGTCTGGAAGGCAAAAAGGTGATGCTTCTGATTGGCGGACTGCGGGCAAGGCATACCATCGGTGCCTATGAGGATCTGGGTATGGAAATTGTGGCTACAGGCTATGAATTTGCCCATAAGGATGATTACGAAAAGACGTTTCCCGATGTAAAGGAAGGCACTGTTTTGTACGATGATCCAACGGCATATGAACTGGAAGAATTGGCCCAGCGGCTGAATATTGACTTAATGGGCGCCGGAGTCAAGGAGAAATACGTGTATCACAAAATGGGCATTCCCTTCCGTCAAATGCACTCTTGGGATTACAGCGGGCCTTATCATGGTTTTGACGGCTTTAAGATTTTTGCGCGTGATATGGATATGACCATCAATAGTCCAGTATGGAGCCTGCTGCCATCACGGCAGACTGCGGAGGTGTCGGTATGAGCGAGCGTCTGAACATTGTCGATCACAATCAGTTGTTTCGGCAGGATAAATATGTGCGCCAGCGTGAGGAGAAACGGGCTTTTGAGGCCCCTTGCTCGCCAGAGGAGGTTACCGCCACCCTCGAGTATACCAAGACCAAGGAATACAAGGATAAGAATTTCGCTCGTACAGCCGTAGTTGTGAACCCGGCCAAGGCTTGTCAGCCGCTGGGAGCGGTCATGGCTGCGCTGGGCTTCGAAAAAACGCTCCCGTTCATTCATGGCTCACAGGGCTGTACAGCTTATTTCCGCAGCCATCTTGCCCGCCACTTCAAAGAGCCTGTTCCTGCCGTCTCCACCTCGATGACCGAGGATGCCGCCGTATTCGGCGGCATGCGCAACCTCATTGACGGTATAGAGAACTGCATTGCCTTGTATCAGCCGGAGATGATTGCGGTATGCACGACCTGTATGGCAGAGGTGATCGGCGATGATTTGTCTGCCTTCCTGGCCAATGCCCGTCAGGAGGGAGCCCTTCCTGAGGATATGCCGGTTCCTTTTGCCAATACCCCCAGCTTCTCCGGTTCACATATTACAGGCTATGACGCCATGCTGCGCTCTGTGCTGGAGACGTTGTATAACAAGTCAGGCCGGACGCCGCAGCCTGGTCATGAATTGAAGCTGAATGTACTGCTCGGGTTTGACGGGTATACAGGCAATTTTGCGGAAATGCGGCGCATGCTGGGGATGTTCGGCGCTACGTATACCATTCTGGGTGACCACAGCAGTAATTTTGATTCAGGGGCTACTGGAGAGTACAGCTACTATTACGGGGGAACGCCGCTTGAGGATGTGCCCAAGGCCGCAGATGCTGCAGGCACGTTGGCGATCCAGCAGTACTCTCTTCGTAAAACATTAGGTTATATGAAGCAAACCTGGGGGCAGCAGGTGTCCTCCATCTCCACACCGCTGGGCATCCGGGCTACAGATCGGTTGCTTGAGGAGATTAGCCGCTTGTCTGGAAGAGAAATTCCCGAGGCATTGAAGCAGGAGCGCGCCCGAATTGTGGATGCCATGATGGATTCGCATGCTTATCTGCACGGCAAACGAGTAGCTATGGCGGGAGACCCGGATATGCTCATCGGCCTGATTGGCTTTTGTCTGGAGCTGGGCATGGAGCCGGTGCATATTGTTTGCTCCAATGGGGACCGGAAATTTGAGAAGGAAGCAGAGCTTCTGTTGAAGTCCAGCCCTTACGGTGCAGAAGCCACGGTTCATTCCGGTCAGGATTTGTGGCATATGCGTTCGCTGCTGTTCCAGGACCCAGTAGACCTGGCTATTGGTAGCTCCCACCTGAAGTTCGCGGCGAAAGAAGCGAAAATTCCATTGCTCCGTGTGGGCTTTCCGATCTTCGACAGGCATCATCTGCATCGTTATCCGATTATCGGCTACCAGGGTGCGCTAAATCTGCTTACCCAATTCGTGAATACCGTACTGGATGTCATGGAGGAGCAGGCTCCGGATCATAGCTTTGATCTAGTGCGCTAACTGCTGTATCGCGTAGATGGAAGTTGACAGCTTGCTTGTGATTTCAATGGATTCTATCTGAAATAAGGGGGTTGTGCGGATGGAGCCGGCTGTGTCTAACGGAAGGCTGGAGGTATCCTGCGGCAAAAAAATTCCCAAAAGCACGCCCTGTCCCCGGCCTGTGCCGGGGGAGGCTTCGGGTGGCTGCTCCTTTGACGGGGCCCAGATTACACTGATCCCCATTGCAGATGCGGCTCATCTGGTGCACGGGCCGATTGCGTGTCTCGGCAATAGCTGGGAGAGCAGAGGCAGCCTGTCCAGCGGCCCGGAGCTGTCGGCGTATGGCTTCACTACTGATCTTGGAGAACAGGACATCATTTTTGGTAGTGAACAAAAGCTGCATGAATCGATCCGCTACATTGTCAGCCGCTTTGCTCCTCCCGCTGTATTCGTCTATACCACATGCGTCACAGCCCTCACGGGTGAAGATATCGAGGGAGTTTGCAAGGCTGAATCAGAGCAGCTGGGAACGCCGATCATTCCGGTGAACAGCCCGGGATTTGTGGGCAGCAAGAATCTCGGGACCCGGCTGGCCGGAGACGTGCTGTTCCAGCATATTATCGGCAGCACCGAGCCGGAACAGACAACCTCCCATGATATCAATCTCATTGGGGAATACAATATCGCCGGCGAGATGTGGCATATCGAGCGGCTGATGCAGCAGGCGGGAATGAGTATCCTGTCCCGAATTACCGGAGACGGTCGGTTCCGTGAGGTGGGATGGGCGCATCGTGCCAAGGCCAATATGGTCGTATGCAGCCGGGCTTTGCTGGGTCTGGCAGTCCAAATGGAGCGTAAATACGGCATTCCTTATTTTGAAGGTTCATTTTATGGAGCAAAGGAGACGAGTTATTCCTTGCGACAGATGGCTTACCTGACCGGAGATCGTGATGTGGAGCGACGGGTGGATAAGCTGACCGCACGGGAGGAAATGAGGCTATCGCTGGAGCTGGAGCCCTACCGCAAGCAACTGAAAGGAAAGCGGGCAGTGCTCTATACCGGGGGTGTAAAGAGCTGGTCTGTCATTACGGCTTTGCAGGAGCTGGGCATTAAGGTGGTTGGTGTAGGCACGAACAAAAGCACTGCCGAGGATGTATCCCGGATTGCTGACCGTATCGGAGATGATGCGGAATACATCCCGGAAGGCGGCGCCCGGCAGATTCTCAAGACCGTACGGAGCCGCAAGGCAGACATGGTCATTGCCGGGGGCCGGAACATGTATATGGCGCTGAAGGAACAAATTCCTTTTGTGGACATCAATCAAGAACGGCACAAAGCCTATGCGGGCTATGACGGGCTGTTATCTCTGGCGAAACAGCTTGTGCATACGCTACAGCATCCGGTATGGGAACTGACCGCCAAATTGGCTCCATGGGAGGAGGAGACGGAATTTGCCGATTAAATCCGCCACGAAGCCTGTCAGTGTCAACCCGCTCAAGGTAGGACAGCCTTTGGGCGGCGTGCTGGCTCTGCAGGGGATGTATCGCTCAATGCCTTTGCTGCACGGCGCTCAGGGCTGCTCGGCCTTCTCCAAGGCACTGCTGACTCGCCATTTTCGAGAGCCGATTGCCGTTCAGACCTCTGCGTTGCAAGAGATGGACGTTATATTTGATGCAGACCGGAATCTGGAGGAGGCGCTGGATCATATCTGGTCCAAACACCATCCAGATGTCATCGGCGTTATCAGCACGGCCCTCACCGAGGTGGCAGGCGTTGATTTTCAGTCTAGGGTAAAGGCGTTCAAGCGAGAACGGGCATTGAAGGATAGTCTGCTGTTTTCTGTATCGCTGCCTGATTTTCACGGCTCTTTGGAGACGGGCTACAGCAGTACAGTAGAGTCGCTAATGGATGCCGTACTCGGGTTGGCCGGAGGCAAGTCCCCCAAAAAACAGCGCCGGACGCAGGTCAATCTGCTGCCGGCTTCTTATCTGACTGCCGGAGATGTCATGGAAATCAAGGATATTATCGCTTCCTTCGGCCTGGAGGTTATCACACTCCCCGATATCTCCACTTCCTTGTCCGGCCACCTGCTGACAGGTTTTTCCCCTTTGACGAGAGGGGGGACTCCGCTGGATTCAGCCTGCCAGATGCTGGAGTCTTCCTGCACCATTGCCATTGGCGCGAGCATGGAGCGTCCGGCGCGCAGGCTGACTCATGCCGCAGGTATTCCCTACCACTTGTTCACGGGTCTGTCTGGCTTGGCCGCGAGCGATGCGTTCATACATTTTCTGCAGAAAATCAGCCGCGAGCCAGCCCCTGTTCGCTTCCGCTGGCAGCGTGAAAATCTGTTGGACAGCATGCTGGATGCCCATTTCTATTATTCCGGCGCTTCCGCTGTAGTGGCGCTAGAACCGGATCATATGCTGTCGACCGCAGCCTGGCTGGAGGAGATGGGAGTGGAACTGAAACGGCTAATTACACCCTGCAGCACGCCCGCACTGCAAAAGACAGAACGGGAAGTCTGGATCGGTGATCTGGATGATGCAGAGGAGAGCGCGCAGGGCGTTGATTTGTGGATCAGCAATTCGCATGGAAGAAAGGGAGCGGCACGGGCTGGCGCCTCATTCGTGCCGGCAGGCTTGCCGGTGTATGACGAGCTGGGCGCCCACACATCCGTAAGCGTCGGATACCGTGGAACCATGGAGTGGGTGAACAAAGTAGGCAATGTATTGCTTACCGAGAGGGGGAGGGGAGGATGAAGGTTGCATTTGCGACGGAAGACGGTGTGCTTGTGAATGCTCATTTTGGACAGAGTCCCATGTTCACTGTATTCGAAATCCGGCACTCAGGCGTCCAGTTCCTGGAGCATCGGCGGATAGCCCTGGGGAGCGATGAGAACGAGGCGGGCAAGATCGCCAGCCGAATTGGCCTGATCGAGGATTGTACATTGATCTTTCTGGTACAGATTGGCGCTTCGGCCGCCGCACAGGTTACCAAGCGGACCATTATGCCTGTGAAGGTGGCCTTCGGCAGCACCATTGAGGAGCAGGTCCAGCGTCTCCAGAATATGCTGGCTCGCAATCCGCCCATGTGGCTTGCCAAAATCCTGCATGCTGAGGAGGGCAGCGGCAAAGCCGGATCATGAGTCTTCAGTAAGGAAGAATAACCGAAGAGCAACCAGATATGGTGTCAAGATCCTGCGGACCGAATATCTTAAAGGCGGGAGCCGCACATGGAGGGGTGGACGAATGGTACAGCTGCTGGAAGACAGTAGATACGGACGCCAGTTGAAGCTGTTGGGAACGGAAGGTCAGAACAGGCTAAAGCAAGCTACTGTTATGGTCGCAGGCATCGGAGGATTGGGAGGAACAGCGGCCATGTACCTAGCCGCTGCCGGAGTGGGGAAGCTGATATTGGCCCATGAGGGCTTAATCCATCTACCTGATATGAACCGGCAGGTGCTGATGGACAGCGGACGAATCGGGGAGGAACGGATGGAGACGGCATTGCAGCATTTGCATCGTATTAACCCAGAGACCCAACTTGAGGGCTACGCCCACAGAATCACGGAAGAATCCTCTGGACCATGGGTAGAAGCGGCGGATATCGTGATTGATGCACGGTATGACTTTCCGGAAAGATATGCGCTGAACAGACTATGTGTTCGACATGGCAGACCGATGATAGAAGCGGCCATGTACGCCTATGAAGTATCATTGATGACCATTGATCCCGGTAGGACGGCATGCCTGGAATGTCTCTACCCGGAAGGCGGACAGCCTTGGGAGCCTCTGGGATTCCCGGTTCTGGGAGCTACCTCCGGTTTAATTGGCTGTATGGCTGCACTGGAAGCGGTCAAATGGATTACAGATGCGGGCAATTTGTTCACTGACCGTATGTACCGTATGAATGTGCTGGATATGAGTAGCTGCACCATAGCGGTCAAACGCAACCCGCGTTGTCCTTGCTGCGGAACGGGAGGGGATACAGATGAGTCGGTTGCATATTTGTGATACGACACTTCGGGACGGAGAACAGGCTCCGGGCGTTGCCTTTTCAGCCGAGGAAAAAAATGAAATTGCCATCATGCTGGACTCGGCGGGGGTGGAGCAGGCTGAGATCGGAATTCCGGCAATGGGAAAGGCGGAGTGCAGGTCTATTGCCAGGATTGCTGCTCTCGGACTTCAGATGAAGCTAATGACATGGAATCGCGCGGTGTTCACGGATATTGATGCAGCTGAATCGACAGGTGTCGGCTGGGCCCATATTTCGGTTCCCGTGTCGACGGTGCAGATGAAGTCCAAGCTGGGTATGAATCCTGAGCAGGTGACAGAGCTGATCCGCAAGTCTGTCGATTACGGTCAGTGTAAAGGATTGACTGTTTCCGTAGGCTTTGAGGATGCTTCAAGGGCAGATGACTTGTTCCTTGAGCAGTTGGCGAATCAGCTCTATAGGGATGGTATCCGGCGCTTCAGATATGCCGACACGCTGTCCGTTCACCATCCCGCTGCCATAGCTGCCCGTATAGACAGGCTTGTATCGCGCGTGCCGCAGGATGTGGAGCTTGAGATTCACTGTCATAATGATTATGGTCTAGCGCTTGCCAATACCCTGGCAGCTTTGCAGGCGGGAGCTGTCTGGGCCAGTACCACAGTGTCGGGCCTTGGGGAAAGGGCAGGTAATACGGCGCTGGAGGAAGTGGTGATGTCGTGGAGGGACCTATATCAAGGAACCTGCGGCGTCCGTCCCGAACTGCTGAACCCGCTGGCTGCACTGGTGTCCAAAGCCTCCAACCGAATCATTCCCGAAGGCAAGCCAATTGTGGGAGACATGGTATTCGCCCATGAATCTGGCATACATATCAACGGTCTGCTAAAGGAGCGCGCCGCCTATCAGGCCCTTGATCCAACCGAGCTGGGCACTGACCATTCGTTCATACTCGGCAAGCATTCGGGCAGAAGTGCAGTTCAATATATGCTGGAGCAGGAAGGAATCGAGGCAGGCTCCGATGAAATCAAGTTTGTGCTGGAGCGACTTCGCCTAGTCGGTGAAGATCCCAAGCGTGTCATCCATAGCGCGGATTTAAGGCGCTGGCTGCAGTATTATCCGGCAGAGCTACCGAAATAACCGAAAAGGCGTTCCCGTCCGGTAAGTGTGACCGTGACTGGAACGCTTTCTTGTATATCTTTTAATTTCACAACCGGAGTCTCCAATTTGCTGGTTAAACGAAGCCGTTCAGAAGGGTATAATAAAATATAGTGCTGTATAAAGTGCGTATATATGGTTTTACAGCAGGTCTTGATTCATATAACCATGACACGCTGATCTGGAAGGACGGCTATGGGCAATTGGAGGAATGCTTGTGGGAATGATGTTTTCTTTTCTGAAAAAATATCGGGTTCCAGCCATCGCAGCGCTCGTGATGATGTTGCTGGAATTGACGGTAGAGCTATCGCAGCCATATTTGATCTCTAAAATCATTGATGAGGGCATCCGACAGCAGGATTTGTCCGTCGTCTGGTTATGGGGCAGTGTACTGGTGGGGAGTGCCGTTATCGCTTTTATGGCGGGCATATCCAGCTCTTTTTTTGCTTCACATGCAAGTCAGGGCTTCGGCTATGATTTGCGGGAAAAGTTGTACCGTAAAGTGCAATCCTTTTCGTATCCTGTGTTTAAACGTTTTGCCACTTCGTCGCTGATTACGCGCCTGACCGGGGATGTCACGCAAGTACAAGATACGGTGTTTATGAGCCTGCGGTTTATGACACGGGTTCCGCTTGTAGTCATCGGCAGTATTGTGATGGCACTGGTTGTACATTTCAGGCTTGGGCTGCTATTGGCGGTTATGGCCCCGGTGCTGTTCGTGTTTGTGCTGGTGATGATGCGGCGAACGGTCACTTTATTTAAGGGTGTCCAGCGTCGCCTGGATGACGTTAACGGAGTGATTCAGGAGAACCTGACAGGAATTCGGCTCATCCGGGTTTTTGTGCGGATGCGGCATGAAATCGAACGTTTTGCCCATTATGGAGGCGAATTGATGAAAGGGACGGTGTCAGCTTTACGCTGGACAGAAACGACGATGCCGTTCATTTTGTTTACGATGAATGCAGGGATTATTGCAGTACTTTGGTTCGGACGCGGCCAAATTTCCACTGGGGATGCCAGTGTAGGACAGGTGGTCGCAGTCGTCAATTACTCACTGCGTACGATAGGAGCCTTGTCTGCCTTGTCGGGTATCGTTGTTGTATTTTCCCGAGCTACTGCATCTACCGGGCGGATTCGAGAGGTCTTGGAAACATCTAATGAAGATGGGTCAGAGCTGGAGTCTGTTTCAACACATCATACAAGGATTAAGGGACAGGTGGAAATGGACCGGGTGAGCTTTCATTATCCGGGCAGTGATTTGGCTGTACTAAAGGATATCTCTTTTAGGGCGCGAGCGGGCGAGCGGATAGCTATTATGGGGGCCACTGGCTCGGGAAAATCCTCACTTGTGCAGTTGATTACACGTCTGTATGAAGAAGATGAAGGTCATGTGCGCTTTGACGGAAAGGACGCTCGTGAACTGGATGCGTCCATATTACGAGAGGCGATTGGCTATGTTCCTCAAGAGGTACTGCTATTCACCGGCTCGATTCGGGATAATATTGCTTGGGGGCTGGAGAATGCCAGCCTGGAGCAAATTAAGGAGGCCGCACGCATGGCGCAAATCCATAATATGATTGAACGCTTGCCGCAAGGCTATGACACGATGCTCGGGCAGCGTGGCGTCAATCTGTCTGGCGGACAGAAACAGCGGCTTTCGATTGCCCGCGCACTGGTACGTCAGCCGGCAGTGTTGATTTTGGACGACAGCACAAGTGCGCTGGATGTAGGGACAGAAGCAGCACTACTGAATGCACTCGATGGTCTGTCCTGCACGACATTTCTCATTACGCAGAAGATCAGCTCGACCGCATCGGCAGATCAGAT
Organism: Paenibacillus sp. 203; assembly: GCF_037027525.1. Classification (NCBI taxonomy): domain Bacteria; kingdom Bacillati; phylum Bacillota; class Bacilli; order Caryophanales; family Paenibacillaceae; genus Paenibacillus; species Paenibacillus sp. 203. Next base: position 56,806 of record NZ_JAXCHD010000004.1, read on the forward strand.
TTTACTGCTGGATGAGGGTCGCCTGATGGCAAGTGGAAGCCATGAGCATCTCATGGATAGTTCGGATCTGTATCGGCGTATCTATGAATCACAATATGGAAAGGAGGAGTCGCATGTTTAAGGAACTCATTGAACCGTTCCGTCAGCCTACACCGCCGTCTGGTGTGCTGCGAAATCCGGCGGGAGCTGAAGGACGCCACAAGGCCAAAGCGAAGAACTGGTCTGGCACCTTAGGACGGATATGGGCTTATCTGGCTCGCCGTAAGGCCAAACTGATGCTGGTACTGTTCATGGTCCTGCTCAGCTCCGGGCTAGCTCTGCTGGGTCCATATCTGGTCGGCGTAGCGGTGGATGATTTTCTCGAAGGTCCGGGTGGGCGCACGTGGATTTATTTTCTCATCGGATTAGGAGCTGTATATCTGCTCAACTCGCTGACCTCCTGGCTGCAAAATATCTGGATGATCGAGATTGCCCAAGAGACGGTGTACCGCATGCGTTTCGATCTGTTTTCACATTTGCATCGACTACCGATTCCTTTCTACGGCAAACGTCAGCAGGGAGAGATCATGAGCCGTTTGACCAATGATATCGAAAATGTCAGTTCTACGCTGAACAGCTCCGCCATTCAGATTTTTTCGAGCATATTGACGCTAATCGGTACACTCACGGTGATGCTGTGGTTAAGCCCGCTGATGACCCTGCTGACTTTTATCGTGGTGCCGTTAATGGCTGCCGGGATGCGCTGGATCACACGTCGTACCGGGCCCTTATATAAGGAACGCCAGAAGAATGTGGGCGAACTGAACGGATACATCGAAGAAACGCTGTCCGGGCAGCAGATTATTAAAGCATTTTCGCAGGAAAAGAGAGTCATCTATGGTTTTGGCGAGCGTAATGACCGTATTCGGCTGTCGGGTTTCTGGGCCCAAACGATTTCAGGCTTCATACCGAAGCTGATGAACGGACTGAATAATCTCAGCTTTGCTATTGTAGCGGGGATCGGTGGGATTTTGGCCATTCGCGGCTCCATTACTATAGGTACAATTATTGTATTCGTAGAATATGCCCGCCAGTTCACCAGACCGCTGAACGATTTGGCTAACCAGTGGAACACCCTGCTGTCTGCCATTGCCGGAGCTGAGCGTGTATTTGAAATATTGGATGAAGATGAAGAGTCCAAGGATGAACGCGGCGCAGTGGAAGTAGGGCATGTAGAGGGGGCGGTGCGGTTTACGGATGTTTCCTTCGGTTATGATGAGGGAAGCGCTACGCTGGAAGGTATTTCCTTTGAAGCCAAACCTGGTGAAATGATCGCACTAGTCGGCCCGACCGGGGCAGGGAAAACGACACTGATCCAGCTCCTTTCCAGATTCTATAGCCCCGACAAGGGAACGATTACGCTGGACGGGCGCGACATTATTACCATCCGGCGTGAAAGCTTGCGTTCCCGTATGGCATTTGTGCTACAGGACTCCTTCCTGTTTCAGGGGACGATTCGTGAAAATATCCGCTTCGGCAGACTGGACGCCACCGATGAGGAGGTTGAACAAGCATCGAAATTGGCCAACGCCCATTCCTTTATCATGCGGATGAAGGACGGATACGACAAGGTGCTGGAAGTGAATGGCAGCGGCATCAGTCAAGGGCAAAAACAGCTGCTGGCTATTGCCCGTGCTATTTTGGCCAACCCTTCTATCCTTGTACTCGACGAGGCAACCAGCAGCATTGACACCATTACAGAGATGAAGATACAAGAAGGACTGGAGCGGCTTATGCAGGGTCGAACAAGTTTCGTCATCGCGCATCGGCTGAATACCATTCGTAAGGCTGACCGGATTTTGGTCTTGAAGGATGGCCGTCTGGAGGAGCAGGGTTCTCATGATGAACTGCTGGCTCACAAAGGCTTTTACAGTGATTTATATTATGGTCAGTTGAGAAAGCAAAGCTCTTAAGCGGCTCGCGATTAACAGCTTTGCAGGTATACTTAAAAAGGACTACCTACCCCGGGGTGGTCCTTTTTAAGTATGCCTTTTTATAGGTACGTACTCCTAAAGGTCATTGTTCTGGTTTTGGCATGGGAATTGGGAGAAGACATGTGACACGGGTTCACCCAAGAAAGCTCCTGCTAAATTGGTAGAACAAATAAGAGGCATGTTACAGGAGTTTGCAAAACAGGAGCCCAATAGCTAGGCTTAATAGGTTTGTATTTTTATTTACAATGGCCCCTATTTCAGCTAATATGGTTTACACATAGTAAAGGGTTACATAGTGTAAATGGTCGGAGGGGGTTACAAATATGAGCAGTTTACCTAAGTCTGCTACATTTCCACTTTTCATTCTGATGCTGAATTTGTTTATTGCTTTATTGGGTCAAGGTATGGTGATTCCCATTCTGCCTGAATATCTGAAACAATTTAATGCGGCAGGAGCTGCTGCGGGGTATCTTATTGCCGCTTTTGGAGCAGCACAGTTTATTTTTTCGCCCCTAGGTGGGCAGCTTTCGGATAGATGGGGTCGAAAATCCATGATCATCACCGGTCTGTTTTTAACCGTCATCTCGGATCTCATGTTTGCTGTTTCTACGACATTGCCTCTTCTATATATTGCCCGATTTATCGGGGGGATAGGTATTGGACTAATGGTTCCTTCCAATATGGCCTACGTCGCGGATATTACCACTTCTGAAACCCGAGCTAAAGGAATGGGATACTTGGGTGCCTCCATGAATTTAGGTATGGTGCTTGGTCCGGGGTTAGGCGGTATGATCGCTGAGTTTGGCATCAGGGTGCCCTATTTTTTTGCTGGTGGACTTGGACTTGTAGCTACGCTGCTTAGCTTGTGTATGCCAGAGACATTACCCAAGGAAAAACGAAAACCCGCTAGCCAATGGGTCCGCCGGGAGCCAATTCGCAACCAAATCCTAAATTCATTTCGGACATCCTATTTTCGTTATCTTCTCCTCATTCTGATCATGACATTAGGTTTGATGAATTACGAAACAGTGTATGCTCTTTTTGTGGAACGAAAATACGGTTTTGATGCCACTAAAATCTCAATGATCATTACGGTTGGTGCAATTATAGGCATCGTTGTGCAGATATGGCTGCTCGATTATCTCATCAAGAGACTTGGAGAGATGAAGCTAATACGTCTCTCTTTGATCATGACAGCCATCGCTTTATTGTTAATGATAATTAAGATCAATTTAGGTTATTTGCTGGCGGTATCGGCACTGTTTTTTGCTTTTAATGCCTTCCTAAGGCCAACCGTAAATACAATGATCGCGAACTCAGCTGGTGATCGTCAAGGATATGCCGCCGGATTGAATACGACGTATACTAGCCTAGGCAATATATTGGGGCCTATTTTAGCGGGTTTGTTGTTTGACAAGCACATTCATATTCCTTATATTTTTGGTGCAATTATTCTTGCATCTGCCCTTTTCTTAACCTTACAAAAACCAAAAAATGAGAAACGGATGGTTGCTAATGACTGAGAACTGGCACCAGAATTTGAAAAACAAAAATCGGGAAGAGCTCATTGCTGCTGCGAAGGAACTTTTTATGAAGCAAAGCTTTCTCAAAGTTAATGTTAAGGATGTATGCAACGTGGCTGGTGTAAGCCGGGTCACATTCTATAAGCACTTTCAGTCCATGAACGAACTGATCTTTGAGGTCCAGATGGAAATCCTGGAGAGCATGACCGAATTTGTTAGAAGGGCACCTTCAGCCGAAATGAGCGGTAAGAAGATGCTTACTTCGATGCTTGATGCATGGATTGATTACGCTTGGCAACATCCGGAATACATCAAGTTTATTCTTTTATTCGATCTGCATTACGAAGCTTATGATTCAAATCAAGAACTCAAAGAACAGTACAAAAATTTTGTTAGCAGGGGAAAGGAACGACATTTCCTGATGGATGCTCTGGAAGCTGGATTCCAAGATGGATCATTGAAGTCTGATACGGAACCCTTAAAGACCGCTCATTTTATCTTCACGTCTATGATGGGTATACTCCAGAAAATGAGTCTGACGTCCAAGGACGATTGGAATAACGAACTTGAGGATATACAAATTGCTAACCGATTTGTGGGAATGTTGATTCAGTATTTAAGTCCAGAAAGTGATAAATCCCCAACCTTTTAGGCAGGAGTCCCCTAACGTAATCCAAAGGATTCCAGATCGTCCGATGGAGTGAAATAGAAGTACATGGCTCAGTCTGTTAAACTGTGAAAATAGAGCGGTTGCAGATACGTTGTCGTGTTAGCCTTATCTATTTTGTGGAGGTGCGGGGATGAACGGAAGTCTGTTTGAGCCACGGCTGCGTGACAGGGATTATATTCCCCGTTTTTTTGCTTACTATTACAAGCAATGGCATGACTATACCATGTCTTACCACGATCATCATTCTACCGAAATTATGTACATGATTTCCGGCTTTTGCAGGGTAGATGTACAAACGGGAGAGAATGTGGAAGAAAGCATCACGCTGCGTAAAGGCGAGTTTATTATGCTAGACGCAGGTGTACCGCATCGACTGGTGGTGGAAGGAGAACAACCGTGCCGGATGCTAAATGTAGAGTTTGGTTTTTCGGAGGGAGTGAGAGTAGGACCGTCTATCCGACAAATGGCAGCAGAGGAGCAGGAGGTCACGACTCTCATGTCACGTCCGTTCCCGTATTTGGTACTATCGGACCCGGAAGAGGTATATTATGCGCTGAAAAGTCTCGTGCTGGAGCTGGACCAACGAAAAGCACAGCCGGGTGCAATGGCTGAGATGCTTTTTATGCAATTGCTAGTACGAATTGCACGTCTACGGGAAGAGGCAGAGCGCAGCAACACGCAGCAAACGGATATGTACATCAAACGATGCATTGAATTTCTCCATCTAAACTATGACCGAGATATTGTGGTTAAGGACATGGCGGCAGCCGTGAATCTGCACCCAGGTTATTTGCACCGTATTTTCAAAAAACATACTGGGCAAACGCTTACCGCGTATTTAACGATGCTGCGAATGGACAAGGCCCGTATGCTTCTTCAGCAAACGGACATTCCCATTCAAGAAATTGCCGATTATGTAGGCGTGGCCAGCAGGCAGTATTTTCATATGTTGTTCAAAAAGCACACAGGCAAGACGCCTGTAGAATACCGCTCAGCTGTGGAGCGCAATGTGAGGAACTATGCGGAGGAGGATGGGAGCTGATAATAAGAAGCCTCTGAACCATTGCCGATTTAAGGTCGGTATGACTCAGAGGGCGTGGCTAAAGTTGGGTCATTTCCCAAGCCACATATTTTCCATCTGTTCAAGTGATCTCCCCTTGGTTTCGGGAACCTTGCGCCATATAAAGACTACGACGAACAACGAGATGGCTCCGAATAACCAGAAGGTATTGGACGGGCCGGCTGAACTCAGCAGAGGAGGGAATGCCTGCGATACTAGATAATCGCCGGCCCACAATGCCATCGAAGCGATGGCCACCGCTTTGCCGCGAATGCGGTTCGGAAAGATTTCCGAGATCATAACCCATACGATCGGCCCAAGCGATATAGCATAGGAGGCCACGTAGATCAATATTAGGATGAGTACGAGCGGTCCGGTGGTCAAACCCATTTTGAATGCGGCGCCAATAATAACCAAACAGCAGGTCATCAACGAGGTGCCGATGATCAGCAGGACTTTTCGTCCCGCTTTGTCGATCAGCCATACGGATACGATGGTGAACAACACATTGATCAACCCGATCCAAATGGTCTGGGTCAAAGAAGCGTCCGTACCGAGTCCCATTCCTTTAAAGATAACCGGCGCGTAATACAAAATGGCATTGATGCCGGTAATATGCTGCATAATGGCGAGCATGACACCGATAAAGAGAGCGACCCGAATACCGGGAGCAAACAATTGCTTCAATGAGTTGTTCTCATTTTTGAATGATTCCTTGATATCAAGCACTTCCTGCTTAGCGGCTTCTTCACCGTGAATTTTCAGCAAAATCGGCAGCGCTTCATAGGGCCGATTTTGTTTAATAAGCCATCGCGGGCTTTCGGGTATGAAGAGCATCAAGAGCATAAAGATCAGTCCCGGAACGGCTCCCACTCCGAACATCCAGCGCCAGGCTGTTGAGACACCCCAGGCTTCATCTCCCATGCTGACTATCCACGAATTCTGAAAATAAACCAGGAAAATCCCTGTTACGATCGCCAACTGATTTAAAGCAACCAAACGACCTCGGTATTTGGCGGGAGCGATCTCCGCGTTGTACACCGGACAAACGGTGGAAGTGATTCCTATGCCAATGCCGCCGATCATGCGAAAGATAACATACCCGGTGAACGTGTCTTGAAGCGCAGAGCAGATCGAGCCGACGACGAATAAAAATCCGGCGGCCAGTAATACCTTTTTTCTGCCGATCTTTTCACTCATGTAGCCGGAGAGAGCTGCTCCGGTGACACTCCCGACAATCAGACTTGAAACGGCCCAACCAACCTGAAATTCGCTCAGCGAAAAACGCTGCTGTAGGAATTCGACTGCTCCCGAAACAACCGCGATATCAAAACCGAACAGGATGCCTCCGAGCGCAGCTACGATGGATACCAACGTCACAAAAAGCATATTGGGTTTTTCTGATTGAAGCGCTTTCTGTTTAGCGCTTTCATTATTGATGATTACTGCCATATGGTCATCTCCCCTCCAGATCTCTGGAACCTCATTCCGTTCTTCGAGGAGAAGTATAACATGCGCTTATAAAAGAAAGGCCAGTTATCGTCTTCAATAAACGGACCTTTTCATGCACGATTTTGGCTTCGGTTCCCGAATCGGAGATAGAGGGGCTGAACCTAGCATTACCTTGTCATTCGAGCTTAAAAAAATCCATGCCGATAGTCGGCATGGATGAATCTCTACTATTTTTGGCCTTTGAACTCAGTAGGAGGAACGCCCGTTATCTTCTTAAAGACGCGGCTAAAATAGTTCGGGTCCTTATAACCCACTTCAAAGCTGATTTCCTTAAGAGTAAGGTTGCCAGCCTTAATCAGAGAGATGGCTTTATCAATCCGCAGCCGGGTTACAAAGTCGATGAATGTTTCTCCGTATTCCTGTTTAAAAATTTTGCTGAAGTAGTGAGGATTCAAATGGACAAAATCAGCCACTTCTTCCAGCGAAAGATCATCGTTGAACCGTTCCTCAATATACATTTTCGCCCTACCCAGCATAGTCAGTGTTTGAACCTCCCGCTGTTCGCGTATCCGTTGCAGTGCTGACATGACGTACGTCTGCTGAAGCATTCCATTCTCCGCTTTGACGGCAAGCAAAGAAGCGTTTCCAGCCTCTGATGACTTCAGTTCGTCAAAGTGGCAGTAACCTCCATCCCGTTTGCGTAGGGTGGAGGCAAAAACAGCTTCAAAATAGGATTTGCGAAGTCCTTCCTCGCCGTTATGCAGCGATCCGATTCCAATGGCTGTCTTTATACCAAGTTGCTGCTGGGTAAGCTCGGAGAGCTGCTGAACAAGGTGTTTAACCAACTGGCGCCAGTCGTTTTCGCTAGTGGCAGGCGGCTTGCGTAAAAAAGTGGCTACATGATGGTCGATCAAAGAGCTTACAATGGCATTCGGGCCATGCGTTTTTACATAGCTTCGGAAATGATCGTAAATTTTCTTTTTATCCTGCTCGTCCGTATATCCGTCAAAGGCGGCAATGATGGCGCTTCCCTGATCAAGAGGAAAGTCCAGCCATTCTGATAGCTGGGAAGCGCTCGAATCCACGGTCTGGTCGACCATAAGCATTAAAGCCAGCTCATTTTCTGCGAGCGGCATCAGCTGTGAGATTTTATGCCTAAGCTCCAATTCTTCCGTACGTGCCCGCTTCTCGCACTCAATTTCTTCAATCAGTCGTTTCAATGTGCCGATGATGAGTTCTCGCTTCGCCGGCTTCAGAATATATTCTTTTACGCCCAAAGAGAGCGCCTTCTGGGCATAGGCAAAATAATCGTAGGCAGTGACGAGCACGAATCGGGTATCGGAAAGCCGCTCCTTTAATTCACGAAGCGCTTCAAGCCCGTCAATTCCGGGCATATTGATATCCAGAATGGCAATATGGGGACGGTGCTCTTCCGCGCATTCAATCGCCATGCGGCCGTTGCCAGCATGAATAAACCGGAATATCCCCGGCATCGCCCGTTCCACTGTCAATTCCAGTCCTTCCCTCTCCAAAGCCTCGTCATCCGCGATCAACAACCGATACATCAGTCCGCTCACTCTCCTTCTTGACTGGAATTCGTATGGTTATGGTAGTACCTCGTCCGATATTGCTATTGATTTCAACCATTTCTTCTTCCTTTCCGTAAAACAACTGCAGCCGCCTAAACACATTTTGCATTCCAAGTCCTGTTGAACTGCCGCTTTCGGCTTCGCCTTTAAGACGGAGTACGGACAGTCGGGTTTCCTCCGTCATGCCCTTTCCGTTGTCCGAAATTTCAATTTGTACATCTTCGTTCGCTCTCGACAGCGTTAACACGATAATGGCTCCGCTTTCCATATCTTCCACACCATGAAGAAAAGCGTTTTCAATAAATGGCTGGATCGTCAGGGCCGGAATTTGCTGCTGAAGTACGGAAGCGTCAAAGTGAAGATCAAAGCGAATCCTGTCCCTGAAGCGCGCCTGCTGGATGGTTACGTATTCGCGGATATGATCCAGTTCCTCCTGGAGAGTTACGGGTTTGTCCAGCTTCTGCAGGCTGTACCGTAGCAGATTGGACAGCGAAACGATCAGGTCGCTGGTTTTCTCCGCCCCTTCCAGGATCGCCAGCTTGGAGAGCACATTTAAGGTATTAAATAAAAAGTGCGGGTTAATTTGATTTTGCAGAGCCAGAAGCTCCAGTTCCTTCACAAGCCGCCGCATTTCCAGACTCTGTTTATCCTTCTCGATAAGGATGCTCAAATCGGTGGACATTTGCGAAATGGCGTCCGACAGTACGCCTAGCTCGTCATCCCGTCGCGGTTGGGGCCTAATATTCAGATCACCTGTGGCGATTCGCTTCGCCAGTCCGACAAGTCTGCCGACAGGGCCAGTAATGCTGCGCGAGACCCAGATTGCAAGCAAACCCCCCATCAGCGCGTTCATGCCGAACAACGCGACTCCCCATCCGTTCATTCGCTCATTCTTGTTCCGGATGTTCTCAATGATTGGCCGGTAATAAGCCAGTTCAGCATCGATCAGTTGCTGACCCTCCTCATGAATATAGCTGACGGTTTTTTCCGCTTCAATATAATGTTCAAAAGCCGATTGTGGATCTTGTGCCTTTGCATCCAGAACTGCGGCTTGTTTCTGTTCAAGAAATGTGGCCAACAGATTCATGTAGTCCTCTTCGGCGAAAGAAGGGTCGGTCGAGTCGGAGACTTCCTGAATTCTGGCTTTCAACTGCATTAATTGGTATTCTGTCGGACCCTGCACAGCCTTATCGCCTCTTGGATTAAGCAGATAGGCATATAGGAGCTTTAAGTTGCTCTCCGCCGATTCGGAGGTTTGCTCAATGAGGAGAATTCGGCCAAGCATTTCATCGTAGCTCTGTTGTACGACCTTTCCGCTTTGGAATACAAAATAAGCGATGATATTGGCGAACACAACTAGAAGAGGGATGAACAGAAGCAGCTTCGTTCTGATCGTCATCGTCTGTCATCTCCGGACATGTTGTCGGGAGTGTCCGCATGCATCTCATATATTCTGGTGTAGGTTAATTCCTGGGGGGCATTCCCCTTTAGATAATCATTCAGCAATTTTATGGCCTTAGCCCCCATTTCCTCTGGCTGTTGAACAATGGTCAGTTCAATTTTGCCATCTCTGATGGCTTCCAACGTCTCGGTCATATCGTCAAAAGCGAAAATCTGCAAACTCCGCGCGCCGCGCCGCTCCGAGGCTTCCAGAATGCCAAGGCCGTCCAGCGCACTGAATCCGACCATGTAGCGGATCTGCGGATACCGGGTGAGCATGTTCTGAGCTTGCTGTGCTGCCTGAAGCCGTGAAATATTTGAGGAGCGAATCTCCACAATGCGGAGCTTGGGATAACGACCGATCACGGAACGAAATCCAGCAAGCCTGAGTCGCTGATTCTCGACACGCTCGCTACTGATCATAACTCCGATGTCGCCACGCTCTCCAGAGGCTTTCGCTAACAGCGCGCCCATCCGTTTTCCAGCTCCTTCGTTATCCGTTCCCACGTAAGCTAGTCTACGGGAGCCTGGTTCATCCGTATCGATCGTGATGACGGGGATGCCAAGTCCGGCTGCTTTGTCGATTAATCGGCGATACTCTGGATCATTTATCCCTTGAACCAGAATTGCATCCGCCTTACTGGCGATCGCTTTATCCAGCAGTTTGACCTGCTTGGACGGATTAATGCGGTCCGGCCCGATATAATCGAGCCGCATACCGTACTGTTCCGCTTCCTTTCGGGCTCCTTGTTCAATTGACCGCCAGTAATAATTATCCAACTCCTGTGATATCAGTACGACTTTTGTATCGGAAACCCCGTCTTTTGGAGAAACCGTCTTCAATAACTCTGCAAATTGGTGAATCTGAAAAGAAGACAGAGTGAACTGAAAGAGCAGCCAGGCAAATAGCAGAAAGACGGGGATAAGGATAAATGTCCATTTACGGTTTGACATGTCTTGCTCCTTTGTCAATATTTAGAGACTTAATTCATTATACAGCAACAAAAGAAGCGTAGGCAGCTATCGTCAACGGCAAGCAGCATTTATTGATGCGAAAGTTAGGATTTTTGACACCTAAATACGAAACTGGTCATGATTTTGATAACGCTTTCTACGGACCTATTGCTACAATGACGGTATATACCCATTCTAATTACCGGAGGTTGAATGCCGTGTCATTTAAAGTAGCGTTTATTGGAGCAGGAAGCATCGGTTTTACCCGTGGAATTTTACGAGATCTGTTAACGGTGCCGGAATTTAATGATATTGAAGTGGCTTTTACGGACATCAGTCAGCACAATTTGGATATGGTCACTGAGCTGTGCCAACGGGATATTCGGGAGAACGGTTTATCGATACAAATACAGTCCTCTACGGACCGAAGAGTAGCTTTAAAGGGCGCCAAATACGTCATTTGTACGATCCGGGTTGGCGGGCTAGAGGGCTTTGCAACCGATGTGGATATTCCGCTGAAATATGGCGTGGATCAATGCGTGGGCGATACCCTGTGTGCAGGAGGCATTATGTACGGTCAGCGCGGCATTGCTGAAATGCTGGAGATTTGCAAGGATATCCGCGAGCTAAGTGCACCGGATGTATTGCTGCTGAACTACTCGAACCCCATGGCGATGGTGACGTGGGCCTGCAATAAGTACAGTGGTGTACGTACAATCGGTCTATGTCACGGCGTCCAGCATGGGCATCACCAAATTGCCGAGGTGTATGGTCTGGAGAAGCAGGATGTGGACATTGTGTGTGCCGGAATCAATCACCAGACGTGGTACATTCAGGCGTCACATGAAGGCAAGGATCTGACAGCCGGACTGCTGGAGGCTTTTGAAAAACATCCCGAATATAGCCGCACCGAAAAGGTACGCATCGACATGCTTCGTCGTTTTGGCTATTACAGCACAGAGTCGAATGGTCATCTCAGTGAATATGTACCTTGGTACCGGAAGCGTCCGAATGAAATTATGGACTGGATTGATCTAGGCAGCTGGATCAACGGAGAAACAGGCGGCTATCTGCGTGTATGTACAGAAGGACGTAATTGGTTTGAAACAGATTTCCCTAACTGGATGAAAGAAGACCCATTGGAGTACAAGGCGGAAAATCGCGGTGAAGAGCATGGTTCATACATTATCGAAGGTCTGGAAACCGGACGTGTATACCGGGGGCATTTTAATGTCGTAAATAACGGTGTGATTTCCAATTTGCCAGACGACGCGATTATTGAAGCGCCTGGATACGTGGATCGGAATGGTATCTCCATGCCACATGTAGGAGACCTACCGCTTGGTCTTGCTGCCGTCTGCAATGTAAGTATTTCCGTCCAGCGTTTGGCTGTCGAAGCGGCTGTACACGGAGATGATAAGCTGCTGCGGCAAGCGTTTATGATGGATCCGCTAGTAGGCGCGGTGTGTAATCCGAAAGAAATTTGGCAGATGGTCGATGAGATGCTGGTGGCGCAGGAAGCATGGCTGCCGCAATATGGAGCAGCGATTGCCGAGGCGCGTCAACGTCTGGCTGCAGGCGATCTGATTCCAACCCGACCCTATGAGGGAGCAGCACGACTTAAGGTGAAGACGGTTGAAGAAATGCAACTGGATCGGGATGCCGCCAATAAAAATGCAGGGCAATCCGACAAAGGCAAGGATCGCGAAAAAGTGTAGAACAATAAGAGCAGAGATTGTCTTCACAACAATTAAAGGGTGTTTTCATGGTCATGATGGCCTGAAAGCACCTTTTTGCTGTCGATAGATATAACGATTTGGCACAGTTGGCGTGCTGAAGTTTATCATTGTCGATTTAGGCTGACGGAAATTAAAGAATACGGTCTTACTTTTTATGAATTTGCTCTTTTGCCGTCGATCCTAAATCTCCCGAAAGCTTGTTATAGCAGGGATGTTCAACAAATGAAGAAACCGACTTCAGAAAAAGAGGGGCCGCGATGAACCACTAGGGTGGCAATTCATATGCCTAATTAATAATGTAGTCCTTAATTTATTCAATTTACAGCAGATTTCCAGCTCACTATAATCTAACATAGGAGGTGACAAAAAGGGGAAAATGTGAGCGCATGAACAAATAGAAAGCGCTTACCTTTTACAACTATGAACGCCGCTTTTTTTTGGAGAGAGTAGGCGTAACTCACATTTAATCATGTAACAATCAGGTGCCGACATAGGAAGATTCAACAAAATCCACGGAAAGATAGGTGAAGCAATTGAAAACAAAGCAAGTGCTTCGTAAAAGCATGAAGTATGCTTTTGCGCTATCACTCGTCGCAAGCAGCTTTCTACCAGGTGCAGGATTTACGGATAAAATACATGCAGAATCCCATGTGGACAATCCTTACCAAGGGGCTACAAAATACATTAGCCCTGATTATGCGGCTAGTGTCGACACATCGATTGCCAAAATTACGGATGCCAATCTGAAAGCAAAAATGCAAACGGTCAAAACATTTCCGACAGCCGTATGGCTTGATCGTATCGCTGCTATTAACGGCGGTGGAGGCAAGCTTGGCCTGGAAGCGCATTTGGACCAAGTATTGGCGCAAAAGAAAGGCAGCACACCGATTACGGCGGAATTTATTGTGTATGATCTGCCCGGACGGGATTGTCATGCCTTGGCTTCCAATGGTGAATTGCCACTGACTCAGGCAGGTCTGGAAACCTATAAAAAGGATTATATTGACAAAATTGCTTCTATTTTTGCGAATCCCAAATATAAGGATATTCGTATTGTAACGATCATTGAACCAGATAGTTTGCCAAATCTGGTAACTAATCTGGATGATCCTAAATGTGCGCAAGCCAAATCTACAGGAATTTATGAAGCTGGCGTGAAGTACACAATGAATAAGCTGAACGAGATTCCTAACGTGTACAAATACGTAGATATCGGTCACTCTGGTTGGTTAGGTTGGGATAACAACCGTTCAGCAACGGTATCCCTGTTTACAACCATTTTCAAAGATACTAGCAAAGGTCTGGCCAGTGTAGATGGCTTTATCACGAATACAGCCAACACTTCACCGCTGACAGAACCTAATTTACCTGATCCAAATCTGAATATCGGTGGACAGCCGATCAAATCGTCCAAGTACTATGAATGGAATCCTAATTTCGATGAATCGGATTTCGCAGAGGCATTGCATAGAGATTTTGTCAGCGCAGGCTGGCCGAGCTCACTCGGTATGTTAATTGATACAGGCCGTAATGGATGGGGAGGACCTAACCGTCCGACTTCCGCAGTCGGCAATGATATTAACTCCTATGTAAACTCAGGCCGTGTAGACAAACGCTCACACCGTGGTAACTGGTGTAATAACAGTGGGGCAGGTATGGGAACGCCGCCACAAACGGCTCCAGCTGGCCATATTGATGCCTATGTCTGGGCGAAACCTCCGGGTGATTCCGATGGTTCGAGCTCACTCATCCCGAACGATGAGGGTAAAGGCTTTGACCGTATGTGTGATCCTACCTATACAACCAAGGATGGCACATTAACAGATGCTTTACCGAATGCACCTATTTCAGGAGCATGGTTCCATGATCAGTTTGTAATGCTGGTACAAAATGCGTACCCTGCTATCGTGCCTTCCACTGGTGGTGTGGACCCAGCGCCTACAGCTCCAGCTGTACCGTCAGGCTTAAAGGCTGTTGTGGGTAATGCTCAAGTAACGCTGACTTGGAATGCGTCTACGGGTGCCGATAGCTACACGGTCAAACGCGCCACTAGCGAAGCAGGTCCTTTTACAGCCGTTGCGCCTCTTGTAACGGAAAGAGAGTACACGGATAAGGGACTGACGAACGGAACAACTTACTTCTATGTTGTAAGTGCTACGAATGCGAACGGAACAAGTAAGGATTCCGCAGCGGTAAGTGCTGAACCTAAAGGTACACCGACAGATCCGACGGACCCTACAGATCCTACAGAACCAGCGGGAGATCTGGTTGTAATGTACCGGGCCGGGGACACTGATCCAGCGAATAACGCAGTCAAGCCTTTCTTTAACTTGAAAAATAAAGGAACAACACCTGTGAAGCTGAGTGAGCTGAAAATTCGTTACTATTTCACGAAAGATGGCAGCCAGGAGCTGCAATCTGCAGTAGACTATGCACAAGTAGGTAATGATAACGTGCTGCGCACCATTAAAGACAACTATATTGAAATTGGTTTCAGTCCTGCTGCCGGTACGCTTGCTGCCGGAGCGCAAACAGGTGATATTCAGATCCGCATGAACAATAGCGACTGGTCCAACCTGGACGAATCCAATGATTACTCCTTCGATCCAACCAAAACCTCTTATGCAGAATGGAACAAAGCAACGTTGTTCCACAATGATAAGCTGGTGTGGGGAATCGAGCCTTAGGATTTGGTCAGAACATGTGCCCTTGAATGATTGAAAAGTATTAAAAGAAGGTTACGGCATAACTGTCGTAGCCTTTTTTACGTCTTCGAATAAAGAATTTGATGACCAAGGGAATAAGCATTGAAATTGTGTATAATGAAAAAAAGAATGCTGTTCTACTGTGGAGGGTCATCATGAGCAAAAAGTTAATCTTAGATGTAGATACTGGCATTGACGACGCGCTTGCTATTGCGTACGCGGTCCATTCGCCGGAATTGGAGCTACTCGGTATTACAACCACCTTTGGTAATATCTCGGTGGAGGAGGCAACACGCAACTCACTGATTCTGCTGGAAAAACTGGGGGTAGAGGCTCCGGTCGTGTCTGGCGCTCACAAGCCGTATACTCGGGAGCTGTTCAAACCTTATTCCCGGCATATTCACGGCGAAGACGGTATTGGCAATCAGTTAAAATCAGCACCCTCCCGTCAAGCTGCGTCTGGGGATGCCGCTGATTTTATAATCGGACAGGCTCGTCGCTATGAAGGCAAACTTACCCTGGTAGCTGTGGGACCGCTGACCAATCTTGCGATTGCATTGGATCGCTGTCCCGAATTGCCCCAATTGCTTGACCGCCTGATCATCATGGGCGGCGCGGTCACAGTGAAAGGGAATGTAACTCCGACGGCTGAAGCGAATATTTACGCCGATCCAGAAGCCGCAGCCTATGTGCTGGGAGCGGGCTTTCCGCTTACGCTCGTTGGGCTGGACGTCACGATGCAAACACTGCTTCCACAGCAGGATGTGGACAAATGGCGTGAGCAAGGGACCGAGCTGGGTGCGTTTATGGCAGATATGACAGACTTTTATATGGAAGCTTATCGCAACTTCAGACCTGGTATTGCAGGCTGTGCTTTGCATGATCCACTGGCTGTAGGATTAGCGATAGATTCCAGCTTTGTGGAGACGCGTCCAATGCACATTGCCGTTGAGGTGGGCGATTCCACCGAGGTTGGTCGCACCCGTGAGGTGCAAAATGAGAACGAAGCTCAAGCACTGACTACGGTTGACGTGGCACTTAAAGTCGATGCGGAGCGATTTTTGCGTCATTTTCTTAGCCGGGTGGTATAAAAAAATAATTCGAAGATTGCCGATGAACCTGCATCGGCAATCTTTTGTGCATACATGTTTTAAGGGCATTCATCTAGAGGCGGACTCACCGTTATAAAAATTCCATATCATGTTAGAATAGGTATAGTTAGAAAAACTGCCGGACCACAAAGGAGGAGATTCATTGTGTTTTCTGCTGCTCGACGACTGCCTTTGCTGGAACATATGTATAATCATGCCCCGACAGGAATCGTGATTTTGTCGAGGGAGGGGAAGTGCCTGTACGTCAATCCCGCCTTTTGCAAAATGGTCGGATATGAGCAGGAGGAATTACTAGATATCCGATATTACCATCTCTTATATAAAGAGGCTCAGGATCAGCAAGGGTTGAGGGAGGCTTACGCAGGTTGGCTTAAGGCTACAGATCAAGTCTATAAGACAGAGCTGCGTTTGAAACATAAACGGGGAACATCCGTCTGGCTATCGCTGGAATTAACCATATTTGATGATGAGGCTACCGAACAATCTTATTTGATTGCGTATGCAATGGATATCACGGAGAAAAAAGATATGGAGCAGGTGCTCTCGGATAATGAGGATTTGTACATGCTGATTACGGAAAATACGCCGGATGTTATCTCATATAGCACGGCGGACGGCATACTCCAATATATTTCTCCTTCGGTGGAAAAACTCCTAGGCTATACAAAGCAGGAAATGCTCGGCAAAAAACGGCTTCAATTTTACCATATCGAAGATGCCGATTACATGCGTGTACATGGAATGTTCAAGGAAACAGGCATCATGAAGCGGCGTGTACGTCATAAGGACGGGCATTATTTGTGGCTGGAAGTATCGTACCGTATTATTCGGGATGAACAGGGCAAGATCAAGCGAGTTCTATCCATCGGACGAAATATCACAGAGCGCCAGAAGAGCGAGGAGAACCTGGCAAAAGCTCAACAGTTGGCGATGTTCGGCTCATGGGACTGGGATCTGGTCAACGATGTTATGCATTTTTCCAAGGAATTTCGCAGCATATTTGGCTATCGTGTCAAGCCGGTTGAAACAAGTATTGACGCCTTCATGAAGGCAGTTCATCCCGAAGATACTGAACGGATGAAGCAAATTATCAACAACGTGATCTTAAAGGGAATTCACGAAGAAACCTTTTACCGAATTGTATTGCCCACTGGGGAACAGAAGGTACTGCGTTCGATCTGGGAAGCTGAGATGGACGAGCATGCAGGCAAGCCTGTTCAAGTAGTCGGGATGATACAGGATGTTACAGAGCACCGGGAAATCGAGCAACGTCTTCGTGAAAGTGAAAATCGTTATAAGTCACTATTTCAGCATAATCCACTCGGGATATGCGCCATGAATATGGAAGGTCATATTTTGAGTGTGAATCCGAGCTTGGTGGAGCTTACGGGCTATACGAAAGATGAGCTGCTAGGAGCTGAAATACTTGTAATGGCTTCCTCTGAGGAACAGGACAAAATCAAGCGTCATATGGAACTGGCCAAGCAGGGTGAGACGCAAACCTATGAATCGGAATTCATACATAAGGAGGGGGAGCGTCTATTCATTAAGATGACGAATATCCCGATTTTCGTGCAAGAGGAAATTGTAGGCTGCTACGGGATTATAGAAAACGTTACCCCTCTCAAAAGCTACATTGCTCAAATTGAAAAGCTCAGCAACGAGCATTCGCTTATTTTGAATGCCGTATCCGAAGGGATTGTGGGTTTAAGTAACGAAGGACATGTCCGCTTTATGAACCCGGCAGCTGTCGAGATGTTCGGCATTGGATCGGCTAATCCGCTGAACGGCCCATGCATAGATATCATTCGCCATGCAGACGAGATTGGTAGCCATTTTCCGGACGAACAGTCCTCTATTCTTCAAGCGATTCGAAGCGGAGCTTCTTATCAGGCAGAGGAAGCTGTATTTTGGAAAAAAGACGGGTCCAGCTTTCTGGCCTCCTATCGAATCAGCCCTTTGATGGATAATGGCGAGCGAAAAGGGGCTGTGATGGTTTTTGTAGACAGGACGAATGAAAAGGAGATCATTCGGGCCAAGGAGTCTGCCGAACGCGCCGATCGGGCCAAGTCAGAGTTTCTCTCTGTGATGAGTCATGAGCTCCGAACACCGATGAACGGCATTATAGGCATGGCAGGGTTACTGGCAGATACTGAATTGGATGAGGAGCAGCGTAGCTATATAGACATTATTACCAGCAGCAGCGGTGCTTTAATGCAGATATTGAACGAGATACTGGATTTGAGCAAAATCGAAGCTGGGAAAATGTCTTTGCTGCACGAGTCCTTTGTGCTAGATGATGTGGTCGGCAGTGTGGCTGACCTATTCATGACGCAGGCTATGGAAAAAGGCATTGAGCTGGAATGGCATGTGGATCAGGAAATGCCGGGAATGCTGGTCGGTGATCATGTGCGTATTCGACAGGTGCTGGTGAATTTGGTGAGCAATGCGATCAAATTTACGGAGCGAGGGCGTGTAAATATCTTTGTGGAGAGAAAGGCTTACAGCCGTCGTAAAAATAGATGCCTGATTGAGTTCAGTGTAACGGATACTGGAATCGGTATTCCAGCAGACCGCCAGCATTTATTGTTTCAGCCTTTTTCCCAGCTTCACCCGGCACTGAACCGAAAATATGGAGGGACAGGACTGGGATTGTCCATCTGTAAAAACTTGGTCAAGCTGATGGGAGGTTCTATTGGTGTGGATAGCGATGAGGCCAGAGGAGCGACGTTCCGGTTCCAGCTGGATCTTAAGCTGCCGGAAGGTTCAACGCTTGCGAATATAAGCCGTGATGAACCTTATGAGTCAAGGGAAGGCTAAAAAGCGATAACCGTGATGCATGATGCATCACGGTTATTTTTTTTGTAAGAAATCCCCAAAGAAAAGATTGACAAACTGTTCTAACTGTACTATTAATTATAGTACAGTTAGAACAGCTGAGCATATACAAATGAATCAGATTAAGTCTTGAAAGGAGGAAGTCCATGTTCGAGCTGGATATCCGCAGCCGCAAGCCGATCTACGAACAGCTTATGGACAGGGTAAAGGAAATGATCGTGTATGGGTCACTTCAGCCGGATGAGCAATTGCCTTCTGTGCGGACATTGTCCGCTCAGCTAACGGTGAATCCGAATACGATTCAGAAGGCGTATCGCGAGTTGGAACGAGAAGGATACATTTATTCCGTTCAGGGCAAAGGCAGCTTTGTCACACCTGCCCAACATCAGCCACAACAAATCAAGCGAGATGAGATTCGGGCGGCGTTGTTAAAACAGATGATTGTAGCCGTCCATTTCGGTTTTACACAGCAGGAAGTGGACGACATATACGTGGAAGCTATACAAACAAAGGAAAGGGGGATGTCCCTTGATTGAATTAAGGGAAGTCACAAAGACATTTACAGAAGAAAAGGCTGTCGACCAGCTCGCCCTTAGAGTGAAGAAGGGCTCCATTTTTGGACTGCTGGGCTCAAACGGGGCGGGGAAAACAACACTGCTCAAAATCATCGCCGGGATTTACCGACCGGATGCAGGAAAGGTACTGATTGGCGGACAGTCCGTATATGAGCAGCCAGAAGTCAAGCAGCACATTCTGTTTATGCCAGACACCCCCTATTTTTTTCCGCAAGCGACAATTCGTCAGATGGCCCGGTTTTACCGCTCCATTTATCCGAGCTGGAGCGAGGAACGCTACATACAGCTTACGGAGATTTTTAAGCTGGATCCTAAACGAAAGCTCCACCGTTTTTCCAAGGGGATGAAGCGTCAGGCTGCTTTTTTGCTTGCCTTGAGCTGTATGCCTGAGCTGCTCATTTTGGATGAACCGATTGATGGACTGGACCCGGTGATGCGTAGAATGATCAAAAATTTACTGTTCCAGGAAACCGCTGCACGCGAGATGACCGTCGTGATCTCATCTCATAATTTGCGTGAAATAGAAGACATGTGTGATCACGTCGGCATTATGCACCAGGGGCGGATGCTGTTGGAAAAAGAGGTCGACGACCTCAAGTCTGATACGCATAAGGTGCAGGTTGCCTTTCGTGAAAGCACGCATGAGGAAACCGTATGTGGACAACTTTCGGTTGTACATAAGGAGCGGAGGGGCAGTGTTCTGCTGCTCATTATCCGGGGGGAACGAGAGCGGATTGCAGAGACGATTGAGGCGTATGAGCCGCATGTGTTTGATTTGCTGCCGTTGACGCTTGAAGAAATTTTCATTTATGAAATGGAGGACGCAGGTTATGACATCCAACCGATTCTTCTGTAGCGGCGGCGTAATTCGCCAATGCCTGAGACAGCATGGCTGGATCGGTCTATTGTACTTGGTAGGATTGCTGTTTACAGTACTGCTGCCATTGTTTATGAGCATTGGTGATGAACAACCACGAGTGGTTTTAAAAAGCTTGTTTGATAACACAAGCTCAGGTAATGAATTGCAAAAATTAATCTTAACGACCGTACCCGTGCTGGCAGGTGTGATGCTGCTTCGTTTTGTTCAGCGACAGGGGTCATCCGATTTGTATCACAGCCTACCTTTGCGTAGAGAGCATTTATTAACATCACATTTAATTAGCGGTCTTATTCTTTTACTTGTACCTGTATGGCTGACTGCGGGAGTAACTGCTTGGGTTAACACGTCAGTCGAACTGCCTTATATTTTTCATATCAATGATATTGGATCGTGGGCACTGGTCGTATCTGTCCTTACGATTTTCCTGTTTACTTTTACTGTGTTTGTAGGGATTTGTGTGGGACAATCGTTGCTACAGATCGTAGTAGTGTATGTTTTGCTGCTATTGCCTCAGTTTCTATCCATGATGATAGGGCGTTTTCTGGAACGTAATTTATACGGTTATGTGCAAGTGCGAGAAACCATTGTTCAATATATTAACGGCTCGGAGTTTCGCAGCAGTAATAATGTCTGGGATAACTTATCGCCGTTTGTACGCATTATGGACAATTTGCCGCAGCGCGCCTTTTCCTACATGGAGCTACTTGCCTATTTAGGTATCTCTCTGTTGTTTGTTGCCTTGAGTTATGGTTTGTATCGTAAACGCTTGGTCGAGAAGGCGACTCAGGCCATGGCGTTTTCTTTCTTTCAACCTTTGTTCAAGGCAGGGGTTATACTATGCGCCATGCTTGTAATAGGCGATTATTTTTATAATGCAGGTACAAGAGGAGCTAATTGGTCGATTTTTGGGTATGCACTTGGAGCTGTTCTAGGCTATATCGTTGTAGAGATGGTCGTCCGCAAGACGTGGCAAATTGTGCGTGTTCGAGCTTTGGTGGAAATGGTCGTGTACGGTGTGATCATGGGGCTGGTACTATATATCCCGATATCAGGTTGGTTGGGTTATGAGGGGCGGATTCCAACAGCACACTCCGTAGAAAAAGTTTATGTCGGGCAAGAGGAGCCTCTAGGGGGAAATACAGAAAAAGAAGCTTATTACTCCCAAGACAGGGCCTATATCGCCTCTGTGCTGAATTTACATCGTGAACTCGTACGTGCACATGCAGCTGGCGAGAAAACATTGTCCAAAAACCTGGCCGTCGAAAGGGCAGTCATAATCTACCGCTTGGATGATGGTTCCACCATGACTCGCCGCTATACATTCCCGGAGAAGCCTTTCCGGACAGAACTGACTAAAGTGATGGAAGCAGAGCCTTATAAAACGGTAAGATACGAGCTGGATAAGCTGCAAGGAAAAGCAGAGACGATTAATATCCAATCCGTAGATGATAATGAAAGACGAGTGGTTTTAACCAATCCAAAAGAAACTCGTGAATTTGAAGATATACTCAGAGAAGAAGTATTAAATATGAGTTATAGCGAAATGCAATCACATCGATATCCCCTAGGGAGTGTTTCTATTACAAACAAAGAGTCATCCTTTACCAATAACGAACCGAGCTGGCATCGTGAATTTTCATTTGAATGGCCGGCTTCCTATCACAAGCTTACAGGTTGGCTAGAGCAAAAGGGATATGCGGATAAGGTGATCATTGATTCCAAGGATATTTTTTCGATACGGGCTGTTCCTATTATTGCTGAAGAGCTTGAACCTTATCAACCCAATCAGTATATTGAAGACTATAAGCTATTTAAAAGCATCCAACAGAAGCATAAAGCAATAACGATTGAAGACCCGAAGCTGTGGAGCACTGTACTGGAAAAGCGTAGATCTAATAGCTATACTCCAAATATGACGAAAGGCACTTACCTGGTTCAGGTCAAGATCAAACCTTTATTTAGTTCAGATCCCCATACACGCTATTACTATTTTACTCCGAACGATATGACACCGGAGCTTGCGAAGGCATTACCGACAGCTCCTTAAGTGGGACAGCATCTGGTTTGGATGGCATATGGACGGAGGTAGATGAACATGGGATGGTTCCGACACGACATATAACAACCTCACCGACGGGCAAGAGCTCCTCAACATTAGAGCTGACATAATAAAGGCACAGAGAGATACAACGTAGAACATACAGAGAGAAGAGTTCAATTATGTCCAGTCCAATAGTGGAGGAGCAAAATAATATGAAATATACAGAAGATCGTGAATTTCTACAGTTGTTGGAGCATCATAGGCAGCCATTTTCCGGATGGGATTTTTCATTCATTTTGGATACAGGACGAGTGGCGAGCGAACCTTTGGACTGGTCTTATGCCAGCAAGGCTTTGGCATTGATCCATTCCTCCAAAGCGATGCTGGATATGGGAACAGGCGGGGGAGAGCTATTGTCGCGGTTACGTCCTTTTCCAGAGATCGTTTGTGCGACAGAGGCATATGCACCGAACGTTCCTATCGCCAAGGCAAGATTGGAGCCGCTGGGTGTGCGCGTGATGGCTATACATGATGACGATTCCCTTCCGTTTGGCGATGCCGGGTTCGATCTTGTGCTGAATAAGCATGAGTCATTTTCGCCAACGGAGGTACGACGTATTTTGCGCCCAGGTGGGACGTTTTTGACTCAACAGGTAGGGGGCCTGGATTGTGCGGGTATCAACGACCGTTTGGGAGCACCTGAATACGAGTATGCGGACTGGACCCTTTCTCAAGCACTTGCAGGTTTGAAAAGCAATGGCTTCGAAATTGTAGAGCAGCAGGAGCAGTTTCCAATACAGCGGTTTTACGATATTGGAGCACTTGTCTACTATTTAAAAGCCATTGAATGGCAGATTGCAGACTTTCAGCCAGAGAAATATATAGAACAGCTGTATGGTCTGTATTTGGATATCCAACGTGATGGGTACTGGGACGTGAAGCAGCACCGTTTTTTGATCCATGCCAGAGCGATATAAAGAAGATTCGATACCAAAAAGGTCCTTCCCGTGGGGGAGGCCTTTTTTGCCATAAGCATTAGGGTAAGAACAATATCAGAAGCCACATGGCGGTTGGCAGTGAAATACCAACGGCTATCGCTATATAGGGCAAGGGAGTTCGGAAGTAGTTTTTACAGTCCGCCTCCTTGTCCTTTTTCTCGTGATAGAACGCTACCTGGGTTGCAAAGCTGTGAAGTAGCTTGAGTGCTTCATCGCTTGGAATGTGCTGTAAGGAATGCCATAGATCATCATGTGCTTTTCGGAGCAAGGTTACATCAGATGTATGATTCGGATGATCGGATAAGGACATTTTTATCCTCCTCTCGTATACTAATCTTTACCATAATTGTACAATGAAGAAGCAATGGTTTACAGTCTCATTTCATTCATTAGATATAGGGGGATGTACATGTCTGATCCAAAGAGAGTTATAACCAAGCCGGAGAAGGATGAGTCTGTGCGGATAGCATGGTTTTGGCCATGGCTGGGCGGTACGTTTATGTTTGGATTGTTTTCAGTCATGTTTAATGTAGTTTGGAGTATGGTTGTGGCACCCCAAGCGCAGCTTCTGCTGAGGCATGAAGGTGTCACAGATACAACTGTGTTTGTAATACTACTTCTATATGCATGGATTATCGGTCTCATTTTTGCAGCTTATGGTGCCTTGAGTGCGCGTATGTCTAGCATGGGCAAGCTTTCGCTCATGCTGACTGGGCTATTATCATTATTATGTGGGCTGTGGTTGTGGATTGTAGGAATACAAGGGTCTGGTGGCCAACCTGCTGAAGTGGGAGGGGCGTGGGAGCTCTTTTCACTCTATCACGCTTGGGCAGAACCTGTACTAGAGGTATTGGGGTTATATACACAGCGTAGCGGAATCTGGTTTTTGCTGACCGCACTGCTACCCATAGCTGGCATGGTAGTCGGGGTTGGGGTAGATCGTTATCCTGCGGTGACCGACAAGCACGGAAAGGTGGACCATAGATGGCAATGGGTTGTAGCTGCAATATCTGCTGCGCTCATTATTGTGCTGGTGATTACGATCATGCTTCCTCAACGTCCGTACATTGCGGAAAGGGATTTCCCGGTAGTAGATGGAGCTACAGCGGCCATTCCATTCGCGCAGGATATGCTGCATGAATTGACCGGAATGAACAAGGTTCGTGCGGCTCACGAACTGAGATTCAACACAACACATCAGGCTTATGTCAATCTGATTGAAAAGAAGGCGGATCTGATCCTGGTGGCCGGTCCTTCCGATGAGGAATTACGCCTGGCAAAAAGTCGGGGAATTCAAATGAAGCTTACACCCATTGGGTGGGATGCTTTTATTTTTCTCGTTCATAAAGGCAATCCAGTTAACGGACTTTCTTCGGAGCAGGTACGCAGCATATATGAAGGATCTATTCGTAACTGGAGTGAAGTAGGGGGAAAGCATCAGCCGATCGTTGCTTATCAGCGGGAGGAGAATTCAGGAAGTCAAACATATATGCAAAAGAAAGTGATGAAAGGTCATGACATGGCTGAACCTCCTCGGGAACTCCGAATTGGTATAATGGGTGAAATGATTAATGCAGTTGCTGATTTTAACAAGGATCACAACGCGCTCGGATATTCATTTTATTATTTTGCAAATGTGATGCATAATCGTCAAGAGGTCAAATTTTTGTCTATTGATGGAGTGAAGCCGAACAAAGAGCACATTCGCTCGAAACAATATCCATTCACAGCTCAACTGTTTGTGGTCACACGGGAAGGCGAGAATTCAAGCCCTTCGATGCAACGATTACTCGAATGGCTGCAAAGCGAAGCAGGAACCCGGGCCATCGAAAAGGGTGGCTTTGTTCCTGTAAACTCGTAATCCTGTAACACTGGTTTGCATTCAGTCCATTCCGTATATTCACCTTAAGAGTGAAACGAAGACAGCAGGGTAATACATAGAATATACATGGCTGTGAATACAATACCCGCACAGCATGTATATCACCAACATAAGGGGATGAACGAAAATGAAGAAAAAAACATCGGTCTGGGTGCTTTTACTCGCCGTAGCCATAGTGACAGCGGGGTGTGAAACAGGTTCGGAAACAGAACAAACGGCTCAAAATCAAAATGAGCAAAAGGGTGTCACCTCGGCACAAGCGAATGGTTCGGGAACCACTGTGGATACGCCGAAAACAGGAGGACAAGCAACCACAGACACTACGATAGCGAAGGTCCGCATGGATAATATTACCGCGCTGCGTTTGATCGACGGCCAATCCGGCTGGATCGGCGGAAATGGCTGGATTGCCCGAACGGACGCGGCTGCATCCGGTTCAGTCGGATCGACGTGGAATGTGCAATATCAGGGCCAAGGTACGGTTCAGCAGATTTTTGCCTTGAACGGGCAGCAGGCTTGGGCTCTTATGGCAGACAGCGGATCGCTGCTGGCCACTCGCGATGGCGGCAAACGCTGGGAGGTTGTTGGGACTGTACCTGAGCAAGGGCAAGCGGGCTTTTTACACTTTGTATCATCCAAGGAAGGGTTCAGTGGCAACCAATATACGAAGGATGGCGGGCAAAGCTGGTCTTCGCTCTCCGTGCCTGGTCACACGGTAGGACAGCCATATTACCATGATCAGCAAAACGGCTGGGCAGTTACGCAGGACACAGACCGTTCGTTTCAGATTTTACACACGGTTAACGGGGGCCAAAAGTGGACTACTGTCATGTCACGGACAACGGAGGCGCCTCTAAATGGAGCCATTATTCGTTCGGTAGAACGTGGCAACGCATGGATCGAGCTGGTTGGCGATACGGGGATGAATCAGACGTCGTATTCGCTTTGGCATACTGCCGATAGTGGACAAAGCTGGCGTGCTGTGCTGGCGAATACCACTGCTGGCGGCGGTCCGGCACCAGGTATTAGCCAGCAAGACAACCAGGTTCCCAAAAATGAAGGGGCTGCACCAGGTATGCTCTATGCGGTTAATAGCAGTACCGCATGGATGGGCGGTTACTGCGCACCGTGCGACAAGCCCAATAACATCGGCTGGACGACTGACGGCGGCAAGACGTGGAACAATGGCAAGCAAGGCTTTGAAGGTTATGGTGGTCAGCAAATCGGGATGGCAAATGCCAAGGAAGGCTGGGCTATTTTCTCGGATTCAGAGCAGGCCCCAGTCATGTATACCACCTCGGATGGTGGACAGCATTGGACGCAGAGCCATGTATTTGACAAGCCTGTGGCATCAGGCTCCTAAGGAGGGAATGCATATGAGCCAACATAAGAAAAGTGTGATTACCTGGACTGACGGTCGTGAAGTGCCGCTAATCGGGCAGGGCACGTGGCATATGGGTGAAAAAGCATCACTCCGCCAGGAAGAAGTGCGCGCGCTTCAACTTGGCTTGGAGCTGGGCATGACGCTGGTGGACACGGCTGAAATGTATGCGGAGGGCGGCGCAGAAGAGATCGTCGGAGAGGCCATTCGGGGTCGCCGGGATGATGTCTATCTTGTTAGCAAGGCGTATCCTCATCATGCGGACCGTCAAGGACTGGCTCAAGCGTGCGAAGCGAGCCTAACCCGAATGGGAACGGAGTACTTGGACATGTATTTGTTGCATTGGCGTGGGAATATTCCGCTTGAAAAGACGATACAAGGTATGGAAAAACTGCGTGAGCAGGGCAAAATCCGCAGCTGGGGAGTGTCCAATCTGGACAAGTCCGACATGGAGGAGCTATGGAGCCTAAGTGGAGGCGAAGCCTGCGCTGTCAACCAAGTGCTGTATCACGCAGCTTCGCGGGGCATCGAATATGATCTGCTACCTTGGAGCCGTACGCATGGAGTGCCTGTGATGGCCTATTGCCCGATTGCCCAAGGTGGCCGCCTGCGACGGGGGCTGTTGGAGCATCCTGTTATGGTAGACATTGCTGCCAGCCACGGGGTAACTCCATCCCAAATTGCGCTCGCATGGGTCATACGGGACGGCGATGTCTGGGCAATTCCGAAGGCGGTGCAGGAATCGCATGTACGAGAAAATTCAGCGGCAGCAAGTATTCGGCTCACTCCTGAACAACTTCAACAAATAGACGAAGTTTTTCCTCCGCCAACGCGGAAGCAGCCGCTGGATATGGTTTGAGGAAGGAGGAGCCCATGACAGAGCGAGAGACAGAACTGCATGAGGTAGATGATCATCTGGATTATGGATTATCCGTTGTATTCATCGGCTTTAATCCCAGCTTGAAATCAGGCGAGGTAGGACATCATTATGCGAATCCGCGCAACCGATTTTGGCGCATACTGGAGGGGGCAGGCTTGACACCTCGCTTGTACGATCCATCGGAAGATCGGGAGCTGCTGAAGCTGGGCTTTGGCTTTACGAACATTGTTTCCCGTCCCACGAGGGGAGTAGAGGATATTTCACGCGAGGAATACGCCGAAGGACGTCTGAAGCTATACGAGAAGCTAAAGGAATACCGCCCGAAGGTTGCTTGCTTTGTCGGCAAAGGCGTGTACACCGAATACAGTAAAAAATCCAAAGTAAATTGGGGATTTCAGCCTGAACCGCTCATTCCCGAGATGCATGAATTTGTGGCACCTTCGTCTAGCGGACTGGTGCGCATGTCGCTGGAAGAAATCACAGATATTTATCGCCATCTTCAAACGTTCCTTTCGTCAGAAATCGTCTGAAATGCAGTAAGCACGGTGAATACAGCTAGCACAAAAAGAACCACACGCTTCAGTCCCTGCTGGGAAGAGCGTGTGGTTCTTTGAGTTGTTTCTATTCTATTGTAAGGCTTTCGCCTGCCATGCCTCTTCCACGGGAACATAAGGATATCCCAGATCACGTGCGACCGCTTCATAGGTAATATGTCCGTTCAGGACATTGGTGCCGCTAAGCAGTGGCTTGCTTCTGCGAAGCGCCTCCTGCACACCCAAATCTGCGAGCTGGAGAGCAAAGGGGAGCGTCGCGTTCGTCAGAGCGAGCGTCGAGGTTTGCGGTACTGCGCCCGGCATGTTTGCTACCGCATAGTGAATGACGCCATGCTTCACATAGGTAGGCTGATCGTGTGTGGTGATGTGGTCAATCGTCTCGACTATGCCGCCCTGATCGATGGCCACATCCACAATCACAGAGCCGGGCTGCATCGTCTGTACCATGGCTTCCGTTACGAGCCGCGGAGCTTTGGCACCAGTGATCAGGACAGCACCGATCAGCAAATCACTTTGCGCCACGGCTTCAGCAATGTTGGACGGGGTGGACACCAGCGTATGGAGCTGATTGCCAAAAATATCGTCCAGTTGGCGCAGTCTTTGCAGGCTCAGGTCGATCAGTGTCACATCTGCCCCAAGACCGATGGCGACCTTGGCAGCATTGGTACCGACCACCCCTCCGCCAATAATGGTCACTTTACCGCGTTTTACCCCCGGCACACCTGCCAGCAGAATGCCTTTGCCACCCTTTGGTTTTTCCAGCAGTTGTGCTCCAATTTGTACAGCCATTCGACCGGCAACCTCACTCATCGGAGTAAGCAGCGGGAGGCTGCCTTCAACATCTAGCGTCTCATAGGAAATGGCGGTTACGCCGTGGTCTGTTAAAGCGCGGGCCAGTGCTGGCTCGGCAGCTAAATGCAGATAGGTGAATAAAATCAATCCTGGTCGAAAATATCCGTATTCAGAGGGGAGCGGCTCTTTTACCTTGATAATCAGATCCGCCTGGGACCACACGTCCGCAGCTTGCTGCACAAGAGTCGCACCCGCAGTGGCATATTCTCCATCCGTAAAGCCGCTTTCAACACCTGCATGGCTTTCCACAAATACGTGATGTCCGTGTTGAATCAATTGAGCTGCACCTGCTGGCGTTAGAGCGACACGATTTTCATTGTTTTTAATCTCTTTCGGAACCCCAATTTTCATTTCATTCACCTCTCCTAAAAATAATTGTTAAGAAAATTACACTATCATTTTTGCGCAGCCCTGCCGATTAGTTACATGGACTCAAGCCGATAAATGCAATTCATGTTAGATTAGGTACAGTTTACAAGGGGTGAAGCTCCTTGACATCATACATTTTGTCGGATTATCTGACTTAAAGGCTCGACTTTTTGATGAATATATGTCATATAAAATGACATAAAGACATATACATAAGGAGAATGCCGATGAACGGTAAAAAAACATTTACCATTGCGGATGTGCTGGAACGCCCCGTTTTCCGGCGGGCGAAGCTGGCGGCGGGGGAACAGGGCGTACATCGCCTTGTGGGTTGGGTCCATGTGCTAGAAATCACAAATGTTTCTCCGTTTGTGAGCCGTCATGACTTGATTTTGACGACCGGCTTGTGGCTCACCCGGAAGGGGGAAGAGCGTGCCGAGTATATGGAGCAACTGATCCGCTCGGAAGCCGCGGGATTGTGTGTGGAGCTGGGCACGAGCATTCATGAAATCCCCTCTGAAATTTTGGAGTTGGCGGAACGACATCACTTCCCGGTCATCGTATTTGAGCAGCCAGTGCGTTTTGTTGAAATTACACAAGATATTCATTCCCTACTTATTAACCGACATCATGAACTTCTAAAAGATCTGGAGCGATTTTCACGTCAGCTTCAGCAGGAAACCCTGCGCAGCACTGATATGAACGCCCTCTTGCGTGTGCTTCATGACTATGCAGCCCGGCAGGTCATCTACATGTCTTCCATTGAAACCAATCGATTCGTACCTTTCGTCCAGCCGGATCTAGCGGACCGTATTGCAGATTTTTATGCCAATGAAGTGGAATCTAGTATGACCGCCGATCGGGAGGGGCATCTGCTGTTTCACCTGAATGAATCCACTGCCGTCTTGTTCCAGCCCGTTGTATGCTTCGGTCAGGTGTTTTCCGCAGTAGGTTTGGTACTGCATAGTGAAATGCCGACGGAAGAAATGTCGCTGCTACTCGATTACACTGCCAAGGCAGCCGCTACATTGGTGCTGAGAACACAGTTTCTTGAAGACCGATTGCTGCGTAATCAAAATGAATTGATTCAGGATGTACTGAGCGGGCAGCTTCCCAGTGAAGAACAGGCTCAGACCCGGATGGGCCTGCGATTGTTATCGAAGGGGCAGTATTTATTTTGGGCAGGGGTCATTGAGGTAGAACACCAGGACAAGGATGCCAGTCAGGTACGCAAGGAATCCATCAATCAGGATGTGCTAGTGCTGCTTCGTTCATTGTTGAAAAAAGAAACGTTGCACAACCTGCTGATGATGAAGGGAAGTCAATGCTACATCCTTTGTGCCAAGGAGGAATTAACACTGCGTTCCGCAGCGCAAATGAAAAAAGTGCTTGCCCATACTGTTCAATATATTCAGAATTATGCCGCAGGACAGCTTGATAAGGTGCGCATTCATGCAGGCTTTGGTAAAGTAAGGCATCGCATGACGGGGACGGATCGCAGTTTTGAAGAGGCATATGAGGTCATTGAAGTGGCACGAAGCGTCCCAGTCATGAAGGATCGGTTATTTTACGACAGCATCGGAATCTATCAGTTGTTGAAGGCGGTGCCCCGCATTCCTTTTCTACAAGAGTTCGTAGAGGACCATTTAGGCGAGCTGATTGCGCATGATCGTGAGCACCATATGCAGCTTTTGGATACACTGGATGCCTATTTTCAATCCCATGGCTCCAAGCGTGATACCGCAGGAATTTTGTACATTCACAGACAGACCCTTTATAATCGGCTGGATAAAATTAATGAAATCATAGAGGGAAATCTGGCAGACCCTGACAAACGTCGTTGCCTGGAAATGGCACTACTGGCTTACCGGATGCTTCAGGCTGAAAATTGATCCTAAATAACTAGTTCTATTTTCCATTCTACTCATTTACAATGCGTGTTAACACTGAGATAATAGAAGAGATTACGGAAATATCTTGAAAGGGGATTAATATGAATATAAAAAAATGGATCGCCGTCCCTCTTATTCTGTTAATGGTAGCTTTGACAGGTTGCCAGGCAGTAGGTGGATTTGATGTAAGTAAAAGTTTATTGGGAACACTTGATGTGAAATCCCAGCAGACAACGGAGAAAATCTCTCTTAAATTGACTCCAAAAGAAGGAATCACGCAAGGAGATAAGGAAATCGTAGATTTGATTAATTCGATTTCCGTCACTGTGGATGAAGCCAAAGTACAATCGGAGGAACTTGCTTCTGCCAAAGGTACATTGCACATCGATAAGTATAATTTGCCGTTTGAACTTGCTTTAGACCGCCAAGGTTTGGCTATTCAACTGGAAGGTGCCAAAAAACCTTATTACATATCTTTGAACTCGCAAGAGAGTTTGAGCGGTCTGCCTGCTGGATTTGATCCATATGTATATTCCAAAGACGTGAGAGAACTGACGAAAACAGCCGCTGCACTTATGCTCAAGCATGCGCCTAACCCTTCTACCATTTCTGCAACGTCTGTAACCGAGGAAGTATACGGTGAGAAAGACAAAGTGAAACTGACCCATCTGCATGCTGAACTTCGTGGTGATGAGCTGGTAACATTGGTAAAACCGTTCCTGGCGAATCTGGCCAAGGACGAAGCAGGCTTGAAAGAGCTGATCGGGCAAGCTATTGATATGACTAAAACAATTGCTTCCGGCATGAATATTGAAGGTAGTGATAAAGTAACAGCGGAACTGAGTGCTAACAAAGAAAAAATGGTCAATGAGGCTTATACCGAAGTTAAAAAGTATTTGGATCTGGCCGTTGATCAGTATGATGTAGGCGTTAGCACCATGTATGCACAGTCCCCTGAAATCAAAACGGTTCTGAGTGCTAACACAGTTCTGAAAAGCGACATGTATTTTGATGAAAAAGGAAATGTTCGCAAAGCGGCTACAGACCTGACGGTTGCTTTGCCAGATGTGGACGGTCTTCCGGTGAAGTCCTTCACAATTCTTACCGAAACTCAATCTTGGAACGTCAATGGTAGTGTGACGGCTGATAAAGTGGATATTTCTAACGGTGTTATTGACTTGAATAAACAAGCTGAATTAACTCCGGGAGCAACGCTGCGCAATTTTGAAGCGAATTCTCCGATCTACAACATTTTAAAAAATGATTTGGAAATTACAAAAGTAGAAACAACTTTCGATCCTAAAGACGATTACTACGTCTTGGAGAATCGTGGTGGTACTGCCTTTATTCCATTGCGTGAACTGACGAGCGAACTGAACTCCGAGTTAAAATGGGATGCAGCTGCCAAACAGACTACTGTAATTGATGATATTACAGGTAAGACGATTAAGCTGAAAAGTGGCTCCAAACAGGCTGTATTGGAAGGAAGCACATTGACGCTGCCACAAGCTCCATATACGGATGAATATGGTACATTGTATGTTCCTTTCAAATCAGTTGCCGAGGCGCTTGGCGCCACAGTAACTCGTAATACTGATGGGGAATATGTACTGAAACGCGACTAAAAAGAAATTCAAGGAACCGGCCCAATTAGGGGCTGGTTCTTTTTTTGTTATATTGGTAAAATGCTCAGTAAAGCGATTAAAATAAGCGCTTACAAATTTTAAAAGTGCCATACTTTCATACAGGGAAAATTGAGATAATGATAGTATCATTCCAGCATAGGAAAACACATACAATTAGGGGGATATACGATGAAAGATATGGAACTATTGAATTCCAGAGAGGGACAAATGGTGCTTGCCCGAATGTACGGTCAACAGCAAATCTCTGAGCAAACGACTCGATATGAATCCCTTATACAGGCGTATCGGGAGCATTTTGGTGTAGGGGATATTGAACTGTTTAGTGCTCCGGGGCGCTGCGAAATTGGTGGAAATCATACAGACCACAATCACGGGAAGGTGCTGGCAGGCAGTATTACACTCGATACCATCGCTGCAGCTTCTAAAGTGGAGGAGTCTGTAATTACATTCTTTTCTGAAGGCTACAAGACGAAGTACGTCATCGATTTAACTGACTTGTCGCCAAAACCGGAGGATGACAGTACGATGCTGCTGATCCGTGGCATTGCCGCTGGTCTACTTGAATTCGGATACCGTATCGGGGGATTCCGAGCTTATATATCAAGCAATGTGTTCTCTGCTTCAGGTTTAAGTTCTTCCGCTTCTTTTGAAATGTTGATATGTACGATATTAAATCATTTTTATAACGAGGGAGCGTTAGATGCTGTTGTTAAATCCAAAATTGGTCAGTATGCGGAAAATGGCTATTGGAACAAGCCGTCGGGGCTGCTCGATCAGATGGCTTGTGCGTATGGCGGCTTGATTTCCATTGACTTTGAAAATCCCAAGGAACCGATCATAAATCCTGTTCATTGGAATTTTGAACAAAACGGATATTCCCTCGTTATTGTAAATACAGGTGGAAATCATGCTGATTTAACGGACGATTATGCGGCGGTGCCCAACGAAATGTTTGCAGTGGCTCAGTCTTTAGACGCTTCGGTTTGCCGTGACTTATTGCCGGAGGATCTATATGCCAACCTTAAAATGGTCAGGGAAAAAGCAGGAGACCGTGCAGTACTGCGGGCGTTACATTTTTTTGAAGAAAATAGACGCGTGGATGAACAGGTGAAATCACTGGAGGAGGGGCGCTTTACTGATTTCCTGAGGCTCGTTACCGAATCTGGTAATTCCTCATGGAAATGGCTCCAAAACGTATATAGAAGTGGGATTGCGCGGGAACAAGACGTATCGGTTGCACTGGCTTTAACCGAAATGTATTTAAAGTCAATAGATAACAGCGCATGCAGGGTACATGGTGGTGGCTTTGCTGGTGTCATCTTGACGATTCTTCCAAATGATCATGTGGATGATTATAAGGAGTGGATCAGCGGCATGCTAGAAACTCCGGTACTTGTTGTCAACGTCCGTGAGGACGGTGCTGTTAATGTTAGTGATTTGATACATGTTGAACGGACTCATTGCGAGTCTACAAACTAGTCAGTCAGTAGAAGACTTTAACCCATGGGTTAAAGTCTTCGTCCTTTTTATCGCCGATACAGCTTGGGTTTGCGTTATAATAAAGAGATGATAGTTTTAATGAAGGAGGGCCTATCTGTCATGGCTATATACCCGTCCTGGTCCTATTCGCAATCGAGGGCTCAAACGTTCGATGAATGCTTACGCAAATACTATTATCATTATTACGGCTCGCATAATGGCTGGAATTCGGCACAGGGCACTGAAGAGCAAGTTACGTTGTATCGGCTCAAGCAACTGAGCAACTTATATATTTTATTCGGGAATATTACGCATCAAATGTGTGAATCAGTCATACGTGGATGGATGGAAAAAGGGGCTATCCCGCGCACAGCATACCTCGAGACAGCTATGAAGAACATGTTGAATAACAGTTACAAGGAATCGCTACACCGTGAGCTATGGCTACAAGATCCGAAAAATCGCGTCATGCTGGCGGAGGTTTATTACGACGACGAGGTGCTTCCGGAACGGATCGCCCTTATTAAGGAGCGACAGCACGCGGTGATACACAATTTGTACCGTACTGCGGTTTGGCGTGAACTGCAACAGGGAAAGGCCCGAATTGTAGAAGTGGAGAAGTGGGATACGATGCTCCTTCATGAGACGAAAGTGTATGTCAAAATGGATTTGCTCTATCGTAGAGACAATGGAGACATGGTCATCGTGGATTGGAAAACAGGCAAGGAAGGCGATTTTTCCGACCAACTTTTTTTGTATGCTTCCTATGTGCAGGAGCACTATCAGCTTCCTTTGGAGAAGATTGAGGTACGTGTGGAGTATTTGATGACAGGAGAGCATGAGGTATATCGTCCCGCGCAAGAGGATATCGACAAAGTGGTTGGTAATGTCGGACGATACATCGATGAAATGAAGTCCTGTCTCGATGATGATTACTATAATCGCCCCAAGCCCGAGTCTTTCTTCACTCCGATGCCTTCACGCAGAGCGTGCGGAGGCTGTAATTTTCGTGAGGTGTGTAAGTACCGAGCGGTGTGAAATGACTTGATTGCCTTTGCCCCCGGATTCCTACCCTAATTAAGCTAGTGAATCCGGCTATATGGCAAATCTATAATTCTTCTATATTTTGAAACCGCTTTATAATTTAGAAGATGCGAGGTATGATAAGGGTATTACTGGAAAATGTGAAGGGGGAAGTTAGGAAGATGACGAGTACAGAACATGCACGTATTCTTTTTCAAGGAGATTCTATAACAGACGGAGGAAGGGGACGAAATGAGGATGCGAACCATTGGCTGGGTCAGAGCTATGTGTATCTGATCGCAGGTGCATTGGGGAGCCGTTTGACTACTACGCAGCCAGAATTTGTGAACCGGGGAATTTCGGGGGATCGAGTTTCGGATTTGTATGCACGCTGGAATGAGGACACGTTTAGCTTGAAGCCGAATCTGCTCAGTATTCTAATCGGAGTGAACGACGCCTGGCGGATCGTGGAGCAGGAGCCGTCCGGGGTGACGGACCGATTTGAACGAGCCTATCGCCACCTTCTGGAAGAAACGCGTGAAGTACTGCCTGATCTGGGATTAGTGCTGTGTGAGCCGTTTATTTTGAAAACGGGAGCTACCGAGGCGCGATGGGATATTTGGCAAGAAAAAATAACGGGATACCAGCGTATTGTATGTCAGCTTGCAGACGAATATGGGGCCGTATTTGTGCCGCTCCAGAGCATGTTGAACGAAGCCGCTACCCAGGCGGACGCCTCCTATTGGCTGCATGACGGGGTCCATCCGACAGCGGTTGGGCATCAGTTGATAGCTGATCAATGGATAGATATCGTGCAAAAGAGTCCGCTGGCGATTCGCTAACAGGGTCATACATAGTCTACTCCTTGTCATTTTTGGGTAATACACGATTATGGACATCATTACTTATGTTATGGTTCCATCCAAAAATGAATGTCAAAGGGGGTGCTTCTTGCTTCGTTATGAACGGAGCAAGAGAGGGCTATGGAAACGATAAATATCATTCTGGTTATATTACTTATCGCATTAACTGCGTTTTTTGTGGCCTCGGAGTATTCCATTATTCGTGTGCGGGTATCTCGCATCAATCAATTGGCCTCTGAAGGCAACAAAAATGCGAAAGCCGTTAAAAACATTTTGTCTCGGCTGGACGAGTATTTATCTGCTTGTCAGCTCGGAACCACATTAACCTCAATGGCGCTAGGCTGGCTAGGGGAATCTACTGTTGAACATCTGCTACACCCTCTGTTTGTATTGGCTCATATTCCGGCAGGCCTGACGGGAGTGCTCTCCTTTTTGCTGGCTTTTTTGATCTTGACCTATTTCGAGGTGGTCATTGGGGAGCTGGTACCGAAAACATTCGCCATACAGATTGCTGAACCCATGGCATTGTTTTTTGCCCGTCCGATCACGATATTTTATAAAATGACCTATCCCCTGAATTGGGTGCTCAGTCGTTCATCGCGTGTCATTACGGGTCTCTTCGGGCTCAAAAAGGTATCTGAAGAAGATGCAGCACTCAGTGAAGCTGAGCTTCGTTTGGCGTTATCTGAAGGCTTTCGTAGTGGTGAAATTACACCGACAGAATATCGATATCTGAACAATGTATTTGATTTTGACGACCGTGCGGCGCAGGAAATTATGGTACCGCGCATCCATATCCGTTCCATCTCCCACCAGGCAACAGTGGCCGAGTTTATGGAGCTGATCGAGGATAAAGTTTATAATTTTCTACCTGTAGCTGAACATGGAGACCGGGATCGTATTATCGGAATGATTCGCGTCAAGGAAGCCCTGCATGATTTGGCACGTGGGCACAGCACAGGGAATACGACGATGGCTTCTTATATTCACCCGGTGCTTCAGGTTATCGAGACGGTTCAGGCTCGGGATCTGCTGATTCAGATGCAAAAACGACGCATTCCAGTAGCGGTGCTGGTGGACGAATATGGTGGAACATCTGGACTTGTCACACTGGAGGACATTATGGAGGAAATTGTTGGAGACATTCCTTCCTATACCGACACCGAAACCCCCGCAGCGTTAACTCCACTCATTACAAAAACAGATGATCATCGTTACATACTCAAATCACAGGCGCTCATTCATGAGGTCAATCGGCGCTTGGAGACGGATATTGAGGCCGGAGACGTATATACGATTGGCGGATGGATGCTTTCAGAGCGTTTTGATATCCAGCAAGGAGAAAAGCTGACCATTGGTGTATGGGAATTTACTGTACTGGAAAAAAACAGTCACCAAATAGACACAATTGAAGCGATTAAGAAAGCAGTCGTTGACCAGAAAAATGACAATGATTTTTAATAATGGAAATTGACTTTGTCGGTAACAGCTCGCTTAAGATGTGACGAATGGCCTGTAAAGCTTGTGACAGCGCGATTCGTCCGTTTTAAGATGCAGCTGCTACCTGGTAACATATTTTTTTTGGAATTAGGATAGGGGACTTAAGACTCTGTATCTTTATGCTCATAAATATATCTGTCTGTGAAAAATTCTACTAGAAATGTAGCAATTTTATGGTAAAATGGAATCAAATTTGAGTTTTTTGGGGTGGGCTACAGTACATGAAGATGTCACTAGGTACGAAAATGGTTACTGCATTTGTCTCAATTTCTGCAATAACCTATGGAACAAGCGCTTTTTTTATTTTTGTACTCAAGGACTGGCTTGCTCAAGGTACACAAGAATGGGTGTACACTTCGATCATTCTGTTATTGGGTGTCCTGTGGAGTGGCATTTTGGGCTGGTTGATCTCAAAATTACTCACACGGCCAATTGTTAGGTTGGCAAAGGCGGCAGAGGAAGCTTCGGCGGGGAATCTGTCTGTTGTAATTCCTGAACGTCGTTCGGAGGATGAAATCAAAGTTCTGTATGATGCATTTCGGCATATGATGCTGAACATTAAAGATATGTTCAATGAGATCTCGTACAGCACCAGAACAACTTCGCAAAGTGCGGAAAATCTGAGCTTGGCTATTGTGCAGGCTACCACACAAATTGAGTCCATGTCTTCGGTGGTAGAAGATATTTTGAATGGCGTGGAGCAGCAAAAGCAAGCATCTGCCCAATCTATTAAAACAGCAGACCGAATGCTGGGCGATTTTAAAATGATGCGTAGCAAATCGGGGCATATGCTGGAACTGTCAGGCCATATGGAGCATTCAGTAGATTCGACGCAGACTGTATTTTCATCCCTGATGGATGGAATGGGAGAACTGACAGCATCACATGGTCGTTCGCAGCAGGTAATTGCACGACTGGAAAAAGAAGCTTCCCAAATTGAAGCGATTACAAGCACCGTGAAGGATATTGCCGAACAGACCCATCTGCTGGCGTTGAATGCTTCCATAGAAGCGGCGCGTGCGGGAGAAGAAGGGAACGGGTTTGCGGTAGTGGCTCACCAAATTCGCGCACTTGCCGCCCAAAGTACGGAGTCTGTGCAGCAAATAAATGCCATCGTTAGCCGTGTCCAGTCACAAATTGTAGAGACAGTGCAGTTGATGCATCAGCAAACGTCATTGGTCAGTGCTGAGGCGGAACGGACAAGCTCTGTGGATCAGACGCTGAACCGTTTGAACGCTATTGTACGTGAATTTGTCGAGAGCATCCGATTAATGGAAGAGGCCGTGACGGAGCAGACGAATCGGGTAGATCAAACCTTTGAGCAGATCCATCGTATTCAGCAAATGTCAGGGGCCTTCTCTGAAGGAGCTCATAAAATTTATAAGGCTGCTCATGAGGAGACAGCAATTATGCAGGAAATTTCGTCTTCTTCCGAGGATTTGAAAGTGCTTACGAATAAACTCATGATGAAAACACGTGGAATGCAACTATAACAGAAACCATCATGTGAGGCATGATATATACAAACAAAATATAGCCGCTATACACCGGAAAACGCAGCAAAATGGTTCCCCGGTGTGTAGTGGCTATTTTTTAATTTCAAAAAACTCACATTGTTTTCTGGGGTGGTAAGCCAGATCACTGACGCTGGATTGCACGACAATGGTTTGATCGTCAAAACGGATTATGATTCCGCCAGAGCCAATCAATTGGTCATCCTGAAATACCCGGACACGCAGATGACGTTCCAGTGCCTCGCTGAAATCCTGATCTGTAATTAATCGGCGATTAATGGCCATGAGGGTTCTCCTTTGAATATAATATCTTTTATCATAAAGGTAAGGTATGGAACAAGCAAGAAACACGGCTAGAACATAATCGGCTATTGGGTATAAAATAGAATGCAACGAAGAGAGAAAGAGATCAAAGGGGGCTAGCTATGGATAGGTCGTGGTCAGGGCCTTGGTTCGACGCCAACGCGCCAGAAGGGTTCGAGGCTTTTACTCCGTCACATGGGTTGGCTATATTGGGACTCATTGTATGCGCTTTGATGCTGTGGCTGACTCGGGGATGGATTCGGTCGAACAAGCCTATAAGCGAGGGAATTCGCTGGTTGTTAATTACAGTCCTCATTCTGTCAGAGGTGACTCTGAATATTTGGTATGTGATGCAGCATATTTGGGATGTCCAGACCTCACTGCCATTAGAACTGTGCAGTGTGACACTGCTGCTGTCTATCCTAATGCTCATTTTTCGAAGCCGATCGTTATATCCAATCATCCTTTTTGCCGGAATTGGAGGGGCGCTTCAAGCCGTACTCACGCCTAATTTGGCATACGCATTTCCGCATTATCGTTTTATCCATTTTTTCATAGCTCATAGTGCTATTATTCTGGCAGCCTTGTATATGACCTGGATAGAAGGACTCCGACCGACGTGGAAAAGTGTGGGAGGAGTGATGCTTTTTCTGAATGGCCTGGCGCTGATAGTGTGGATCGTAGACGATGCTCTCGGAGCTAACTACATGTTTCTGGCCGGAAAGCCGTCAACACCGTCGATATTAGATTTTTTAGGGCCATATCCTCTGTATATTGTGGCAGAAGAGGCCATTGCGCTCCTATTCTTTTCTCTTCTGATGCTGTTGTTCGAGGTGCTTCCGGGAGGCAGGCTGTATGTCCGCTCGCGTAAAGGAGCTGTGCATAGTGCTGACAGGTCGACATAAAGTCGTTGTAAAGCCATACAAAAGCAGCCTATTCCACAAGTATATGACTAGGGATAAGGCTGCTAAGAATGCCTAAACAGTAGTATGGGTATAACGTTCCCCATTCTAATACTTAACGCAGTAGTGATTCTGCTCCGTCTACATAAATTTCCGTACCCGATACATGAGATGACTCGTCTGAGGCGAGAAAAAGGACCAGATTGGCAACCTGCTCTGGCTCACCAGGGGCATCCTCTAGCGGATGCTCTCCGCCTTTCGGAAATTCGACTGGAATTTGTACCTTCTTCAAGTCTTCCGAAGGGTACGTGTTATCGTCAATTTGCGTGTCGATAGCTCCCGGGCATATCGCGTTGACCCGAATTTTGTAACGTGCCAGCTCCAGCGCTGCCATTTTCATAAAAGCAACCTGAGCTGCCTTGGTGGAGGCGTAGGCTGAGAATCCAATGCCCGAAAAGGTTCGATTACCGTTGATGGAGCTGGTAATGATAATGCTGCCACCGCGTTCTTTCAGGTAAGGGACGGCATATTTAACGGTAGCAAAGGTGCCGCGAAGGTTAATGTTCATCGTGCGGTCCCATTCCTCCAGTTCCAGTGTCTCGATAGGGGCCATGGTGCCGTTAATGCCTGCATTGGCGAACACGATATCCAGCTTTCCGTACGTTTCCACGACTTTAGCGAACCCCTGCTGAATCATATCCGGCTTGGATATATCACATTCCAGTACAAGCGCCTCGCCGCCAGTTTGCTCGATGATTGCTTTGGTCTCCTCTGCATGCTTGGGTGTCCGATCCAGCATGACCACCTTGGCGCCTTGTTCTGCAAAACGGATCGCGGTCGCCTTGCCAATTCCTGAACCTCCACCACTGACCACTGCTATCTTTCCTTGCAATCTCTGCTCTGCCATTGACTATTCCTCCCATTCCGTTCATAAACTAAACCTGACTCGTTATTCCATACCTCTGGACGTTGATGGTGAAACAGTCACAGCTGGATTTTATCCCATTTGCGAAATATGGTAACATAGGCGAACCAGCAGGAACTTGTAGCAAAAATATATAGCAGGAACAAGTATGGAGAAGACCGAGTGACGGAGGTGGATCGAATTGAGCTATAACGCAAATGACCGACCCGAATCGACAGACGCTATAGCACTGACCGGAAAAATGAAACCGTGGGCACTAAGCGGCCCCAGTATTCAAATCGATCCGTTGTTTCCCTATTACGCCAACCGTTCGCGGGACAGTATAGCAGATGAGATCGCCCTTGCG
This sequence comes from Paenibacillus sp. 203, assembly GCF_037027525.1. NCBI lineage: Bacteria > Bacillati > Bacillota > Bacilli > Caryophanales > Paenibacillaceae > Paenibacillus > Paenibacillus sp. 203. The sequence goes on from NZ_JAXCHD010000004.1 coordinate 98,666, forward strand.
GGCTACCAGACCGTTCATTATTTTGTCGTACGTGAAAATGAAGTGGATGGAGCGCTTGTTGCTGCTTTTCAACGCAGAGGCATAGCGGTGTGGGCAATGGTGCTAGGCAACGGTTCTTTTGGCGTGTCCCAGCTACCGCCGGAGTGGAAAGAATGGCGTATGGAGCTGCTGCGCGAACCGAACGACGGATTTCAGCGGCTTTCGCATTTTGCCCAGGAGTATGTGGAATGGAAAAAGAACGCCGCTGCCCGGCTCGTCACCGACATTCCGTTCGACGGGTTCGAGGTGGCGGAGCCTTATTTCCCCGAATGGAACGGGCTGCGCAGTGGAGTGTACGGGGATATTGGGCCGCATGCACAGCGTACCTTTCGCGAGCGCAGCGGTGAGAACATTCCGGATTTCCGCGACAAGCATGCGCGGAATTACTACCGGAAGGTTCCGAACCTGTACGCGCAGTGGGTCGACCTGCGCGTGGACGCCGTGAACGGCCTGATCAGCGAGCTGGTGAACGGCGCAGGCGGTGTGCGCGATGTCCGGCCGGACATCTGCGTGGCGACATGGTCGCTTGCTGTGAGCGGGCGCGGCGATGTTCCCGGCCAGCTGCGGGAATGGCAGGGTCTGGACGCGGTAGCCATGATCGGGTGCATCGCCCCGGATATGCACGTAATCCAGACCCATTGGCCGGACTGGATGCGCCGCCGTCTGCCGCCACAGTATATTCGCGGCTACGCCCGCATCGCGCAGTCGATTCGCGCCGCTTATCCGGGCCTGCCCCTCGGGGTGCAGGCGGATATCGGTTCGCTCGCGCGGATGGTTCGAGACCGCGAGTGGACGCGGCGGTTCGGGGCTACCGCCCTGGAGGGCGACTACGACGCCTGGACCGCCTATGAATACCATTTGGGTGGTTACATGTACGATGAGCTGCCCAAACCGCTAAGGGCGGAACGTTCAGCCGAAGATGAGGTGGTTATTTCTTTCAGCAAGCGAATTGCCACGCCGTCTGTAGATGAGCTGCGTATTTGGAGCCGGGAGGACAGAGCAGGTACAACATGCGATCTGAGCCGCCACCTAAGGAACGATTCACTAACGTTGCTGGAGCTTGTGAATGCCGTAGCAGACGGAAACCGTCTATTGCTGCGTGTACGCAATTTACCAGCGGGGGCGTTCAGCTTGCGCCTTGATGGTGTGCAGGATACACCGCAGCTATGGCTGCTCAAGGGAAGGAAGGCACATCGCAATCTGCCAGAGGATGAAGTGAGGGTTCCTTAAAATTTGGGTAATAACAAAATAACAGCTGTATAGATGGCTCATTTGCCGTAGCATTTTTGAATTGTATACTTTGAGGCAACATCTTTCAAAACATAAACTATAGTGGAGTGAAAAAAGTATGTGGGATTGGGATTATCTGATTCGGGTCATGTTTGCAGGATTATGCGGCGCGTTAATCGGTTATGAGCGCAAAAGTCGGATGAAGGAGGCGGGCATTCGCACGCATTTCATTGTTGGTATTGGCGCAGCGCTCATGATGGTGGTATCCAAATATGGTTTTCAGGATCAAGCCGTCTGGTCTAACCTGTCGCTGGACCCTTCCAGAATAGCAGCACAGGTTATAAGTGGAGTGGGCTTTATCGGCGCAGGGATGATTTTTACACAAAAAAATAGAATTAAAGGACTGACCACTGCCGCAGGCATCTGGACTACCGCCGGAATCGGTATTGCCGTAGGTGCAGGGATGTATGGGCTTGGTGCAGGCGTAACGTTGTTTATTTTAGCGGCTCAGTCCTTGCTCCATAGTCGTTTTTATCAGATGGCTACCCCGTCCACGCAACAAGTAGTTGTTCAGGTCAACAATGAGCCGGGCGTACTGAATCGGATCAAAGAACTGCTGAAGCACAAGAAGCTGACGATTCACAGCTTTCACGTCGAGCGCATCAATAACGGTGAGCAGTTGGTTATTCATATGCTTTTAAAGCTGTCCCGGTCGGAGGGAGTGGAGGAACTGCTGTCACTGCTTCAAGAGATGGAAGGTATTCGTTCAGTCGAGACCAAGTCCAATTAGACGAATTTACTGCTCATACAGTAGCTTTTTTGTCGAACGCTGACGGCTTTTATAACGAAAAAAAACTTTAGAAATAATGATTGAAAACGCTTCCTTTTGTGTATATACTCTTACTACATCATAGAGGCAGCAGCTTAGAGAGCATCAAGGGATAAGCAAAAACGACCTCATGCGTATGCACAAGGTCGTTGCTGTTATCCCGATTTGAAAGACTGATTTGAATGTCTTACTTTACTTTGACTGGAGCTGGATATTTTTTACCCAGCGTATCCACAGTGACTTTTTTCATCGTAGCCGGTTGGATCGGTTTGTCATTGCTATCCCGTTTGGAATTGACGATAGCATCGACTACATCCAACCCGGACGTTACTTTACCGAAAGCGGCATATTGACCGTCGAGGTAGTCCGCATCGGCAACCATGATGAAAAATTGCGATCCGGCCGAATCCAGATCCGCTGAGCGGGCCATGGATAATACGCCACGTGTATGTTTGAGTGTATTGTTAACACCATTGCTCTTGAATTCGCCTTTGATACTGTAGCCGGGGCCACCTGTACCGTTACCTTGCGGATCACCACCCTGAATCATAAAGCCTGGGATAACACGGTGGAAAATGGTACCGTTATAGGCTCCCTTTTGCACCAAAGAAATGAAATTGTTAACCGTGTTCGGTGCTACTTCCGGATACAGCTCTAGCTTAATTTTCTTGCCATCATTCATGACAATCGTGACAATCGGATGGGAAACAGCCTTGTTCTTGTCTTTAGTCGCAGCAGGAGTTGTAGTGCTTGTTCGGCTGGCAGCTTCCACATCGGCCGCTTTTGTACCGCATCCAGCAACCAGCACGAGCATGATGGCCAGTAGGCACAGCGTGTACCATGGGCGTATCGTTTTTCGGTTCATTGATATTCCTCCTGAAAGGTTGGATGGTGTAACATCCTAATTTTAAAGTTTGGGGGCAGCGCAGAACACTTTTCCATTTTCTATCATACCTTTTTTGCTGGGGATAAGGAAATACGGGTTTGAAAGCCGTATTCTTGACCCATACTGCTGCTATTCCCAAGGAAAGGGGCAGGATCATGATGGAGGTAGACAAAAAGCTGGCGAAAGGTCTCATATGGGGTATGGCGTTCAGTCTGCCGGTTTGGGTAGGGGTGCTGTACTCAGTACAACATATTCGTGACTGGCTATAACATAAAGCGTAAAGATAGGCCAAAACCGTTATGGTTTTGGCTTATTTGTATTTGTGCCAGTCCAAATTGCTGTTATTCAGCAGATGCTCAAAGTTGTTATCCAGCTTCTTCTGTTCAGCTTTTTTTGCTTCGACGGCACGCTGCCGTTCGTCTTCTTTACGCTTGTCCTGTTCTGCTTGGGCTTCATTGGCTTGAGCCTTAAGTTTATTCAGCACATCCTGACTCAACAGATCCTTTAACGTAGCAGGTTTGTCCTGAGCCGCAGGAGCAGGGGAAGACGAATTTCTCTTCTTAGCCATGTCATCAACTCCATTCCATTCGATTATATCAGCTTCTTCACGGTTGTTCCACGATTGAAGGATGAGGGGGCGGTAGACTTTTCTAATTTAGAGGGTAATAATGGAATGAGCAGAAGGGACGTGTGGCATCATGCATCTATATTGGAAGCGAAATCTGGTCATTTTGTGGATTGGAGTATTGTTTTGCAGCATGGCCTATTCCGTGTCTATTCCGTTTTTACCTATATTTCTGAATACGGAAATGGGTGTAAATGATCATCTGGAACTGTGGTCGGGGATTGCCTTTGGAGTCACTTTTTTAGCCAGCGCGCTGATTGCCCCATTTTGGGGTTCGCTTGCGGATAAGTATGGACGTAAGCCGATGCTGATTCGTTCAGGCTTTAGCCTGGCGGTGTTGTACCTGATATGTGCTTTGGTGACAGATCCATATGTGTTCGTAGGAGTACGGTTGTTTCAAGGCCTACTATCCGGGTTTATTCCTGCTGCGATTGCGCTGGTCGGAACAGGTTCGCCTGAGGAGAAAACCGGCTATGCACTCGGTATTATGGCGACCGCTGGGGCAACAGGCAGCATTATAGGTCCGTTAATTGGCGGTGTGGTGAGCCATTATTATGGCAATCGGAATGCCTTTTTTTTCTCAGCGGCTCTTGTACTGGTATCTGCGTTAATTGCGACCTTTGGCGCTAGAGAGGACAGCTTCAAGGGAACCAGTACCCGCTCGCATGTTCGTGATGATATCAAGGAGGCTATTGCTAATCGGCCTTTGTGCTTTTTGCTTATTCTGGCGGGATTAAGTACCTTTTCCGTCATGATCTTGGAACCGTTAATTACGGTGTATGTGCTTGAAATGGGAGTTGACCGTAGCCAGGCGTCTTTAAGTTCCGGGATTGTATTCTCAGCCGTAGGCATCGCGGCGGTGCTGATGGCTCCCCGATGGGGACGGATTGGAGGACGGACCGGATTTGCACACGTGCTGCTGATTGGGCTGATCGGTTCGGGAATCGGGAATATCTTACAATTTTTTATAACCAACTTTGTTGGTTTTGGTGCACTTCGGTTTGGATATGGATTGTTTTATGCGTCCGTCATGCCTGCTATCAACGCGATGACTGTGGAGGTCACCAAGCCGGAGTTTCGCGGACGAGCCTTTAGCTTGAGCCAATCAGCCACTCAACTCGCGACAATGGCAGGGCCGTTGATTGGCGGCATGCTTGGCAGCTGGATGCCGATCCGCTGGATCTTTGTGTTAAACGGTGGCATACTGCTGCTTGCAGCGTTGTTGCTAGGGGTGAAGGGGAAAAACGTGTTCCCGGTTTCAGCCAAGAAGAACGTCACGGATCAGGATATTCATTCTGCCGGATAAGCGAATCACACAGGATTGTCGAAGAGGACAACCTTAGAGCTCATAGAGCAGGTCTTTTTTTGTGTTATTAGATAATTATCCCAAACCTTTACTTTTAGTATACTTATTCATAACCCTCTACACTGATAATATGACAAGGAGGGATATATTATGATAAGAGACGACATTTTGTGTCAACAGCTTGAGAAAGCTCGTCAAAAGCTGTATATTTTGCAAGCAAAACATGGTTTTAATCATGCCAGTGTGCTCAGACAGTCTGTAATTATGGATAACCTCATCAATCAATATAACCACCTTTTTTATATAAAAGAAAAAAAGCCAACTGCATAAATGGAAGCGATGGGCGAGAAACTTTTGGTGAGGTCACTCGCCCTATATTGTAGCGCTGATACTTATAACAACGATGCTTGTCTTAACTTTTATAACTAGTGTGCAATCTTTCATTTTAGGTACGATTTGTTTGATGTGCACTCAGTAAAACACCGATAATAACGACCAAACCGCCAATGATTTGGCGCCATGTAATCGTTTCTTGCAAAAGCAACACAGAAAATAAGACTCCAAATATCGGAACCAAATTCATCAGAGAAACGGAACTACTCGGTGACAGCTTGATTAATCCGTAATTGTAGAGCAAAAATGCGATAACGGAGCAGAATACACCCAGATATACTAACAACATAAACGATCCGGTTGTCGGAACCTGCCAACGATCCTTTTCTAATAGAGCCAACGGTATGAAAAAGATACTCCCTGCAACGGTTTGATAAAAAGATAACGTCAAAGGCGGATATTTGTCCACAACCTTGCGCGTCATGAAAGTGTAAAACGCCCACGCAAAACCCGTCCCGATTAATATTAAATTTCCGATTAGTTGATTCTTACTATCCGAACTTTCGCCAACTGAAGTCAAGAAATATACCCCGATCATGGCCAGTGCTATGCCGCAAATTTTATATTTGGATATTTTCACTTTATACAAAATAAGTTCAAGCAGCGACGTAATTGCGGGATATGATGCAACAATTAATGCTGCGTTGGAAGCGGTAGTCAGGCTAACCCCTATATTCTCCATTGAAAAGTAGAGAGTGATCCCCAAAACACCACTAAACGAAATCGTAGCCAAATCTTTTGGCTTTACTTTGACATGTTCTTTTTTAATCAGCAAAACGATACCTAGCACAACGGAAGCTATAATAAATCTGGATAGACCCAAGGTAAGAGGGGGAAACGTCGTGTAGGCTGCTTTGGTGGCAATAAACGATGTACTCCAGATCAATAGGGCTAGAATCGTAGAACCGTAGTAAATGCGGTTGCTTTCGCTGTGATGAGCTATGACTTTGTTCAAGTTAAATCCTCCCTGAGGTAATTCCCTGTGAAATATAATAGTTGCTACTAAAGTGACTACTATAAAAACGTTACTAAAAAGATAGTGTGTATATCAGTTTTTGTCAAGGGGAAGTGATATAGTAAGGATGAACACGAATTGAGGAGAAGACGTCATGAAACCAAAACCAAATATATTAGAAATTCTACGAGATTTGAATTTTAGTGAATATGAAGCCAAGGCTTATGTGACCTTATTGGAAAGCTCTCCACTTTCGGGATACGCCGTTTCATTGAATTCCGGGGTACCGAGATCCAAAATTTACGAGGTTTTGTCTGGAATGGTTAACCGTGGGGATATCATGGTCAGTCAAGAAAATACGCCTCTGTATGTGCCGCTTCCGCCACATGAATTGATTGCCCAGAGAAAACGCAAAGCAGAGCAGATTTTCAATGTGGCGCAAGAGAGTTTGGAGCAGTACACAGCATCATTTCAAAATAGAGAGAATATTTGGAATATTTCGGGGTATGAAGCCATTATCAATCGCATAAATGAAGGGGTAAAGGGAGCAAAACACCGAATTTTATTAGAAATTTGGAAAGAGGATGCCGAGGTGTTCCGAGATGCCTTAGAGCAAGTCGCTCAACAAGGAATTGAAGTGATCATTGTAGCGTATGGGGAGCTTAACTTTGATTTCGCTACTGTTTACCGCCATGATATGAGTGAGGAGATTACGTCTGAAATTGGTGGTCGGTGGATTGTACTTAGCATAGACGACCGGGAGGTCGTAGCTGGCATACTTTCACTTGGTGATGACAGCCGCGCTGCATGGACGTTGCATCCGGGGCTGGTGATGCCGATTACTGAAGTGATTATTCATGATATTTATATCATGGAAATCCTATATGAGTTCCGTGAACAATTAGAGGAGAAATTCGGCCCTAATCTAATTCATCTTCGCAATAAATTTGCTATGGGTCCGAATGGCAAAGGATATTATATTCCTTTGACTGAAAAAAGCATTAAACGTGTATAGAGATTGTCCGAGGTTCGATGTGCAAAAATAAACAGGCCCATGGAGTGTTATTCCATGAGCCTAATTTTATTGATGTTGTGTTCTATTATTTTACGGTTATAATCACACGTTGATAATGCTTTAAAGGATGTTTACCATTGTCCTGTACCTCTGCGATGATATGAATCGTATTTCCAGACTTAGCATCTGCAGGAACTGTGAAACTTGCTGTATTTGTGTCACTTCCTTGCAAGTCAATCGTGTTTACTTTCTCGCCTTTAGCTACTTCTCGATTAAGCCCAAGCTGCATTTCTCCCAGCAATTCAGGTTTAACTTGTGCGGGTTTTACTTTGGAATCTTCATACGTGTCGGCTTCAAAATATCTCCACCATTTGTAAGTCAATTGATCACCGTCTGGATCTGCACCTTCTGCATGCAGGGTTATTTTCTCCCCTAGACTAGCCGTTAGGTCTATTCCTTCTTTAATGGTCAATGTTGGATTATGGTTGGCATCTTTGTAGTCGGATGCAATAGCCCAATCTGCACGAGCAGCAAAGTCATTTTGAATATCATCAAACCAACGCATCAAAGAATATTCTGCTTCGAATTTTTTCGTATGCACATCATAATCTAACACAGTATTTCTAAACAATTTATCGTTAACGACACTGAAACGACCTCCCCAGCCACCATAGGTTGGGTTTTCCATACTCCGCAATCCGTTATCAATTAAATAGAAGAAGGATGGAGAATCACCTTCAGAAATAAAGTCATACTTGTCGTATTGTGGATTTTTCTTTAAGTAGGCTTCACTGCCTCTTTGTTCTTCATCCAACTCGCCTTTGATGATATTGCCATCGCCCATCAAGGCATACATATTGAGCAATTTGCCATGACTCTCTTTAATATTTTTGAAATTCCATTCCCCGTGCAACTTGCTGTTTACTTCTTCTGTGTGCATTTTCCAAGCATAAGCGAAATGCCAGAAGTTAGATTGATCATTAATAATTCTGATGTCAGGCCAATTTTTAGCGATGTAATTATTGTAGCTATCGTCCTGGTCAAGAATGATGTACAGTACGAGTTTATCACTTACTTTTTTTTGAATCGTTTCCCATTGATCTGTATTTTTATATTCGTCTTCAATGGACTTTAGAGCTCTGGCCGTGGTATTGGTTCCACCCCAAGTTTGTACGTATAAATCTCTTTTGTCATCGTCCAGGAAAAGCGTTTTAAGGAAATTGGAGCCTTCCGTTTCTTTGTCCATTTCACCTTTATTTGAAATGTTACCTATTTTGGTAACGCTCTTGATATATTCAGGCTTTGGATATCCCTCGGCATGTTTGATTAAGTTGGGATAAATCTCTCCGTAGGCATCAATCATATCCGTTACCCATTGGGTTCCGGTCCATCTAAATGGCTTGATACCAGCTTTTTCATCACCTGCATAATGATATACAGAGCTAGTCAGTACAATCCCGGACAAATCCATTTCATTGGAGTAAAGAAGGAAGCGAATGACAGAGTTCATATCATCTACTTCTCCATCGGTAGTGATCACCGTTCTGGCCTTGGTAGTTTTATTTTCTACTTTATTTTCCGTTTGTTTTTCTGTTGGAGCAGCGCTTTCATCTTTCACAACGGCGGGCGCCTTACCACTGCAACCACTGATGATCAGAATACATATCATGGCTAATAGAAAAATGCTTAACCCTTTTCTTTCTCTCATTTCTGTTCCCCTCTCTGAACGTTCCTATGATGTTTTTTGTGGATTATAACCATGTAGGTATTCTTTTTATTCAAGAATTAGGCATAAAAAAAACCTAAACATATATATGTCTCAACAAAAGTCGAGCATATATACATTTAGGTTTTGCCTGCATGATCAGTCACAATCCTGATCCAATTTCACATCATTATCTGAGGAAATGAAAGCGGTTTATGAATGCCGGCATAAAATTAGTTTTACGCTTTGAATAAACCGGATTCTTTGACTTCAGACAGGAAGTTGTGGAACTCAGGAATGTTCAGCTGTTGCTGAGCATCGGACAAAGCGACTGCCGGGTTCGGGTGAACTTCCACCATGATACCGTCAGCTCCAGCAGCTAGGGCAGCTTTGGCGCAAGGGGCCAGGATGTCCTTACGTCCTGTAGAGTGAGTCACGTCCACCAATACAGGCAGATGGCTTTCCTTTTTCAAAATCGGAACAGCGGAAATATCCAGCGTGTTACGCGTCCATTTTTCGTACGTACGAATACCGCGTTCAATCAGCATGACTTGCGTGTTACCACGGGAAACGATGTATTCAGCAGCATGAAGGAACTCTTCCATTGTGGCAGCCAGTCCGCGCTTGAGCAGAACCGGAGTTCTGGTTTCACCCGCAGCTTTGAGCAATTCAAAGTTGTGCATGTTGCGCGCACCAATTTGGATAATGTCGATGTATTGGATCGCTTCCTCCAAATGTCTTGGATCGACAATTTCACTGATTGTAGCCAGCCCGAACTCGTCGCCTACACGTTTGAGAATTTGCAGTCCTTCCACGCCCAGTCCTTGGAAATCATACGGGGACGTACGTGGTTTGAACGCACCACCACGTAGAATCGGCACACCGGCTTCCTTGAGAGCCGCACCTACTTCGCGAGTTTGCTGGTAGCTTTCCACCGAGCAGGGACCTGCGACCATAATGGAGGCTTTGCCGCCCACCAACGTATCTTTAACCTTGATAACTGTGCTATCCGGTTGATTTTTGCGGCTGACGATCAGATGTTTTTTGTGTTCTTCTTTTTGATAGTTCAAAGAAGCCTTGAAAATATTTTTGAACAGCTGGCGAATCGTAGCATCGTCAAATGGTCCACGGTTAGCCGCGATCAGCTTGTCCAGCATTTGTTGCTCGCGTACCGGATCAAAGTCAGGTACCCCTTGAGCTTCCTTCAATTTTCCAAGTTGTCCCGCCAGTTCAGCGCGTTGGGACAGCAACTCCAGCAATTGCAAATTTGTAGCATCGAGCTGTTCACGCAGCAGCTCCAAAGAACTTTCATTTGTAGACATACAGTACACCCTTCCCGAATTTAAATTTGTTTTTTCTGTTAGCCCATGGACTTTTTTTGCAGAAAATAACACAAAAAGGCATTCGCCGCAAGGGACGAATGCCGTGGTACCACCCTAATTACAGAAGTATACATACGAATCGTCAACGTCGTTCAGTCGACGGCAGTAACTTCTGATCTTGATGCCCGTAACGGGGGCTTCCGGAAACCTCTACTGCGGACAAAGGAATGAATCCTTCTGTCGGTTCAAGGCTCGACTCGGGAGTGAATTTCAACGCGGGATTGCGGTACGCTCTCAGCAATTCGTACCTTTCTGTGGGAATCCGTTAAACGTCTACTTGTCTCCGTCGATGTCTTTGTTCATGGTATTCAAAAGATTTGACCTTATTTTAAACAAAGTAGGTGCAGAAGGCAAGCCCTGATTATCAGGTTCAGTTTTCGCACCGTTTTGAATCGGTTATAATGTGAACAGCAACGGGACCCCCTTGCAATCTAAAAGACGTGATGTCCGAGGAGGAATTATGAGCAAAATCAGAGTATCGGCGGTTCAATATCACCTGCATACGATTGACTCATTCGAGCAATTTGCCCTGCAATCGGAGCATTATATCAAAACAGCGGAGGAATTTGGCGCGGAATTTGTTCTGTTTCCCGAGTTTTTTACGACCCAGCTTATGTCGATTGGTGACAGTGAAGGCAAAGCTCTGACGATCAACGACCTGCCGGATTTTACGGACCGGTACCTTGAATTATTCACTTCGTTCGCACGTCGAACCGGGATGCATATTATCGGTGGCACTCATGTAGTTAGGAGAAACGAACGTTTATATAATACGGCACATTTGTTTTACCCGGATGGGCGTGTGGCCACTCAGGACAAAATTCACATTACACCGACAGAGGTGCATGAATGGAATATGGCTCCCGGTGAGGGGCTGAATGTGTTTGAGACGTCCAAGGGCACCATAGCGATGCTGACCTGCTATGATATTGAATTTCCCGAAATCGTTCGCATGGCGAAGACTAAGGGAGCAGATATTATTTTCTGTCCTTCCTGTACGGACGATCGTCACGGATTTTACCGGGTACGGTATACAAGCCACGCCAGAGCGGTTGAAAATCAGGTGTATGTCGTTTTAACGGGGACTGTCGGCGCTTTGTCTACGGTTGATTTTATGCGTGCCAATTATGGACAAGCCGCAGTCATTACCCCCAATGACATTCCTTTTCCGCCACGCGGCATTATGGTGGAGGGTGAACTGAACAACGATATGATTGTGACAGCAGATCTCGATTTGCAGCTGTTGTACGATGTGCGCGAGCGGGGCTCGGTTACAACCTGGCGTGACCGTAGAACAGATTTATACACAGACTGGAGCTAATGAAAGGAAATAAGCCATGTATCGCAAAGAATGGTTCATCTTTGACGGCGATCGACCGCTACGGGCGGTGATTCGTAATTATTCTACAGCCGATTATGAGGGGTTGCTGCGAATTCAGCAGGAGAGCTTCCCCCCACCTTATCCGCAGGAGCTGTTATGGAGCCGGGAGCAGATTGCCAGCCAGACAGAGCATTTTGCAGATGGAGCGCTGTGTGTGGAAATTGAGGGGGAACTGGCGGGTTCGGTAACCAGCCTACTGATGCATTATAACCCCGAACATCCCCAGCATACATGGGATGAAGTAGCGGATGACGGTTATATTCGTACGCACTGTGAGGACGGCAAGGCGCTGTATGTGATTGATTTGGCGGTACGTCCTGCTTACCGCAGATTGGGTCTGGGCAAATGGCTGATTTTTTCCTTATATCATCTTGTGATTGAACGGAGACTGGATCGTTTGCTGGGCGCGGGGCGTATGCCTGGTTATCAGCATCATGCCGACCAATTGAGCGCAGAAGCGTATGTGGATGCCGTAGTGTCTGGTGAGCTGAAGGACCCGGTATTAACTTTTCTGCTTCGTTGCGGACGGGTGCCCGTTTGTATCCTGCCGAATTATTTGGATGATGAACAATCGCGTAATTATGCTGCCCTCATGGAATGGCGAAATCCGTTTCATACCCATCACTAATTGTAGAGGAGCGTGTCCTATCCTATGGAATATCATCGCATTACTCATATTGAAGACCCCTTGTTTGCGAGCATGCATCAGCTAATGCAGAGAGTATTTCCACCAGAGGAAGTGCTAGAGTACAGTCTGTGGAAGGAACCGCTGGAAGACCCGGGTATTCGTGTCTTTGTTGCGGTACAGGATGATAAGGTAGTTGGTGCAACAGAGTATCGTTATTATGAGGACTTTAATGTAGCTATGACAGATTTTACGATCATCGGACAATCGGGACTGGGCATTGGCCGTTTTCTTTGGACACGACGCCAGAATGACTTGCACGCGCTTGCTCAGGCCAGCGGACAGCAGTTGCTGGGTATGTTTGCTGAAATCTATGACCCTTACCGTGGCAACGAGCATCCCTTTGGTGGTGTCAAGCCAATGGACCCGTACGTGCGACGTGAGGTGCTATCTCATCTGGGCTATAAGCGTTTGGATCTGTACTACGTACATCCGTCCTGGAATAACGATGGTGTAGCAGTAGAAGGGCTGAATTTAGGCTTTATGCCTGAGGATGATAGCATGGAAGAAGTGAGCGCCAAATTGGTGGCAGCTTTCCTACGTCGTTACTATACAGTATTGCCGAACAAGCCTGCTGTCTGGAACGAAATGATAGATGAATTGGAAGCCAAATCGACAGTAGCATTGCTGCCATTGTAAACATGTGAAGTTCAAAAGGGTGCACTCAAGCCATGTGTATCATTTGTGTGGCTTGGGTAGCACTCTTTTTGCATTCTCTATCTGTCCTTTCATTTTCCTTGATCTCTGGGTTCGGGCTTCGCAGATGCGACTCCTCGTGGGTTATCTTCGGCCGAGATATCATCTGTAATTGTCTTGTCCGCAGACCTGCGGTCATCCTCTTCCACGGGATTCAAGGCTTTGTAGCGCTTATACTCCATATCGGCTTGAGACATCGGATCTTTATACATAGGAGATCAGTCAACTCCTTTCGGTTATACACTTCATTACCCGCATAGCAGAATGGGTAACCGTTTTCTTTCACCCGATAAAATGAAGTGTTTAATCCAGCATATCGTCGCTGTCCAGTTGCTCTTCTTCGTCCCCATCGGTACCATTCAGCAAATCGGTACCATGCAGGAATTCGGCAGGAGCAGAAGGATCAACAGGACTGTTCGGTGTCAGTTCATCGGCATCTGGGACGTCTTCGAGAGGAGTATCTGGGCCCTCGGTTAGATTCTCCCAGTTGGTTTCTGCATTTTGCAGAGAAGGCTCAAAATCATTGTCATGTAGCTCATTAACTCGATCATCACGATTGGCCATGTTGCTCAGCTCCTTTACTTTTTGTTGCTTATTCCGACCTTACCCAAACAGTAGAACGGCTAAACCTTGAGTTAGTGTGTCTGTAGGAAGTTAAAATCATGCGAATAGGGATATGCCCATTCTCAATTAGCGTTTTTTTGGTAACTGCTGTGATATGATAAAGAGGATAGGGAGGGATATGAATTGGAATGGTACATGTTTGGTCCGATGATTAGTCGTATCCGAGTAGGTCAAAAGGCATCTACCCCGGGATTTCCCCGTACCCTCATTCGGCGCCCGGAAGGCTTATACTGGACAGATGGCGGACAGGCTGGAAAAATAGTAGAAATACGTGATTATTTATTTTCCGATATTTGGACGATCTATGAGGATGAAGATTGTGAACCATGGTTGGGGCTTAGAGAGCAGAAGGAGCGGCGCGAACAGGAAATGATCATTAATCAATATGAAGATTTTACAAAAAATGAGTAAAAAGAACATGATACCCTACTAATGAAGAAGGTATGCACATCATCGTATAGAATAATATAATTTCAGGACGTAAAAAATGTTAAAACGTATACAAACTTGTAAATCCTACTATGTAACTTTGAGGTGCTTAATATGAGGCATGTGCCCAAAGCTGTCGCCACCCTGCTAGCGGTCATTGTGTTGTTGTCGCTGGGCTACTCCGCCTATGCGGCCAAAATGACCCCGGAAAGGGATTATAAGATACCCTCCTGGGATATGAGATGGGGAGCGGTAAACGAGGATGGCTCTTTAGATGAGGTAAAGGATTCCAGTAAGGTCTGGATGCATATTGAAAATGATACACAACTGCTTAGGCAGCCCGGTAATATAGGCTCTGCCTGGATTCGTATTAAGTTACCTTCGCTAAATGATGAAACGCCAGCGGTACTTTTTGAAAATATTTATGGCAGGCATATTACGCTGTATAAAGATGGGACCAATTTTTACGAATCCTACCGTGGGTACAATTATGAGAATAATCGTATTCTGATTCCGCTGAAGCCGGAAGACAGCGGTAAAACATTATACATATGGACGGAAAGCAGTAAGAATAGACTGGGCATTATCGGCAATGTGATGACCGGTGATTATCGTGATTTGTTAGGGACCTTGGTCAGAATGGATGTTTTAGATATTGTACTGGGCAGTACGTTTATCTTTATGGCACTAGTACTACTGATCTGCTCATTTTTCATGTTCCGTCCGAGTATGGCTATGTGGCTGTCCCTAAGTGCGATAGTATTGTCTATTGGTCTGATGATCGTAACGTATTCACCATTCTTGTATACATTCTATCGCGGCTATGGCAAGCTGTACTTACAACTTTTTGATGTGGCACTATTTATTCTGCTGCCTTCATTAGCCTTCTTTTTTGAACAAAATATCAATTCGATTATACTGATTCGCAAATTCAGAAAGTTGTTAACCGCATACTCTTTGTTATGCTTTACCCTGATGATTGTGAATTTAGGAGCACAGGAGCGGTTGAACGATATATATTATTTTTTTAGTGTAGTCATCTTGGGTATATTACTCGTCGCCTTAATGATACTGCTGGTATTTGCTTCGGTTCGCATGGCACTTAAAGGTGATCACGAAGCGATCATTTTATCGACAGGCTTTGCATTTTTTGCAGTCATCTCTATCGGGGAACTGAGCTGGTTCTTCATTCTGGACGGACACTACAATATGTTTTTGTGGAAATGGGGCGTGTTCGGTTTTGTACTGGCGTTGATCGCGATTTTGGGCAGAAGGCTGGCAGAAAAGCACAAGCAGGTGGTTCGGTACTCCAGGGAACTGGAGATGTTCAATAATGAGCTTCAACGTTCGGAGAAAATGGAGATTATTAGCGATTTGGCTGCATCTGTAGCTCATGAGGTACGTAATCCCCTTCAGGTTACACGTGGATTTCTTCAGTTGATGAGCAAGCAGGAGGATGGTAAAAATAAAGACTATCTACATATCGCTCTGGAGGAACTGGATCGAGCCTCCGCGATTATTACTGATTTTCTGACTTTTGCCAAGCCAGAATTTGACCAAACCAAAACGTTGACCATATTGAATGAATTCAAACATATTGAAGGAATCATCAGTCCAATGGCTAATTTGCAAGGTGGAAAAATTTCACTGGATATTCCCCAGGAAATCAAAGTGCGCGGGAATTCCTCCAAGTTCAAGCAAGCGTTCATCAATATCATCAAAAACAGCATTGAAGCGCTGCGAGATCAGGGTCATATTCATATATGGGCTTATGTGGACAACGGAGAAGCTGTCATTCATATTCGGGATAATGGTGAAGGGATGGATGCTCAGACTTTATCCAGACTAGGGGAGCCTTATTTCTCGAATAAGACAAAAGGCACGGGTTTGGGGATGATGGTGACTTTTCGGATTATTGAAACGATGAATGGCAAAATAACCTTTACAAGTTCAAAAGGGGTGGGAACAGAAGCGACCATCCGCTTCCCCGTAGCCGGATAATATCCGGCTTTTTTGCATTCGGAGAAAACGGAGGGAAACTTGCTGAGCCCACCCACATGAGAGTAAGGAATATAGATTAAATAAGCATTAACAACTAATTTACCACATCGAGCGAGGTTTCTGGGATGCAGCAAGCACGCCGGAGGGGTCTGGAGGAATTACCAGAAAAAACTGATCAGGCGTTTCCTCTAACGTTTTGATTTGGATATGATCGGGGATCACGACTCCTAACACATCACGAATTGCAGATTTGGGATCTGTCATCAGTTTCTCTCTGAAACTGGCATCCTCCCAAGCTTTTTGAATGACTTGTGTTTGAAGAACTTCTGTAGCCATCAAAAATCACCCTCTCATTCAATTGGTTATATTTACCTAGTCAGTATACCACGAAAGGCTCAGAAAAATCTAGCATTATTTCATATTTTTGGAGAGCCAGTAGTCAAGTCCGCCTCTTCTCAAATGCGAGCGTCCGCCTTCAATTTCCGCCGCCACTTCGCCCAGTTCTGCTGCGATAGAATGTGCAAAGCTACGTAGGCCATGGATAGAAGGCTCCAGGGTCTCTAACTGTTGGACTGCTTGATCGGCAATGTTCACATAGCTGGCGAGCGCACCGCGTACATAAATTGCTTCCTGAATCTGTTTGGGTCCCAATCCTTCACAGTAAGCTGTCTTTTGCTCAGCACTGATATGGGACAAAAGACAGTTATAGCTATGTTCGACCAAATCTTCTGCCCAATCCGCCCAATCATCCGACATTTGAAGTACGAGTAGCGCCAAGTCTGTCATATTTGTAATGATCTGGATCAGATCGGCACGGCCTGCGAGCAGTAAAGCACCCGTTCCGGCCATTTTTAATGGACTTGCTTTCAGCGCGACCTTATTTCTTTCTCCTTGAAAATAGTCCTCTGTTCCTTCGGATATCACACTAACGGCCCATTCATCAACATACGTTCGGGCATATGACCAAAAAGGAGAGGTTGCCGGAAAAAGGTCCCGATACACGCTTATACACTCGGTATAGAAGAGCTGGCTTAAGGCGAGTTGCGTTTTACGGTTGTCTGCTGCTGTGTCCATCACATCATCTTGAATTAAATAGTGAGCCATGACGAACACGTTGCCAAGTGACAGCTTGCGGCATGTTTCGGGGGAGAGTCCGGTGAGTTCTTGCAGCCAAAATGGAAGCAAATAGCATATGTAATTACGCGTGCTGTCTTCCCGCAACGGATTAAAACGCGCCAGAAAGTCCAAACCCTCCTGCTGAAAGGGAGCTGGAAACGTGGACGTCCGTTCCTCTGCTTGACGAAATACTTTTTCCAATTCGTCTTTGTATGCAAAATACCATTCCATCGCCATCACCTGCATCTCTTATGAATATTTTTATAGCGATTTCTAGTTGTTACCCGCCATTATACAACAGATTGCAATTTTCAAGATTTTGTTATTTTTACATTGAGAATGTTGTAAAAAGGATGTCGACAAAAATCCCGGCTGGGAAGATCCCGCCGGGATTTTGTTTTTTTAAAATTAGATGATCTCTAAATAGTCAATATAAGCATCCCATGTCCCATCATCGGCTGTTACAACAAGCTCAATCTCTTGATTTCCGGTTCCATGGCTGACATTGTTTAAAGTATAGACCGCAGGACTGCTCCCGCCGTAGTAGAAGGTACCCTTCGTTTGTCCACCAATTTTCAAGTCAACTTTGGCCATGTTGGAATTATTTGAAGCACCACGGAGTGAAAAACTATGGGTGCCGCTGGTAAAATTCTGTGTGAATTTCACTGAATCATTGTTGGAGTATAAAGCCACTCCGTTGAACGGCGAGCTGATATTTGAAGTATACTGACCGCCTTTGGTCATATTTTCTGCTTCCACTTTTGTGCCTTTGTTTGGCGGCGTTTCGCCGTTTCCGCCATCAGGCGCTACCGCCCGGCCATTGCTTGGTGAGATCATACCAGAGCAAAGGTTACGGTTTTTGAGGTTCTGTGCAATTTGTGGAATAGCTTGGAGTGTAGTCTGGTACTGATCATGCATCAGGATCACATCGCCGTTTTTAAGTTTGCCCGCAGCAGCTACGATCTGTGCGGTGGAGGCGCCGTTCCAGTCTTGGGAGTCAACGTTCCACAATACTTCGGTAAGACCGTTTTGGGTCTCAATGGATTTGAGGGTTGCGTTGGTCTCGCCATACGGAGGACGGAACAACTTTGGTGCCGTGCCCGTAATGGACTGTATCGTTTGCTGCGTGCGTGTAATTTCCGATGACATCTGCGATGTGCTCAGTTGTGTCATATGCGGATGTGACCATGAATGATTACCGATCCACATGCCTGCTGCTTGCTGGTCACGTACAAGCGAAGGATTATTCTGCGCGTTTTGTCCAAGATTAAAGAGCGTCGCGCGTAAACCGTTTTGCTTCAGAGCACTAAGCAGCGCTTTGGTGTTAGAGGGATTGGGACCATCGTCGAAGGTTAACGCTACATAACCGCTCGAGCAATCAGCCGCAAGCGCCTGGTTGCTCGAGATCACCAGCGAGCCTGTGAATAAAGACAAGGTGATTGACATAATCGCCGTCCATTTTCCTGCTTTAGCTATAAACATGGGTCTACCTCCTAGCTATTTTAATATAGTATGGATGTTCCGATATTCCGAACCGATTCAACTCTTTACTAGATTTGAAATTTTAGTCGATCTCCAAATAGTCAATATAAGCATCCCATGTCCCGTCATCGGCTGTTACAACGAGCTCGATCTCTTGGTTTCTGGTGCCATTATTGCCGCTAATCGTAATTGTATTACTAGTTACATTGGCACTCCGACTGCTTTGGTATCCCTCTACAGTAAGTGAAGCTTCATACATCTTGTCCATGTCTTCTCACTTTTTGAAGTGCTCGCTGACCGAAATGGTTTTGCTCGTGCGTTTGGATGTCCATAAAAATAACCTTATTTTTTTGTTTCATTGGACTTTCCTCCTGTAGCCTCACTATGATGCAGTGCATTCTGTAGTAGCTTGATGCAACATGTCTTTCAAAAATAAAATTGTAAACGTTTACAATTTGATTTTATCATATTTTCCTTAATATATAACTTGAAAAATTTCAAGTTATATTGTAGAAAGTATAGTTATTCATTCTTACTCACTCTACAGGATAGGGTTCCCAAGGAGCGCGTGTAGATCGAAGGTTGGGTGTAATTGTGATAGCAATGTTCATAATTTCTTTTTCCCGTCTTATGGTTACTTAACAGGCGAAAATATGAATAAAAATAGCGGGAAAAGAAAATATTATTTTAAAAAGGATGAAAGAAGGGTCTGCAACATGAAAAAACAATGGAAATTGACCGCTGCTATCCTATATGGAGGAGTGATAATGTATGGTACTGCGGGTGCAGCAGGAGCTTCCGGGACCGAACCGGGTAATTCGTTGCAAATTCTCACTCCCAACGACTTTATCCAAGGGGCAGCCCGCCAATGGAATGTTGAACCACAGGACGACCACGGACATGGGCATGTTCACAGAAATAGGCACGGCAAAAGGCCTAGCGGCTTGAATCACCATCTCAACGAGAAAGTAGCTAGGTTGCTGGGCATCACTCCTGTACAGTTAGAGAAAGAGCTGGGACAAGGGAAGTCGTTGGCCGAGGTTGCTAAAAGCAAAGGCATCAAAGAAGATCAGCTCATTGATAAATTGAAGAATGAAATGACTATGGATCTGAAACGGCTTGTGAACCGTAAAGGCCCGATTACATTCGATCGTAAGTCCGGAGCTTCGAGTGAAGCTCAATTGAAGCGTTAGTCGGGGATACCGTGGTATATCTGCTCTTGAATAAGTCGAGGAGTAGATCGTTTGACAATAAAAAAAGGATGGTGGAAACCCATCCTTAAATTTCTAATTCCTTATCTTGTGCTATGTCATATTTAGTTACTTTACTGGTGTATTTATCTACATAATAGAATCCATAAGTTGCAATGTGATCAGGGAAATCTTCGTAAACTCTTATACAATATTTAGTTCCTTCCAAACCTTCAACCATTAAGTTTAAATTATATTTAACAGCATCCTTTTTTATTTTATCAGAAAGAATATTGAGTGCTTGATTTTCTGTAATCATCTTTTGCTGTTTACCTAAATACAGTTTATTATTAATGAGGCTGATTTGTCTGCTTTCTGCAATCCCAATATCCTTAACAGAGATATACGTGTTTCCGTTGTAAATCAAGCCAACGGCAGTGTTCTTTTTTGTACCCTCTAAAAATACATCAAACTTTTTCACAACAGCATTTACGCTTGTTCCAGATGCAGCCATTGCGGTTGCACCAGTAATCATCATACCAATGGTTAAGCCCACTAATAGCCCCTTTAATTTGTCATTCATTTTAATTACCCCTCTTATGTATGCTAATTCCCTCACTATAGTATCCTAAATATCACCATACATAAAGTGATTGTTGTGGGGGGAGCAGAAGAGTCAACTATCTTTAAAGAGCTTAAAAAAATCAATGGTTTCTTTTAAATCTTCATCATCCGTATAAATGTCCATCACCTTGCCTATTTCAATTGCAAAGTCCACATACTTATTTGGTTTAGCCGTAATGATATTCTTGTATATCTCCAGACCCGTTGGATGATTCACAGGATTTTTATAGGAGACACCTGCTATCTCCAGAAGTTCAGTGGCAGAACAAATGGTCGCTATCACTTTATTATCATTATTCAGTGTATTGATTAAAGCTAAAAGTTGCTTGTTCGTCTTTAATGGAGTGTTATCTCCACCAGGTATAATTAGGAGTTGAATATCCTCCGCAGACACTTCATCAAGGGCTACCGAAGGCGTAACTTTAAAATCCTCATAGGAAATCACTGGGTCTTTGGTTACACCAATCGTAACAATGTCCCCTTTGGTTTTCATAAAATAGGTTGCTAACATAATTTCAAAACTCACATAACCATCATAAATTAGAACATGTGATTTCATTTATACACCACTCCAACATTTAATTTTGTAGCTTTGTATTCGTTAGACGTGCCTTCAGGAAGTTTACATATAGTCAGAATATATCACCTTGATAGGTTTAATTCCATAATTTACAGCAAATATAGTCTGATTGTTTTTTTGGAGTCTCTAATTTTTGTGGTCATGGGTAGGAGTGGTAATTCGTTCAGGTTTAGAAGTTGAAATAACCAGTCGCACGAAATCAACCAGCGACTGGTTATTTAGCTTTGCTAGAATAAGAGTTGAGCGATACCTATAATAGCTTTTTAAGCTGGGAAATACGACCTTGGGATACGCCGAGCCATTCAGCATATTCGCCTTGCTTGGCTGTTGGATGCTCGCGCACGAGTCTTCTTAGCTTCTCAACCAAATGTTGTGAAGACAACCGATGTGCATTTTTTTCTTTGCACGCAGGTTCCTTAATAACAGGAACAGGTAATGGACTCACACCTATATTTCCCTTCAGATCGTTTATGCATTTTTTACATAAAAATGAATCCCTGAAATAGCTTAAGTCCTGAATCGAATAGCATAAGTGACAACAGACTCCAATATACTTCCGCATACTCAACAATCCTGTCTCAACATCTAAATAAAACTCTAAGGACTCACCAGCTTGAATACCCATAGAGGTTCGCATCTCTTTAGGAATAACAATTCGACCTAACGTATCAATGGACGTGTCATACCTGTATTTTTCAAGTGATCTTCTCCTTCCATTATTCAACATCCAATGATCTCCTAAAAAAAATATAAAAATCAATAAAGTAAAAGCATTTATGTTTGTTCCAAAAGATGGTATTATCGTGAAGGAAAATCAATAATTATACTATTAGTTTCCAAACTATATTGTTTATTGAAATTGAAATTCTATGAAAATGCTGAAAGGGTGGTTTATCCATGGAAATCACACCTACGATACAGGCAGAAATTCAAACCTATTTGAAACGAAAAGGCTTAACGATGACCAAGTTTGGCCATACGATTGATTTAAATGTAGGTACAGTTAGTAGCATTGTGACTGGTAACCGATCTATTTCTGTTCACCAACTGGACAGTATTACTGCGGGAATGAATTTACCACCGGATTATTTTTACGAGCGTTATATTGAAGAATGCATTGAAGAATCTCCGCTCAACTGGAAAAAAATCAGTCCTTTCTTATACCGGTGCATTGAGCTAGGACGACTGGACTGCTTGCAGCGAGTTGTAATTTTGCTATTGGATAACCCTAATTATCAGCCATCGCTCTTTGAAGTTGCCGAAAATGTATACAAAGACGGTTACAATGAAGCAGCGGCATACCTTTACAAAAAGGTGGCTGAAAGTGAGAAGCAGCAGCATTCAGAGCGATTGGCGATCTGCCAGTATCGCTTGTTCCAAATCAATATTGGACAAGATAGAGCTATAAATCTTCAAGCTGCCATTGAATTTGCCCCTTTTGTGGATCGTTTAGACGAGATAGAGCAATTAGATGCATTAAAAGATTTGGCGAACATACATCGTTCATTGAATCATTGGGACACTGTATATGAGTTAGCTCAGGAAATGGGGCGTAGAGCAAAAATACAGTACAAATTGAATCGTGACTGTGACAAACAAAAGAAACCAAGCAGGCCGCTTTTTGTATATATTGCTTACGCAGACCTGTTGTGCGCAGCCGTTTGTCATGCTCAGGAGATTACGTACAAGGTCTTAAATACATCCAGGCTCACGCCGATTTAAGTTGGGTAAAGGAAAGTGATCCTGAAACACAACATTGGATCGGTTTGTTTCAAGGATGGGGAAAAATCAATACATGTGTAAATCGGCTGATGGCAGGTGATGCTACTGTTTTGCCGGAATACGTAGAGTATATGGAAGGCAAAGATGAAATTTTTGCCGAACTCTTAAATATCGTAGAAGCAGCCAATCGGTATAATATTGATATAGATCATATCCTGAAACACTTTGAGCCTCAAATTGCAACCTATAAGGAACCAATGTCTGCTGATATGTATACTCAGCAAGTCTTGCCTGAGGAAGCTGCGCGGTTTTGGTACAAGTTAGCTAAGTACAACCTAAATAAAGGTAGATATCCATATGGTTTCAAATGTTTAATAGACGCATTGGAAAAATCTGATAAGATAAATAATGCACAGCTCTCTCATACTTGCGCAGGTTTATTTGATCGTTTCAGAGCTTGTGCCGATCCTGAAATACTGGATCAGTACGAAAAATTGTCACAGGAGGTGTGGGAAAAAAATGATCAAAAAGATGGCTTTGCTTTTGGCAATGACTAGCTTATTGTTGGTATTCGCAGTACCAATCCAAGGCTTGCCTCAAGGTCATGGAACGATTTCTACAACTGGAATTATCGGCGGTGCATAATTCGAAAGCTTACCACTGGACCAGCTTACTGCTGGTCTTTTTTTGTATTATTTTGTAATTTTTTGGTTCAAAAAAACTTCTGAAATAGTTGGACATTCCTCCTTAAAATGAAATTCATTAGGAGGTATGCAGGATGAACAGAGATGACACGTTAACGTTAATTCAACAAATGGAAAGTGCTAGACAACACTTGCATGATCTTTACGAAGAGTATGGCTTCGGACATGCTTGTGTACTTGAACAGTCTATGCTTTTGGATGAACTGATTAATCAGTACAACCGTATGTTTCAGACCAGAAAGCAGCCTCACCATGTTTTGGATCAGATTATTAACAACGACGATGTTATGTTCAGTCCATCCTCCCCTTTCTTTTTATGCAAAACTGTGACTTCTCCCACGTAACGTTTATGATTATTCTATATAATGACTTATTTTAAAATAAAATACATATTCATGTCATAAAATGTTAATCATCTTTTTGGAGGGTGGCATACTCTGCATTCACAATAGTAGCCAGTCTGGTCGCATTAGAAACAAGTGATCATTGGCGTGGAAGACCTAGCTAACAAAAAGGCAAAGCTCCATAGAGAGCATTGCAGTTTGTGGATTATATACACATTCTTAAGAGATGTGACGCGAGCTTTAAGTGCAAGGTTAAAGGTAAGGAAGTAATAGGATGATAGAGATTGCTTCACTTCTTTTATTTGTTACAAATAAAAGAAAAAAATACCCTACATTAACTATTAGAGAGCAAATTAACTATTCTAATATCTATGTAGTCAAATTTAATGGTTTGGGTACGACTGGTAGATCCGTTAAAAGAGTTACTGCTATTGCCATGAATAATGCTGGTTCTCCTAATACATCTTTTTCATACGGATTTAACTCGCCAGCTATTTGGAATAATATGAGATTCCTAATTAATAATAGTGCTGGAACCAAGTACCCCGAAAATGTTACCAATTTGAGTGATGATGTTTGGAATCATGGTGGACGAATTGATTATGTCAAGGATTCAAATCATGTAGAGAAGTATACTTTTTACAAACAATGAATTCGATTAGAAAAGGATTGATGCGTTATGTTAAAAAAGGCAGTTAACACATTACTTTTTTCCTTAATCTTCTTTTTGGCAGTAGATCAGGCCAATGCAGCTCTCCCTAAATATTTGTATAATCTTGTGATTAAGGTCAACAATGTTGAGGTTACATCCGATGCTAATCCTTATATTGAGAGAGCGACAAATACTACTTATGTTCCCATTAGATTTGTATCAGAAAATCTAGGTGAAACTGTAAACTGGAACAGAGAAAAGCAAGAGGTTACAATCCGTTCGGAAGATGGTAAGACAGTACGCTTGACAATTGGAAGCAAAGTTGCTTATGTGAACGAACAGCAGAAAATACTGCCTAGCGCTCCTGTAATGCCGGTATCTCCTAACCGTGTCATGGTGCCACTCAGATTTGTTTCCGAAGTTATGGGTGCTATTGTAGACAGTAGTAAGAAAGATGAGACTCTGTACGTAAATATCACCAAGGCTAATTAATCATTCCGTCTTCATATTGGAGTTGATAGTAGGTTGTTTCTAGTTGAGGCCTCAATAATATCAAATGGTAAACGCATTAGTCTGGAATCCTTGTTGTATAAAAGCTTTAGGTAATATGATAATTGTTTTTAATTTAGCTTAAAGCAGGACATTCCCGAATGAATCGGGAGTGTCCTTTTTTAGTGCTGTAGCATCCCTTTTTTTATTAGCCAAGCTCCTGCGTGCTTTTGGAAGCACGTTTGGAGGAAAGGAACTGGAAACGAAAGGAATGCCAGTTCAATCGCTGTCTGCCTTTGGAGCCAACAATCCAGTTGCCGCCAGGCAGATGGGCAAAGAGCCAGCTGATGCCCAGAGAAACACTTGCCACGACGACAAACGTAATGAGCGTAGCTGTAAAATGATGATCGCCCAGTGCAAGCGGGCGGGTGTAGTAGGATATGAAGGCCAGCACGAGTGCATGAGCCAGATATCCTCCAAAAGAATAACGTCCGATCCAGTTCAACATACGGCGAAACGGCTCGGATCGTGTATCTTTTTGCAAATGGAGCAGCAGTCCGTACAATAAAAGCAACTGCGAGACAATGAGCACAAAGGTGCTTGGCTTCAAATAGGTGGAAATATTAAGATTGATCGTATCGCCCGACTGGATCAGCATCGTGTGACCCATGAGCATGAACAAACCAATAAACACAAATACATTCCACGGCAACGTCTGTTTGGCCAGTCCACGCCAGGTGTCTGTCATGTAAGCACATACTGCGCCCAGCATAAAATAGAAAAAGTACATGACAAAGTTATAGGTGCGATAATCCAGCAGAGTCTGCCAAAAGGACGGCAACCCAGTGCTCCATGCAGACATGTCATAGTAGGACCATTGTAACAGCAAAGCATAAACCGTAGCGGCAATCAGCATAATAGCCAAAACAAGCTGTTTGCGTCTTTTCGTGCTGTAACGACGTAGAAACGCTTGAACCTTCCTGGCTGCTTTTGCAAATAAAGGAAACAAAATATAAAACTGAAAGATCATCACTACAAACCATAGATGATATCCGCTGACGGGGATGATCATTTCCTCGAACATACCTTTATAAAAGTAAATATTTCCCCACTGCGCCGTTGACCAGTTTTGAGTACATACCCAATAAATAACAGTCCAGCAAAGGAAAGGAACATAAATATCTCGAAACCGCCTGCCAATATAGCGAGGATAGCCAATCGGTTTGTTGCCATTATAAAAAAGCAGCGCCGCAGACAGGAAAACGAACGTCGGTGTGCCGAAACGTGTCAAATGATACAGCATTGCGAGCATAACAGAATCTGGCTGTTGGATGTCGCTGCGATAAATATATTCGCCAATGCAATGCTGAAGCACGACAGCGAGGTAGGCAAGGCCCCGTAGTTCTGTCCACTCCGCGATACGCGGCTTGCTCATCCATATCACTCCTTTTCCGCGAGATATGCACATGTTTTCCCTAGCACAATTGTAGGTATTGTAACGTAGAAACATTAGTGCAGGATTAACGCCACCTGAAAGTAAGAAGAGTGAAGTAGTTCCAATTTAATATGATTGCGTTTACAATCAAGTAAAACCAGAATAAATTAAAGTGAATTTATAACTTAAGGATACACACAGGAAGAGGAGAGGAAGGATGAAAAAAACGCTGCTGGTATATATGCTATTGATTGCGGCCTTTGCTCTCTATGTGTTCAGGTATGAACAATCTGGCCCGTTAAATGGCACTTGGGAGGATAAAGGGCTGCGAGGCAGTATCGGAGAGACCTATATAATGATTACGTTCCAGTCCGGTTTGGAGTATTGGAAAAGCGGGCTCAAGGGCTTCGAGGATGCGGGTGATGCTTTGGGGGTGACTGTGGAGTATCGGGGAGCTACCCGTTATGATGCGCAGGAGCAGACGACCGTTATTGAGCAAGCGATTGCTCGTAAACCCGCAGGGATTGCGATTTCTGCGATTGATCCTCACTCCCTGATTCCGGTGATTAATAAGGCGCTGGATGCGGGCATTCCTGTGGTACTGTTTGATGCCGAAGCGCCGGGGAGCCGGGCGTATTCCTTTTTGGGCACGGATAATTATAAGGCGGGCGTGACCGCTGCGGATAAAATGGCAGAG
Organism: Paenibacillus sp. 203; assembly: GCF_037027525.1. Classification (NCBI taxonomy): domain Bacteria; kingdom Bacillati; phylum Bacillota; class Bacilli; order Caryophanales; family Paenibacillaceae; genus Paenibacillus; species Paenibacillus sp. 203. The sequence goes on from NZ_JAXCHD010000004.1 coordinate 125,882, forward strand.
CTGTTGGGACGAGAAGGTCAGGTCGCTGTTCTGACGCTGCCTGGACAGCAAAATCATGAGGAACGCTCGCGTGGCTTTCGCGATACCATTCAACGGCAGTATCCTGCGATGAAGGTGGTGGAAGTCGCAGATGGCCGCGCAGACGCGATGGTCTCCCGGGATGAGTCGCAGAGACTGATGAAAGCTTATCCGAAACTGGCGGGCATTTTTGTGACCGATGCAACGGGAGGGGCAGGTGTGGGTGAAGCGGTACTTAGTCAAAAAAACAGCCATCCGCTGAAAATCATTTCTTTTGATACGAATAAAGCGACACTGGATATGATTCGTGGTGGGACAATCTCGGCAACGATTGCCCAGGGAACATGGAATATGGGTTATTGGTCGCTTCAATATTTGTTCCATCTGCATCATCATTTGACGATTCCTGCACCTTCTTCCACTGGAGACAACACTCCGTTGCCCGTGCGGGTAGATACTGGGATTTCCGTGGTCACCCGGGCGAATGTAGATGATTATTATGCGAAATAAATTTTGGGAGCGTATCCAATTAGGGGTGCGCCAAACGATGCCGCGGTTACGCTTGCGCAATATGCCTTTACGTTATCAGCTCATGCTGCTGTTCCTGTTGTTTGGCATTGTGCCTTCGCTGGGATTAGGTCTACTGGTCAATTGGACGGTGGAACGGATTATTGAACGGCAGGTGGAAGATCATACGATGCAATTGATTGGCAAGGTGAACGAAGCGCTGGACACCAAAATGGAAAATTTGCAAAACATGACGTATCTGATTGCTTTTAACCCTGATATCGGGGAGTTCTGGAAAGGGAAGACGCTGGCTGACGGCCACGCGGGTCATGTGAGTATCGTAACGCCGGAAAACCAGACTCTCACTTCCAAGCAGGCATTAAGTTCTGTACAGGAGCAGGATACGCTGTATAAAATGAAGCAATTTTTGCAGGGCTATACCACGTTATATCCTGAAATTGCAGGGATTCTGATCGTGAACGAAAAAGGCGACTATATCAGCAACGAAATGTACGCTCGAAGCACGCGTAGCCTGACGGAAGAAGGCTGGTACCAACAGGCGGCGCAGCATGCAGGCATATTCACTGTGCTAGGACAGCCGAGCCACCGTAATGTGACCACTCATGTCCGGTACAAGGACAGTGAAATTGTCTCCGTCGTTCGCTCGGTTACAGATCCGGAAACCGGACGCGTGCTAGGCGCGATTATGATTGACCTCAAGCTGCGGGCTGTATCGCAGGCTGCCAGAGATGTAACCCTGGGCAAAAGCGGGTATTTAATGGTGACAGATGCTGAGGGGCGCAGCGTGTACATGCCGGATATGCCTTTGATTGAGCGTATTCCGCCGCAATGGTTCGGGGCAGGTGACAGCGGGATGTTTACCCGTGAAGCTGGAGGCAGGGAATTGCTGTTCATGTTCAGGGCTTCCGAATTCACGGGCTGGAGAACAGTGGGGGTATTCCCGGCACGCGAATCTACACTGGAAGTGCGGCAAATTCAGTTCTATGTCATCTGTTTTGTTTTCATTGTATGTCTATTTGGCTTAACGGCATCCTTGCGATTATCGAGTTCTATAGCGCAGCCAATTTTCCGGCTGATGTCCTATATGCGGACGGCAGAGACAGGGGATCTTACAGTTCGCCAATGGAGTGACCGTGGGGATGAAGTTGGAATGCTGGGGCGGAGCTTTAACCGAATGCTGGAGCAAATTCGCCGTCTCATGTCACTTAGCGAACTGAGGGAACGGCAAAAACGGGATGCCGAGCTGCGCAGCCTTCAGGAGCATATTAAGCCCCATTTTCTATACAATACGCTAGATACGATTCATTGGATGGCCCGAAAAAATGGAGCAGACGACGTGTCCGATATGGTGGGAGCGCTATCGAGATTGTTCCGTCTCGGGCTGAGCAAGGGGGATGACTTTATTCCACTGCGCTCCGAGATGGAGCATATATCGAGCTATATGCAAATCCAGCAAACCCGCTATCGTGACCGACTTCGCTGGGAATTGAATCTACCTGACGAGCTAAAGGATCTGTTCGTATTGAAGTTAATGCTTCAGCCTGTAGTGGAAAACGCGATTTATCACGGCATCAAGGCCAGACGTGGTCCAGGCACGATTTGGATAGAAGCTAAAGCTGAGGGCGACAAGCTGCTGCTGACGGTACGTGACGATGGCGCAGGGATGACGGCGGACCGTCTGCGTGAATTGCGTGAATGGCTGGAAATACCCCTTGAGGCGATGGAAGTAAAGCAGAAGCAAAAGGGAGTTAGTACCCATGGCAGAAGCTATGGCATGCTGAATGTACAAGCGCGTATCCGGTTGTCTTTTGGCGAGGAATATGGAATTGTACTGGAGAGCAAAGAAGGGACAGGTACCTGCGTGACGATCACTCATCCGTTGCTGCTGGATATGGCGCAACTGAAGAAGCCTTATGAAAAAGGAGAGGGTCAGGATGACGAAATCAAAGGCCACACACAACTCGACTACGGCGAGTCTGATTGACCAGGCCATAACAGAAGTGACCATAGGCACAGCAAAACGTTACCAAGTATTGATCGCAGATGATGAGCCGATCATTCGTGAGGGGATACGAGATTGCATAGATTGGACGGCACTGGGCATGGAGGTGGCAGCAGAGGCGGAGGACGGAGAAGAAGCGCTGGAGCTGGTGGGTCAGCTTCATATCGACATCGTGCTGGTCGATATGAATATGCCGTTCATGGACGGGATTGAACTGATTCGGCGGCTGCGGGAAGAACGTCCAGAATGCCGCTGTCTGATTATTTCCGGGCATGATGAATTTGCTTATGCGCAGGAGGCTGTCCGACTTGGTGTAGAGGATTATATTTTGAAGCCGGTAAATGCGGATCAGCTTCATGCTGCGCTGTTGCGGCTTCGTCAGCGAATGGACGAAGAGCACAAGCGTGCCGCCTATGTAGAACAAGCTGCCGGTCAGATTGAACGGAATATTCCGCTGCTGCGCCAGCGGTTTTGCCTGGAATGGCTGGAAGGCCAACACACAGGGAAAGACATCATGGAACAGTTGGCGTTTTTACGGCTTCCATCGCGACCGCCTGCTCAGATCGGTGTGGTACGGTGGCCTGCGGCAGAGGCACGGCAGACGATTATGCGTGAGAATGACCGCCAGTTGTTTCTTTTTGCCGCTGAAAATATTATTGGCGAACTGCTGGAGGACCGACCGCATGTGTTGTTCCGCGATGCGAACGGGCTGATCGGCATATGTCTGTGGCAGGAGGCACCCGAGACGATAGGCGCTTCCATGGAACAGGCGATTGGACGCTACCTGAATATAGCGGTTCATACGCATGTGGAGTCCAACGCGGGTGGACTAGAAGGTGCAATTGACGCGTACCGGGTGAGTCGGGATCGAGTGTATGGCGAATCGCAGATGTCTCCCATCGTACGTCGGGCCCGGCAGCTCATTCAGGAAGGTTACGCCGATCGGGAACTGACGTTGGAAGCCCTTGCTTCGCGGCTACAAGTATCCGCCGTATATCTCAGCCGCGTGCTCAAAAAGGAGCTCAACGACAGCTTCGTGACCCTCGTCACGCGTGCCCGTATCCGTAAAGCAGTGCAGCTGTTGGATTCCACGACGTTGTCTATCTATGATATAGCAGAACGTACGGGTTACGACAGTCAGCACTATTTTAGCACCGCTTTTAAAAAGACTATGGGCGTGTCCCCTGTGCAATACCGTAAAGGCGGGGGAATTCAAGAAAACACGGTGGAGTAGGAAGGATTGAAATGGGGGATGAGTCCCACACTGTCTAATAATAAACTGTAAGAAAAAATGTGTGTGTAATCACACCTACGCATTCAGGGGTTTGTTACGCTGGGGATAACGAACAAATATCTATCAATATTTGGAGGAAAACAATATGTTTTGTTATCAGTGTGAACAGACGCCGAGTGGCGGGTGTAAAGTAGTTGGGGTGTGCGGGAAGGATGAGACGGTAGCGAGCTTGCAGGATACGATGATTTTTGCATTAAAAGGGATCGCTGCCTATGCAACACATGCTCGTCAGTTGGGATATAGCGATCCTGAGGTGGATCGGATCACGCACGAAGCGTTATATATGACCTTAACCAATTCTAACTTTAATGTACAAGAGCATTTGGAAATGGCGATGAAGGTCGGAAATGCAGCTGTACGGATCATGGATGTGCTGGATCGTGCGCATACGGATCGTTTTGGTATTCCGCAGCCGATTACCGTCAGTCAGAATAAAATTGAAGGCCAATGTATCGTCGTGACTGGACATAATTTGTATGCGCTGGAGGAATTGTTGCGGCAAACGGAGGGTAAAGGCATCAACATCTATACCCACTCAGAAATGCTGCCTGCCCACGGTTATCCGGCATTGAAGAAATATGCACATCTCAAAGGGAATATCGGTAAAGCCTGGTACGATCAGCGTAGACTGTTCGAGGAGTTCCCGGGTGCGATTCTCGCCACGACGAATTGTGTTATGCCGATTAAAGGCACGTATGCAGACCGCTTCTTCTCTTATGAAGTAGCTGGGCTGGAGGGAGTAGCCAAGATCATGGACGACGACTTTTCACCATTGATCGAGCGTGCATTAGCCCTGCCAGCCGCAGATGTAGATTCGGAGCAGGTGCTTACGACAGGATATCATCACGAAACGGTTATCGGGCTGGCTCCTGAGATTATTCAGGCGGTTAAAGACGGGCATATCCGCCGTTTCTTCGTCATTGCAGGCTGCGACGCACCGGGCAAAGGCGGCAACTATTACCGTGAGCTAGCTACATCCTTGCCGAATGATACGGTCATTCTGACCACGTCCTGTGGTAAATTCCGCTTTAATGACGTGGATTATGGCACCGTTGGAGATACCGGCATTCCGCGTTATATTGATTTGGGGCAATGCAACAATTCGGGTTCTACTGTGAAAATCGCTCTGGCATTAGCGGATGCTTTCGGTTGTACGGTGAACGAACTACCTGTCAGCATTGTATTGTCCTGGTTTGAGCAAAAAGCGGTCGCCATCCTGCTGGGCTTGTTCAGCCTTGGCATTCAGGATATTCGCATAGGACCGAAGCCGCCTGAGTTTATTTCTTCTGGCGTACTGGATGTGCTGGTGGAGATGTTTGGCTTGAAGCTGATTACAACAGCAGAGGAAGATATGAAAGCGATGTTGGCATTGTCGTAAGGGATTGGTGGGGAACTGCAAAGCGCAGTTCCTTTTTTTGTTTCATCGTTCATCGATTCTTATAAAGATGTCTGTAAGAATCTTTAATGCCAGCTCAGTATCTTTGGATTCACGAGTTCTTAGGAGAGTCAAAATGGTTTTTATACTCGAATCTTCTTCGGTAAGCTCATCATTGTCCTTTACATATGTAAGCAACTGATAGACGCCCACGTTCAATGCCTTCGCTATTTTCTCCAGATTTTTTAAAGATATATTTCTCTCCGCACGCTCAATGAAACCAATATAACTCGAATTGAATCCTGCTTTTTCGGCTAAAGCTTCTTGGGAAAGCCCTTTAGACTTTCGAATATCTCGAATACGCGTACCGACCAATTCTAAAAGTTCTGACATGATTACACCTCTCTATAGTAAGAATTTCACAAAATTCGATTCCAATCGCTCCGAAATGTAATATATAGACGAACGAGATCATCTCGACCTATATATTATTTATTGGAAGTCGCTTATTGGATTTTGCAAAATCCTCTAGTTAGAAGTGTAGAGAAAGAGTTACATCTAATTAATAAGTGTTAGTAAGTAAATTGAATTAAAAACTACTATATAGTAATATTTATTATGAAGCTTGTCCGATAGCTAGAAAATTATACATCTTGATGGTTACATAATTGTGCTACGTTGCTCACATTGTTTCAGGATTTTGCAAAATTCGATTCCAGTCGCTCCGAAGTGCAAGATATAGACGAACTAAACCATTTCGATCTATATCTTGTTCATTAGAAGTCGCTTATGGGATTTTTGCAAAATCCTCGTTTATGAAATTTTAATTCAGGAGTTGATTCCCTTTGAAACATTACTCCTTAAGTCCCCAACTACATAGTGATTTCGATTTCAAACTGCCTAAGTACAGCGACACCTACATATTGAATTGCATGATGGATTTTCAAAAGCTTGCCGAATACCAGATCAAGCTTGCACAGATGATGCGCGACCATCATCAGTTTCACAACTGCCTCATTCTTTGTGATCGTGCGCTGTTTTCTATGGCTAAGGCCATTTATGTTCACCGAAATCAAATCATTCCATTGTATATTCGTTTATCCGTGACTGACCTGTTCCCTTTAATTCACACAGAGGCTGAGCCCAATTTAGATATGGTGCTGTTTATCGGTACGGTACATTATCTGGTTTCGGGAGAAGATGATGTATCTAAAGAGCCGATGAAGCTGGGGGAAGTAGACAGGTTGCTTTATAAAACGGACTCTATTCTAGAGTCTCTGTCACAGCGGATCGTAGCTGATCCATCTAAGCGATATCCATCTATTTATAAAGAAAGTCCGTTCAATGAATCGGTAGATCTTTTATCAATCATACCCGGTTCTTTTTGAGCTAATGATATAATGATGAAAAGGAAGATGTTGGATGATAACTAACACTTCCACATCAGAAAGGGTGTTATTTCATATGCCTACATACAACAAACTGGTGCGGGATCGGATTCCGCATATCATTATGTCTCAAGGCAAGGAATGTCGGACACGCATTTTGGACCCAGAGGAATATAAGCAGGAACTGCGAACGAAGCTTCGTGAAGAAGCCGAGGAATATTTTGAAGCGGACAAAGATCAGGATGCGCTGGAAGAGCTGGCGGATATGCTGGAAGTCATTCGAGCGCTGGCAGAAGTACATGGGGCGAATGCAGCAGAGCTGGACAAGCTGCGGGCAGACAAAGCCGAGGCCCGAGGCGGATTCCAGGAGCGGGTGTTTTTAATTGATGTAGATGAAGCTTAACGTCAAGTGGTACACATAGAATAAACCTATTTTCTTATATATTATGTATAGATAACGTTTGATGATTCTTACGTACATGCCATTGATGAGATGTTCGTGTGAATCAATTTTTTACAACTTGTATTAGCAAGAGCTTTTTATCTGAGGCTTCAGAATTATCAAAAGTAATATTCTCCTGACTTGTAGTATGATAATACTCGGATAAATTACATTCCTTGGAGTCTTAAAATATCCTGGTTAAACAACTTTAAATAGTAATGTGTAATTAATCCATTAATTAGTGCTAATAAATTATATTTTCAAAAAAGAAAGGGAGTTCCTTAGTGCAAGAAATTATTGAAAAACTGCCTACATTAATTACTGTTGTAGGGACGATCATAGTTTGGGTTAGATTATTTATTAGAACATCGAATAAAACTATTGTGGATATGGTGGTAGAGCCAAGAAACGTGAATATGTGGGACAAATTTATTGAAATAATATTGTTGTCTTCGATAATGGTAATTATGTTTTTACTTCCAATGTTTATGTCTGAAATAAATCCTAGGATATTTGATGTTATAATGATGGTTGATATTATTTTATATTTTATAACTCTGATTATCATTTTAATTTATTGGGTATGTTCATGGTTTAAGCAAGTAAAAGGTAGAGTTCTAAATATCTCTATATTTACAAATTATTTATTAACATTTTGTATGCCTTTAATTTTAATATGTTATAACAAAAGTAAAGTCTTAAATGGAGTTAAAGAGAATTACATCTATGGGTTTATTGCCTTTTTGGCTCTTGTGGCTTTTCATTGTATCTTGATAACATTTTATCCGTCAGTTCTTAGGTACTTTAATAAACCGGAAATAAAAATGTATAAACTTGAGCGAATTCAAACACCTCATGATATTTTACAAGGTTTATATTTGCTATATATGCTGGATAATGAAAGACATGTACTAAGTGAAAATTCTAATATTGCTAAGATAGGAGATGGAGATTTTTATATTTACTATCCTAAAGAAAATGCTCTAATTAAATACTTCAAATAAAGACCCATTCAATCATAATGAGACCTACATAGCTATAGCACCAGCTGTAAATAGAAATCAACTCAACTCTCGTAGCCAAAAGCACGGGAGTTTTTAAATTGGGTAATGCTTTTTACTATATTGAATTTACTATAAATGCCCAATCCACGCCAATATCTCATTATTATCCGGCTGGAAATGAATGAATCGCCCATTTTATGTACTTAATAGCTATACTTAATTGCTCTGAATTCAAGCTGGCCTCAGACATAAACTGACTAAGCATAAATAGTTTGTCTTCCCATTTACCACGTAGCCTAATATCCATTCATAGGACAATGGTCTGAATGGGTTCTTATAAAGCTGCTAAAGCTGCTGTTTATGTATGGAATCCTGTTCAAAAGCCTCATCCAGCAGCTTAATAAATGCGGTTAAGTTACATTCTATATTTCCGCTTAAGTAAATATGTTCCTTGTCCAACCTAAGAAAATGGTACTCATCGTTCCTAATGAGTTTTCGCAAATGACTCAAATACATCCGTAAATTATGCCTTGCTTTTCCTACTGTCACTTCTCCCCATAAGAGTCATTACATAATTGTTCGGCTCATATGTATCGTTTATGTCTCCAGGTGACGTGCCTCAGCTTTCATGGTATGTAAGAAGTCATCGGTTGATTACTTTAGTTCTCAGTATAACTTAAATGAAAACGGCATAGATGGCGTTTTTTTTCTGAATAAAGCAAACATACGTTTCGATATATGTTAAAATTATTACATATTGAGTTAATGGTAAGAAAATCTATGAATGGAGATATTGGTATGGTCGACACCATTGCAAAAAGTAATCATTACTTGATTGGTCTGCTTGTAGATGATGCAACTCTGACCAGCTTCTCAGAATTGCAACCTTTTCCTCGAACATGGCAGAACGGGTAAATCAACTAATCAGCGGCAGTTTACGAAAGCCACTGAAGAAGAAAAATGTATAAAATAGAAGGGATTTGAATATATTTGTCGAAATATTCCTAATACTATAACCCCTGGTGTGACGGAGGAAATGGATTAATGCAAATTTATATAAATAATTTGTGTAGAGGAATAGACAATGAATAATCAAAGTAAAGCTGCTGTAAATGCTGGTGTTCATGGTTCGACGGGGACTGAATTTCAAAAACATTGTGCATTATACTTTTTGTTCGATAAGTATAATGATTTAAAAGATAGAAAGTACTTTATTTGTATTGAACATCATGATGATTTTTTGTTTTGTTATCAAAATAATGATGAGCTTATTTCTTCTATTGACTCTTATCAAGCAAAGAAGTCTTCTGAAAAGTGGGAAATGAGCGGCTTATATGAATTACTTAGAAAAATGACTGGAGTAGGCTTATCACTGAATGCAGATAGTATGCCTAAAGTAAATAACTATACACATAACTTAGAGTTCATAACTAACAACTCTATACAATTAAGTAATGGTCTTAGAGGAAAAAATAAGAATAAAAGTATAACTATTAACGAGAGTAATAGTAGATTAAAATTTACTGATTTAGATACTGAGATTACAAATAAAATTGAAGCAGAATTAACGAAATTGCTAGGTAAGGATCTAGAAGGTTTAAAGGAATTAAATAATGTTTCATTAGCCTATATTGATTTTCCAAAGAAAAGCGCTGGGCAGAAGGATTCACTAGTTGGACAGCTCAGTAGAATATTTGGAGCAAAGGTCAGTGATCATAGAGCTGCTGTAGATGCGCTGTTGCTTCTATTTAGAGATGTAGAAAACACTTTAAACCAAGGCAATGTTGTAAAGTTAATGGATGAATCAAAACGTGTTAGTTCTGCAAGTATTAATGATGCTATTGATATAATTACTACAAAAACGATGGCATTTGAATTGTGGCGAAATGAGGAAAAAGAAGTTTGTATAAATCTGGAAATTTCCATTCCAGATAAGAGCGAGTTTAAGCTGAATTTTATTAATAGCTTTGATAGATTTAAAGATTATCAACAAACTGAACATAAAAAAATACTCTCCTTTGTTAAGGAGAATAGTAATGTAATGTATCGCTTTACTGTCGAGACTGATTGTATTTTAGAATTATATCAAATGTTTCGAAAAAACATAAGTTCTCAATTGTCAGAGCTAAGTATAAAAGCTGCTATTTATGCTGCATATATAGAAGTAAGGGGACAATTATGAAAACAAAATTATTAATAAACAAACTATTTGCATTTTCAGAGAGTGAAAATAAATATTTTTACACAGAGTTTGATCAAGGTATAAACATTATTTATGGAAAAAATACATCAGGAAAAAGCACGGTTTTTCAGATGCTTTTATACACGCTGGGTATAAATGACAGTAACGACCACTTGAAAGAAATTATTGAAGAAGGTGCTTTTATAAGAGTAGACTTTCAAGTAATTAACAATGGAGAAAGTGAAAAAATTACTTTTGTTAGAGATGATGAAACGATATTCATTAAAAGGGTAGATAAACCTATTATGAGGTTTAATGGTATTAGAGCGAATCAGTCTGCTGAACATATTAAACTTAAAGGATTCCTTCATGAATTATTTAATTTCACACTTAAATTAGAGAATAAGGAGGGGTACAAAGCTGCTCCAATCGAAGCAATGTTTTTGCCTTATTATATACCTCAGTCAGTAGGGTGGGTATACCTTAGAAAATCCTTTAGTAGCCTTGAGTATTATAAAAATCTTAAAGAAGATTATCTTGACTATTATTTGGGAATTGAATCACTTGTTGATAGGGATAAAAAGCAGGAATTGGAAAGAAAATTGAAGAGTAAAGAAGATGAAATTAAATTTTATATAAATTTGGAAAATAGTAATGACGAGTTCCAAATTACAAAACTAGTTGATGAAGAATTTATTGAAGAGTCATTAGAATATATTAAGTTACACAGTGATAATCAGGTGCTTTTAAATGAAAATGAAGAAGAATATATTTCTAAATGCAATGAACAGAGCTATTATAAAGAACGATTGTCTTTACTGCGAAAAGTGTCAAGACATCACAAGAAACAAAACCCTTTAGAGGGAACATGTCCTGCTTGTGATCGGGAACTTTCATTTAGTATTACTTCGTCATATAAGTATTTTCAAGAAGAGAATGACACTGAGGAAGAAATGGTAAAATGTAAAGCGATGATAAAGAAGCTGCAAGGGGAAATTAATTCTTTAGGAAAACTTATAAATGTTCGTAAAGAAAATAACTTAAAAACATATGGAATATTAAAAAGGTATTTTAAGCATAATATTTCTTTTGATAGTTGGTTGAATAATAAAGTGAATATACAGTTAATTCATGACATTAGATATAAACTTGGGGTATTAAGTAACGAAAAAATTACTATTGAGAATAGCCTTAAAGGGTTTAAAACAGAAGAAGAAGTCCAAAAATCCAGAATATCAAAAAGTAAAGAATTTGAGCGTCTATTCCTAGGATATATTGATGATTTAGGTGTAAAGACCTTAAAGGAAGATAGATATATATCGTTATATAACATTTCAGCATTTCCTTCTCAAGGGGTTGAGCTTCATAAAACAGTACTTGCATATAACTTTGCTTTAAATAAATTAATAGAAAAGACTGATGGTATACATCGTTTTCCCTTTATGCTTGATGCAATTTTTAAGGAAGATATTGAGCAATCAAATAAAAATGCTATCATTGAGTTTATTGGGAAAAATAAACCGAATGATACTCAATTAATACTGTCAATTGCAGAAACTAAAGAAAATGAAAAAAGCATACATGAATATAGTAAAAAATATTTTAATGGAATGGCTAAATTGATTTGTATAGGAGAAGGGGTAAGAGAACGCGCTTTTTTAACTCATTATGATGGTAGCATGGAAGTTTATTTAGATGAAACTCTGAATATTATTAATTGATAGGAGTAATTAATTTTGTGCTACTCGATCATTTAGTGGAACGACAGAGATGTCGTTCTTCTTTTTCATATTCTGCGCCTTCCCTCACCTTTTTGGGTAAACTAACCCTAGTGATGCCCAATGACGACTCACAAAGTACCCAATAGATTAGCCAAGGAAAAGTCACCTTATTTGCTGCAACCCGCACATAATTCGGTGAATTGGTTCCCTTGGTCGGAAGAGGCTCTTGATATCGAGAAGCGCGACAAAAAGCCTGTCTTCCTTTCTATTGAGTACAGCTATTTATTGACCCACACGTACCTGTCATTTTTTAAAAGTAGTCTTTTAAAAATGGAGGAAATCGAACAGAATGAAATCATCACTGCCAATAGTCGTCTGCTCAACGGAAAATGACATCAACAACACACAAACAACGCAAAATATTTCGAATATCCAAGGAGTGGTATGAACAGTGTGGGCTAGTCTACCAGGTTTTTGGAAATATGGATATTCAATCGGTTACTGATAACATTAATGTCAATTATAGAAGAGTGTGCAAATAAGGATGAGGAATTATTCGTCACTTGCCCGCTCGAAGCGTAACGACGGATCGTTTTACTCGCAAAAGCGGAGAAGTATCTTATGAGCTAAGGAAGTTTAAATAACTAGGGACGAAATTTTAGAGCCTTATTCTGAAAAAAAGTAAGACGCTTCAAACAAATTTTAGGAGGAAATAAATGAGTAAGAAAAGAACTGGTAATTCTAAACATAAAAATATGGAAGTATTAAGAAGACTGGAAAAACAACAAGCTTGTCTATTTAAAGACATTAAACATACATGTGATGGCAATAAAAAAAACAAATTGACAATAGGGAGTCATATAATATCAGAGAAAGATTACCTATCCAGAATTGCTTCTAAAGATGATAAAGTTCTTGTTTTTAACATCCGACATGAATCGTATTATGAAAAAGAGGAAAGGGGGAAACTTGAAGATTTATTAGCTCCTGTACATATTAGTAATACAGCGAATACTAGGAATATTCTATGTGGTAAGCATGATAAGTCTCTATTTGACAAGATAGAAAATGGTATTAAGTTGGATGAGAACGGGGCGAACTATAAGCAACAATGTTTTCAGTTTGCTTTAAGAGCATTTATTTTTGATTATATTCATGAGAAAAATGTAAATGATAAAGAAATAAAAACAGGTCACAGTGAGCTTGCTAATAATCGTGCAAGTATTGGTTTATTGCGTAGTGAAAAAATTCTAAAAAAATTTCAAGAAGCTTACTTGAATAGCAATTGGGATTGTATAGAAACCAAAGTAATTACTCTTGACAAAAGAGCAAACTTCATTTCTTGTCTGTCTTTTTTTCCAATGACTTATCTTAAGTTTAGGTATAGTGGTCACGTTGGTGATAAGATATATTTGAATATATTTCCTGAAAACAACCAAACTAAGATTGTTATTTCATATTTTGTGAATAGTTCAAAACATTGTAAGCGATTAAGTGATATAATATACAGCCTATACTTGAAAAAAAATTTCAAGAAAATCGAGGAGTTTCTTACAAGATGTGTGCTGTTATATGACTTAAAAGTAACATATAATATAGACTATTTTAATAGATTAATTCATGATGAGACTAGGAAAATGCAATTTATTAAATTTTCGCTTTATATAAGGAAGGCAAGAAATTTTTCGGATATTTATAATAAAAACTTTCTCCGAATCTTTGTTTTTGAAAAATTGAGGATAAATCTTTTTGATGACTATTTGTAACTCTACGTAAGTTAGTTCACTATACATTTGGGTATATCCAAGAATTATTGACCCACACGTACCTGTCATTGATGAATTGTAAATAAAAGTGTGAACTCTTTAGATAGCCGATTTAATAATTCAACAAATCGAGACTTTGCCAATCGTAAGAAGGCTAAAGTCTTTTTGTGTTTCAAAATATATGAGCTATTTCCCGACAATCTCCATTCTCCTCAAATCCAATCCCGTCTCCCTCCCCATCACAAAGGTTAAAATTTTATAAAAAAAGTTCAAAACCAGCAAAGACCTTTCCCGGCCTGGAATGATACCATGTGTTTGCACATAAAAAAAGGAGAGGTACTCGTTGCCTCACTTATGTAAGCGCTATCTAACTTCTAGTCTAATCAGCACTGACCTGAGGATTTTGCAAAATCCTTACCTTCAAATTGACCCGCATCACATGAGGAAAGGGGAACTTCATATGAAAAAAGGAGCTGTTGTCGTATGGCTTCTGGTTTTGGCCCTGATGCTTTCGGCCTGTAATTTGGCGGAGAGTGGAACGGGTAGCAAGGAAAAAGGCTATGTGGGCATTTCCATGCCGACCAAATCGTCCGAGCGTTGGGTAGGGGACGGAGAGAATATGGTCCGGTTGTTTCAGGAGCAAGGCTATAAAACGGATTTACAGTACGCCGAGGACGTGGTGGAAAACCAAATCTCCCAAATCGAAAATATGATCACCAAGGGCGTCAATGTTATGGTGATCGCTTCGGTCGACGGAAACACGCTGACGGATGTAATTCAGAAGGCACACGACCGAGGCATTCAGGTCATTTCTTACGACCGTCTGATTCGCAACACACCGTATCTGACGTATTATGCGACCTTCGATAACTTTAAGGTGGGCGTGCTACAGGCGGCGTATATTGAGAAAAAGTTAGGACTTAAGGAAGGCAAGGGCCCATTCAATATCGAGCTATTCGGTGGTTCACCGGATGACAATAACGCTTATTTCTTCTTTAATGGTGCGATGTCTGTACTTAAACCGTACGTGGATTCCGGCAAACTGGTCGTGCGCAGCAAGCAGATGACGATGGCGCAGATCGCTACACTGCGATGGGATGGAGCATTAGCGCAGTCGCGGATGGATAATCTGCTGAGTGCCTACTATTCAGGGGCCAATCTGGACGCGGTACTATCCCCGTATGACGGCATTAGCATCGGTATCATTTCATCCCTGAAAGGGGTCGGATATGGATCAGCGAACAAGCCGCTGCCGATCATTACAGGGCAGGATGCGGAACTGGCTTCGATCAAGTCCATTGTGGCCGGGGAGCAGACGCAAACCATATTTAAGGATACCCGCAAGCTGGCTGAGCAAACGGTCGTGATGGCCAACAGCATTTTACAGGGCAAACAAGCGGAAGTGAATGACACGGAATCCTATAACAACGGTAAAAAGGTCATTCCTGCTTACTTACTTGATCCAATTTCGGTGGATCGGACGAATGTGGAAAAGGATATTGTCGGCAGTCACTATTACACCAAAGAGCAAATCGGATTGAAATAAGAGTAGGAATCCAACCGAAAGGAGCGTATCCCATGACTGGAATCATTTTGGAAATGAAGGGAATTACCAAAACCTTTCCCGGCGTAAAGGCATTGGAAAATGTAAATTTCAAGGTCAAGGAAGGCGAAATCCATTCCTTGTGCGGTGAGAATGGTGCGGGCAAGTCGACGCTGATGAAGGTACTAAGCGGTGTATATCCGCATGGAACCTATGAAGGGGATATTGTTTTCCAGGGCAAAACGTGTGAGTTCAAAGATATCAAGCAGAGCGAGGAATTGGGCATTGTCATTATCCATCAGGAGTTGGCGCTGATCCCGTATCTCTCGATTGCGGAAAATATTTATCTGGGTAACGAACGCGCCAGTGGCGGCGTGATTGATTGGAAAGAGACTTTTGTGGGTACACGCGATCTGCTGTCCAAGGTCGGTTTGAGTGAGAATCCCAATACATTAGTTACGAACATCGGGGTCGGGAAGCAACAACTGGTCGAAATTGCGAAAGCGCTCTCTAAAAAGGTAAAGCTGCTTATTCTCGATGAACCGACAGCAGCGTTGAATGAGGATGATAGTGAAAATCTGCTTAATTTGATGCTGGAATTTAAAAGACAGGGCATCTCCTGCATTCTCATCTCCCACAAACTGAATGAGGTCGCGAAGGTGTCAGATTCGATTACGATTTTGCGGGACGGGAAGACGATTGAGACACTGGATATGAAGAAGGATGAGGTTACGGAGGATCGGATCATTAGCGGGATGGTTGGACGTGATCTGACCAGCCGTTATCCAGAGCGTCATGCCGAGATTGGCAAAGTCGTTCTGGAAGTGAAGGATTGGACGGTGTATCACGAGCATCATGCAGACCGAAAGGTGCTGGATCAGGTGAATTTGAACATTCGTCGCGGTGAAATTGTCGGTATTGCCGGGCTGATGGGGGCGGGACGGACCGAGCTGGCGATGAGCATTTTTGGCAAGTCGTACGGACGCAACATTTCCGGTCAGCTGATTAAAGACGGCAAGCCGATCCAGAACAACACGGTTACGGACGCGATCAACAACGGCTTTGCCTATGTGACAGAGGATCGCAAGGAGTACGGTCTCATCCTGATGGATGATATCAAGCGTAATATTTCGTTGACTGGCCTGAACAAGCTGACGAAGGGCGCTGTCGTCAATGAGCAGGAGGAAGTCGTTGTTGCAGAGGAAATGAAAAAAAGCATGAACATCAAAGCGCCGAGCATTTTACAGAAAACGGGTAATCTGAGTGGCGGCAATCAGCAGAAGGTGGTGCTGAGCAAATGGATTTTTGCCGGACCGGATATTCTGATTCTGGATGAACCGACACGCGGCATTGATGTGGGCGCCAAATATGAGATTTACACGATTATTCATCGACTTGCCGCTGAAGGCAAGGGAGTGCTGGTCATTTCGTCCGAGCTGCCAGAGGTACTAGGTTTGTGTGACCGGATTTATGTCATGAATGCTGGGCGGATCACTGGAGAGGTTAGCCGTGAGGACGCGTCGCAGGAAACGTTGATGAGATATATGACCAAGTCAGGAGGCGTGAAGCATGGAAACCATAACTAAACTATTTAAAAATAACATCCGCCAATATGGCATGATGATTGCGCTGGTCGTCATTATGATTTTGTTCGAGGTGCTGACGGGCGGCCTGCTGTTGAAGCCGATTAATATTACAAATCTGATTCTGCAAAACAGCTATATTCTCGTGCTGGCCATCGGGATGGTGCTGGTTATCATCACTGGGCATATTGATTTGTCCGTCGGCTCCATAGCCGCTTTTGTCGGTGCGGTTGCCGCCATAATGATGGTCGATTGGCAGCTTCCAGCATGGATCGCTGTGATTGCATCTTTGCTGGTCGGGGCGTTAATCGGCGCATGGCAAGGGTTCTGGGTCGCTTATGTACGGATTCCGGCATTTATCGTTACATTGGCGGGGATGCTGCTCTTCCGTGGATTGACCATGATCGTGCTGGAAGGTCAATCGATCTCTCCATTTCCGGGGGGCTTCCAGAAAATCAGTTCAGGCTTCCTACCGGATTTTTCATCTACCGGTTATAACCTGGTATCCATCATTGTCGGTATTGCACTCACGGTATGGTTTATCGTGAATGAACTTCGCGAACGTCGTTCTCAGCTTAAATATGGATTCGAGGTTCCGTCACAAACTTTATTTGTACTCAAGTTGATTGTGGTAGCTGCGGTCATCAATTTGTTCACCTTCATGCTCGCGAGCTACGCGGGGATACCTAACATTCTCGTGCTGCTGTTCATACTGATCGTTGTGTACTCCTTCATCATGAACCGCACGATTATGGGCCGTCATGTGTATGCGTTGGGTGGAAATGAAAAGGCAGCGGGTCTGTCCGGTGTCAAAACGAAAAAGGTAACATTTTGGGTATTCGTCAATATGGGTGTGCTGGCCGCCATTTCCGGTTTGATCTTTGCTGCACGTCTGAACGCGGCTACGCCGAGAGCGGGTACGAACTTTGAGCTGGATGCCATCGCAGCCTGCTTTATCGGTGGAGCTTCGGCGTCCGGCGGGATCGGAACCGTTTTTGGAGCCATTATCGGTGGTTTGGTCATGGGTGTACTGAATAACGGTATGTCTCTGATCGGTCTGGGTATTGACTGGCAGCAAGGAATCAAGGGCTTGGTACTGTTGCTGGCGGTTGCCTTCGATATTTACAACAAAAACAAAAGATCAGCTTAAGCTCAGATTCGATATCGTAAAACAAGACACCTCCAGTCCCACTTAAAATGTGGATGCTGGAGGTTTTCTTGCTTGTTGGGTCTTGTGGCTATCAGCCAACGAAACTAAGTCGTGACCATTTGGCCGCCGTTTATATGCAGCGTTTGGCCTGTAATGTAGGAACCGTCATCCGAAGCCAGCAGCACATAGGCAGGAGCCAATTCATAAGGCTGCCCGGCACGCTTCATTGGTGTATTGCTGCCGAAGGTGCGAATGACTTCAGGCGACTGTGTGGCCGGATTTAGCGGAGTCCAGATCGGACCGGGAGCAATGGCATTCACGCGAATACCCTGATCGACCAGATTATTAGCCAAAGCGCGGGTGAAGCTGACGATAGCTCCTTTGGTGGCTGAATAGTCGATCATATTCTTTTGACCAACATAGGCTGTCACCGATGCCGTATTGACGATGCTAGCCCCAGCCCGCATATACGGCAATGCTTCTGTAGTCATATGGAAGAAGGAAATAATATTCGTATCAAATGTATCACGAAGCTGCTGCTCACTGATATCCAGATACGATTCGCGCACAAACTGAATACCTAGGTTGTTAATCAGGATGTCAATCCGACCAAAGGTTTCCATCGTTTGTTGAACAACCAGACAGCAGTTGCTTTTTAGCCTTAGATCACCTGGAATTAACAAACAACGTCGGCCAAGCCTGTGAATGACATCACGGGTTTCCATAGCATCTCGATGCTCATCGAGATAGGCAATGACCACATCAGCCCCTTCCTTGGCAAATGCCACTGCAACCGCGCGACCAATACCACTGTCCCCACCGCTAATAATAGCCACCCGATCCTGAAGCTTTCCGGTGCCGATATACTTTGGATTATCATAAATAGGGCGTGGAACCATCAGGTATTCCAACCCCGGTTGTCTATATTGATGCTGGGGAGGAAAGGTAATCGGAACTTCTTTACATTGGGTTTCTGTACCATAATAAGGATATTGCCAATTCATTGATAATCCCTTCTTTAGCCGTTTTGAAATCCAATATATTCAAAATAGGCGCAAGCGGTGACTCGGGATTATCGCCTTATCCCGAAATCGTCGCTCCATCTGCTGGAATATGGACACGTCCCTCCAAACCTTCACGGTTGATGTATTCCGTAAGCTCGGAGCGAGTTAGTAAACAATGGTTGATTGCTTCCATGTGGACAGCCACGATTTGTGTGCAAGAGGCATGCTGCGCAACAGCCGTTACATCTTGGGCAGTCATAATGATGGGATCACCAATCGTAAACCGAGCCCCTCCAGCGTTCACAATTGTCCACTCCGGACGGTATTTATCCAGTGCTTCCGCGACTTCACTGCACCAGATCGTATCCCCGGCCAAATAGACGACAGGTTCACCTGGTGCCTGAAACACAAAGCCGGATACGGGTCCCATCTGTTCCCCGATTTCTCCGGTGCCGTGATGCCCGGTAGTACGGATGAGCTCAATTTCTCCCACGGAGCCAGCCACCGAAATCGGAGTAACCTGTGTAAAACCGTCAGCAGTAATTTGTTCTTCATTTCCGGGCTGGCAGAAGACGGGAAGTTGTTTGTCCAACCAGCGTACTGCTGCCGGGTCCCAATGATCGGGATGCAAATGTGTAACGATCACAACATCAGGCTGTCCGAGTGCCTGCCATTGCGGCGGCAAGGGAACCAGCGGATTACGGCGGGCATTTTCCGTATTGGGAACCGGCGGATTTGCGCCAGCATCACTCAACATCGGATCAACCAGAAATTTTACTCCAGCGTATTCGATCCATAAGGTTGCGTTGCGGATTAGTGTGATTTTCATCTATGGAAGCTCCTTTGGTAGTGAATGTTTTTGGACAGAGTGTATTTTCGGTGGTTCTTTGTTTCTGTTACAATCATATCTGACGCAAGGAGCTACAGGCTACGGCCTGCTGAAAGGAAAACCAGCATTATCGTTTCATCATGAAAGGAAAAATAACTATGGAACTATTCGTACCTGATGACACCGATCTGCGCATTCTTCATCATTTAATTGAAGACAGCTCTTTATCGCACAAGGAGATCGGTCAGCTTGTTCATTTGACAGGCCAAGCAGTAGGAGCGCGTGTTCGAAAAATGCAGGATGCGGGCATTATCGAGGGCTATACGCTGCGCTGGAACCCTGAGAAAATTGGACAGACGATTCATGCCTTTATTACGGTTTTTTTGAATTCAGGAACAACTCACAGTGCTTTCCAGGCTTTTGCACGGGAGCATCCCTATATTGTCGAAATCCATCGAGTGAGTGGGGAAGGCTGTTATTGGATGCGCTTGCGCATGTCATCACAGGCAGAGTTAAATACCATGCTGGATGAGCTTACGAAGTTTGGTAATTACAAATTGAGTTTTTCCATTGGTGAGATTTAACGATAAAAGCTTTCGGCGTTTGTGCCGAAAGCTTTTTTATTTGGGCGAGGGCTATGAGGTCAACGTTATAGGCTTATTTTTAAAATATGCTGCAATCCGTGTTGTCCCATTTTAGTGTTGCCTTCATCGATAAAGCCGCATTTGCGATACAGACTTTGGGCAGGCAGATTACGGGCATTGACGCCCAGTACAATCTCGCGAATATGTGGGAAGTGTCTGGCGATGAATTGTGGTAGTAGAAGCAGCCCTTTTTTAGCGAATCCTTGTCCCTGATCTGCGTAATGAATAGAGAACGCGCGCAGCAACAGTGCCTCAGAAATATTCGTATAGTCCGCTAATTCATCCCCATCGTATAAAATGAAAAATCCAACGGGTCTTCTAGTAGCCGTAATCACGACAGGATGGCGGTGCGGATCTTCCTTGGCCAGTGTCAGCATTTCATCCGGCATTCCAGTAAACTGCTTCTGCTCCTCAGGCAAGTAGAAGGTATGTAAAATGGCATCATGTTCACAATGGTAAGGGACAAGCTCTACATTAGCAGTTGAAGAAGACTGTGAGGCGAATGTGGGATTATTCATCATTACACTCCGATCTGTATGGATTTTTAACTTTCTTTATCATCTAGTTTGCTAAAAAAAGAAACCTGAACTCGCCTTACTTACGTATTACCCATACATAAACTAGCATAGTCAAAAGGAGACGTCTACGGTTATGAAGCAGCTTACAGAATATCGGGAAAGCCATGATGTATTGCGTCATGAGCTGAAGAATATTGAAAAATGGGAAAAGGAACAGAAGGACATTTTTTTCTGGGAAAAAATCGGCAGATGGCCTTTTATGTTGCTGGATCGGCTGACGCCCAAAGTCATTAAAGACAAGCTGGAGCAACTGCTTAATGAAATGGGTAGTTTCATTCAGAACGGCGGCAAATATTTGGTGAAGGAAGAAACGGTTCTGAACAGGCTGAAAAAGACGGCCCATGAACATGTAATTCAGCAAAATGGCGTAGATTCCGTGTCGGATACGCAGGACCTGCCTCATGCCGGGGAAAACGCTGATTCGGAACATAGTGCCGAACCTAGGTGGGAGTTGAAGCAGGCGGCTGAGCTCCCGCTAACAATCATGGATCGGACTGCTGACGATATGACGTCGGCTCGCATTACCTTTGCTACCGCTCAGGGAGCAACAACGGGAATTGGCGGTGTGTTTACGATTGCGGCGGATATTCCTCTTTTGCTCGGCTTGTCACTCAAAGTGCTTCAGGAAATAGCCTTGTGTTATGGCTTTAATCCCCATGATAAGCAGGAACGCATTTTTATTATTAAATGTATGCAATTTGCTTCATCCGATATTGTGGGTAAGAAGGCCGTATTAGAGGAGCTGGCTTTGTTTGATGATCCTTCACGTCAGGCACAGGTTTTTTCCCAGATGCAGGGATGGAGAGAGGTCATTAACACTTATCGTGACCAGTTTGGATGGAAAAAGCTGCTTCAAATGGTCCCGATTGCGGGTATTTTGTTTGGCTCCATTGCGAACCGAAGCGCTATTAGTGACGTAGCTGAAGCAGGGAAAATGCTGTATCGGAAGCGTCGGATTTTAATGCGTTTGACAGTAGTAGAGAGTGAGGAGTTACGTTAGTTGGGTATAAAGGTGTGCAGCGGCCAAAATGGCCGCCACACGTTTGCCTGTTACACTTCGGCTCCATTTTCTTCCGCCCAACGGTTCAGGGTTTTATCTGTAGGAAGCAGGAAGGTTAAGATGCCGAGCAGTGGCAAAAAGCCGCACAGGAACATGATGTGAGTGATGCCTACCTTGTCGATCCAGTTGCCGAGCACGAGTGCGCCCACACCCCCAAGGCCAAAAGCGAGGCCCGTAATGAGACCGGACACGGTCCCGATTTTGCCGGGCACGAGCATCTGCGCATATACGACTGTGACCGAAAAGCTAGACAGCATAATAAATCCGATAATTGCCAGCAGGATCGCCGTCCAGAATTGGTTGGCATAAGGTAGTGCCAGCGCGAGTGGTGCGGCTAATACCATGGACAGAAAAATCATATTGCGTTTACCAAAACGGTCCGCGAGCGGACCGCCAAAGAAGGTACCCAGCGCTCCAGCCCCGAGGAACAGGAAAATGTAAAGCTGTGCATCAGCCAATGGCATTTTAAATACTTCCATCAGGTAAAACGAATAGTAGCTTCCGACCGAGGTCGAGTACCACGAACGGACGAATACCAGTAGAATGAGGACAATCATGGCAAACATAACGCGGTTACGCACTTCGGGCTTCATGCGGCGTGCCACCGCTTTTTTGCGTGCAATGCCTTCTGTACGTAGGACGTTACCGTACCAGCGTGCGATGAACGATTGCACCACAATTCCCGCTGCCGCAATACCTGTGAACCAGATCGCGCCAAATTGTCCTAACGGGATAAAAATCCAGCTCGTGAGCATCGGCGCCAGCGATTGGCCCGCATTGCCGCCAACTTGAAAAATGGATTGTGCCAATCCCCGACGCGGCCCGGCCGCCATATGGGATACGCGCGAGCCTTCAGGGTGAAAGGCAGCCGAGCCCAGACCCACAAAGATGACTGCGATCAGCACCGCTTTATAATCGGCAGCATAGGCGAGCAACAGCATGCCAGTCAGCGTAAAGCCCATACCGATGGGAAGGATAGCGGGCGTAGGCCGTTTGTCTGAAAACAAGCCAATCACGGGCTGCATGATTGAAGCTGTAAAATTGATCGCAAATGAAATCCAGCCGATCTGCGTGTAGTTCAGGCTCATAGATTCCTTTAAGATCGGAAAGATCGCTGGAATGACCGATTGAATCGAGTCATTGAACAGATGGACGAAACTGATCGCAATCAGTATCGCAAAAACGGTGCCTTTCGCTTGTGGACCCGGGAGGGGGAGCGATCGGCCCGTTTCAGTTTTTGTAGCAGATTTACTAGTCATGGCAACCTCCGAATATGTATGTATATTTTAAGATATAGGAAGCGATCCGTTTGCAGCAAATGGCTGAAAGTGGGATAAAGGCCACCTTTACTCATTACTGCTTGCCCATCCTGCTGGATACTCTTCATTGCTCCATTTAGTTAGAATTTCTAAAATGACATATCCAAATTCAAACATTTACCATCCTCAAAACCGATATATATGTGAGTATTTTGCATAAGTCCCAAGAGCGCTTTTCAAATCAGAAATATAGAGATCGAAGTGATCTAGTTCGTCTATATAATGTATTTTTGAGCGTTGGGAATGGAATTATGCAAAATACTGATATGGAAATATAGATAGAAAAGGGGAACCACGATGAGAAAAGCAACGAAGATTTTGCTGGCAGTATCTTTGGTATGTGGAGCGGTGGTGGGAACTGCGTTAAACAATGGAGAAACAGCAGTAGCGGCAAATGTAACGACGAACAACACTTGGAAAAACGCTAAAATTACAGACGTGATCGACCGGAATAACTACATACTGGATGATGGTTCTTTATGGAGAAAGAGTATAGATGGCCCGGTTATTGAGAAATTGAATTTGAAAGGCATTACAGGCAGTAAAGACAAGAGCCAAGGTTATTATGGCTGGACTGAGGACGGGAAGGTAGCCATCTGGGATGATAACTCCGCCCCAAAAGTGACGGCTCAATCCTCAGGAGTTAAAGAAATTACAGGTGAGGGTTTGGCTATTAAAACCGATGGGACGATCTCCTGGGGAAGAGAACAGGTTGAGGGAATATCGGATGCTATAGACGGTGACAAGGTAAGTACCTACTTTACGGTTCTTACTCGATCCGGTGATGTATGGTATTCCACAGGGTACGCAGAATCTAAGCCTCGCAAGATAGGTCATGTAGATGGTGCGCTTGATATCAAAATGAGTACGGCGTATGCTGCAGTACTTAAGGAAGATGGCCATGTCACGATGCTGGATATGCTGACCAATGAACCACCGCGCGAAGTGGGAAGTGATATTGCTTCGATTTTATGGAAAAAAGGTACACATGTCTTGATTACTGTACATCATGATGGGACTGTATGGAGCTATGACCGAATGAAGAAATATCCAGCTGTGCAGCTTAGCGGGTTGTCTAATGTTGCACGGTTGGTTGATTCGCCTGACGAGCTTTTTGCACAATTAAAGGATGGCTCTTGGGTCGGCTATAAGGACGGAATCACGACTGCGCTGAGCTTGCCTACATTAACGGGTATGTCCTTGTTGACGACCTCTAAAGAGGCTGCCATCGGCGATACGATTCAATTAAATGTACAAGAGACGTATTCGAACGGTTATCGACTAACACGTCATCCCGAAGCTAGTGAGATTGAAGTGGAGAAACCGCAGGTTGCCGAGCTACAGCAGAATGGTTCCGGTACACTCAAAGTAAGGGGCATTGGAAGCACATCCGTAGCTCTGCGGACCGAAGGAATACCCTCTTCTTTTACACTAAAGGTTTCGTCCGATCAAACCTTGACCGGGGCGGCTATACTGAACGGCAATGTGTATTTGCCTGTGCAGTCTGTGTTCAAGACGCTGGGTGGATCTGTTACCGTGGCAAACCAGACCTTTACGATCAAGCTGGGTAAAAACAATATCGTACTCCAAAAAGGGAGTTCCACCGCAATGGTGAATGGTAAATCTGTTGCACTGAAGGGCAAGGTTCAAACGGTTAACGGACAGGTTGTATTCCCGGGAACATTACTGACCGATCTGAAGTTGGGCGGATTCAAATGGAATCGTGACCGTCAGCAAGGAGAATTATCTGTGGGCGCTACCAAGCTGGTCATTGAGACGCCGGAAACGGCAAAAATTATCAGAGCCATTGATCTGGGCAGTCTGTCCAAATTAATTGGCAAAACCTATTGGGTCAATAACTTCTATAGCGCTGGAGAGCGATTTGGCAAGGTAACAGTTAAAGATATCGAAGTCAGCACGGACCCGAATGGTGTTAAATCTTACGAAGTTATTTTCCAGGGGGCCAATGGCGAAACTTATGACACGTTTTCCATCATCGGAGCTTCACGCATTCCACAAATGCTGTCTGATTCCGATCAATTTCTGACTTACGATCCGTACAAGAAATACCAATGGTCGCAAGCCATCTGGAACAAGATTAAAAATAATGAGGTAAGCTTGGGCATGAATACGACGCAGGTGCAGTTCGCATGGGGAAACCCAACAGTCAGAGAAAAGGGGGCTGCTTCAAACGGAACTCAAGTCGAAGCCTGGGTATACGGCAACCGTAGTCTTTATTTCAAGGCGGTAGCTTTCGTGAATGGCAAAGTCATAGAAGTATGGCTGTAGGGTAGCTGGTTTTCTATAACGGTTTGAACGAGGTGTCTCCAGAGTCGTATATACGGCTCTTGGGATGCCTTTTTTTCATTTAACAAAACTAAGCTCTTGATTTAACAAACTTAAGATATGATTCTTTATGTCATACATCTTGTTATTTAGATAATAGCTCCGTAGAGAAAGTATGAAGAGCACAAGAGAAGAGAGGATCTGATTTGAGAATGAAATCGCTAAGGAAACCATTATCAGTTGCATTACTATCTTTACCATTACTTCTAGGTTCCCTGGGTGGAAGTTATGCGAGTGCGGCAACCCTACCAACAACGGTAACTCCAACAGAACCGTCATGGGGATACTTCGTAGATCATTATAAAAATAATAGTTCTGCAAATAAGACGGAAAGCTCTAATCCGACTCTCGGATTGCTCTCCGAATTTAATAAGCTTTGGACTCCCGGTGCTACTTGGGATACAGGTACCAAGCTAAACAGCAGCGTGCTGGACGCCAATATTCAAAAAGTGATTGATATAGCTGCCCGTCGCACTTCCAGTGAGGCTGATGCAGCTTATTTGGATGATCGCAGAAACCAGAGCTACAGTGTGATCGACGGTCTAGGTTCGCTCACTGATGTATATCGAAAGAATGCAGGTGCCACGACAACGATCAACGACATTCCGGCAGATGCCCTGACTAAGAAATACGAAGATGAGGGAACGAATGCTGGGAGTACAAGCTCCAATCTCAGCAATATCGTAAATCTGGTAAATACCTTGCGCGGGGAATACTCTACGACGAACCCGGCTAAGTCTTATTTTAGCTACCCTCGCCCATTTCGCTGGAGCGATAACTCAGTGGTTGTTCCGAGCCTTATTCCCGCTCTCAAAGCTGATGCTACTAGCGATGGCGGCTTTCCTAGCGGTCATACCAATGCTGCGTATCTCAGTTCTATTGCTATGGCCTATGCCGTGCCGGAGCGTTATCAGGAACTGCTGACGCGAGCTTCGGAGCTGGGCAATAACCGTGTTGTTGCTGGTATGCATTCCCCGCTTGATGTTATGGGAGGACGTGTCATGGCAACAGCGATGGCTGCTGCTATCCTGTCTGATCCAGCCAATAGCAGTTTGAAGAAAGCGGCTTATCAGGATGCTCGCAAACAACTGCTGTCCCAAAAAGGTTCAGCTCCAGATCGGTTCAGCAATTATGTCACAAACAAAAAAAATTATAATCAACGATTAACATACGGATTCAGTCAGGTTAATCCAACTACGACACCAATGACAGTGCCTAAGGGAGCTGAGGTATTGTTGGAGACACGCTTGCCTTACCTGGATAGCACACAACGTCGTTGGGTTTTGGCTACTACAGGGATTCCTTCCGGGTATCCTGTACTTGATGATGCTGAGGGATGGGGACGATTGAACCTGTTTTCAGCTGCGGATGGCTACGGCGCTTTCGCCAATAATGTGACGGTGAATATGGATGCTTCCAAAGGCGGTTTCAATGCATTGGATCGCTGGCGCAATAATATCTCTGGTGTTGGAAAGCTGACTAAAAAGGGAACAGGTACGTTGAAGCTAATGGGCAACAATACGTATTCCGGGGGTACACAGATCGACCAAGGTACTTTGGAGGGAACTTCGGAAACGGCTTTCGGAAGTGGTGGAATTACGAATAACGGGGGAACTTTTCTTAAAAATGCCTCTGGAAAGCTGATTATTGGCGGAAATTACAGACAATCTGCCAAGGGAACACTTGAGCTTAACCTGCGCAGTAAAAATGATGTGCTCAAAATAAAAGGAACAGCTATACTCAACGGAAAATTACGTCTGAATTTTTCTAACAAATATGTACCGGCTAATGGTGCTACGATCTTAACTTATGCTAAACGAAATGGCGCATTTTCTTCCATTGAAACGGTAGGTTTACCAACCAATTATAAAGTGAAGGTTATCTATACAGCTAACAGTGTTCATTTGAAAGTCACTAAGTAAAACATAATTAGTTCGCTATATAACAATTGAAGTGCACCTTTAAAATACATGGGGATAAACCAGAAGGTTATCCCAACGTGTATTCTAGGGGTGCACTTTATGGTTTAAGGATAGGGAGTATCAACTTAACGGTTATCGATCTTTTCCGGGTACATATCATGGTTCATCATGCGGTGCTCCGCTATCTTTTCATACTTCGTTCCTGGCTTGCCGTAGTTGGTATACGGGTCGATAGAGATGCCACCGCGTGGCGTGAATTTGCCCCATACTTCAATGTAGCGAGGGTCCATCAGCTTAATCAAGTCATTCATGATGATATTGACGCAGTCTTCATGGAAATCGCCATGGTTACGGAAGCTGAACAGGTACAGCTTAAGGGATTTGCTTTCTACCATTTTAATATCGGGAATGTAGCTGATGTAGATGGTTGCAAAATCAGGCTGTCCTGTAATCGGGCACAGGCTGGTGAACTCCGGGCAATTGAACTTTACAAAATAATCCCGATACGGATGTTTATTATCAAAGCTTTCGAGAATGGCGGGATCATAGGCAAACGTGTATTGTGTGCCTTGATTGCCAAGTAGGGTAACGTCGGTCATTTCTTCGGGTGTTCTTCCGGTCATATGGATGAGGCTCCTTAAGTTTAGTTTGGTAAAAGAGAGAGGGAGTTATGGTGATGGGGAGGTCGCTCCGCGAAGGATTTGAGCTTCCGATCGCTGTTGAAATGGGATTCTTTCTGATAAGATGAAAGATATAGGTTAGAATCCCATTTCAAAGGCGAACGCTATCGCTTCTCCAGCTTCAATTCCTCCGCTTCGCTGCCGACCGCCGTCAACACCATAAAGTCCCTGCTTGTTTACCTGTAGGTTGGGGCAGAAGTGAATAATGCTCGCTCCTATATGAAAGGAGCGTTATTTTGCGAGAAACCCCGCCCTCACGGACGAGGGTTTCTCTTTTGGATGTCGAGGATGTACTTCGACTAATTTGGTGTAACTTGTGTATCACATACAGTTCATACGGAATATATTACATATAAGTGTTATACGCCGCGTTTGTTGCCCCATACGAGGGTGTGGAGCTGTGGGAGTACTCTTACGTCGTTTAGTCGGGAATCGTCCATGACACGGTCGATAAGCCATTCATAACGATGGAGTAGGGACTCCGCAATCTGTCCGGTGTTCTCCGTGTTTACATCTGGATTACCCGTCTGGAGGAACAGCGGTACGTGTGGATAGCGCTCGTGAACGGTGCGGGCGTAGGCAAGATCGGTGTCATCGAAGATGACGACCTTCAAGCTGCAAGCTCCAGTATAGAGCCGCGCAGATTCATTAGCGGGTTCCTTCAAGCCTGTTGCGGTTGGGACGTTGGACGTAGCTCGGGGCTCACCAGCCATCTTCCGGTTCGACAGACGGGCGACGATATCATCCAGCACATCCCAGTTGGTCGTCATACCCGAGCTAGGTGGCTTCGGGGATAGGGTTACCTCATCGATATCGTACAGCCATTCCTGCCAGCGGGAGCCTTGTGTTTCGACAGCGGTGGCAATGCCTTGGCTCCGTAGCAGGGTGATTAGCTCCCCAAGCTGCGGCAGCAGGGCAGGATTGCCTCCAGAAAGGGTCACATGCGAAAACCGTTCGCCACCGATGGCCTTCAGCTCCTGCCAAATGTCAGTGGCACTCAGACGACGGATCTGATCCTTGGCGCTGCCGTCCCAGGTAAAGGCAGAGTCACACCACGAGCAATGGTAATCGCAGCCTGCGGTACGAACAAACATCGTCTTACGACCAATGACCATCCCTTCGCCCTGAACGGTGGGTCCAAACACCTCCAGTACGGGAATAGGGGCTATTTGGGTCCCGTGGGAGGCTATCATGGGTTGGTGAGTAGTCACGGTATTACTCATCGAGCATCCACTCCCGTCGGAACTCGGCGTAGCTGGTAGGTGTCTCGAACAACCGTACAAACTCGGTACGTCCACCTTCGACACGGTTGCAGTATGCATCCGAGGTCAAGGCGGACTCCATTTGTTCAAAGATCCAGACGACCATATTTTCCGCCGTTGTATTCATTGGAGGAAGCGTCTCATTCAAGTAACGATGGTCCAGAAAAGGTTCAATCCGCTCTTTCCAGATCGTTTTGATGTCACCAAAATCCAGCGTTAGACCCGTTTCGCCGGGTATACCGCTTATGCCAAAAACGACGATGTAGGTATGACCGTGCAGATTTTTGCATTTGCCTTCATAGCAGTGCAAATGATGTGCTGCATCGAATGTAAATTGTTTGCTGACTAGTACACGTTTGCGGTGATAACGCAGCTGAGAGTGCTCAATGTCTGTCCCGAACTGCTGGAGCTTGTCGACAATGCGGAAGGTACCTGGCTCACGCATGACCTTCAACTCCTTGGGAGGAAGCTCCGCGCATCACGAGATATTGCTCGAGTCCAGCACGGCGAAGTTTGCAAGCAGGGCATTCGCCACAGCCGTCGCCAATGACGCCGTTATAGCACGTTAGTGTACGTGTTTTTACAAATTCAAAAGCTTTCAGCTCATCGGCCATCTGCCAGGTTTCGGCCTTGTTCAGCCACATGAGCGGGGTATGAATCACAAAGGGATAGTCCATCGAAAGGTTCAGTGTGACGTTCAGCGATTTGATAAAAGAATCCCGGCAATCGGGATAGCCGCTGAAATCCGTCTCACAAACGCCTGTAATCAAGTGACGCGCTCCTTTTTGCTTGGCGAGAACTCCCGCGAAGCTCAGGAACAGAAGGTTGCGACCATCTACAAAGGTGCTAGGCAGTTCGCCTTCCTGTTGTGTAATGTCAATGTCGGTACGTGTGAGGGCATTAGGGGCTAGTTGATTAAGCAGGCTCATATCCAGTACCGTTTGTGGAACACCCAGTTCACGGGCGATTCCAGCGGCTACTTCGATTTCCTGCTTGTGGCGTTGACCATAATCGAACGTCACGGTTTCTACTTCAGCAAAATGTTTTTTTGCCCAAAATAAACAGGTTGTGCTGTCTTGGCCGCCGCTGAATACGACGACCGCTTTTTCGTTTGCAAACATAAAAAAACCTCTCGATCTTCTTGGAATGGTGCAAGACACGGAGTCTTGTCACTTGGAAGAAGGAGAGTTCTTGAACCGACTTCAACAAAAAACAGGCCTTGCCCCGCGAATTCATTTTTCTTGCGGAGGACAAAGCATCGTTAGTTTTTTATAGAGGGAGTTCGCGAACCTCTCCCATGCATGACGCATGGACTTTCTTCATTAGTATCTGCCACGAGGACAGACGGCTTTAGCATTGTCATTATAGCATGGCAGGGCTATTTGATAAACACTCCACCAAATGGAATGACTTCCCGTAAAAAGCGCTTGATCACGCCATCGTCGTTCATATCCTGTTGGAGCCGTCGATGATGTTCCCCGGCATGGAATAGTACGGTACCCTGTCCGGTCATTTTAAAATGATAGTTCATATGCTGGCTGGCCAGATGGTTGCCGTACACGGTCAACTCCAGTTTGGCGTTTTCGGGATAGGCAATGACGCTGCTCGCATCCACATATATCGGCTCTGTCGGATGAAGCTGTTCTTGACATACCAATCCCTGCGTCAAAAGACCGATTTGACCCACACCGTCAAATTTCATTTTTATAACATCGCGGCTAAACAACATGTTTTTCATGCTTAGCAGCTTGGTACGCATTTGAATACCGGAGCTGTACCAGAACAGGTTGCGAAAATCGTATAACAGATCATCGCTTCCTTCAAGCTTAATCATTTTTAGACTAAAGCCAGGTGGAAGTGCGGCAATTAGGCGACAAGCTCCGGTGAAATCGGCCTGAATCAGTTTGTGTTTGCGATACATGCCCTTAATGTTCATTAGTTTATCACTACGGCCTGAGCTGGGTCCGCGGTATGCGATGATTTGCTGCGGATGCAGAACGTGCAGCTTTTCTCCTTCCGCCAGATCGAGCGTTACGACCGAACCGACGCTTTCATCATGGTGTTGTCCTGCTTGTATGTCCATTCAGACCTTTCATCCTTTCAGGCAGTTAGTATCTTCCCGAACGTCGACGCATCCCGTAACGCAACAGTCGGATACCGATAAAATAACCGGCCAGCAGAATTATAGCTGTGATGATGAGCATTTTATTTCGGTGTGAAGCCTGATCGCGCTGGGTTTGAAGATTTTTTAATTCTGTGACAGTGTCAGTCAGCTTGCGGTTTTGCTCCAGTAATTGGGCGTTTTGCTCTTGATAGGCTTCTAAGCTGTTACGGGCCTTCTCCAGATCCTCCTGTGTTTGTCGGTAGCTTTCCTTGAGCTGATACACATCACCGGGTAACCGCGAAAATTGCTCGAAGCCTTGGTACACATCATCCCAATAAGCAGCATGTACTTCGGGTACACGAGTTATCCCAAAAATAAACAAAAGTGCTATAGCAGCGCAGACAATGCGGCGGTACAAAGCAAAACGACAAGTTGGTCGTGCCAAGAGATGTTCCCCCTTTTGATAAACCAAGATGTTAGATGATACAGATCATTACCCATATGACATGGTTACGTATAATATAACGATTCGGATGCAGATTTTAGAATAAACAGACGACAAATATGGGGAAAATGTTTTCAAAAAAAGTCGATATATTAGTTTAAGTGTACCTTAAAACGGGTATATCAAGGAAGCGGCAACATTCCGGCATTTTTCCCAGCATACGAGTAAAGAACGATCCGCACCTGATCAGGGGCTTAAGTTGAATAAATGAACTGAAATATATTAAAAATTGATATAAAAGGAGATTTTGCAAGATGAATGAGAGAGAACAAAACTATAAAACTTTAAAAATCACTGTAAATGGAAAGCCGTTATCAAAGGATCTCGTCGTAGATAGCACTACTTTTGCTCCTATATCTGATATTTGCACAAAAACGAATGTTTCTTTAACAGAAACTACAATCTCATAAGTTTAAATATAGAAGTAGACTATAATATGGCCCGGCATACGCCGGGCTATTTTTGCGCATTCATGTAATTCAAATGGTTTAAAATGTTATTTACCAAACTAGGTCCCCCTTCATAAAGATTCCCATGTATAATTTTCACAATCAAACATACGTTCCCTGACAATATAGTGTCAGATAACACTGTTAATTTAGAGTTACATGTTCTTTTAGGGGGAATTTACCAGTGGTGAAGTCAATGCTCAATGTAACGTACACATGGGACAAAGAGTCTATATCTGCGAATGGGTCCAAACAAGTAAATCTACTGATAGAATGGGGCTATGGAGCTATACGCAAAAGAAAAGGAAATCTAATACCGAAAGCAGCGGGATGTGACCTTCAACTCCAGTTCATTCCAGAAAACGGGGTAAGTCTATTAAAAGCTGAAGGGGTAAGGCTCGGTTTTAAACGCTCGGAAAACGGAGATAGCATGTTTGTTCACTGTGGTGATGTAAGGCGGGGAAAATATAGACAGGCTATTTTGACGTTTTCTATACCGGCTCACTCGTCCGGAAGACATACGATTGGAATGATGGAGTGGAGCTGGCGCAAGCCATCGCAGGAAAAGCGAACGCTGATCCGGACAGACCAGCTCTACATTCATTTTACGCATCATCTTGGTCTGCTGAGCATTCCATCCAACCCGAAGGTGGAAAAATACATAAAACTGAATGAGACGCCTCCTATTGTAAAAAAGGCATTGCGTATGTACGAGAAAGGGGAATATGAGCAAGGGGCGTTCATCCTTACCAGACAAGCAGATGAATTACTTATACGTGCAGCAAGAAGCGATGATATGGACTACCTGCAGGAAGCCGAGTTGCTTCTGGCTATACGTAATAAATGGAGTGGTACTTTTGTATCATTTACAGCGTATAGTTCTAAAGTCTTTTTTAATAAGGCGATATCGCTAGAAGATGTTCGTTTTACTGAAAATGATACTTTGAGATAGGCAATTATGCTAGTTTATTTGTGTAATATAGTGAGTCTAATTTACTATCTTTTTGTAAAGGAGAGACTTCCTTGACTGATCGGTTGATACGTTTAATGCGGATTATTACTATTGTTCAGGCAAATCCAGGGATATTGGCAAGAGAGCTTGCCGAACGTTGTGAAACATCAGAACGTACCATATACCGAGATATGGAGGCGCTAAGCGCTATGCATATACCGATTACGAATATGGGGCATGGCAAGGGGTACATTTTTATTAGCAATTTTGCTTTGTATCCTCTAAATTGGACGGAAGAAGAGGCAGAGGCTTTTACTAAGCTGGGAGAGATTATGGAAACGGTAAAGCCTCTTTTACCGCCAGCTTTTGAAAGTGCTTATGAGAAAGTGATGGCCTCTAGTCAGAAAAAAAAGATGGACCAGACGAGCTTCGCGCAGGAAATGAAAAATATTGTCCGGCTCGGCTCGACACTTGATCGGGAAAACCAGCCCTATCTGCTCAGGCTGATTGTTTTAGCGAGTCTTACGCAGCAGACGATTGAAGCGGAATACAGCTCACCTCAAAATGAAGATGTATCACTCGTTCAGGTGGATCCTTATTGTTTGGTTCCGCAGGATCGGCGATTCTATATGCTTGGTTTTTGTCACAAGCAATCCGCGATGAGAACCTTTCGGATCAGTCGATTTCGGAACATGAGAATTTTGCCGTATACGTTTCAAAAAAATACAACTGAAATGGAAATGTTTTTTAAAGGGACCTGGTCGGTGACCAAAGGAAATCAGAATATCCGGTTTGTGGTACGTTTTTCTGCCGAGTCTGTATATCGGGTCAAAGAAGAGGAGCTGTTCATCAAGCCTTTTCTTAGGGATTTGCCGGATGGAAGTTTGTTGTTTGAGGTGACGGTCAATCATGACCGTGAATTTTTGGATTGGCTCACTTCCTATGGAGCTGAGGCCGAGATCCTGGAGCCTTTACGGTACCGCAAACGAATGCAAGAAATGCTGCGGACCTGGGGGACATTCTATTTCGATAAAAAGGCAGGGAATCAAGAATAACAGGGGGAGATCCCCCGGAACGGGCCGGGGAGCTATCCGCTTAACGGTCCTTAAACAGGTTGGCGAGATTGCCAAAAGGACTGTACTGCTCCTGTTCTTCTTCTGGTGAGGAGTAGACGAGCTTCGATCCACGGCTTTCCTCATCGTCAGCAGCATTATGAACTAATGTAATACGATCAAAATGGTACATGAAAACCTGAGCGGTGTTCACGGCATCATCCAGTGCCCGGTGTTGTTGACCGTCAAAGTCAATGTTGCACAATTCCAGCGCCTGAGACAAGCTCAACTGACGGTATTTTCCATTGGAACCAAACAGACGGGAAATCTGCTTCTGTATATCATTTGTATTATGAATCCATCCGAGATCTACATGATGGGTACGACAATGGGATACCAGCTTCTGACGGTCATCCGGGCCCCATGCGCATAAATAATAAGGGGAATCCGTACCGAGCCAGGCTATGAATTCCTTCACAGCTTCAGGAAATAGTGGAGCGGCATCAATATCTCGTTGAGTAATACCCGTGAACTGAACGGTATCTGTAGAGAGTACAGGCCGATTCGAGGGTCTTACAAAACTGTGAAACGTATCCGCAACGTATAGGCCATCGTCTCCCTGAACAACTTTGACGGCACCAATATCAATGATTTCGGAGGAATATCTGGCGTTGCGGCTAACAGTAAATTCAAGATCGTAAATAATATATTGCATTTCAGGACTCCTTTCACACATATAACTGATCCCGATGGGTATCGGGACGAATGTTCTCTGCCCGAATGACTCTTCTCCATCATACCTCTCGGTTCACAACTTGTCAGCGGTTAAAAGGTTTGCTTTTAAAAAAAATATGCGATGTCCAAATGAGCTTGGACTATCGCATATCTAAAAACGCCTGACATACAGCAGCATCCGAAACCACTAGGATTCCGGATGCTGCTTTTGCTAGCTATTGAATTAGGCCGGGAGGTCTAACTTTTGTCCCGGATAAATGCGGTGAGGATTCTTCAACTTATTCAACTGCTGAAGCTGTTGCCAGGTGGTACCATGTTTGCGGGAAATGTCATACAGCGTATCCCCGGATTTCACAACATATACATGGTTATTTGTAACTTGTGCAGAATTTGATGTCTGCTGTGGCTCGGCTGTTTGAGACTTTGCCGGCGCCGGTTTTGCGGGTGCTGGTTTCGCAGCCGGTGTAGGAACGGGTTGCGGCTTTTCCTGCACAGGTGCAGGTGTTGCGGTTGAGGCAGACGGCCCAGCTTGTGTGGCAGGGACAGAAGTTTTACCGTCAGCCTTGGCTTCTTGAATGCGACCGTCCGCTTGTACTTGCAGGCTAGCGGAGCCGACCTTTTGCATATAGCGGATTAACGCCTCATCAAGCGAGCCGAACATACCTGCTTGTGGATATTTAGCGAACATCGTATATTGGTCACCACCTACGGCAGTAAAATCATTGGTGGCCAGTGTGTATGTTGCCTCAGGATCAAGTGTTTTTCCGCCGATCAGGATGGAATGAACACGGCTGCCTTTGGCTGCTGATGTGTCTATTTTGAAGGTGATACCTGATACCTGTGGGAAACCTCCGCTTGGCTCTGGATAGGAGGCTGTACCATTTTCCAGTGCGGCCTGAATGTCAGAGCCCTTCACTTTCAGGGTAACGATCTGGTTGCCGAAGGGCAGTACAGTGATGATGTCTCCCTTGGTTACCGTTCCCGTCTTGATGGAAGCCCGGATGCCGCCACCATTCGTTAAAGCCACGTCTGCTCCCGAAACGTCACGCATAGCATCGGTGAGCAAGTCACCGAGATTGGTTTCACTTGCACGTACCTTTTCGCGTGCTCCTTCCAAATCCACACTCGTTTGCGTTACAACCTCTTTAAGAATAGGTTCCTGGTCCTTTTGAATGGAGGCGATCAATGCAGCAATCTCAGCGTTGGGCTGAACATCGACTGCTTGAGTCGAATCAATCAGCTTGGCTTGCTTTTGCGTAACCTTACCGCCGTCGACCCATAAGTCCACAACACCCAGATACTTGGTGTATTCACCTGCGCTAGCGATCAATGTACCATTGTCACTAACCAAGCCTTTTTCCAGTACGGTATGGCTGTGTCCATCGATGAAAATATCAATGCCAGGCACTTCCTTAACAACCTTGAGGCTGGTGTCCTTACTAGACGCATCCTGCCCCAGATGACCAAGAACAACAACGACATCTACTTTGCTGCGGATTTCATCAACAGCCGCTTTGGCCTCAGCCGCAGGATCGGTGAATTGAATACCCTCAACATTTTTGGGATTGGTCTTATATGCCGTTTCTGGCGTAGTCAGACCGATAATACCGATTTTAACGCCGTCCACTTCTTTAATAATATAGGGTTCGAACAAACGTGTTCCGTCTGTTTGTTTAATATTGGCGCTAAGCATAGGGAACTGAATTTCCTTACTTAGCTCAACAAGATGCTTCCAACCATAATTAAACTCGTGGTTACCCGGAACCATAGCATCATAGCGCAGCTTGTTAATCACTTTCACAATACTTTCACCGTTAACCAAAGTAGCGAAGGTCGTTCCGTGAACGGTATCCCCGTCATCCAGCAGTAGTGTATTGGGATTGGAAGCCCGGTACTGATCAATGATACCCGCCAGCTTGGCGAATCCCATTTCCTTGTCGTTCGCGACCACGTGGGCATGGGTATCGTTCGTATGTAGGATGGTGATGTGTTTACCGCTGACTGGAGTCGTTGCCGTTCCCGCTGTTCCCACATTGGTTGCTGGGTCTGCTGCTGCTGTACCGAGACACCCAAGTAAAAGCGCGGCAGTCGTCAGGATTGACGAGAGTTTTTTCCATGAGTTCATGTTGTTCCTTCAACCTCCCATAAAATGAATGAATTAGAGAAACCGCTTACGACCACATTTTATCAGATGATTGTAAAAATAACTTCTATTTTATATCAAAGCATTAAATTTTTTTGATATATCGGTTGTTAAATCTATCGTCTAGTTACCTATATTATAGAGGAAGTAATCAACAGCAGCGCACAGAATGAGAACTAATGTTCTGATTTATGATTAAAAAAAAGGGCAGTCTCTTTGGGCAGCCCGATCCGGGGTAAATAGTGATCCAACGTTTCGTCAGCTAGTGGCGGTTTTCCTTCACTCAGCAAAAGCACGGCAAACCGATTGGCCTGCTGTTCAAATTTTCCTGGGGAAAAGTAGGAATGCTCCTCCATAAAAAAGCGGCTAATGCCTTTATGCAGTCGGTCATGTCCCAATTCATGCGCACAGACGAACCGTTCCCATTCGGGTGTGAGGCCATTGTGGATAACGATAAATCTTCTACGCAGCTTGTGGTAATACAGCCCTTTGGTTGTGGGGCCTAGATCGCAGTATCGGATATGGATACCTAGGGCTTTCGCAATATCGAAGGGGCAGTTGGTACGGTATTTTCGGACAAGTCTGTGAATGAGTTCGTTCATACGCTCACCTGCTATCCCTGATCTTTGCCCGTTCGGGGCTCTTTGGGCTTTTTATGTTTGTTCATCTGCTTGGCTTCCCAGAACAGACCTGTCAGCACGTCCTTAATCCGTTGACGATCTTTTTCATCCAGCGGAATGCCATCGAACATTAATTCGTCGTCTTCCTCCAGCATTTTTTTAAAATCCCGGCGGTCTTTAGAGGTTGCCCATTCCGGCACAGTAGAACGATAAAGTTCATGTGGACTTGGCTCCATTGAATCATCGTCTCCCCAATATCCGGCGGCCTTCATCATTTCGGTATAGGATACGCTAAGCGCGTCCGCTATTTTGCGGAGAGTAGAGGGTTTGGGAATTCCGCGCAGTCCATTTTCAATGCGGGAAATTTGTGAATTGCTAATACCTGCGGCATCTGCCAATTGGTTGATGCTCCATTGTTTGTGCTCACGCTGCTGCTTTAAGTAAGTTCCGAATGCTGGCTGTTCCACAATGGGGGCTCCTTTCTGCAAGAGAATCATAGATATTAGTTTTATTATACCATTAGGTAAATAGTAAAAGCACGTAATATGCCAAAAGGCATAGGAAAATGAAGCGAATATCCTGTTATTGGAGGTATACTGCTTTTTTTGACGATGGATACCTATCCTAAATAATGTTATGTTATACTCAAGATACGAACAAAAGGGGAACAAATTGTAAACACGAGCGTTTTTCTATTTCAGGATTTTGCAAAATTCGATTCCAGTCGCTTCGAAGTGCAAAATCCTCATTTAAAAATACATCATTGTCAAAAGGCATAAGATAAGGAGTGTTGCTTTACATGAGAAATAACTTACCCGAATTGGACCGTCGCAAAACGCAGAATGCATTGGAGGGTGTGTTTGAGAAATACCGGATTTATAAAACGATTACTTTTATGGATCGGGAGAGCTTTATTACTGCTGGCTATACGGATCGCCCGAACGGACCAACGAATGTGACAAGCGATCCAACGGCTCGGACAGCCGTATATAATGTAGATGCTCCTGCCGCCCGCTTGGCCTACTGCGAAATGGTGGATGCGGTAGTGAGTCGCTTGAATGAACGCGAACAGCTGCTCATCCGTGAACGTTATTTAAAGGATGACGATGTGTTTGATTACAAGGTTTACAATTATGTGTTAGACCCGCCAGTCAGCAAGGATACGTATACGAAGCTTCGTACGCGTGCTTTTTACAAAATGGCGCTTGCGCTGGCGGACCAAGGCGTTTTGAATCTGGCAGGCTTACAGAAGGGCGCGGATCGAAAACTGGGTTAATGTAATAATTATCTACTTGTTCTCATTTCTATTTTAAAATCGTTTCCTAAAAGGCGTTGATTTCCTGTAATAACAGGGATCAAGGCCTTTTTTTATGATGGGAACACATGTTCTCAAAAAACCTCCCAACATCATCCCTAGTCTCTGCTTTTATCGTCCATTTCCCCGGCAACGTATTCGTTATTAGGGTGTAAGATTATATCATCGGGAATCAAGACAAGAGGACATACCGAAGACACACACAGTCAAACGTTAGCCGGCCATTAGGGCCGGTTTTTTCATGCGGTGATCGTCTCTGTCGGTTCCCGGGAATTCGTTGAATAGAAAGGAGGAGTCGTGTTGCCTAAGCAA
The DNA here is from genome assembly GCF_037027525.1 of Paenibacillus sp. 203. Taxonomy (NCBI): domain Bacteria; kingdom Bacillati; phylum Bacillota; class Bacilli; order Caryophanales; family Paenibacillaceae; genus Paenibacillus; species Paenibacillus sp. 203. The sequence goes on from NZ_JAXCHD010000004.1 coordinate 165,709, forward strand.
GGGATGCTGCAATGCATGAGTACGAGGCTACGCCGGCTGAGAACACGGAAGTGGAAAAAAGCCTGGCTGAACAGCCACAACATGCGAACGCAGGGTACGCAAAGGTGGCATGCCGCAGGATGAGACAAGCCTTTAAGCAAAAGCTCATTGAAATTATTCCAGCGCTGCAAGGGCGTGTATACGATGTTCAGCCACCGTCGCAGACGGCAGAGGAGCCGTATGCTGTTATGGCGCTGGGCGAGGAAATCTGGAAGTCTTCCTGGGCTGGCTATCGGCAGGTTGTTCGCATCAAGCTGTACGCAGGACAAGCCGGGCTGGCGCAGGCTGATGTATGGGCGAATGCCCTGATTGCTGGGCTGCACCGGGAACCAGTGACAGGTGCAGGTGAGGACACATCGGCTTTTACCGCGCACTATTTGGGCGTGCGGGATGCAGAAAAGCTGGACACTGTTACGGGCAAGGCCTATAGAACGCTGCGTTTTGGCGTGTATGTGCCTGAGTCGGAAGGTGGTTCACCCGCTCCAGCAAACGGTGCTACACAGCCGGAAGAGTGGCTGGCCGCGCTGGTCCGCTGGACGCAGAAGCAACTGGGCGAAACGTGGTCGGTATACGCCAACGCATGGCCCGCACAGCCGGGGCGGCAAGCGGTACTATGGCGGATGAGCGGCTGCGAAACTAGGATGGCGGGAGCCTCCATGTATGAGCTGCGCAAACGGTTCATCGGGCATATTACCGCCCCGGACACCACTGAAGAAAACCGCGCAGCTTCCGCACTGATTGAGGGCTTTGCCGCTCAAATCCAGCTTCCTCTGGATCAGGACAAAGGCCGTTATATGTCTACAGCTGAAGCTTCAGCCGATTTGCAGGCGGATGCCATTTTAGATGGTCAGCTTCGGCTGACGCTGGTACAGCGGCGTATGCGCCCAGCTGAGGAAGCGGCGTTGATTCGCAGAGTGGAAATTCATCCTATTTTGAAATGAGGTGGTCCGAGTGACCTTGGAAAACCATGAGAAGGCCCCGGTATATGCCGGGCAGGAAGCAAGTGGCCCTCGCTATACGCTGGAGGAGCTAAAGGAGCACGCAGAACAATTGTTTTCCGTGAAAGAAGAAGTGCTGGCAGGCGCCTTTTTTGGCACACAGGACAAGCTGTTTACGGTAGCAGAAGCACACACTAAAATCGAACAATTTATGAAAGCGAAGGTGGACTAATTATGGCAGGCGGAACATGGGAAAACACGAATAAACCGGTATTGCCGGGTTTGTATATGAATTTTCAGGCAGCAGCAGCTTCAGCGATTCAAGGTGGGTCGCGTGGTACGGTCGTTGTACCCGTTAAGGCGAATTGGGGCCCTGTACGTGAGTTTGTAGAGATCGGCAGTGAAACGGCAATCAGTCAAATCTTTTCGGGTGACAGTCTGGACGGTGCGACCGCGTATTCGACGCTGTATCTGGCTTTGCTGGGCGGTCCGAAAAAGCTGTTAGCTTACCGTTTGGCAGATGATACAGCTGCTGAAGCATCTGTGACGCTGAAAAGCGGCGGTGAGACCCCAGCGGATGTGCTGCGCCTGAAGGCTTTGTATACAGGTAGCCGTGGTAATGGTTTTGCTGTAACTGTACAGCCAACTTTGGGTGATGAGCAAGCACGTGAGGTGCGCCTTTATGAAGGAACCAAGCTGCTCGGTACGTACAAAGGCAGTGACGGTACGGCTGCCTCCATTGCCAAGGCCATGAACGAGAACAGCGAAAACGTATGGGTGAAGGCTGAGGTTGTCGGCGACGGCGGCATTCCGGTGGATGTCAGCGGCGTACACCTCACTGGCGGCAACAGCGGCAATAGCAAGCTGGTTAATGCCGATTACATCGCGATGCAGGAGGCGCTTGAAGGACAGGAATTTAATGTTTTGGCCCTGGATTATGCAGCTGATCTGGCATTGCTGCAAAGCTTCGCGGCCTGGATCAAGCGTGTCCGGGGCGAAGGTAAAGGTGTAATCGCTGTATTCGGCGGTTCTGCGGCAGATGATATGTCCAAAACAGCCGTCAGCTTGGCCTCTGCACGTTCCCTGGCACTGAACCATGAAGGCATCGTGAACGTCGGTACAGGCGTACGTCTGGCAGGTACGGACTACAGTTCTGCCCAAACGGCTGCTTATGTAGCCGGACTGATCGCAGGCCAACGTCTGAATCAATCGGCAACATATGCGGTTACGCCATTTGAGGATGTAACCCGCCGCTGGACACGTTCCGAGCAGGAGCAGGCTGTCCGTAATGGTGTCTTCCTGCTGTTCTTCGACGGACGTCAGGTCAAAGCGCTGCGTGGCATCAACAGCTTGGTGAACCCGTCTGCCGGACAAAATAACGCATGGAAGAAAATCCGCTCCATCCGCGTTATGGACGCTATTAACGCTGACTTGCAGCGTGCAGCCGAAGAGACATACATTGGCAAAATCAACAACACGGTGGAAGGTCGTCTGGCGCTTATCGGTGCAATCAAAGAATACCTGGCACAGCTGTCGCTGAGCAACGTCATCGAAGCAGACGGCTACGATGTCATTCTCGACCCGGCTTACTACGGCGATGCACCAGTCATCAAACCGGAGCCGGATCAAGTGTTCCTGCAATGGAACGTGAAGCTCACCGACGTGATGGAGCAGCTGTTCGGCACATTTTACGTGCAATAAATAAGCATTTTACGTGTATAAGCAATTCAAGGCGATCAGCAGAAATAAAGTAGCTTGTTAACAACGAGGATTTTATGAAATCCCGAACTATATTATGGATTATTTTGAGGAGGAAAAAGAAATGTTGGATGCTTCAAGAGTCATTTTAGGTACGTATGGTCAGGCGCATGTGGACGGGGTGTGGCAGACGAATATCAATAAGCTGGAAGCTAGCGTAGAGATGGAAAAACGCGAGCTGAATCTCGTGGGCAACGAGTGGAAGGTGCACAAGCGCGGTATCAAAAAGGGAACGGGAACGATGAGTGGCTACAAGGTCACATCCGATATGATTCGTCGCGGTTTTAACCGTTTTGAGATTATTACAAAATTGGATGATCCAGAAGCCTTCGGACATGAAAGTATTCGTCTTATTCGTTGCACTCCTGACAAAATTCAACTGGCCAACTGGACAGCAGGTGAAGAAGTACAGGAAGAAACGACCTTCACCTTTGAAGGCTATGAGCTGCTAGATCCGATTGTAGCAAACTAAATTGAAAGACGGGGGATGGGATGCTGTCAAGCGTTCTGTTCCCCAAATACAAATGAACAATAAGGGAGAATGACTTATGAGCTTGAATGAGAATATGACAGAAGAACAAATTTTGGACAGCCTGTTTGAAGCTGCTGAAAAACTACCTGAGGAAACGGTCCGCATCAAGCGCCTCGATATGAAAATTGTGCTGCACGGCCTGACCTCGAGTAAGGTGGACAGCATTCGTGAACGCTGCACGATTCGCCGAACCGTGAAGGGGGCAGTAGATGAGAAGGTAGATACTGAAACGTTCAACGCCTTGTTGATTTCGGAAGCTACCGGCAAGCTAGAAGTGAAAGGCTTGTCCCTTAACGGTTGGGGCGATCCCCGGATTACAAGCCGCTTGAAGCTGTCCGGTGGCGAACAGTCTGTCCGCCGTATGCTGCTGGCGGGTGAACTGGACGCAGTAGGGGATAAGGTGCTAGAACTGTCCGGTTTTGGCGTTGAGATTGCTGACCTAAAAAACTAATCGGCTCCGGGGGAATGACGACGATGCTGTACCACTTGTGGGTCCGGCACCACCTCCGCCCCGGAGACTTTTGGCGGCTTTCCCGCGGTGAGCGTATACTGCTGCTGGCGTTTGCCGAACAGGAAATGGATAGCATAGCAGCTTCAAAATCATAAACAAGGAGGTGAACATGATAGATGGCAGAAGCATTAAATTACCGCATGAACCTTGTGATCGATCCTAAAAACGTCATTAAGGCGAACAGAGAATTACGTGCAATGGAACGTTATTTTGAGCGGATTCAAGGACGTGTGTTGAAAATCGGCCGCACCCGCATGGCCCCGGAAATTGTGCTGAACGATATGGCTTCTAAAGGCTTGGATAATCTGTTGAACAAGATTAATCGGGTCAAATCTCAGATTATTAACGCCTCGGGGAATGTAAATGTGAAAGTAAGCTCTCAAGACGGATCAGGCTCGCAGAAGGTTGATAATAATCCAAGTATCGTTTTGCTAAGCACTGCGGTGCAATTAAATACTGTTGCAGTGAATGCGAATACGACAGCTATTGCTGGTTTAATTGCTAAAGTGGGTTCTACGACGCCAGCTGCAGAGAAAAAAGAGGAGCCTAAGGGGGCATGGGCTAGCATAAAAGAGCTTGCTGGTAATGGTAAAAAGCTTGGTGATGGGATTAAAAATCTATCTGAAGCTCCTGAAGCTTTCAAAAAATTCAAGGTTGATTTCGCTAATCTTAAGGGACCCGTCGAAGGAGCTACTCGTACAGAAAAGATTAAGGATATTTGGAACAAATCTTTAGCTGCCGGGAAATCTGGGGGGGATTTTTTATCTAAATTTAGTGGTGGGGTTTCAGATGTTATGGAAGGTTCGGAGGGACTATATGGACAGGCTAAAAGCTGGGGGATGATAAATCCAAGCGAAGCCGCTGGTGTAGTACCTAGCACTGCAAGTTCAAGTGCTGCCGCAGATGCAGCCTCAAGTATTATCAGACCCAGTAGCGTTGCTGGTGCAGCTGAGGAAGCAGGATCAGGCTTGTTCAAAAACCTTTTAAAAGGTGGCGCGAAAAAGCTATTGGGTCCCTTAGGTTATGGAATGGATGTTATGAATATAGCTAAGGCTAAAACTGGTAAAGAACGTGCAGAAGCAATTGGTTCTACCGTAGGCGGGACGGCTGGTTCTGCGCTAGGTGGAGCTATAGGCTCATTTTTGCTTCCGGGTATTGGTACTGTGGTTGGCTCTACGCTCGGAGGTATGGCGGGAGACTTTGTTGGTGGGAAAATTGGTGGATTAGTCTCAGATTATGGTCCAGCCTTGATGGACAAAGCGAAGTCCGCTGGTAAATTCCTTGGAGAAAAAGCTTCCCATGTTACAGGCTGGCTTTCGGATAAGGCTGGAGACTTCGGTAAAGGCTTTTCTGATTTCTTTTCTTTTGGTAAAAAAGATGAACCTAAGAAAGAGCCAGCTAAGCCGCCTGAAGTACCTAAACCAGCAACCTCTAAACCAGCAATCCCACCTCATTCGAATTTAGGTAAGTCATTTGAGCCCTTAACGCCTATGGCTATAAATTATAGTGCTCGTGCAGTTGCAAACGTACCTCCGCAACCAGGTGGAAAAGGCGTCCCTAATCCTTATGGACCGATGGCTATCGCTAACCAGGGAGTCAATCCAAACCCACTACTGAATACTGCAGCTCATGCGAACAATGGAGCCAAAGCTAAAGGCAAAGGTAATGGTAATCCGACACCTCAAGTAGTACAGATCAGTCCTGAACAAATGGGAACACTGTCTGGCTTTTTGAAGGATTTTAAAACGGAAACCACCAACCAATTCAATCTTCCTGTGGGGGCTGTACAGGTCACTGTACATGAGAACAAGCTAGATGTGGATGGGCTTATTACGCAAATTGGCTACCGTCTCAAAGCTGAAATTCTGCGTGCAACGCAGAATACCAAGCCAGCAGGCGCTGGAGCTATGTAATGGAGTAGATGGTAGCAATGGGGAAGGAGGAAAGAGATGGAATTTAGTTTGACGGATGGTAAAGGAAAAAAGTTTCAGTTTCCAGTAAATCCTGAGGAAGTGACGATCTCACGGCAAAAGGGATTTGATACAACGACGATTTTATCCTATGGGGAGTTTGACTTCCCACAAGGGGAGAAGGTGAAGGAAATCTCCTTCTCTTCTTTTTTTCCGAAAGAATACAATCCAGCGTATTGCACATACAAAGATATCCCTGATCCGCAGGAGGCCATGAACACGTTGAATGGCTTTTTGTTATCCAAGAACCCGCTACGTTTTATTATTACGGAGACAGCCGTGAATGTGCCAGTAATTGTGGCATCTCATAATTCGATCTTTCGCGGCGGCGAGTATGGGGATGTGAATTTTGATCTGTCACTGCGGACCTGGAGTGATATGAAAGTTGCCAAAAAAGCTGGCGTCACGGGTAGTAAGGCGGCTGCGGTCAACAAAAAGCCCCGCACAGATATGAAAGAAAAGAAAAAAACATATACGGTTAAGTCCGGGGATTCCTTGTCCAAAATTGCCAAGCTGGAGTTGGGGGATAGCTCCCAATGGAGTCGTATTTATCAGCTTAATAAAAAGGTCATTGGACAAAATCCGAATGCAATTAAACCGGGGCAAAAGCTGGTGCTGTCATGAGCTATAAAGTCATTTTACAGGATAAATATGATTTGTCGCCGCTTGTGGAGAACATTAATTTGAGGGATTCGCTGGAGCAAATCGCCTATCAGGGCACGGTCAATCTGGTCGTTACGCCGGATATGCCCGCCATTTCCCCTGGGATGTCTATTCGGGTTAGCGGAATTCCTTATGGTAAAAAAGATTATGTTCCCTTGTTGTCCCCCGCAGTGGTCTGGGAAGTAGAAACCTCTAACAACGGGCTCAAACGTATGACGCTGACGTTATATGACCGTACGGTGTATTTGGACAAGTCCGAAGATGAATATTTACTTCCTGCCAAGCAGACGGCTACTCAGCGTTTTCAGAAGTATGCTAGGGACTGGAAGCTGAAAATCGCTTCATTGCCAGATACGAAAAAAACGCTAGGACGCGCCGTATACCGCACACAGTCCATCTATTCTATGATGCTGGGAGATCTGCGCGAAACGGCAAAGGCGGGGGGAAAGCTGTATCATCCACGGATGATTTCTTCCGGCTTGGAGCTGTACGAGCTGGGAACGAACAAAGATGTGTATGCTCTGGAGAGAGTCACGGATACAACTCAATCCCGTACGCTGGAAGGTGCGGCCACAAGAGTGAAGGTACTGGCTACGGCTGCCAGTGAATCAGGCAATGAGGTACCGTCCAAGGTGATGGCGCTTGAGGAGAAGGACATTGCCAAATATGGGACACTTCAGGTGATCGTACAGGATGACGAAGTCAAGTCTGGTGCAGCAGCACGTGAGTTGGCCAAAAGTAAGCTGAGAGGCATACAGCAAACGATATCAGTAAATGCACCGGACATGAACACGATCCGAGCAGGAGACGCGGTAATGTTAGGCTCCATAAAGTTATTGGTCATTTCGGTGAGCAGGGAATTAGGTAACCCCGGCAGTATGTCGCTGGAGCTCGGAACGTATGACGATGTGAAAAGGAGGTTTTACCTTGAATAAGGACCCCTATGGGCATTTGGCTACTGCGCTGCAATCTTCATTTCATAAGCATACCAAGCAAGCACTGAGTGGGGTAGGCGCGGTACTAGGAACGATCACCTCCACGGGACTCAAGCTGGACGATTTTAAACATGAGCTTCAGGATTATTTGGTCGCCGAGCTACCGGGGCTGCTGTCTGTACCACGTCATATGTATAAAGGCACCTCAACCGCAGTGGAATCGGAAAATTGGGAAGGCAAAGAGCTGAAAACTTCCTTTTATATCGGGGAAGACGAGCTGGAGGATGTGAATCTACGTTTGAACGAAGGTCTTAAGCCCGGAGATCGTGTACTTGCGGTTCGGGTGAATAGCGGTAACGATGTAGTTGTTGTGTGCAAGGTGGTGAGTGGACGTGGCTAATTTATTTCCCGAAACAGATGATATGATCTGGACAGACATGGATATGACCGACCCGGATGTACTGGAGGATAACCGCGCAGTATTTGGGCGAAGCTGGCGGTTTGATTTTGAAGCTGGTGAGTTTGTTATGAGCCCTAGCCGTAAAATCGTGACTACAGGCGAGAAAGAAGCCTGGGTACAGTGGTGTGAAAAAGCGATTCGCACTCCTCGCTACCGGCATGTGATCTATTCACCTGACTATGGTAGCGAGCTGGAGGAGCTGATTGGTAGCAGCTATGGGCACGGTGTGCAGGAAAGTGAAATTAAACGCATGGTCACGGAGGCGTTACTAGCAGATGCACGTACGGCTACTGTGGATCAATTCACGTTTCGCTGGGAAGGTGAGGCGTGCCATTTTAGCTGCCAGATTACGAACGTGCGAGATGAAACGGAAATTGTGGAAAGTGTGGTGATCTAATGGCAGACTTGCCGGAATATTTGGTAGACCAGACGGAAGAGGGAATTTTAAATCGGATGCTGGAAAAAGTGCCTTCGGACATGGATAAGTCCGAGGGCTCTTTTATTTGGGATGCGCAGGCGCCGGTAGCGTTTATGCTATCCGAAGCGGCAATCTGGGCGCAAGAGCTGCTGCGACGTGGCTTTGCCAGCACAGCAGCCAGCGACAACCCGGATTTTCGCTCGCCGGAGCTGGATTTGCGAACAGCAGAGCATGGGGTGACACGGCGAGAAGCGGTTGCCGCTTCAGGTATGGTCACGTTCACGGGCACAGCGGGAACGACTGTCCCGGCGGGAACCTTGGTGGCGACCCCGGCAGATGATGTATCCGGGGAAGCTTCCATTGAATATGCGACCACGGCATCGGTCACGCTGGATGAACAAGGTGCCGGGGAAGCAGCTATTCGGGCGGTTAATCCCGGGCGTAGCGGCAATGTGCCTGCGGGTGTCATCCAAGTGATGGCAACCCCGGTTAGCGGGGTGGCCTCTGTGATCAATACCGAGGAAACAAAAAGCGGCACAGACGTTGAGAGCGATCAGCTGTTGCTGGAGCGTTTTTATGCCAAGGTGCGGAACCAGGGCACAAGCGGCAACAAGGCGCAGTATACCCAGTGGGCGAATGAAATTGCCGGAGTGGGCGGTGTAGAGGTTGTTCCATTGTGGAAAGGACCTGGAACCGTAGGGTTATATGTACTGGATACGGACAAACGAGCAGCCAGCCCGGATATCGTGGCTGCGGTGCAAAAGTATATTGATCCGACGCAGGATGGGCAAGGAGAAGGGCTGGCACCAGCGGGTCCTGTGGTGACGATCATGCCAGCGACAGAAGTGGAAATTAACATCTCAGTCAAGGTACAGCGTACCAAAGAGAAGCCGTCCACATTGGATGAAATCAAAAAGCTGATCGAAAGCGGTGTGCGGAACTATTTGAAGCAGCTTGCTTTTTACAAGGAAGATCCGTTGGTACGATATACCCGGATTTCTGCTGTGCTGCTGGACATTCCGATTATTATTGATTTCTCTGAACTGAAAATCAATGGACAGAGCAATCAGAATATTGAGATTGGATCAGGTCAGGTGGCAGTGCTGGGGACGGTGAGCGTCAGTGAGTAACAATGGAACGAACAGCTTTGAAGATTTATTGAATAACCCAGACCAGGGAAAACGTGCAAACCGTAGTGACACTTTTGTTAATCGGGTAACTATAGAGGGAGATACAGTGGGCCAAATGAGCAGCGAGCGGGGACGCGAGCTGCTTTCCTATTTGCCTGCCTATTATGAAACCTCACGTGTGATGCGTTCCGATATGGATGCTAAAGGAAGCGAATTGGACGCCTTGTATCTTGCAATGGATGCAACGGTGGGACAGTTTTTTGTACGTACCGCCACATGGGGGTTGGAACGCTGGGAAATGGAGCTGGGGATCGAAACCGACCTGGCGAAGCCATTGGACCAACGGCGTGCTGTGGTGGAATCGAAGCTGCGAGGGGCAGGAACCTTTTCCGGCCGGCTTGTCAAAAATGTAGCTGAAGCGTACGACGGAGGCACGGTAGATGTCACTTTTCATCCCGCCGAATGGGGATTTACGGTCAAATTTATCGATACCATTGGGATTCCGCCCAACGTGGAAGACCTTAAAGCAGCCATCGAGGAGATCAAGCCCGCTCACATGGCGGTGGAGTACAAATTACGCTACCTGACCATTGCTGAAGTTGAGTCTATGACCCTCTATGAAATTGAACATACAACCCAGGATAGATATTTAGGAGGTGGCGCATAGCATGGCAAGCGAAAAGACACCAAATCTTGGCTTAAATCAAATTGACCGCACATCGCCCAAAACCACGTATTTTGACCTGGAGAAGTATTTGGATCAAAACTGGCGAGCTGTAGACGATTTCGCAGGTGATGTGAATGATGGTGTAAATGAGATCAAGAAGCGTCTGGATACAACAGAGCGTAAGGCGGTAACTCTCGAACCTGGGGTGCAAATTGTTCATGCGGAAAAGGCTGCCCCATTTTCGCTGACGGGGCTGAGCGGGCGTACGTTGGTGAATTTGTTGGGAAGATGGGGGAATTTGAGTAGCTTAAGGGGGGTAACACCGTATCAAGCTGATATAGCGCTAGATACTTTGAATAAAGGGACAATGCCTAATTCGTTAAAAGTAACGATCAAGCCTGGATATACCGTTGGAGTGGGGTTTTATAGTAATTTTAAATTTTTAGCTGGGAAATACTATGTTGCAATTGTAAGAGCTAAAGTAGGTAACGCTATAGATGCAGGAATCTCGGCTCCGAATGCTCTGGTAGAATCGAAAGTTGTAGTTACGGATAAGACTAACTTTGCTACGGCTTGGTTTAGGCTGGCACCTACTAGCGATATTATTACTAACATAGATTTGGTAACACAGGGTACTGTAGGACAGTATTCTTATTTTGAGGCTGCGCGTATCTATGAGATTTCTGCAGCAGAATATGCAGCATTAGCAACGATGACCGACGATCAAATTGACAACAAATATCCTTATGTAGATAGTGTAATGCCTGTACGTAATCCATACGCGGTCCGGTATGGGGAGAATTTGGCCCCACACTCTTTTTATTCTTGGGACACTGCGGTCGGAACACCTCTTATTAAAGATGATCGAAGTGTTGTTGTTTCTTCTTCAAATATAATGATATCTTCCATCTACCCATTAGTTCCGGGTCAGGCTTACACGGTTTCCGCTCAGTCGAGTGGACCAACGGGTAGAATACATGTAAATATGCAAAACGAGACTGCGGTTATCGGTAGTGTAACAGGTAGCGGAATTATATCTTATACATTCACAGTTCCGGCAGGTACTAAAGGTGTAGTGATCCGCTTGTTGGGCACATCCACTGCCGAAGTAACGATTTCAGACTTTATGTTCAACATCGGCAGTATTGCCAAACCATTCAAGCAGCATGAAGACTCCATGCTGGCACTGCAAACAGACCTATACGCCGATCCAGTTACAGGGGCTAATGCTGATACAGTGTTTGAATGTGATGGGCAATATTATAAAAGCAAACGTTGGCACAGTATGACGCTTGACGGCTCGCTACCCTGGGGTTACTTCGATTCAGCCGCAGGCTACAAAGTTGTACGGATACCTGCCACTAATGGAATGGTTGACAGTGAGAGGATAACAAAGTTTGACGGTAAGTTGGTTCAGCATGTTTTCCCGTTAAGCGGGCCGGATCAATCCCACCTTAGCCCAGAATCTGGTGTTGTGGGTCTGTCCATTTCTAGCGCAGACAGTGGATGGGGAGATAACTACACACCTACAACAGACGAAATAAAGGCGTATTTTATGGGCTGGAAGATGTATTTGGCTGGTCAAGGAGACGTTAGTAAGCCGTTTAACAATGAGGCAGTAGGGAAGGCGTGGTGTCCGCTTGATTCTATCTACGATTCGAACGGGACCGCAGCAACGCTGTACGTAACTACTTTGCCGACAACAGCGATAACATCCTTGTCGTACGTAAGATATGGAAATTGGTCGGCATACCAACTCGTATACAAACTCGCAACGCCTACAGCAGAGCCTATCATATCCGAAGGACAACTAACGTTCGTTGCGGGAGACAATCAGGTTGAAGTAGGTACGGGAATTGTGTTGCGCGAGCCTGCCGACGTATTTATGGAGACAGGAACTATGTTCGGCAACAGGATGAACATAAATAACGCCAGCTTTAGCGCGCGCTTGCTCAGGAACAGGTCTATACAACCGTTGACGGTATACAAAGATGGGGTCTTAGACACAAGATGGACTAAGGGCGTCGGATGGATCACGAGTGCGGGTACGTTATCGCAACTTTTGAATGCATCGGATAGCGACAGAGCATCGGCCTACAGTGTCACGTACTTTATGGTTGGTCTCTCACCCGTTGTGCCGTTCACAGGAATCTACGCAGCCAACGAAAAGACACTGCTGTTGGATTTGATAGACTGCGTGCAACAAGCAAATTTGCGCCTGTCTGTGGTGGAGAACAAAAAGGCGGACAAGGATAGCCCTTCCTGGATTACACCCACGTTGCTTAATGGCGTTACAGCAGAAACATCCTCAGTGGGTATGTGGCCTCAGTACCTTAAAATGTCAGATAATCTTATTAAGATGCACGGGTCAATAAAGGTACCGACTTCTAATGCAACCGTCACGTGTTTTAGGTTGCCGGAAGGATACAGGCCTAAAATCCTAACGGTATTAACCTGCGCAGCATCTGATGCGGTGTCCGCTGACAAAACTGCCGTAATTGCAATATCCTCTGACGGACGTGTTGAAGTAGTAGGCAGAGGGGGCTATGGTTGGATACGTTTAGATGCCGTTCAATTTATAGCAGAAGTTTAAGGAGGATAATATATGAAAGCAGTACCTAAAGTAAATACAGATGGCCTCTATCTGGAGGACAAGCTAGTGGACGATGCCTTTTCGGGTGTCGTCCCTTTTTATGCTCCATCTTCACTCATACTATCTGACACAGACCAGCAACAAGACATCTATGTGCGTACTACCGATAAATCGAGTGCCATTGATGAAGAGAATACAGAAACCAGCCCTGCTGGCTATACGGTTGGTATTCTAGTTCCACCGAGCTTATATCATCCTCTGTTTGATATTCAAGGCTGGTTGACCTATGAAGCAGAATATAACGAAACTCTGATTGAGGCACAAAAGAAGTACGAGAAAATTAGTAAGGAATCGCAAGCTTCATTTCAGAAGTTGCATGTTGAATGGCAAAACAAGCTGGAAAACGAACGTGGAGACGAACCTATATATTCTGCTCCGGCTTTTTCGACTCCAGAACGAAGAGACCCGACGACATTTTGGAGTGAAGGATTGAGTGAGGAAGCGGTTAAGGAACTGACACAAAAAGCAGAGCAACAGCCAAGTGAGACAGATCAATTGAAGCAGCGTATTGCAGATCTCGAAGTAACGCTGACCCAGCTCATGCTTGGTAACACAGGAAAATAACCATGTACTGACTCCTGTTTAGACGCAAAATTCTTATTTAAAAAGAGGTGAAGTCATAACTATGACTGCTTTAACAGAGACTCAATTGCGTATTTGTGCTTATGCTTGTGTTACCCGCTATGACCGGGGAGAAGGTAATATAGCAGCTATCATTGGATGCTACGCTTTAGATGAAAAACAACGTAAACAAGTGAAGGAAATGATTTTATCCCATCGTTCTGATCTGGTATTGGATAACGTAGAGGAATCGTCATCTATGGAGGTTTCCAGTGCACAGCGAGAACCGGTTAAATGGTATAGCTCTATTTTTCGTAAAAAAACGGTATAGAGCAGAGAGCAAAAATGCCTGTACTCAAAGGAGGAGCGAGCATGTATGAAAGAATGGATCTGATTATAATGGGTTTCTCCAAGCTGAAAATGAACAGACAAAGCAATCTTTTTATAACGATTCAATTTGGTCAGGGGGTAGAGCTGGGGATGGTGAGTATGGATGGATATTGACGAAAAAAAAGAATCTGTTATCCGAGATGTAACCGATGATTTTAGTAAACGAATGTTCAGTTCGCGGGGACCGGAGCTATTTTCCTATCTTCCTGCCTATTACGAAGCATCTCGTGTTATGCATGTCGATATGGAAGCAAAGGGTAGCGAACTAGATGCTCTATACCTTGCGCTAGATGATACGTTAGCCCAGTTTTTTGTTCGCACCGCCACTTGGGGGCTTGAACGCTGGGAAATGGAATTGGGTATCCCGATCCATTTGGAAAAGCCGCTGGAACAGCGGCGATCTGTTGTGGAGTCAAAACTTCGTGGAAGCGGCAAATTTTCAGGGGATTTAATACGGAAAATCATGAGCTCATTTGGTGTCGATGGGGAAGTGTATTTTTATCCGGTTGAGTATAAGTTTGGTATAAGCTTTGAAAATAGAATCCCTGAAAATATGATTGATTTCAAAAAGATCATCGAGGATATTAAGCCTGCTCATCTTGCTCTTTATATGAATAACAAAACAAGGCTTGCATTTCTTCATGAGAATGAAATGGTTTGTCGTATTCGATTACGTTCGAGAGTTCGCTTTTTTGGTGGGAAGCCATGGTATTTAGATGGTGTCGAGTTACTGAACGGAACAGCTTCTTTGTCCGGGTGGACAGAGGAACCTATGCGCTATTTAAACCGTACAAAAATGGTCATCAAGCATCGAATGGATCATCATCAGGAAGGCAGAATGATAATTCGAGACCATTATTGGAAGTTAGATGGAAGTATGAAGCTGGACGGTAGTCAGATGTTAAGCTCAACCGAGAAAGTTATTTCAGTCTAAACCAATATAACTTTTATTTAAAGATAGAAAGGATGGTAAGTATGGTAGAACAAGTTTTGACAGTTACGACTGCATATGCAAGGGAACAAATGGCTCGTGCCCGCGCTGAGGGAGGAACGCTGACAAAAGTAGTAAAAATGGCGTTTGGTAGCGGCGGTGTGGATCAAGCAGGGAAGCCACTGCCTTTGGATGGAACAGAACAGGTGTTAAAAAAGGAACTGGTTCAAAAGGATATTACGAGCTTTGAATTTATTGCTCCTGCAACAATTCGTTATACTTGCTCACTGGCAGAAAATGAATTGGTGGGTGAGACGATTAATGAGCTGGCTTTGGTAGATTCAGCGAAGAAGCTGACGGCCATCCGTACAATGAGCAACAAGATCAAAGATAGTGATATGGAGTTTGTTTTTGAAATTGAAGACATCTATTAAGGAGGATGAAGAAGTATGAGCATACAACAGCCACGCAGATTTGTTACTACCGACCAGGGACATGCAGACATCCTGAATGGACCGATTGATACGCTTTATGCTAACGATCAGGAATTGGCCGCACAGGTTGAAAATATCAAAAAGGACCCGGCTGGGAACGGTGTTGCTTCCAAGGAAGCGTTGGACAATCACGCCAGCAATACAGACCTCCATGTTACAGCAGCCAAGCAAGCGGTATGGAGTGCAGGAGAGGGAAATGCCAAACAATATACTAGGGATTATGCAGCACCTAAGGCGCATACGCATCCTGCAACGGATTTACCATCTGCTTCTACGCAGGCTAGGGGGATTGTACAGCTCGACACTTCTGTAAGCAGTGGAGCTACAGATCGGGCAGCTACACCGAGCGCCACCAAACAGGCATATGACCGGGCAAATGAGGCATACAGCCGGGCAGACCAAGCTTTTACGCAAGCCGTTGATTTTAAAAATAAAATTGTAGGCGCGATCAACGGCAAGTTCGGAGGCGCCAATCCTGACATGAGCAGCGATCAGATAGCAACAGTAATTACTAATGCACCTATAGTGAAATATGCCGAAGGGACAATAGTCCGGAATGGGGATAATATAAGTGTAAATGATGGCTATGATATAGGTCTACCTGCCACGGCTTCTGTATCGTATACAATTCCGGTGGCATTTACCGTAAGTAAAATATTTGTTTACTTGTTGGGATATGCGTACTTCCATTCCGGTGGTTGGAATGGCAAGACCATGCCGAGTGGAATCTCACTGGTAACCCCTAGTTCGAATGGTCGATTATCCAATGAGGTCGGTGAATTCATCGTAAGTATAAACTCAAGTAATCTACTTACGGTCACAATGAATATGAGTTCTGGCACTACGACAAGTTCAACCGGAAGGTATTATAAATTAAATAACATTCAATGGTGGGCAATCGGTTAAAGGAATTATGTGATGAAATCAACGATTGACGACGGCTTTGGACTTTATCCTCAATAAAAAAAGCTATTTAGGGAGCAGGTAGTTTTGCAGTTGGAATATGGACTCTATTTTTAGGCTGTCCTGACTTATGAGGGGAAGTGGCATCATGAATGAACAAATCTGAAAAGCCTTTGCAACCAAATTTGTACATCTTATCCTTGCTGACCGCCGTACTGTTGAAGACGCCAGAAGCATTGCATGAACTCATAAGGCTTATATTAAAGAAGTAGCGCCAGTTATACAGGTGGAAGAACGAGCGACATCGCAAAAATTACTCACACGCTCACACAGAGCGTGTTTTTTATGCCCTTGGACAACCAAGGGCATTCATTTTACACCTAGGTTCAAAAGGGGGAACAAACATGCATGAAAAGATCGATCAGATTTGGCTGGGGTTTTCCACGGGGACCTTGATCGGTTATTTTTTTGGGGGGTGGACCACAATGTTGACGTTGCTGTGGTGGATGGTCGTGATCGACTTTTTCACCGGATGGGCAGCGGCCTGGATTAATGGGGAGCTCAAAAGCCGCCAGGGGTATTACGGTATTTTTCGCAAGGTTACCGTGTTTTTGCTCATTACGGTAGCTCATCTAATCGACGGTATTCTCGGGGATGCACATTACTTCCGGGATGCCGTCGTTTTCTTTTATTTAGCGAACGAGCTGTTGTCCATTATTGAAAATGTGGGCAGAATGGGAGTGCCGATGCCGAATATTTTGCGGAATGCAGTAGCTATTTTTGAGTCCAAGTCGAGTGGAGAAAAAATAAAGCCAACCGACCCTTCCGACAAAAAAAATAAAGCTTCATAAAGTGCCGCCAGTGGCCACTACAAAATAGGCAGACTACCTTTTTGCCCTTTTTTCGGTGTAAAAGTGGAAAAGCCCAGACCGTATGGATGGTCCAAGCATATGGATAACAGAGACAAAGTGAGCTACAACATTATGAATGATAAGGAGGGAACGCCTTATGCAGAATCGCAGCCCTAACGCTGCCGAAGGCATTGACGTGTCCCGATATCAGGGAACAATTGATTGGAAGCGTGTACGAGCCGATGGTAAATCGTTTGCATTTATTAAAGCGAGTCAAGGACAGCGTTACGTCGATCCGACATTTATCACGAATGCAAAAGGGATCAAGGCAGCCGGGATTCTGCTGGGAGCTTACCATTTTGTAGATGCAACCACTGTAAATGCAGCAAAAGCGGAAGCCAGGCATTTCGCCGAGGTGCTGGATCAGGTGGGTGGTGCGAAAGCGCTGGACTTGCCAGCGGTAATGGATTACGAAAATAATCCGGGAGGGCTTAGCTCGGCCGCGATTCATGAGGTTGCGTTGGCATTTTTAACAGAATTTGAACGGGTAAGCGGCCGTAAGCCGATGGTATATACAGGGAATGCTTTTGCCGCCCATTTCAAAGCGCCATTGGGTAGTTATAAGCTGTGGATTGCACGTTATAGTACACGGGTGCCCGGCGACACCACAGCATGGAAGAACTGGGACTTTTGGCAATACAGCGATAGTGGACGGGTTGATGGAATTCAAGGGCCGGTTGACCTGAATGTATACGCCGGAACAGAGGCCGAGCTACGCCAAGCATTTGCAGGAGAAGAGGGGGATGAGCCAATGACAGCAGAGGAAAAAGCGGCATTTAAGGCCCTGCAGCAGCAGGTCGCCGCTCTTGAAAACAGCAAAGATGTGCTCAAGCAGACGTTGAATGAACAAAGCGCTTATATTAAAAAGGTAGATCAGCGGGTAGCTGAACTGGAGGCGCGTCAGGCTATGCCTGTACCGGCCTGGGCGAAGGAAGCGATGGCTGCCGCTGATGCATTTAATCCGGCAAGCCCGATTGTGGATGCGAAACTGCCAAGCAGTTACGATTTTTATCGCTTACTGGTCGTACTGAACCGTCTGGATGTGTTTAAAAAAAATAAATGACCTTTTGCAAATCATATGCCCGGAAGGGATTATTTTCATGTGAACCAAGCCATACACCTGAAACGTAAATTGACAGGCGGTTCAAAGGCAACCGCCTGCACTTATTGTAAAGTAATGTTCTTCATGATTTTTACATAAGCTGAACTCGAACGCTTTAAAAGTGTGAATCATTGGGTGAAAATGCAGCATGTCTACCAGCCCAATCGAGCTGTAAAGGCCCCTGTCTGTTTGTTTATTTCAGAACATACCTGGGAATTAGGATATAAAGGATGGGAATTGTATTGTAAGGGGGAAATGTTCACGCATAAAGTGCCTGGAGATCATTTCTCTATCGTAAAAGGAGCCCAAGCCGTGACTGTAGGTTTGGTGCTGAATACATTTTTGGGGTAAGATCATACTCCTGCTTGGAGGTTGAAGACCCCAAGCAGGAGTATTTATTTGATATGATTGTGTAAATTGGTTTGTAATATTAATTGACATGATGTATAAAAACATATGGTAATGTATGAAAAACCCCCTTGTCTGCTTCCAGATTTTATAGTAAAGTATCCAATAATCAACTTTGTTTGAGCATAATATTCACTGTTTGTGAGTATATATCACACTTTCACCACGACCTGACATACTCCTCTTTCTATTTATTACATCACATCTATTCATTACCCTATAGCATCCTCTTATACCACTAGATTATGAACACTTCTGTCCTACTACACCTATTTGATGAACTCGGAATTTGGGACCACAGCTTGAGGACAAGCTTGTCATGTCAATCTAAAGGAATTGGCATTCATCCGGTATCAACGAATTAACAATATATAAGGTGTGAAAGGGGTTTGCTGCATGAGCAAAAAGTATGCAAAACACAAAATCTGGACCGTTCTGCTGGTGCTTGCGCTAGGAGCTGTTTTGGCGCTTTCCGGTTGTGGGGGATCAGGTGAAGGAGCAAAGCCAGAGGCAGGGAAAACACCAAGCGGAGCAGGAGAGGGCGTGCAGGACACGCTCATTTATGGACGCGGCGGAGATTCCGTGGCGCTAGATCCTGCCATTGTGACTGAAAGCGAGTCGCTAAAAATCGGATTGCAAGTGTTCGACACACTGCTGGAATATAAGGAAAATACAACGGAGATCCAACCGGGGCTTGCAGAGAGCTGGGAAGTATCACCGGATGGACTGGTCTATACGTTCAAGCTGCGTCAGGGTGTGAAATTCCATGACGGAAGTGACTTTAACGCAGAAGCGGTTGTGTTTAACTTTGACCGCTGGGCTGATCCGAAAAGTCCATACAAATTTGAAGGTGACTCGTTTGACTATTATGATTCTATGTTTGGTCCTGAAGGAAGTAGGGTGATTAAGGAGGTTAAAGCGGTAGATGCGAACAGCGTCCAGTTTACACTAAACAAGCCGCAGGCGCCGTTTTTACAAAATATCGCTATGCCATCCTTTAGTATTTCAAGTCCCAAGGCTATTCAGGAGAAAAAGGCTGATTTCAAGAGTAATCCGGTCGGCACGGGGCCTTTTGTATTTAAGGAATGGAAACGGAACGATACCATCACGCTGGAGAAGAATCCAAACTATTGGAAAGAGGGGCAGCCGAAGCTGGCTAAGATCATTGTTCGTTCCATACCCGACAATACCGCACGATTTAATGCTCTGCAAAACGGGGAAATTGACCTGATGGAGGATTTGAACCCAGATGATGCAAAGCAGTTAGAGGGCAATAGCGAATTAGTGAAAATTGAACGTCCCTCCTTTAATGTGGCGTACATTGGCTTTAATTTAAAGAAAAAAACATTCAATAATCCCAAGGTGCGGCAGGCACTGAATCACGCAGTGAACAAGCAGGCTATTATTGATGCATTGTTTGCAGGGCAGGCTAAGCCTGCGGTCAATCCGATGCCACCTACGTTATGGGGGTACAACGATAGTATTCAGGACTACGTCTATGATCTGGATAAGGCTAAATCTTTGCTGGCGGAAGCGGGCTTTCCTAACGGGCTTCCCGAGCCTTTAACCTTCTATGCAATGCCCGTATCTCGTCCTTATATGCCTGACGGCAAAAAGGTGGCAGAGGCCATTCAAGCCGATTTTGAAAAAATAGGCGTCAAAGTAAACATCCAATCCCCGGAATGGGCTACGTATCTGGATGATCTTAAGGCGGGGAAAAAGGATGATCTGTACATGCTGGGTTGGAACGGGGACAATGGCGACCCGGATAATTTCCTTTACACATTGCTGGACAAGGATACGATTCCAGGCAATAACCGTAGTTTTTATGTGAATGAGGAACTCCACAAAATATTGGTGAAGGCGCAGGTTGAGGTCGATCAGGACAAGCGTGCGGAACTGTATAAACAAGCACAAGTGATTATTA
Organism: Paenibacillus sp. 203; assembly: GCF_037027525.1. Taxonomy (NCBI): domain Bacteria; kingdom Bacillati; phylum Bacillota; class Bacilli; order Caryophanales; family Paenibacillaceae; genus Paenibacillus; species Paenibacillus sp. 203. The sequence goes on from NZ_JAXCHD010000004.1 coordinate 186,010, forward strand.
AACAGGATGCCCCGTGGATTCCATTGGTTCACAGCACACCGCTGATGGCAGGTAAAGCGAATCTCAAGGGTTTTGTACCTTCTCCGGCAGGTATGGAAGCGTACGGAAATATTTATTTTGAATAGCCCAAACGCAAGTAGGCGGTGAATCTGATATGAACTCATATATTGTGAAAAGACTGGCTATATTGATTCCTGTATTACTGGGCATGACGCTCATCGTTTTTTCCATTATTCATGCCATTCCGGGAGATCCGGCGGAAACCATACTGGGAGATAAGGCTACGGAACAGTCCAAGCAGGCGCTACGTGAGCAATTGGGGCTGAATAAGCCGTGGTTACAGCAATATGGGACCTATTTAGGTGAGCTGGCACAAGGGGACTTGGGCGATTCCATTCGCACCAAGCAGCCGATTGCCCGGGAAATGGTCCCTTATCTGGCGGCTACGCTGGAGTTGACAGTAGCAAGCATGTTTTTTGCCGTTGTAGTCGGAATGAATGCCGGCATCGTGAGTGCCTGGAAGCGAAATTCCTGGTTTGACTATGTCAGCATGGTCATTGCACTGGTCGGAGTATCGATGCCGATTTTTTGGCTGGGCTTGATGGAGCAGTGGATCTTTGCAAATAAACTGCATTGGCTTCCTTCCATCGGACGCATGAATTCCCGTGATCCGGTGGAAGCTGTGACACATTTAGCCGTGATTGATGCGTTTATAGGTGGGCGTATGGATCAGGTATGGACCGTCATCAAGCATTTGATCCTGCCCAGTATCGCACTTGGAACGATTCCAATGGCGGTCATTGCGCGCATTACTCGTTCCAGCATGCTGGAGGTTATGGATGCGGACTATATCCGTACGGCTCGGGCGAAGGGGCTGGCATCTTTTCAAGTCGTGTACAAACATGCGCTTAAAAATGCTGCGATCCCCGTACTTACTGTCATCGGTCTTCAGACTGGATCACTACTGGGAGGCGCGGTACTGACAGAAACCATTTTTGCCTGGCCCGGCATCGGACGGTACATTTTTGAAGCGATCAGCTCGCGTGACTATCCGGTTATTCAAAGCGGAATTCTGATCATAGCGTTCCTGTTCGTCATCATTAATCTGATTGTCGATTTGCTGTACGCGGTGCTCGACCGGCGTATCCGTTATCAGTAATCAAGTCGTCAATTGTTCAAGGGGGAGCTTGTCCGATGTCACAATTTTCAATGGAACCCAACAACATACCGACGACACGCAGCACATTGGCGCATTTGCCTGTCGTGACTGGCCCTTGGAGAGACGCATGGAGGGCTTTCCGTCACAATAAAATGGCGTTCGTCGGCCTGAGCATTATTATCTTCTTTGTCATCATTGCTTTGATCGCGCCGTGGATTGCACCTTTTGACTATAAAGAGCAAAATTTGGTGAGCCGTTTGCAGCCTCCTTCTGCGGAGCATTGGTTCGGTACGGATGATCTCGGTCGAGATTTACTGACTCGCACGCTGTATGGAGCCAGAATCTCGTTGTGGGTCGGTTTCTTGTCTGTTATTGGTTCAATGATTGTAGGAACAGCCTTAGGTTTAATCGCAGGATTTTACGGAAAATGGGCAGATATGGCCATTTCGCGGCTATTCGACATTTTACTGGCATTTCCGGGGATTTTGCTGGCCATTGCTATTGTAGCCATTTTAGGGCCTTCATTGGAAAATGCGTTGTACGCCATTGCCATTGTCAATGTGCCAACGTATGGACGGTTAGTTCGCTCTAAGGTGCTGAGTGTCAAAACGGAGGAGTATATCACTTCTGCTAGAGCGCTTGGAGCCAATAATACACGAATCATCCTCCGCTATATTTTGCCTAACAGCCTGACACCAATCATCGTACAGGGAACGTTGGGGATCGGAACGGCCATCATTGAAGCGGCAGCGCTTGGATTTCTGGGCTTGGGTGCACAACCTCCTGAGCCAGAGTGGGGTAAAATGTTGTCCGATTCGCGGCAATATATCCAGAACGCGCCGTGGACAGTTATCTTTCCGGGGATATCTATCATGCTGACCGTATTGGGATTTAACCTGATGGGAGACGGCCTGCGGGATGTATTGGACCCGAGGGCAAAGCGTTAGAGCAAAAGTGGTGAGGTATATAAAACTGAGAAAGAGGTGTTCTCTGGCCTGAAGCAAATGGCTGGGGACCACCTTTTTTATATTAGATTTTCAAGTTCGATTCGAACTGAAAAAGTACAAGTTAAAAATATGTTTACTATTTAATATCTTTCTTATATATTAATATTTGGAAATTGGTTTTTTCATAAATTTTTCCTATATAGCTAGATTAAATTAACAGAGGAGATTACTTCAATGAGCATTTCATTAAGAATAGAACGCAAATCCGGTGGTGAACCAATCGAGTTTGTAAAAGGTGAGATCATTGGTTTTACTTATAAGAATAATAGTTCCATAAATCTTTCAGCTAAGTCTCCGAACTTGACTCATTCACTACATATTCGAAGCAAAATTCCGCTTCATTCGCTTCCTTCAGTTATAAACAATGCGGATAAATCCAACATGCTGTATACATGGGCAAACACAGAATATAAACCTGATAGTGAGGATTACTATCGCAAATGTAATATCCAAATCGTTAGAAATGAAAATACAATCCGAGATATTACGTTTACACACGCTTATGTAGATGAGTATCAAGAACTGATTGATACCAGCAAAGAGATTCTTGAGTTTGAACTTGTTTTAAAACAAAAAGAAGATCAATTGGGAAAAATTCAGTACAGTCCTCAGTTAAAACCTAAGGAAACAAGAGAAAAGGATCAGTCTGATGTCTCGCAAAAAGTACTGGAAGGCGCATATAGTAAGAATATGTTAGTGTATGCAGGAAATAATACTTTTCCGTTTGAAAATCCGATGGTAGAACTAGAAAAGACTTGGGTGCGAGGCGTAGAGAAGGTAAAGAAATCTACAGATACTGTAATACATTATCCTGATCGTAAAGCATTTGCATCAGTAGCTGTTCCTATAGCTCGAAAGAAGTACGGGGACATTACGGCCAATTTACTTCAACATTCACTTGATTACAACCCAGGAAATTTACACTTTAACGAATGGTCATATGAGGCGCAGCAAATTAAAAAATCTAAAGAACACATCGCAATAGTTAATGACGAAGTCAAAAAAGCTAATGCTAATAAAGCTAAAAGTTTTTCAAATAATGAATCTAAGGGATTAGAAAGTGATAAAGATTTATATAATGCTTTTCACAAGATGTATTATAAAATAAATGGAAACTACGTTGACGGGCAATGGAAAATTACTACAATATATTATGATAAATATAATTTTGAGTATAATTTTAAACAAATGTTTACTGGGAACAACAAACTTGGTTGGGCTGCAGCAAACCTAACAAATTTAATGGAATCATGGGGAACATTAAATGAGTATACGTCTTATGTAACAGTAACTGATACAAGAAAAGCTTGGAAGTGAGGTGTGAATTTTAGATGAAGCGTAGATATATCTTTATTTTGATCTTGATCTCTCTACTAGTTATAATTACTACTCTAATTTTCCTGGTGAATTCTGGGGATGATACGAAGTATAAATACCCATCAGGCAAAGATACCGTAGAATATTTTGGTGACGGGACTTTTCAAATTTTTAGAGGGGGGCCGGACGACCCTTTAATACTTTATAATCATCTTGCTGATCCAACGGAAAATACTGTTGATAATATTGTGTCATATAAGATAAAAAACAATATCGTATATGTGGTTGGTGAAAATAGCTTCATTAAGCTGGATTCAAGTACCAACACATACAAGCAAAAGAAACGGATTTCCGACTTTACTTCCGAAGATAGAGAAATATTCAATAAATTAATGGAAAAATAGAAGTTATCATAAGCAAAAACAAGTCTCGGGACATAGTTGGGACTTGTTTTTTTATTTCTCATCGTCTGACCACTGGCTTGACTTGATAGGCGATAATGCGCTCAGTCCATAAATCTAGCAGATTGGTTTCCAATTGAAAATCTATCCTCTAGTGGGAATGAGGTTCATTATGAATTCTTCCTACTCTTACGAATAGGTGGGGATAGTTTGATGCTTACATATATAACTGAAAGTCATGTGAGCTTTCATGAAGCGCGAAAAAAATGTATAATCACTCCAATTGAGTACGTAGGGAGTGGGCTTTATGACATGGCAGGACAAGAGAGAGCATCGGCAATTTGCGGAACAGACACGAAGCGACGCTTCACGGGCCGCATATGAACGGGACTACTCCCGTTTGATCCATTCACCGACTTTCCGGCGGTTGCAGGGTAAATCACAGGTATTTGGCGCAGGCACGGGCGATTATTACCGCACACGACTGACGCATTCTTTGGAGGTAGCGCAAATTGCGCGTGAAGCATCACGAAGCTTGCTGCGCCGTCATCCCGAAGTAGAGCTGGAACAGGCAGATAACGCAGGACTGATCATTGACCCTGAGGTGGTAGAATGTGCTTCCATTGCACATGACTTTGGGCATCCACCGTTCGGACACAAGGGAGAAGAGGTGCTGGACGGGATTTTGGATCAACTGATTGAAACAAAGGTAGAAAAGATATCCTCTGCCGGAGGCTTCACACCGGAGTCCAAGCGTGGACAGGAGGCCTATGCGCGTGAGCGACGAATTTATGAGCATTTTGAAGGGAACGCGCACAATTTCCGACTGATTATGTTTTTGGAGAAGCGTGAGAACGTGGATGGTTTGAATTTGTCGGACGCTGTGTTACTGGGGATCAACAAATACCCATACCCGGGGATTCTGAACAAAAAAGGGTTGTACCTGCATGAGTGGGAATACATACGTTCGATCCGCGAGGATTGGGGTATCCCTGATGGCAAAAAGACGCTAGAAGCCCAGCTTATGGACCTGTGCGACGATATCGCTTATTCTGCGCATGATCTGGAGGATGGGATTAAAGCTGGGAAAATCGAGGTGCACGAGCATTTCTTATATGATCCGTATTTAATTCGTCTGATTACGGAGAAAATCACCACGTTGGAGGATAGCTTCTGGCAAGGCTGGCAACTGGCTCAGATTGAGCAGAAGGTAGCGGCTGTGCTGAGCGAATTTTTGAAGGTGTGGAATGGCAAGATGCCGATGTGTGAACACGATTATTCCCGTACTCGCCGTGAAGTGAAGGCATACTGGGTCAGCCTGTTTGTCAGTAGCTTGGGTGTAATTGATGATGGAAATTGGAAAAAGGTAACCTTCGTGCGGGATGGAAGCGAAGATTTGGATATGCTGCGCACTGTGAGTGTGTTGAAAAGCTTTGCTTGGGTTACGATGATCCGCGATCTGCGCGTACAGCGACTGCAAAAACGGAGTGAGTGGATGCTTAGACGGCTGTGGCTGGCGTTTCTGGACCCAGAAACGTCCAAATCGATTATCCCAAGCGACTGGCTCCAGCGCTATGAGCGCGACCAAGCCAAGGCGAAACCGATCTGGACATGGGAGCATATGGTCATAGACTATATTGCAGGTATGACCGATGCTTTTGCTGAAAAAATCTATAATGAGTTATACGGTCTGAAGGTGGGTTCCATTTATGATCTGGATTGACCTTTAAATTTCCCCTATATAGTAGAAGGAACTGGTTTGTAATGGATAGCAGGAGGGAGGAATGTGTCTATGCAATCTCGGTCTTTATCTATAAAAAGGTTGAATCTCGGTGTGCTCGATATGGTGCCGTTGCTGCCCGGTAACCGTCCGGAGCAGGCGGTTCAACGAGCTGGTGAACTAGCGAGACAGGCAGAAGCATGGGGATATACACGCTACTGGACCTCGGAGCACCATGATATGGAGGGGCTGGCTTCCTCCAGCCCGGAAGTGCTGCTGTCGCATATCGGGGCAGTGACGAAGACCATTAAACTGGGTGCGGGCGCTATTTTGCTCCCGCATTATAGTCCAGTCAAGGTCGCGGAATGGTTTCATCTACTGGCCGCTCTATATCCTGGCAGAGTCGAATTGGGCCTGGGGAGAGCACCTGGTGGGGGACCTCATGCTTCGATGGCACTGAGCGGTAATTTTCTTCAACATGTGACGGAGCTGCCACAGACGATGGAAACTCTATTGGCTTTGCTGGAAGGTACTTACGAGTATGAACAGGTACCTGTGTTTGCCCGGCCGATGCCTGAACAGCCGCCAGCAGTGTGGATGCTAGGTACAAACCGAAAAAGTGCCGAATATGCCGCCCAGTATTCAACAGGCTATGTATTCGGTCAGTTTATGAGTGAACAGCAAACGGAAGAAATGCTAAGCATTTACCGCTCCAGCTTTCAGCCATCCAACCGGATGGACAAGCCACGTACCATGGTGGCTGTAGGAGCAGTATGTGCCTTGACAAATGAACTGGCGCAGCAATGGGCTGCTCAGATTTCATTGGGCGACCCGGCAATGCGAGCCAGCTGGCTAGTGGGAACGCCGTCGGATATTGCCGAACGGTTACGCGGCTTGCAGATTAAATATGATAATGATGAGTTTCTGTTGGTCACACCGATTCCCGATTATGAGCAGCGGCTTCACTCCTACCATCTAATAGCGGAGGCTGTAAATTCTAGCCTTGATTCCAAATGAAAAGAGATATGACATGAATAAACAGAAAACGAATATCGAAGAAATGAAACCAAGCTACATATATACCTATGCGTGTCATGAAACAGAGCGTGAGTTGTGTCTTTTGGAATTGAAATGCTTGTTCGGTCAGCCGCCCGTACAGGATTCCATCCTGTTGTCCCATCGGCGGCTGGAACCGGGGACGAGCCCGTTTATTCATCTTCGGCTGGATGTAATGACAGATGCGGGAACACTGGAAGAGCTATGCGAAGCAGCCTCTATGTTACAACTTGAGGAAGGAAAGACTTTCAAGGTGTTGTGCCTTAAAGAAGGTGACCATGAGGCCGACTATGACGAGCGGCGCGGGATCGAACGCCGAATTGGGGCACGCATTCATGGCCAGGCGCAAATGAAGACACCGGATATCACCCTTGGTGTTATTCGGATAGGAGAACGGTGGCTACTGGGCACGTGTCAGTATAGCGACAGATCGTGGCAGGAGCGTCGTCAAAAGCCGCAAAATTATTCTACTGGACTACCCGTTCTGGTAGCTAGGGCACTTGTGAATTTGGCAGCAACTGATCTAACAGCCGCAAAGGGAGAGTCAGGCTCATTGAAACTGCTAGACCCGTGTTGTGGTATGGGCAATGTAATGATTGAGGCATTGAGCATGGGGAAGGATATTCGCGGTTGTGATATCAACCCGTTGGCGGTGCGTGGGGCACGAGTGAATTTGCGTCATTTTGGATATGAAGAAGATCTAGTGAAGCTCGGGGATATGAATATGCTCGAAGGCACATACGATGCGGCCATATTGGATATGCCCTATAACCTGTGCTCCGTGCTCCCGGCGGATGAACAAAAGAAGATGCTGCGCAGTCTGAGACGCTTGGCCGCGCGGGCAGTGGTCGTGAGCACGGAGCCGATGGAAACATTGTTATCTGAGTCAGGCTGGACCCTTACGGAGCAATGCCGCATACATAAGACAGGTATGAGTCGGGAAATCTGGATCTGTAAGTAGCGTATTAATACTGAGTTTTGTAGTTAACCAAATTCAGCGGTAACTCCTGATCAGCGGCATAGGCATTCAAATTAGTAAGAAAAATATCCACCGCCCGTTCGGCATATTTGTCCGTATCGCCTGCAATATGCGGTGTGATCAAGACATGGTCCAGACTCCATAGCGGATGTGAAGCAGGTAGCGGTTCTTCCTCGAATACATCCAGTCCGGCAAAGGCAATATGCTTTTGTTCCAAAGAGCGAACAAGCGCATCCGTATGAACGGTGCCACCGCGACCTACATTAATGAAGAAGGCACCCTTACGCATAGCTGCAAATGCTTTTTCGTCAAAGAAGTGATGGGTTTCCTCAGTGAATGGCAATATATTTACCACGATATCCGCTGCTCTCAATGCTTCGTGTAGTTGTTCGTTAGTATACATGTGCTCTACATGGGGAGCTTCCTTGCCAGAACGGCGAACTCCGATCACCCGCATGCCAAAGGCTTCTGCAATCCGCGCTGTTTCCCGGCCAATTTCGCCAACGCCTGTAATCAACAGCGTTTTACCACGTAATTCCGTCAGTTGGCCTTTCGGTGGCTGCCATGTTTTCTGACGTTGCAAGAGAGCTGCTTGCTGTAAATAACGTGTATGCGATAGCAACATTCCAAAGATCTGCTCTGTAATTGGAATTGCATGCACACCACTTGTATTCGTTAGTAAAATGTTACGCTTCTCCAATTCGGTAAGCGGTAGCTTATCAATCCCAGCCGACCAGGTTTGTATCCATTTCAGCTTGCTGTCTGGATGTAATGCCTCTTCGGCAATATGCTTGGACCAGCCTAGAATAACCTCGGCCTCCCGGATTTGTCTAGACTCCAATGACTGAGCTTTGCCAATAATCAACTCGTAGCCCGGAGCCGTTGCACGAACTTGTTTTTTTTGCTCTTCCGTAAGTTGATGTAAGCTTAAAATGTTTCCCATAGTTCATAGCCTCCTCGATTTTTGATTCCTTGGAGTTTCCAATATATTCTGGCGAACCATCCTTTCAAGAATAACAGATTGCCGAAAAAATTGCATAAGGAGGGTAAAAAAACGCTCGCAGTGTCACAATATATAACAACAAATGGCTTTACCCTGATCAGGGACAAACCAAACAGCTACTTTTTGAGATATCCACAATTATCTATTAGGAAAGGAGGTAATAGGTTGATGAAAAATGAATCGCAAAGACTTTTTACAGCTATTGCTCTTCCGAATGAGCATAAGAAGAAGTTACATTATTGGGTAGAGCAGGATTTAAAAGACCTGACTTTTCGCAAATGGAGTGATTTCAGAGATTATCACGTGACACTTCAGTTTTTGGGTGATGTGGAGACCTCGGTTATACCGAAACTTGAGCAGGTTTTAGTTCAAGCTGCAGCTGAGCATGACCCCTTCACACTCAGCATCGGAGAAGCAGGTTTTTTTGGCCGTGAAGAATTTCCGCGTGTACTGTGGAGGGGAGTGACCGGGCAGCGTGATTCACTGGATCAACTGTACCAGTCCATACTCCAGGCTACCGAACCGCTGGGTTTTAAACCCGAGGAGCGACCTTATCGACCTCATATCACCCTAGCACGTTCGTACACAGGAAAGCATGCTATTCCACCGTCTATTTGGCAGCCAAATGACCGATGCAGCGAGCCATGGAAAGTGGGAGAATTTGTTTTATATACAACCCGAATGGGTCAAAAACCAATGTACCATATAATTCAAACATTCCCATTAATGAGGTGAATGCCTTGATCTATCAGCGAATTTAGTGATATAGTGTTTCAGCGTTATTCAAAAAGCGCATTTTAGGTTACATATCTGAGGAATGTGCTTATAGTTAACGGGAGGAACATTATGGAAATCGTTAAAGAACATCGTTGGTTTGCACCTCTATTGAGTGTGCTGCTTGTTTGTATATTGGGGATAGGCCTCTACGCTGAGGTTCAGCAAACACAGAAAAATCATAAAAATACACCTATGCAATCTCTGAGCTGGTCAGGGAACTCTTCGTCTCCTACATATGGCGACAGGATGGGGACCCATAACGGGTCAAACAGGACAAGCCCCATCTTTGTCGCTGCTCATGGGCAGTCAAGCTGGAAAGAAATCATGCCGACTCCGTTACCCGCTTCCCAGATGAAGCAGGCGGAACAAGCCCGGAATAACGTTGCTACAGGCAAGAAAAAGCCTGAGGTCCAGCATAGCAAGTCCGCAATCCTAACCCCTCCTACAACCATCTACTTTACGAAGACAAAAATGCTCACGCAGGATGACAAGGCGTTGTCTACCTGGAGCTATCCTGTCTCCGCTAAAGAACTGCTCCTGCTGCAAAAAATAGTGATGGCAGAAGCAGAAGGCGAACCGTACGAAGGCAAAGTGGCAGTTGCCAACGTTGTCTTAAACCGGCTGCGGTCAGCCCCATTTCCCGATACGATTCAGGCAGTGATTTATCAAAAAGCGCAATTTAGTCCGGTCGCGAACGGGCGTCTTCGTCGTGTTCAGCCCAACCAGGACAGCATCCGTGCGGTTACTGCTGCTTTGAACGGCCATAAAGCCGTGCCTGATAACACCTGTTTTTTCCTGTCGCTTACGTTGGCCCAGGACCTTACGGTTCATCATTCGCGTACGAAGGTGAAAACTATCGGTCATCATACCTTCTACAAATAACAGCCCTTTCTAAACAATAGGGTTCAGCTTTGTGAACGAATTTTAGGGTACTGGTGAAGCCAGTATGCAAAAGAGGTATAATAGGTAAAGGAAAGTAACCAAAATAATGAAAGTGACAAAGGAGGCGTAGATGATATGAAAATCACATATTATGGACATTCAGTTGTACTGGTAGAGGCAGAGGGGAAACGGATTATTATTGATCCTTTTTTGACGGGAAATCCTAAAGCAACCGTACAGGCCGAGGATATTCAGGTGGATGCCGTGTTGTTGACACACGGTCATGCCGATCATTTTGGAGATGCTGTTGAAATTGCCAAGCGCAATGATTGTCCAGTAATCGCGGTCGCGGAACTGGCCGAATATTGTTCATCCTTGGGAGCCAAAGCTCACGGTATGAATCTGGGTGGAGGTCACCACTTTGACGGTTTCCATGTGAAATTCACGCTTGCATTCCACAGCTCATCTTTGACGGTGGACGGGCAAACCATTTACATGGGAGAGCCGGCGGGGATCTTATTGACCATGGGAGGCCAAACCTTTTTCCATGCAGGGGATACTGGCCTGTTTGGCGATATGCGTCTCATTGGCGAAACTAACTCCATCGATGCTGCGGTATTGCCCATCGGAGATGGTTATACGATGGGACCGGAGGATGCACTGCTGGCAGCAAAATGGCTGCGTGCAAGCCGCGTAATACCGGTGCATTACAATACGTTCCCGGGTATTGAGCAGGACGGAGACGGCTTCTGCGATCGTCTGCACAAAGAAGGTATTGAAGGGAAAGCATTGAAGCCCGGCGAAAGTCTCGAATTTTAATACGGATATCTAATTTACGGGAATACACTTGATGGTCTATAAACTCATCAAATCTCCTTTGTCAGCCTTTTCTGTTCCTTAGAGGAATAGGAAAGGCTGTTTTTTAAAAGTGAATATTTATACATAAAAATGAGATATTTTTGCATTGATACGTTGAAGCTGTAATGTAAAAGATTTATTATCACAATCATAAAAACTTTGAATTGCTAACATGATAGGTCAATGATAAAATGATAGAACTAATTAGATTCATCAGTGGAATCGACGTATTTTTCAAGTCAAGCCATTGCATAATTATTGAAAAACATACGCATTCGGCGGACCGTACCGCCTTGAATACGTCACGTGTTTTGTCCCCCATTCCTCGTAGTTGTTCTTTGAGTTACCTCTTGTCGCCACTGTCTTCTATTCGGCCGCCTGTATTTAGGCCAGCATGACTTTATAACAGAAAGGTTGCGTTCCATGAGACAGACAGGTTTACCACCCAAACAGGGACTATATGATCCCCAATTCGAAAAAGACGCCTGCGGCATGGGCTTTGTTGCCCACATCAAGGGAAAACCATCGCACAATATTGTAAGTCAGGCTTTGACCATGCTCGTGAATATGGAGCATCGGGGCGGTCAGGGAAGTGAACCAAACTCCGGTGACGGAGCAGGGATCATGATTCAAGTTCCTCATCTGTTTTTTCAAGAGGAAGCGGAGCGATTGGGCTTTAAATTGCCAAAGGCCGGACATTATGGCGTGGGTATGCTTTTTGTATCCAATGATCCAAAAGTTCGTGAGGTGCATGAGCAGAAGCTAAGAGATATCATCGTGGACGAAGGTCAAAATTGTTTGGGTTTTCGCGATGTTCCAACTTATGACGAAATGCTGGGTAAATCGGCAAAAGCAGCTAAACCAGGCGTGCGTCAGGTATTCATCGGTCGCAGTAGCGATTTGAAGGAAGAGCTGGACTTCGAACGGAAACTGTATGTCATTCGCAAACGTACAGAGCTTGCTATTCGCTATAACCAAGAGGATGAGAACGGTGAGTCGTTCTATATTCCAAGTTTGTCATGTCGCAAGGTTGTATACAAAGGAATGCTCACAACCGAGCAGGTAGGCAAATTTTATTTGGATTTGCAGGATGAGCGGGTGACATCGGCGATCGCGCTGGTCCATTCCCGTTTTAGCACGAATACGTTCCCGAGCTGGGATCGTGCGCATCCTTATCGTTTTATGATTCACAACGGCGAAATTAATACTATGCGCGGCAACGTGAACTGGATGCATGCTCGCCAGGCGCAGTTTGAAAGCGAAGCGTTTGGCGGAGATATCAAGAAGGTAAAACCAGTCATTAACCCAGATGGCTCAGATACAGCCATGTTTGATAATACACTAGAGTTTCTGTATCTGAGCGGACGTTCCCTTCCTCATGTAGCCATGATGATGGTGCCGGAACCTTGGAACAAGCATGAAACCATGGACCCGAAGAAACGAGCATTTTATGAATATCACAGCACCATGATGGAGCCGTGGGACGGACCTGCTGCGATGGCGTTTACAGATGGTATCCAAATCGGGGCGATTCTCGACCGCAACGGTCTGCGTCCTGCACGTTACTATGTGACCAAGGACGATCTGATCGCACTGTCTTCAGAGGCGGGCGTATTGGATATTGCTCCTGAAAATGTGCTCTATAAGGATCGTCTCCGTCCGGGTCGTATGCTGCTGGTTGATACTCAAGAAGGCCGTATCGTTTCTGACGAAGAGTTAAAGGAACGTATTGCTTCCGAGGAACCTTATCAGCAATGGCTGGATGAGCACTTGGTTGATCTGGATGAGCTGCCGGAAGCACTGGAACAGCCGGAGCCTAAACATGAAAATGTAAATCAGCTTCAGCTTGCGTTTGGATATACGTTTGAAGAACTGCGCAAAATTCTGGAGCCGATGGCACTTACAGGTGCAGAACCGATTGGTTCAATGGGGTACGATGCCCCATTGGCGGTGCTGTCTGACCGTCCGCAACGTTTGTACAATTACTTTAAACAAATGTTTGCCCAAGTCACGAACCCGCCGATTGACGCCATTCGTGAAGAGATTGTAACGTCAACCGCAACCACGATTGGACCAGAGCGCAATTTACTGCATCCAGAACCGGAAAGCTGTCGTCAGATTCGTTTGGATTCGCCGGTGTTGTCGAATGAGGAGTTTGCCAAAATTCGCCACGTACACCGTCCTGGCTTCAAATCGATGACGATTCCGATCTTCTTTGAAGCGAAGGAAGGCGCTGAGGGCTTACGCAAGGCGCTGGAAGGATTGTTTGAGGCGGCTGACCGTGTCATTGACAAAGGTCATAACATCCTGATTTTGTCCGACCGTGGAGTGGATGCGGAAAATGCGGCCATTCCGGCGTTGCTAGCTGTTTCCAGCCTGCATCACCATCTGATTAAGCAGGGTACACGCACACGTGTGAGCATTTTGCTGGAGTCCGGGGAGCCAAGGGATATTCACCATTATGCGGTGCTGCTTGGCTACGGTGTGAGCGCGGTTAATCCGTATCTGGCTTTTGAAACGCTGGATGTCATGATTCAGCAGGGCTTGTTGCGCGGCATCTCGCACGAAAAGGCAGTTAAAAATTATATTAAAGCGGCAACGAAGGGTGTCGTTAAAATATTGTCCAAAATGGGTATTTCCACGATTCAGTCGTACCGTGGAGCACAAATTTTTGAGGCTGTAGGTCTGAAACAGGATTTTGTTGACCGTTATTTCACCTGGACACCTTCCCGCATTGGCGGTATTGGTCTGGAGGAAGTGACTACGGAAGCGCTGGTTCATCATAATCGTGCTTTCACTGACAAGGACGGCAACGACAAAGTACTGGATTCGGGCGGCGACTATCAATGGCGTAACGATGGGGAAGAGCATTTGTTTAACCCGCAAACGGTGCATTTGCTCCAGCAGTCGGTACGCTCGGGAGACTACGAGCTTTACAAGAAGTACGCCAAGCTGGTACAGGGTGAATCTGAACAGTATTTGACGATCCGCTCCATGCTTCAGTTAAAGCCTTCGGGTGAGCCTGTGCCGCTGGAAGAAGTGGAATCCGCTGCATCCATTATGCGTCGTTTCAAGACAGGAGCCATGTCCTTTGGCTCGATCAGTCAGGAAGCGCATGAAGATATGGCGATTGCGATGAATCGGATCGGTGGCAAGAGCAATACGGGTGAAGGTGGGGAGAACCCAGCACGTTTCATACCGGATGCCAATGGCGATTCTCGCCGCAGTTCGATTAAGCAGGTAGCGTCGGGCCGATTCGGTGTAACATCGAATTACTTGGTGAATGCCGACGAAATTCAGATCAAAATGGCGCAAGGCGCGAAGCCGGGCGAAGGTGGACAACTGCCAGGACGTAAGGTATACCCTTGGGTCGCTGAGGTACGTGGTTCTACGCCAGGAGTAGGTTTGATTTCACCACCGCCGCATCACGATATTTATTCTATCGAGGATTTGGCAGAGCTCATCTATGATCTCAAAAACGCCAATCCGCGTGCTGACATTAACGTGAAACTGGTGTCAGAAGTAGGCGTAGGCACGATTGCTACAGGGGTAGCAAAAGGTCGAGCTGACATTATTTTGGTCAGCGGTTATGACGGTGGTACAGGCGCTTCCCCGCAAGGCTCCATCCGCCATGCGGGTATGCCTTGGGAGCTGGGCCTGGCGGAGACGCATCAGACGCTGATGCTAAACAACCTGCGCGACCGCGTGGTATTGGAGACAGATGGCAAGATGCTGTCTGGCCGCGATTTGGTAGTAGCTGCCCTGTTGGGCGCGGAAGAATACGGCTTCTCTACAGCGCCGCTCGTAGCGTTGGGCTGTATTATGATGCGGGTATGCCAAATGGATACATGTCCGGTTGGTGTGGCTACGCAGAATCCGGAGCTACGCAAAAATTATATGGGCGATCCTGCCCATGTGGTGAATTTTATGCGTTTCATCGCAGAAGATGTCCGTGAAATTATGGCGGAATTGGGCTTCCGTACGATTCAGGAAATGATTGGACGTACGGATTGTCTGGATACCGTGAACGCCGATTCGCACTGGAAGAAGAAGGGCGTAGACCTGAGCTTGCTGTTGCATGTTCCTGAGTTGGAAGAAGGTAGTGTACGTTACCGCGTACAACGCCAAAATCACGGTCTGGAAGAAACACTCGACATGCAACAGCTCGTACCGATGGCTGCGGAAGCGCTGGAGAACGGAAAGCCTGTTGAGGGTACCTTACCTATTACAAACGTGAATCGGGCGGTAGGAACGATTCTGGGCAGCGAGGTCACCCGTAAGTATGGAGCGGCGGGTCTGCCTGAGGATACGATTCGCTTTAACTTTATTGGATCGGCAGGTCAGAGCTTCGGGGCATTTATTCCGAAAGGCATCACGCTGAGCGTGGAAGGCGATAGCAATGACTATGTCGGTAAAGGGCTATCTGGTGGTAAGGTTATTGTGAAAAAGTCTCACAAAGCGACCTTTAAGGCAGAAGAGAACATTATTATCGGAAATACAGCTTTGTATGGAGCCACCAGCGGTGAAGCTTACATTAGCGGAATCGCAGGCGAGCGCTTTGCCGTTCGGAACTCCGGCGCACGTATTGTAGTTGAGGGCGTTGGTGATCATGGTTGCGAATATATGACGGGCGGACGTGTAGCTGTATTGGGTGGAACCGGACGGAATTTTGGAGCCGGAATGTCCGGAGGTATTGCCTATGTCTATGACCCTGAGGGGACGTTCCTGAGCCGTTGTAATCTGGAAATGGTGTTGCTGGAAGGTGTGGAAGATCCTGCAGAAGCAGCGGATTTGCGCGGCTTGATTCAACGCCATGTCACTTACACGGGTAGTGAAGCGGGACAACGTATTTTGGATGATTGGCAGACTGCGATTCAGCAGTTTGTACGAGTGATTCCAAAGGATTACAAGCGTATGGTTGAACAGATCCAAAAAGAAGAGGCAACTGGTTTGAGCGGAGATGAAGCTCTGTTGGCAGCATTTGAAGCCAATATGCGTGAATTGGCGCGTGCCGGGGGTTAAAATGTAGACTACCAAATTTACTAAAAAAGGACTCGCTGAATACCACTGTTATAATCACGGTGGTACCAGCAAGTCTTTTTTAGGTTACTAAAATGTGATTTATTTCCTTGACAAACGTCATAAATTCTGACATTACCCCCAAAATGTTTTCCTGAAACGGTAAATATGTTATAAAAAGTACCAAATTTTTTGGAATGTAACCGTTTACGTAAGAGTTTATGTCTTGTTATTTATTTTTGGATTGGTTATGATTTTTTTAGAGTACACAAACACAAACAAACCTAATATGCCCATCGTCCCTTCAAAACACAGAATAGGGTGACAGGATGAAGTTGAGGAAGTCAGCAGAAGACCAAATGATTTTTTTATACCGTTATGTATCACTATCTTTAACGTCACTTGTTTTTCTGTTCGAATCATCTAGATTAATCGTGTGGCAGAAGCTATTACTGATTGGTTTTCTATTTTTATCCGTTACAGCATTTACTTGGATTTACCGTAAATACAGACTTCATGATATGGTATTGAAATGTAGCATTGCACTAGAAACAGCAGGAATCATTTTGTTGTTGTTCCCAACCGGAGGGATGGATAGCCCGTTCAAATGGTATGTGATTACCCCCATGCTGGTGGCTTGTGCTCATCTGTCTATGAGATACAGTTGGACACTCCTCCTTTCTTATATCGGCTTGGTGCTTACATTTTGTTATATCTTTTTTACACCAGGTCAATATTTTTTGTGGGATCTTATATTGCAGAACATCAATTTGTTTCTGGTACTGATCGCAACTACGATGGCAATGCAGGTTATCGGCGTCATGAAGGACGAACTGAAGGTGGCTAAAGAACAAGCCAATGAGACGATGGATCATATCAAGTCGATTTACCACATCATGGAGACGACCAGCCACAATGAGGCTTTAAATCTCGGTCAGGTCATCTCGGACTATACGGTCAAGCTAACCAAGCAGAGCCGTGCATTTTTCTGGCTGGATAGTCAGGAGGAGGATGCACCGGAAAGCAGCCAGACAGGCTGGACGGTAGAGGAGGAGGAGCAGCTATTCGAGGAGCTGGGGAATTATCGGGAGGAATTCAGGGAAGAGCGTGAACCATTTTTTAGACATCTGCCAGAATGGGGCGATTTCCTCATGATTACCGTACCGATGACGACCCGTTTTGTAGCGACGATTGGCCTCAAGCTGGGCCCGGATCAAAGTCTGACAGGAAGACGCTGGCTCGTGCAACAACTGATATTCTTGGCTGAGCTGAGCGCTGTGTTCTTGGAGCGCTATGAGCTGGAGCGTATTGAAAATCAGCTGATTGTGACGAATGAGCAGAACCGGATTGCAAATGAAATGCATGACAATGTTTCTCAAAGTCTTTTTGGTATTGTGTACGCAACGCATTCTCTCCGGCAAACCTGGTGTCATCAGCCAAAGGAGCAGGTGGAGGAGCAAATTGATCTAATTCAGCAATCAGCCAACCAAGCGGTTAGAGAGCTGAAAGGGGCGATTCATAGTTTAAGTTCGAAAAAAAGCGGAGGCTCAACTTGGTTAGGGACGGTGAAAAGTCATCTTCATACACTCTCCAAGCTGAACCATGTACAAATTGATTTTGACATTCATGGTGATCATTATTCACTTCCGTATTTGTACCAAAAGGCTTTATTCCGCATCATTTCCGAAGCGGCGGGGAACGCAATCCGTCATGGATTGGCCAAGCGGATTGATGTGAAGTTAAAATTGACGCCCCAAGTGATTAGACTGTCTATTCATGACGACGGAGTAGGGTTTGAGACGGCGAGAATGGTAGCAGGAGGTGAGGCGGTCAGTGCAGGCGGGGGCCTGGGCATGATGAATATGGAATATTTAGCTCAATCGATGGGAGGCGAATTTGATATTTCAAGTCGAATCGGAGAGGGAACACAGATCCGATTGTCCATTCCGGTAAATGCTTATGAATGAGGATTTTGCAAAATCCTCGAATAAAATGTGTGAACATTCTGCAATACAAAATCTGCGGTAACAATCGGATACATAGGGATTATGCAAATCCTGAACTGTAGACAGGAGGCCGAATCATGAAAATTGTCATTGTCGATGATCATCCTTTAGTACGGAAAGGACTCGCTGCGGTTATATCCATGCAGCCCAATGTTCAGTTTGCGGGAGAGGCCCAGAATCAACAGGAAGCACTTATGGTGATTGAGGAAACAGATCCGGATCTGGTGCTGCTGGATTTGAAACTAGCTGATGAATCGGGGCTGGATATTATCAAGATAGCGCGCGGACGCGGTTTCAGAAGCAAATTTATTTTGCTGACTTCTTCCGCAACACGTGAAGATTTTCTAAAAGCAGAGGAAGCTTCCGTGGACGGTTATGTGCTTAAGGAAGCATTGCCTGAGGAACTAATTTACGCGATTCATCTTGTCAACAAAGGACGCAAATATTATGATCCGGCTATTCTCGAAAACAAGCTGCGTGAAGATGCGGGCAATCTGACCGACGACCTGACGCCAAAGGAAAAGGAAGTGCTGGTCGAGCTGGGACAAGGAGCTTGCAATCGTGAAATTGCATCCCGGTTATTTATCAGTGAGTTCACAGTCAAAAAGCATGTCAGTCAGATACTGGCCAAGCTGCGGCTGGCGGATCGTACGCAGGCAGCATTGTATGCCAATGCCATCGGTCTGGCGAAGTACGAGCCAACAATGATGCGCTGACTCTATAAGCTACGCTGCACTTTCATGTGCGAGTGGAAAGAAAAGCCTCAAAATCACTAAGTTTTGTGATTTTGAGGCTTTTTTCGATTTATTTTTCCATAATCGACAAAGCATGGTACAAAAGTATACCATGCCGTATCCGAAAGTATACATTTCCCTCCCCCCATAGTGAGGGAGAAAGTGCCATTCGGTTCCATGTCGTTCACAGAGCCAATTGTTACAATAAAGTCATACTTAAATATGAAGAGAAATTGTGTAGGAGGGAGGATTTTTGTGGAGAAAACCATTTTGGATTATCTAGTCCTGATCAAAAGAAGATTGTGGCTGATCGCAATTTTTGTCATTCTCTCATGTGTAACAACATACTTTGTGAGCGACAATGTCGTGAAGCCAGTCTATTCCGCTTCAAGCCAACTGCTGGTTAATCATATTTCCGCCAAGCAGGGGAGCAACAATCTGAACGACGTCAACACAAGTCTTAATTTGGTGGAAAGCTACAAGCAAATTCTCACTTCACCTAAAATTATGGACGCTGTTGTAGAGGCTCATCCTGAGTTCGGTTTGACGCAGCAGAAGTTGGCAGAGAAACTGCAGATTAAATCCTCGGATAAAAGTCAGGTTATCGGTTTGACGTTTGAGGCAGGGAGCTATCCACAGGCCGCAGCGGTTGTAAACGCGGTAACCCAGAAATTTGTACAGACAGTTCCGGGATTGATGGAATTGAATAATGTGAAAATTTTAAATGAAGCGGACCCTCAGGCCAATCCTGACCCGATTAATGGGAACCCACTCATGAATATTGCGATTAGTTTTCTCGTATCGCTGATGATTGCATTGGGCACGATTGTGTTCCTGGAAAGCATTAACGGTACGCTGCGCTCGGAGAAAGAAGCGGACGCGGACATCGGTATTCCGGTAATTGCATCGATTCCAGTCATTCGCAAGAAGGACGTCGATGGAGCAGCCGGAAATTCCAAAGAACGGGTAGGGGAGCGTAAATATGCTGCGATTGAATGACATGTTGATTACAGAAAGTAATCCATCATCGTATATCTCGGAATCATTTCGATCCCTCCGTACATACATCCGGCAGCAGGTGATTGGGCAAAAGGACCGTGGCACGGTTCTATTGTTGACCTCGCCGGAAAGCGGAGCGGGTAAAACAACACTGCTCGCCAACATCGGAGTTTCCTTTGCACAAGAAGGCAAGAAGGTGGCTCTGGTGGATTGCAATCTGCATAAACCAGCGCTGCACGAGATATTCGGAATGGAGAATACCGGAGGTCTATCGGCTTATTTGCGCGGTGGGACTTCTTCCAAGTCTATCGTTAGGCATGGTGGTCTGGAGCTATCGGTTGTTCCCGGTGGAGACACCCTGTACAACGCAGCAGATCTGCTCGGTAGCGAACGTATGGCTGAGCTACTGGAAGAACTCAAACGTGAATATGACATCATTTTACTCGATTCGGCTCCGGCGCTGAATTATACGGATGCTCGCCTGATTGCAGGCTTAACGGATGGTGTGATTCTCGTTGCTAGACATGGTCGTACCAAACGGGAAGATCTACGTAAAACAAAGCAACTCATGGAGCAAGCCAGTGCGACGCTGGTTGGAATTGTGATGAATCAGGTGAAGTAAGCAACACCAAAATTCGATGAAGCAAGGAGAATGAGTGCGATGACGAAAAGAGTGAAAAAGGCCATTATTCCAGCAGCAGGGTTAGGTACGCGCTTCCTCCCTGCCACAAAAGCGATGCCTAAGGAAATGCTTCCAATTATCAACAAGCCTACGATTCAATATATCGTGGAAGAAGCGATTGCTTCTGGTATTGAGGACATTATTATCGTTACGGGTAAAGGCAAACGTGCCATTGAGGACCACTTTGACAACGCATTTGAGCTGGAATCCAAACTGCTCGAGGACGGTAAGCTGAAGCTTCTGGAGGAAGTACAGCGTTCATCGGGAGTGGAAATTCACTACATTCGCCAAAAAGAACCCAAAGGTCTCGGACATGCGGTATGGTGCGCAAGACGCTTTATCGGGGACGAGCCGTTTGGTGTGCTGCTGGGCGATGATATCGTAACAGGTCAGAAGCCTTGCCTTCGTCAGCTGATGGATCAGTATGAGGAAACTCAAAATTCGGTTATCGGTGTGCAGCGGGTACCGCAAGAATTTACGAACCGGTACGGCATCATTGAACCGGATCAGCAGGACGGACGCTTGTACCGAGTGAATAATTTTATTGAAAAACCGGCTCCAGGCACAGCGCCATCCGATTTGGCCATTATGGGTCGCTACGTGTTCTCGCCGAAAATTTTCAAATATCTTGATCTTCAAGAAAAAGGAGCTGGCGGCGAAATTCAGTTGACGGATGCGATCCAAAAGCTGAATCAGAGTGAGCGTGTGTACGCCTATGATTTTGAAGGCACACGTTATGACGTAGGTGAACGTCTTGGATATATTCTAACCACACTTGAATTTGCACTTGCCAGCGATGATTTGAAGTATCCGGTTATGGAGGCCATGAATGAATGGTTGAAAAAGACCGAGAAAGCAACCACGGCAGGTTGAGAGGGGGTACGTCAGCATGAGCATGGAAAATTTACCGGAGGACGGCGAGGCTGTCATGTCAGGTAAAGCGTTTTACATGCCATACGGAAATACACAAATTCAGGATAAAACGTCCTACCTGGTCACAAAACGCCTCCTTGATATGCTGCTGTCGTTCGTGGGCTTGATCGTCTTGCTTCCGCTTTTTGTAGTGGTAGGCGTTTTGATTAAGCTCGAAGACCCAAAGGGAAGCGTGTTTTTCAAGCAAACTCGGGTGGGCAAGAATGAGAAGTTATTCGATATGTATAAATTCCGTTCAATGGTGTCCAATGCTGAGGAACTGAAAAAGGACTTGATGGAGCTGAATGAAGTGAGCGGCGCCATGTTCAAAATTAAAAACGATCCTCGGATCACGAAAATTGGCAGTTTTCTGCGCAAGACGAGTATTGATGAGATTCCGCAGCTGTGGAACGTGTTGGTCGGCGACATGACTTTAGTCGGTCCGCGTCCGCCGTTGCCCAGCGAGGTCGAACAATATTCCGATTATGATAAGCAACGCCTGATTGTAACACCGGGATGTACGGGTTACTGGCAGGTGAGCGCACGTAACAGTGTAGGCTTCGAAGAAATGGTGCAAATGGATTTGAAGTATATTCATGTTCGCAATACGTGGCTCGATTTGAAAATCATCATGAAAACAGGCGTTAAAATGCTGTTCTCCAAGGATGCTTACTGATGGATGCATTCAAGCGATGTCCCGCAGTGTCCGTCGTTATTTGCACCTATAACCGGGCGGACCTGCTGGAGAAAACGTTAATGTCCCTGCTGGAACTGGAAGACCTTGCACTGGCTGAGATCATTGTGGTCGATAACCGATCCACTGATCATACAGCAGCGACGATCAAAAGGTTCACCGTCGCCCATGGTCAGAATATCCATCTCCGATATCATTATGAGCGCGAACAAGGACTGTCTGCTGCTCGTAATGCAGGCATTACGTTATCAAGAGCGGAAGTCATTGCTTTTCTCGATGATGATGCAATTCCGTGTGTTACATGGTTGCAAACGATTATGTCAGCATTCGGGAACAATCCTGAGCTGACGGCTATGGGTGGGAAAATTGACCCTATGTTTGAGACGGAACGACCGGGTTGGCTGACAGGCCCGCTTGAACTGCCTTACACGATTATTGATCTGGGCAAAGCCGTTCGTGAATATCCGTCGGGACTGAATCCATTTGGAGCGAATATGGCGATGCGCAAAACGGCTTTTGCCGCCGTTATGTTCCCGCTTCATCTAGGCAGAAAGGGAGATATCCTTCTATCTGGTGAAGAATCGTGGGTTTTCGAGCAAATTCGTAAAAATGGTGGAACGATTATGTATCATCCACACATGTCTGTGGAACATTTTGTGCCGGCTTCACGGTTAACGAAAGAATGGATCATGAACCGCTACTATTGTCAGGGCATGTCTAACGCTGCTCAGGCCGTAGGTCTGAGCGGTAACGCGATGCTGATGGCGAAGACGGCAGCCAAAGTGTTATACATCACTGTGGATTCCCTGCTGGCGCGTAGTGAGGGCAGGAAGCTGTTGAACCGGTGCAGGCTTGAAAGTATCCGTGGGACGCTGGATACACTGCGCAACCGGAAAAGCGAGTCAGCTGCGGGGTGAAAGATGGAACATGAGTAACTATCCTTGGACTACTAGAATAAACACCATACAGCATGTTTTTATTTTTCTACTGGGCGCTCTTGCTGTAGGAATTGCGGCTACCTATCAGCCGGTGGTCAGTATTGCGGCGGTATGTTTACTGCTCTTGCTGGCTGTTTCCATACATCATCCGGAGCGCATCAGCTACGCTGTTTTGCTAAGTACAGCAGTCTCAGTCGATTCTCTGTATCAGGGTGGCGTGTTCGGTATTGAGATTTTGTCATTGTACAAATTGGGCATTTTGGCTCTGCTGGTGCCGTGTATGCTCGTGTATGGCATACGTCTCAAGTTCAGCTATCCGGTCTGGGCATTGGTGATCATGCTGGGGATCACATTTGGATTTTCAGCATGGCTGCCTTTGTTAACTACCTCGATTGCCGTCAAGGCGTTCGTCGGTTTATCACTCCCTTTCTTTTTTTTACTGATCCAGTGGAAAAAGGATGTGGCAGAAAAGCATATCCGACTGATCAGTTTGTTGCCCATTATTAGTGTGGTCATTGGACTGGGTTTGCAGCTTCTAGGGCTGCATTCGTTTACGGATGTGGAATTTACGGGCGCAGTCAGAGTACAAGGAGCGAATATACCGCCGCATCTGGCAATGCTCTCCTTTCTCGGAATTGCTGTCTCTCTAATTGAGGTTAAGCGTAAACCCAAGCAAGCCGCTTTTTATTACACTGTGTTGGCACTGAACTTTCTGATTCTGATCGCCACCGGTACACGTGGACCGATTCTGGCATTGTTATTAATGTTTGCTGTGTATCTGTTTGATATTGCCCGTCAGTACCTCAAGGGGAAAGTCAATTATTTGCTACCGCTGGCCGGATCGTTTTTGGTTGCTCTGGGGGCGGTGGCCCTGCAATGGAACAATTTAAAAAAACGCTCCTTCGAACGGGAGACCGATACAGGCATTGACCTGTCGGGACGCTCGGAGGCATGGGAATATTTTTTGAACAGAGTACATGATTACCCTTGGTCAGGGAGAGGTCTTGGCGCGGTAACGGTCGCGAACGACGGGACATTATTCAATGGCTTTGTTGTACCGCATAACGAGTATATACGCTTTTATTTTGACACGGGATATATCGGTTGCGGGCTATTAATGCTTTCATTGCTGATCGTGTTCGCTCTCATTTACCGGTCGCTTGCCAAGTCTATCAAACCTTATTTTGCAAGCTTAATTGCAGGCTTTCTGATCTACTCGTTTTCAGATAATACGTTGTCGACGGTTCAGATGATTATTCCATTTTGCTGGTATTTGAACGCGTTATACCAGACATCTACTCAAACCGATTTTCGCAAAGAGAAGTGATACGATGAGCAGAGTGAACATGTTCGATGTCAACTTTGATAATTACGATTTTAATGATCTACTCGAATTTATAGATACTTCTATTGAACATCAGCGTCATTCCTACATTTTGACCTGTAATGTCGATCATGTGATCAAGCTTCGCAAGGATGATGAATTCCGCAAGGTGTATTCGGATGCCGGAGCTGTAGTGGCCGATGGGATGCCTATCATATGGGCGTCCAAGTTACTGAAAAAACCCCTCAAACAAAAGGTGTCCGGGTCAGATTTGTTCACTCGGCTGGGAGAGGCTTTTGAGGATCGAGGCTATCGTTTATTTTTTCTGGGTGCAGCTGACGGTATTCCTGAGAAGGCTATGCTCAATCTCCAGGAATCTTATCCGAACATGAATGTGGTGGGCTGTTACTCTCCTTCTTATGGCTTTGAGAAAAACGAGGAGGAGAATAGGCACATTATCCAACTGCTTCAAGAGGCTCGCCCGGACATCGTTTTTGTAGGTGTAGGCGCACCTAAACAGGAAAAATGGATCTACAGATATTATGAGACTTACCGTGCTCCGATTTCGATTGGGGTGGGAGCGACCTTTGATTTCCTGTCGGGAAATGTGAAAAGAGCACCGGAGCTGATGCAGAAGACGGGATTTGAATGGTTCTGGAGGTTGTCTCAGGAGCCTAAACGATTGTGGAAAAGATATTTGATTGAGGATTCCCAATTTCTCGTTCTGCTGTTTAAGGAGATGTTCAAGCGGAAGCGGATGAAGGGAGGTCAGGGGTGAGAAACATGAGTCGGTTGGCAGATCAGCAGATTTCCGTTTGGCTAGGAAATCGGCGTGGAATCAGCATGATCGGCATGGGATTGCTGGCTTGTATACTGCCACTCGCCATCGGATTTGTCAGCGCCAAGATGAATCCCACCATGAGCCAGCAGGGAGCCATATTGCTGGCGCTCGTTTTTCCGGCCTTCCTGCTGGCGATCCTGCAATCGCGGCTACTGATTCCTTACACACTGGCAGTGTGGGCAGTAGGCCCGGAAATCCGCCGCATTGCGGATTGGATGGAGGGAACATATCACTCGGTTTCCTTGTTGAGCGTGGCACCGCTGCTGGTAAGCAGTATGTTGATTATTCCTGTGTTGCGAGGCATTCATCAGGCGGAAAAACCCTTGACCCGAATTGCTGTATTTTTCGGCATAGAATTGGCCTACGGAAGTGTGGTCGGGTTATTCAAAAATGGTATTGTTTTTGCTTATGATTTAGCCAATTATGTGGTTCCTTTGATCCTGTTGCCTTATCTTGCGATTAAGCCCATGAAGGCGAAGGAGCTGGACCGACTGCTGTATTCATATGCCAACATTGCTGTTCTTGTGGCAATTTACGGCATTATCCAGTACTTGACGGTGCCTCCGTGGGATGCATTTTGGATGAATCATGTAGAAATGAATTCCATTGGTGTTCCAGAACCACTTCAAATCAGAGTATTTTCTTCCATGAACTCGCCCGGTCCCTGCGCTATTTTCCTGGCGATGGCACTTGTACCCATGCTAATGGAAAAACGTTGGCGCGGCACATTGGGATGGATCGGAATCTTGCTGACGGTCGTTTGTCTCTTAATCACGCTGGTACGTTCAGCCTGGCTAATTGCCTTCGTCATGTTGCTGGCTTACATTCTCAGTTCATCTTCCAAGGGAAAGTGGAAAACCTTGTTTCAACTAGCTCTAGTTGGCCTTCTTCTCTACATCATTGTTCCAAAACTTCCAGGGGCAGAAGGTTTGGTGGCTCGCATGCAGACGCTGACGGATATTCAGCAGGATCATTCGTACAATGAACGTTTGGATTTACTGCATACGATGCTTCCGGCGATTGCTAGCAATCCGGTCGGGCAGGGGATCGGGAGTGTAGGAATCGGAACCAAGCTTGATAACGGCGGCGATCTCGGCGAACTTGGGATTATGGATAATGGATATATCGCCATTTTCCTCACCTTCGGTATTTTCGGGGCATTCTTTTTCTTCGGTGGTCTGTTCGTTATCATCAAGCGCCTTCTCGCCCGTATTGCCGAACGAGATGCCAGTCAGCCTTATATCAGACTGGCGTTGGCTACGTGGGCCGGAGCTGTAGCCAGTCTCATATCAGATAATGGTTTCCCCGGTATGCGCGGCTATCTGATCTGGATGATGATCGGAATAGGACTATGGGCAAAAGATGTCATCGCGGAAAGAAGGTAAAGGCTGTGCAAAACTTACAAGCATTATCCGCACCTGTCCGGACACTATGGTCCACAGTGATTCGGTTTGCCAAAAGCAAGGATAACAGCTCTGCAGCAGTAAAAACGATGATATTCAGTATGCTGATTCTCGTCGTGAATATGCTGACTGGTGTGCTAACGGCACGATTCCTGGGTCCTACTGGACGCGGGGAACAGACAGCGATGGTGAACTGGTCCCAATTTCTCGCCTTCTGCATGAGCTTCGGTGTCCCGTCTGCATTGATTTACAATGCGAAAAGGAAACCGGAGGAAACGGGCAAGCTGTATGGTCTGGCCTTGCTGCTGGCTACCATGTTCGGGGGCTTGGCGACACTCGTCGGAGTTTTTCTAATTCCTTATTGGCTGCGCTCTTTTTCTTCATCGGTCATACTTTTCGCGCAGTGCTCCATGATGATGTGTCCGCTCATAGCGATTTCACAGATCAATAATGCATTGCTTCAAGTTCGCTCGGAATATAAGCAGTACAATTTATTCCGGTATCTGGTACCGCTGAGTACACTGCTGGGTCTAGCGATTCTGATCTTAACCGGAAATATGAATCCGTACACCTCGGCATTGGCCTATTTACTGCCAGGCTTGCCGATTTATATCGGTGTCACGATACGAATGATTCGGCTGTACAAACCAAAGGTAAAGAACAGCTGGACGCAATTTAAAAATCTCTTTACCTACGGTATGGGTTCATACGGAAATGATCTCATGGGGCAGGTTTCCACTTATATTGATCAGATTTTGATTGCGGGTCTGCTCAGACCCGCTGATCTCGGTTTATATGCAGTAGCGGTCAGCTTGGCCAGGATGGTGAATGTATTTTCTACCTCGATCATTGTCGTGCTGTTTCCCAAAGCCTCTGGTCTGAATAAGGAAGAGGCGGTGGCCATAACATTTCGGGCATTTCGAGTGACATCAACGGCAACCTTTCTGGCTGCGGCGATGCTGATGCTGATTGCTCCGTTCGTATTTACATTGTTATATGGTCAAGAGTTTAAACAAGCGCTCACGGTATTCCGGTTCTTGGTGCTTGAGGTTGCTATCAGTGGAGGGACCATGGTGCTGGCACAACAATTTATGGCGTTGGGTAAGCCCAAACTGGTTACCATTCTACAGGGTGTCGGATTGGCGCTCGTCATTCCATTGCTGTCCATACTCGTGCCGAGATATGGATTGACGGGTGCAGGGATAGCAATGCTGTCTTCGGGGATTTTACGGTTCATTTTCATTTTATGTAATGTTAAATTCGTTCTAAAAATGAAGATTCCAAGACTGCTTATTTCCAAACAAGATTTTCAATGGCTCCGATCAACGATGTCACACTACATCCGGAAAAAGCCAGTTAACGGTTAGATAAAGAAGGAGGCACCCGCTAATGAACCACATGTCTAGCGTTCCCGCGGACAACCGGATATCCGTAGTTATTATCGCTCAGGATGATGGCACTCGAATCACAGCCGCCATTAAATCCTGCAAGCCCTTTGCGGACGATATCGTCGTCATTGACGGAGGGAGCAAGGACAATACGATTCAGGTAGCTGAATCCTTGGGCTGTCGGGTGTTTTCTAACCCGTGGCCGGGTTATGCCAAGCAGCGCATGTTTGGTGTTGAAAAAGCGGAATTTGATTGGATATTCCTGATTGATACGGACGAAGTAGTGGATGCAGAGTTGCTTGGAGACTTGTTGAAAGTAAAGGAAACGCTCCACGATCCGGCCAAAGCATATTCCGTATTTCGGATTGGCGATTTTCTCGGCAAATGGATGAATAAAGGCGAATATCTGGTTCGTTTGTACAATCGTCGTATTTATGGCATTACGAATAGTCTTGTTCATGAAATGCCGGATGTAGCCTCTTCCCAGATTGTCAATCTGGAGGGCGTGTTATGGCACTACGGCTTCCGCAGCATCAGTGATCATATGACCCGTTTTAATAAATATACAGATCTGGAAGCAGAGACGGCATTTAACAAAGGAAGATCCTTTCGGATTACCAGACTGTTGTGGCGGCCTCCTGCCCGCTTTGTGCAGAAGTATTTTGTCCAAGGCTTATACCGCAAGGGATTGGCGGGTTTTGCCGTAGCCGTTTTCTGGGTGATGTATGAGTTTCTCGTCTGCTTCAAGCATTATGAGCTAACCAAGCGGCGAAAAAAGATAGAAATCGTGGATGACGGACATACCGAGCAGAAAGGAGAAACCAGCTATGTCGTACAATAACGGATTTCGTATTGCGGCAACGGGGTTGAGCTGGCCGTCTTTGCAGCCAGGAGGCCTCAACACATATTTCAAATCGATCTGTGAGCAGCTTACGCTAGAGCGCAATACGTTGGATGCTCTAATCTGTAGTGACGAGCAGCCGCAAGCGCCCGACCGTATTCGGATTCATACGATTGGCAGCAAGCAGCAATCCATCTGGAAGCGCCGGGAGCTAATGCAAAAATATGCAGCAGAGTTGTTCGACAAGCAACCGATGGATATATTGTATTCCCATTTTGCCCCCTATAGTGTCGGGCCAGCGCTGGAGGCGAAAAAAAGAGGAATCCCGGTAGTTACCACCTTTCACGGACCGTGGACGGAGGAAATGAAGATTGAAGGACAGGGCATCAAGCATTTTCTAAAAACGACGTTGGCTAAATCCATTGAAATGAAGGCCTACGGTCTGTCGGATAAATTTATAGTGCTAAGCGAGACTTTTCGGGATATTTTGCATGAGCACTATAAGGTTCCACTCAGCAAAATTCATATTATTCCTGGTGCGGCGAATGTAGAAAGGTTCCACCCGGCAGATGATCAAGAAGCGGTGCGGAAGCGCCTGAATTTGCCGCAAAATGCGACGATTGTGCTAACCGTTCGTCGTCTTGTTAATCGAATGGGACTGCTACAGCTACTCGAAGCATGGCGACGAGTAACCGAGCGTCATCCTGATCATCTGCTGCTGATTGGAGGGAAGGGCCCCTTGATGGAGGAATTGGCTTCCAAGGTAGCGGAATACAATCTTCATAACCATGTAAGGCTGCTCGGTTATGTGTCGGATGAGGAGCTTCCCCTGTACCACCAAGCATCGAATTTGTTCGTCGTACCTACACAGGCGCTTGAAGGTTTCGGTCTGATCACGGTGGAGGCAATGGCTTCGGGACTGCCAGTGCTGGCGACTCCTGTGGGTGGCAACAAGGAGATTTTAAGAGGATTCCGTCCCGAGCTTTTGTTTAAGGGAACGGATAGTGAAGCCATTGCTGAAGGGTTGCTGCGTGTGCTGGATCATCGTGAACTTCTACCGAATGCAAGGGAATGCCGGGACCATGTCCTGAGCAGATATACATGGGGACATGTAGCGGAGCAGGTGGAAGAGGTGTTCCGACAGGTCCTTGATAGAAAGGCGGCGGCGAAATGATGAGAGTAGCTTATATTGACCATACGGCAAGATGGAGCGGCGGCGAAGTCGCTTTGTACAACATACTGACGAATATCGGGGAACATATCGACCCGCTCGTTATTTTGGCAGAGGAGGGCGATTTGGCAGATCGGCTTCGGCAGCGTGATATTGATGTGCGCATCGTTCCATTGGACGATTCGATTCGCAATCGGGGACGGAATGCCGTGAATCTAGGTGCGCCTGCAGCAGCTTTTCGTTTGCTGGCTTACGGTAGAAAACTTGCGCCCTTGCTGCGTGCGGAAAAGGTCGTGTGCGTTCACACGAACTCGCTCAAGTCTGCACTGTATGGTACAGTAGCCGCCAAATCGGCGAAGCTGCCCTTGATCTGGCATATCCGTGACCACATCGGTCCGCCGTACCTGAAGCCGATTGTGGCCAAAGGGATTCGGCTGATGTCCCGCTTTTTGCCCAATGGAGTGATTGCTAATTCCAAGTCCACGCTGAGTGCGTTGGAGTTACCCCCGGACAAAAAGACGCTTGTTGTTTATTCCGCTTTTGCTAAAGCAATTACAGCACGTGACACGGCTGCCCATGTACGTGGTGATGACTCGTTTAACGTCGTATTGGTCGGCAGATTGGCGGAATGGAAGGGACAGCATATTTTACTGGAAGCAGCACGCTCCTTTTTACCGGATCAGCGCGTGAAATTCTGGCTGGCTGGAGATGCGTTGTTCGGAGAAGAGGAATACAAGCAACGATTAGAGTCCACGATGCGCGAATACGGGTTGGCTAACGTCAATCTGCTGGGACACGTCGATGACATTCAAGGCCTGATGCAGCGTTGTGATTTGCTGATTCATACCTCTATTACACCGGAACCATTCGGTCAGGTCATTATTGAAGGCATGGCTGCGGGTCTCCCCGTGATTGCTTCCAATGAGGGTGGACCCAAGGAAACGGTGGTACCCCATGAAACCGGGCTGCTTATTGAACCGGGTAATCCGGCTAAGCTGGAAGAAGCCATCCGCTGGATGTTGGAGCATCCACAAGAACGTCAGCAGATGGGTGAGAGAGGGATGGAACGGGTCAAGAAGCATTTTGTCATCGAGAACACAGTTAAGGATATAGTTCATTACTATAAGGGTTTGTTGGCAGGAGTCTGACCGACATTCGCGTTAAAGGATGATTCTGATGAAAATAGCGATAGCACACGATTACTTAATCCAAATGGGCGGAGCGGAAAGGGTAGTAGAGGTATTCCACGATATGTATCCGGAGGCTCCTATCTTCACAACGGTGTTCAGCGACGACCGCCTGTCGCGTAACTTGAAGGATGCGGATATTAGAGCCACTTGGCTACAAAAAGTCCCAGGAGTGAAGGACAACTTCAAAGGAGTGCTGCCGCTGTATCCCATTGCTATCCGTGATTTTGATTTTAGGGATTTCGACATTGTTTTAAGCTCCAGCAGTGCATTTATGAAAAGCATCCAGGTACCCAAACATACGTTTCACATTTGTTATTGTCACACACCGATGCGGTTTGCCTGGGATTACGATACATATATGGCCCGGCAGTCCAAATCCAACCTGCTCAAAAACATGCTCAAGCTGTACATGAACCGGTTGAAAACATGGGATGCCAAAACTTCTCGCAACGTAGACCAGTTTGTCGCCAACTCTTCGGTTGTTAAACGAAGAATTTTGCACTATTACCAAAGGGATTCGGATGTGATTTTCCCACCTATTAATACATCCCGTTTTAAACGCGCTACAAACATCGGTGACTACTACCTGATCGTATCCCG
The DNA here is from genome assembly GCF_037027525.1 of Paenibacillus sp. 203. Taxonomy (NCBI): domain Bacteria; kingdom Bacillati; phylum Bacillota; class Bacilli; order Caryophanales; family Paenibacillaceae; genus Paenibacillus; species Paenibacillus sp. 203. The sequence goes on from NZ_JAXCHD010000004.1 coordinate 217,911, forward strand.
ATTGGTGTCCTACAAGCGCATCGATCTCGCGATCGAAGCATTCAAACGTAACGGTCTCAAGCTGCGCATTGTGGGTGAAGGACCGGACCGTAAACGACTCGAAGGTATGGCTGCCCCGAACATTGAGTTCCTCGGCAGGCTTGAGGATGAAGAGGTTAACAAGCTGATGGCAGAATGCCGAGCGCTCGTTTTTCCGGGTGAAGAGGACTTCGGTATTACGCCTTTGGAGGCGAATGCGGCCGGACGGCCTGTCATCGCTTTTCAGGGTGGGGGAGCGCTGGATACGATTGTTCCTCATGTGAACGGCGTATTTTTCCGCAAGCATCAAGTAGAGGATGTGCTGGAGGCCGTCGAAAAGGTTGAGCAACATGCGTGGAATGTGGACGATATCATTACCCATGCCCGCAAATTTGATGAAGAAAACTTCAAGGATCAATTAAAAAAGTATGTAGAACAAGCCTATGTGAACTTTCTAAAAGGAGGATGAACGGAATGAAGCTGGCTGTAATCGGTACTGGATACGTTGGGCTCGTCTCGGGTGTATGTTTTGCGCAAAAAGGTAATGAGGTGATTTGTGTCGATCTGGAGCAGCACAAAATCGACATGTTGAACCGGGCAGAATCTCCGATTTATGAACCGGGTATTGAGGAATTGATCGCGTTGAATCTGGAAGCAGGCCGGTTGGAGTTCACCTCGGATTTGGTCGATGCGGTACGCCGCTCGGATATCGTAATTTTGGCGGTAGGTACCCCTTCTCTGGCTAACGGTGAGGCGAATTTGTCATACATTGAACAGGCGGCCGCTGATGTTGGGAAAGCCATGAACGGGTATAAGATTATTATGACCAAGAGTACTGTACCTGTCGGAACGAACGAAAAGATTAAGGACGTGTTGGCTCGTCACACGAGTTTGTCTTTCGATATCGTCTCCGCGCCGGAGTTCCTGAGAGAAGGCTCAGCCATCAATGATACGCTTTATCCGGATCGCATCATTATTGGTTTGGACAATACAGGATTGCGTGAAACCATGGTCACTCTGCATCAGGTGTTCACGGATAAAATCTATGTGACGGATATCCGTAGTGCTGAAATGATCAAATACGCGTCCAATGCGTTTCTGGCAACTAAAATTTCGTTCATTAACGAAATCGCTAATATTTGCGAAAAGGTTGGCGCCGATGTAACCTGTGTGGCTGACGGTATGGGGATGGACAAACGGATTGGCTCCTCTTTCCTACAAGCAGGGATCGGGTATGGTGGCTCTTGCTTTCCAAAAGACACAAATGCGCTTATCCAAATTGCAGGTAATGTAGACTATGAATTTAAGTTGTTGAAATCGGTGGTCGAGGTGAATACCGACCAGCGCTTTATGATTGTATCCAAGCTGCGCGAATCGCTGGGTCAACTGAACGGTGTGTCCATTGGCATTTGGGGCCTCGCCTTCAAGCCAAATACAGATGACATCCGCGAAGCTCCAGCACTGGAAATCGTAGAAACGCTCATTCAGGCAGGCGCTATTGTCAAACTGTATGATCCCATTGCGATGGATAAATTCAAGGAGCGCGTGGATCACCCGAATATTATGTGGTGCTCATCCCCACAGGAAGCCGCTGAAGGTAGCGACGCTGTGTGCCTGTTGACCGATTGGGAAGAGTTCAAAAAAGTCGATCTCGTACAACTGGCCTCCATTTTGCGCAAGCCGGTTCTCATTGACGGTCGTAACGTATTCGCTGAGGAACAGATCCAAGGCTCCGGGCTGGAATACTACTCCGTGGGTCGTCCGCGGATGAGTGGGTGGAACAGAGATAAAGTGGAAGTTTAAAAAGTGACTGTGGCGGGGGTGGAGACGCTACACGTGCAGATTGTTCTTCCGATTGCTGTTACCCCCGGATTTTCTGGATTATATAAAACATTCAAAGGTTAAAATCCGGGGATAAAGGCAAACGCTGACGCTTCTTCAGAACAATTCTGCCCGCTCCGCTGCTTTTCGCCGTTGAATCACAGTTTTTAAACTCCCACCTTATGGGGGGAGTAGGAAGGGCGTATCGGAAGGAGCGGCGCGGTTGAAGCCGCTCCTTCCGATCAAGTACGCCATTGCGGTTGCCGAAGGCAATCTGGGCAAGGCGTTACGAAACCTCGATTACTTGAAGCTTGCAAGCACAGCGGGCAAGCTCTGAGTTCTCGAACATTTTACAGGCTGACCGGACTTAATAATGTCCGGTCGTGCCTTTTGCACCACAAGGTATGATCGGGTATGATGCATTTTTGAGTAGCGCAGGGATGGATTTGAATCTGGAGAAGCGGAGCGTTCGCCTTTGATGTGGTATTCTTACATTTAAATGTCTTATACAATCCAAAGAATCCCACGGCAACAGCGATCGTAAGATCAAATCCAGTCCGTAGCGGGTAGTCAACTCATCATTCAGAACGATCATCCAACCAATATAGAGAGGAAGTGGAGAGTTATGAAGCTCGTACTTTTGTCTGGTGGTTCCGGTAAAAGATTATGGCCTTTGTCCAACGATTCCCGTTCCAAACAATTTTTGAAGGTACTGGAGAGCCCGGAGGGGATTTCGGAATCCATGGTACAGCGGGTATGGAGACAATTGGGAGACAACGGATTATCAGAATCCTCGTTTATTGCGACAGGGAGAGCACAGGTCGAAATGATCCAGAGTCAGGTCGGGCCGAATACGCGCATCATTGTTGAGCCGGAACGCAGAGACACCTTTCCTGCGATTGCGCTGACAGCGACTTATCTATATTCCATTGCTGGTGTTTCCCCTGATGAAATTATAGCTATATTGCCTGTAGATCCTTATGTTGAGGATGCTTTCTTCGCTTCCGTAGCCCAGCTGGAACATACACTCCAGGAGAGTGAAGGCAAGCTTGCTTTAATCGGGGTTGTCCCTTCCTATCCTTCAGAGAAATATGGTTACATTATTCCGAAAAACGATGCCACCCAAGGTAGCACTGGCTACCGCGAAGTGAGCCATTTTCAAGAGAAACCCGACCGGGAGCAGGCGGAGCGTCTGATTGAACGCAATGCTCTATGGAACTGCGGGGTTTTTGCATTCAAATTAAGTTATTTGCTGGATATCTTGGCATCCAAGGGTTTGCCGCTGAATTATGAAGAAATGCAAAAGCAATACGCATCTCTGGAAAAAATCAGCTTTGACTATGAAGTAGTCGAGAAGGAAAAGGATATCGTAGTTCTTCCGTATGATGGTTTTTGGAAGGATTTGGGCACCTGGAATACGCTCACAGAAGAAATGTCTAATCAACAAGTGGGCAGAGGTGTAGTAACGGAGGATTGCGTCAATACGAGTCTTATTAACGAGTTAGACATTCCTGTGGCGATCATTGGAACGAATGATCTGATTGTAGCTGCTAGCCCGGATGGTATTCTTGTGACCAATAAGGCTGAAAGTCCTCGCATTAAGGAAGTGCTCAAGGCTCATGATCAGCGTCCAATGTATGAAGAACGTCGTTGGGGGCAGTATCGGGTTGTGGATTATGTCAAATATGACGAGGGTAACGAGGTATTGACCAAACGAATCCGCGTACGGAAAGGCAAAAATATCAGCTATCAGCTTCATTTCAAACGGAGTGAAATTTGGACCATTATTAGTGGTGAGGCGGAAATTATTTTGAATGAGAAGCTGCACAAAGTAAAAGCTGGTGATGTAGTTCGCATTCCTGAAGGAACGAAGCATAGCATTTTGGCTGTGACCGATGTGGATTTTATTGAGGTGCAGACTGGTTCTGAATTGGTTGAAGAGGATATTGTACGCTTTTGTATGGATTGGAATGAAATTTCCCGTCACCAATTTATCTCATAATTGTTTTCGTAAAAACGAAAAAAAGACGAATTCATGAAAATTCATAGCCCGAACTGTCGAAATTGGGCGAAAACCTGTAAATTCATGAACATGACCTATTAAATTTTGGTAAAAAAAAGTCGATACTTAGGGTAAGAAGGAATCCAAACTCCTTCCAACGATAAACGCAGCCCTGTCGAAAGGCAGGTACGCAAAGCTAAAGGGCCTTCTACAAGGATGGCAGCCTGGCTACCGAAAGGAAGAGCGAAAGTGAGATTCTATTTTATTCCTCTGTATCGACTGATACGTCATGTACTCCCCGTTGTTATGCTTTTTTCATTGTTGCCCGTCGGTTTTGGTGATTCTCTGTCTGTGGCGAATGCCGCTTCATTACAACCTGTTAATTCGGACGCTTCTACTCAGGCCCGTGAACTATACAATTATTTACTCAACATCTCAGGGAAAAAAATAGTCACCGGTCAGCATGATTATTTGGAAAGTCCGGATGAATTAAGTAACAAGGTCCAAAAAATCAGTCAGGCATATGTTGGTCTGCACGGCTATGAGATGGGTGCCATCTCTGGTCAATCCGACACTACAGAAGCAGCACAACGTAAAAATGTCGTCGATAGTGCTATCCGTTGGAGCAGATCCGGTGGTATTGTGACGATGACTTTTCATGAAGCGCTACCGGGTAGGCCACTGACTTGGGCCAATGTACAGGCGAAAGTAAGTCAGGCAGAGTTCAACAAATACGTGACCCCAGGTACTACGCAGTATAACCTCCTCATTGCCGATCTGGATAAGGTCGCTGTATCATTAAAGCAGCTTCGTGATGCAGGGGTTCCGGTTTTGTGGAGACCTTACCACGAAATGAATGGTGACTGGTTCTGGTGGGGAAACAAAACTAATTTTAATCAGCTATGGAATATCATGTACGACCGTTTTACAAACACACATCAATTGAACAATCTGCTGTGGGTATGGAGTCCGAATGCGCCCAATTCGTATACCGTCCCGTATACCCCGAAATACCCGGGGGATGACAAAGTGGACATTTTGGCAGTAGACATTTACAACAATGATTTTAAGCAAAGTCATTACGAAGGTCTGCTCGGGCTGGCACGGAATAAGCCGATTGCTATTGGGGAGCACGGTGAGATGCCTAGTTCTGAGGTGTTGCAGGCTCAGCCTAAATGGGTATACTCCATGACTTGGGGCAAGATGCTGACCGAGAATAACACAACAAACCAAATACAGGATTATATGAATGATTCGAAGAGTTTGACACGGGATGATGTGAAAAATGGGCTGGCAGCAATCGAACAACCTGGGACAGATGTACCGACCTTACCGGACGAGGGACAAAGTGAGCCTATCCCGGCTCCGACTCCTCCTTCCGTCCCTGATGTGGTATATGTGAACGGGCTGCAGGGCGAATATTTTAACAATATGAATTTGAATGGAAGTCCTGCTTTGATCCGTACAGATAGCAAGCTGGACTACAACTGGCGCGCCATTGCAGCTGATCCAAAGGTGAATGCCGATCAGTTCTCGGTTCGCTGGACGGGGAAAATCAAACCACAATATAGCGAGACCTATACGTTCACAACGATATCCGATGATGGTATTCGCGTATGGGTAGACGGCAAGTTGGTGATTGACAGCTGGTTCAAACAAAGCTGGACGGAGCGTAAAGGCAGTATTACTTTGGAAGCAGGCAAAATGGTAGATTTAAAAGTGGAATACTATGATGAAAAAGGCGACGCGATGGCACGTCTAATGTGGGAAAGTCAGCATGAAGCGAAAGCGGTGATTCCCGGAAACGCTTTGTTTCTTCCTTGATTGATACTCTTTCCCGGTCTAAAAATATGAGGAGAGAGGGTGGATCATATGATAAAAAAATGGTTATCCCATAGGTATACAATCGTTTTATCTGGACTATTAGCGGTCGTAGCTATAGCGATGATCGCTTGGTTTATATACACGCCTTCAAGAAGCGCAGAATTGCAGACGGATAAAGTAGCGGCTGCCAGTCCAGTATGGAAGCTGGGTCAGAGGGATGACTCTTCAGCGGAATTCAAAGGTATGGTCGGTAGGGATAATATCGACATTTCTACAGCAGCTACCTCTACCGAATCGTCTGCTAAAGGAGCATTGTCAGCGTTGTCGGTAGCAGAAGAGAGTACAACAGTTCCGGTATTGCTCAGCAGTGGAGATATTCCTCCCGGTTTGAATGCGTCCACGAACCCTGAACTGACACTCCAGTATAAGCTGAATCAGATTCCTCCCAATGGTATGATATTCCGTGTTCGGATTTTGGATGCGGGCAAAGCAGTCCCGCAAATGGCTGTATTTTCAAATCATCAGTTGTCCGGTATTATTCAGATTGCCGGGGTATCCGGTACTGGGAGTGCTTTTAATTTCAAAAACAACTACGAGTTATATATACCCAAAGAGCAATTGCAAAGCGGTGTTAACGTACTCAAGCTAAAGACAGCGCGCTGCCTATACTGCTCCTCTGCAGAAGATAAAAATGTGTGGTGGACTTGGGATGACTTGAGCTTGGAGACGTTAGCTTCACCTGCGGCCGAACCGGTACACGGTAAATATATACTGACCGGAACAAATGTGAACAATAAAGAATTTTATTATGATCAGGGTGCAGTTAAGCATTTACCATACGTTCTCAAGTGGCTGGGCATTGCTTATAGTGGCAACGTCATGAGGGTGACCTGTGCCAGTAATGTGGGCAAGGCATGTACAGACGTGGATGATTACTATCAAACGTTAAAGCAGTATAATATGCAATCGTCTGCTTTGTATTTATATACAGGTGATATTAAGCTGCAAAAAGATGGTTCTCTGCCAGAGACGGCCAAGCAAAAGTTGCGCGATTATGTAAAAAAATACGGTTCTTATCTTCAATATTATGAAGTAGATAACGAACCTGGCTTATTTAATCGCTCCAAGGCGGTAAATCTGGCTGTGGCCAAGTGGTTGAATACAGAAGGCAAGCAATTGGCACCGCATCTCAAAACCGTAGCACCGGGCTGGGCCTACTGGCCAACGTACTCTACCAAAGCGTGCAAAAATCAAACCAGTGGTACGCAAAAATGCGGTGACCCAGATGGATGGGAACGGGACCCGGCGCAACGTAAACAGCTGGAGGAAGTCACCGACCTGACCAATGGACACGCCTATGGTGAATCGTATAATGAAGAGGGCGGGGGCAGCTTCGTCCAAAATTTGAAAACCTTCGGCGGTTCGAGCAATGGATTGGCGAAAAAGATGCTGAACACAGAGTTCGGCACCAATGATACGCATCGAGACAATCCAGATTACGGGGCTAGTCAGCCACAAGCAGCCGCATTCGATCGGATTATGCGTTCGCAAATCGGGTTTGCCGATATGTTTATCCAGCACGCTGCTTTTTATAAAGATTATACGCTGTTTAAAACAGGCTTCGATCTGCAAAGTCATAACCCGGCCAACACAGAAATTTATCCGTTCGGGCAAGGACAGGACACCCGCGTTAAGATCATGAGACGCTTGAGCTTAGCCTATGCCACCCATGGAAAACCTCTGACGTATACAGTGCTGAATCCAGAGGATACCAAGGACAAGATGGTCTATGTTCGTGCGGTGGATACGTCCAAGCTTAAACCGCTGGCAGGTAGCGGCGCTACTTCAGACAAATTGCTGGTGAATCTAGTGAATTTCGAAGCTACCCCGCAGACCGTTCGTGTACGGGTAACGATGCCGAAAGCCGGTTTGTACACGGGTGAACGTTTTGGAGCGGGTTCTACTTACAGTCAGGCACAGCGTTCCATATCAGGGCTCAAGGCTTCTCCTGCCCTTGATTTTGAAGAAAAGCTGGGTCCTGGCGAAGCGGTACAATATATTTTGGAATTAAAAAGTACAGATCAGACCGCAGCTTCAGCCCCAACAGGGGTGAAGGCTGCTTCTGTTCAGGATGGGGCGGTAAAGATTAATTGGCTTCAGGCAGAAGGCGTATCTTCCTATGATGTGCTGCGTGCTGACGGGACCGACGGGGCCTATCAGGTGATTGCCTCGCAAGTAGCGGGAAGCACGTATACAGACCGCACAGTAAAAGCTGGAGGCCACTATGTCTACAAAGTCCGGGCGACCGGAGGCACTCAGGTTTCCCAGGCAGCCGAGGTCGCTTAATAACAGATCGGAATGTATATAGGACCTGAGTTAACGAATACCTAACATCATTTCGAAATAAAACAAAAAAGAACCTATCAGGAGAAAATAGGACCTGACAGGTTCTTTTTTGTTGGAAAATCGTTCTGATTTTCCAATACTTTACGTATAATGAAGAAAAAAATAAGAAAATCCTTTTATATTCTCGTCATAAGACGACAACATTGCAGGTATGTATTCATATATAATAGTTTTGTTCATGACTATACATACATGGTTTTGTAGGAAATCTCTTTCCGGTGACCAAGAATAATAAAGTGAGGTTAGTGCTGAATGAACAAGGAGACAGAATTAGGGGTGAACAACCCTCTTTTTCAAAACAACGCACGGAAAGTAGACAAAGCCGCTATCGACTTGGACATCCGGGACATTTTGCTCCAATGTGGGTTCACGATGCCAGAATGGCTAGAAAACGACACTGATGGAACCACATACCGGAAGGACAAGCGCGAGTAAATTCCAACGGCTGGTCTTACTTGAGCGAGACGTGAAGCAATCGGAAGCTTTCTTTATTCCATCATTCGTTCCATTCGGACAAATGCAATAAAACGTTTGGCTTCTTCCTCAGACAAGGTACGTCCGTCAATGGTCAGGTTGAAACGTTGCAGAATATCCTCGTCGGACAGTTCAAGCTGGTCCACAAATTCCCTCACATCTGAATCCAATATTGCCGCCGGATGGGTCGTACGTCCCACCAAGTAGTCAATCGTTACCCCGAAAATATCAGCGAGCTTGGTCAGGATCTCAAAATCTGGCTTGCGCCTATTTTTTTCATAGTGAGAAAGAGCTGCCCGCGTAATTCCGAGGGATTGCGCTAGTTCCTCTTGTTTTAATCCCTTATGTTCTCGTAATTCAGCGATGCGGGTGCCATAATTCATCTGTTTTTCCTCCTGAAGGCAAGGTTAAGAAAGGTAAAAAAGCAATTTTACGCTTGACAAGATACGTTTTGTATCATAAATTAGTTATGTAAGTTACATAACGTATCTTTATTTCATAGTTTTCACTTATGTCTTCGTTTATATACCCTAAGAGGCCACCGATGATTGAGCATTTTGTGCTTATTCGCTGGCTGGACCTTCTATGCGCTATTATACAACATTTTACTATAGATTAGAGGGTCATGCATCGTTCTTTTCCCCGTTATGCAGAGGATCAGTACAAGCGTTATTGCATCGAAAACAAGTCAATCAGGGAGGACTGGTCTTGTGCAGTTGAAAGAGTACATCCGTTTGATCCGTAAAAGAATGTGGTTGATTGGTAGCATCGTACTGCTGGTATGTACTGTAGTGGGCATAAAAAATGTATATTTTACCCCGCAGATTTATGAAGCTACCGCAAAGCTCATTATCAACCAGACGCCACGACCGGATCGTGCAGGTGTCGTTGATTACAGTGTAGTTCAAACGAATATAGCCTTAACGAACTCCTATAAGCAAATTATGATCTCCTCGGCGATTATGGATCAGGTGGTCGCCAGCTTCCCCGACCTTAAGGTCACTCCGTCAGCTTTGGCGCAAAAATTAAGAGTGAACACCGCAGGTGATTCACAGGTCATGGATGTAACAATCCGCGATTTATCGTATACGAAGGCTGTAAAAACCGTCAATGCGGTAGCCAAAGTATTCAAACGGCAAATTCCCTCTATCATGAAAATGGACAATGTCACCATCCTAAGCGAAGCCAGTCTGAATGATCCAGCAGTTCCCGTGAATAGTAATCCCGCTATACAGATATTTATTGCTTTTGCCACCTCTTTATTGTTGGGAATAGGTTTGGCATTTTTGCTGGAGGTACTGGATGATACATTTAAGAATGAAGAGGATATTGAAAAAGAACTCGGTCTGCCTACCCTATCCCTGATTACGAAAATGAAAAAAGAAGATAAACGCTCTGACAGCTCCACTACAACTCCTAAACAGGTAGGTGAAGGGCAATATGCCGCGATTAATCAATAATCAGCTCGTTACATCCCTACATGCTCAGTCTTCCGTTTCGGAGGAGTACCGCATGCTTCGCACTAATATCCAGTTTTCTTCTATAGACGAGCCGATTGAGGTTATGATGGTGGCGTCCGCTCAAGCGGGTGAAGGGAGAACGGTCACGATTAGCAATTTGGCTGTAACCTATGCGCAAGAGGGGAAAAAGGTGCTGATTATGGATATGGATCTGCGCCGCTCCTCCTTGCACCATATGTTTGGTTTGCGTAATCATACAGGGCTGACACGGGTGCTTGCCAATCAACAGGCATGGCAGGATGTGGTTCAGGAAACCGGGATTGACCATCTGCATGCAATTACAGCCGGACCGAACCCGCCCAATCCGTCCGAGATGCTCAGTTCCCGTAGAATGAATGCTCTGCTGGTTGAGCTAAAAGAACATTATGACGTGATCTTAATGGATACGCCGCCGTTGCTGTCCTTTCCGGATGGCTTAATTATAAGCGCTATGTGTGACGGAGTCATTCTGGTGGTGCAGGCAGGGAAGGTCAAAAAGGATGTCGTCAAAAAAGCAAAAGCGAATTTGGAAAGAGTAAAGGCGCGCATTCTGGGTGTAGTACTTAATAATGTGAAGCGTTCGAATACCCGCGCCGAGAGGGGTATGGAGGAACGCAATCTGACATGAATAAAAAGGAGGAGAATGAGAGTATATAAAATTCTTTTAACAATGTATAAATAATAATTATCAATAAGGAGCGAGGTGATGAGACGTGTCTTCTTCCCGCTCGAACGAGGCCGAAGTGCTGGGCGCGTCAGTGGATGTATATTCGGTCGCTCATGGGCTTGAACGGCGGCAAGGATGGAACGTATACCCGTTCGTGAAGCGAAGCATGGATATTATATTGTCTTTCATTGGAATCATCGTGCTATGCCCGGTATTTCTGCTTGTCATTCTGCTGATTAAGCTGGAGGACCCAAAAGGCAGTGCATTATTTTATCAAGTACGTATTGGGAAAAATGAGCGTCCGTTTCGCATGATCAAATTTCGTTCCATGGTGTCTGATGCCGAAGCCAGATTGTCTGCACTGCTGGTGGAAAATGAAATTGAGGGTGCGATGTTCAAAATGCGGGACGATCCCCGAATTACCCGTGTGGGTCGCTTTCTTCGCAGAACGAGCATCGACGAGCTGCCACAACTGTTCAATGTACTGCGTGGGCAGATGAGTCTGGTAGGACCCAGACCCCCGTTGCCAAGAGAAGTCCATAATTACACAGTGAGGGATAAGCTGCGTCTGACGGTTACACCAGGCTGCACCGGTCTATGGCAGATCAGCGGTCGTAATCATCTAAGCTTTAACCAGATGGTAGAACTGGATTTGGAGTACATATCCAGACGCAGTTTCCGCACAGATATGATCATTATGCTGAAAACATTTCGTGTGCTGCTAGGCTCCAAGGATGCGTATTAAAGTCTTTCATTTTCACAAAGAAGGTAGGGGATAAGTATGGATCTTCATTCCAACATATATGTAGCAGGGCATAACGGACTGGTGGGTTCCGCTATTGTCCGAGCGCTTCAGAATGCGGGTTACCGTCATATTATTACTCGCACAAGCCGTGAACTGGATCTACGCAATAAAGAGGCCGTAGATCATTTTTTTGAAACAGAGCCTGTGGATTATGTATTTCTGGCAGCGGCCAAGGTTGGTGGGATTTTGGCGAATAACGAATATCCGGCTGATTTTATCCGTGACAATCTGCTTATACAAACGAATGTGATTGATGCGGCATACCGGGCGAATGTAGGCAAGCTGTTATTCCTCGGCTCTACCTGTATCTATCCTAAATTTGCTCCGCAGCCGTTGCGAGAAGAATATCTGCTTACGGGTGAACTGGAGCCTACTAATGAGGCCTATGCGATTGCTAAAATTGCCGGGATTAAAATGTGTCAGTCTTACAACCGTCAGTATGGAACTCGGTTTATTTCTGTGATGCCGACGAATTTATACGGTCCGGGCGACAATTTTGATCTCCAGACCTCTCATGTGCTACCTGCGCTCATCCGCAAGTTTCATGAAGCCAAGCTGAATCAATCTCCGACTGTAGAAGTATGGGGCTCTGGTACGCCGCGCCGAGAATTTCTTCATTCTGATGATCTGGCTGAAGCCTGTCTGTTCCTGATGAACAATTATGAGGGAAATGAAATTGTAAATATCGGCGTAGGTGAGGATATCTCCATTCGTGAGCTGGCTGAACGAGTGAAGAATGTAGTCGGCTATGAGGGAGAAATTACCTATAACACCTCCGCCCCTGATGGAACGCCGCGTAAGTTGGTAGATGTATCCCGTATTTCCGGACTGGGCTGGTCGGCGCGTATTTCACTAGAAGAGGGATTAAAGTCTGTGTATCAGGCATTTCAAGGCCTGGATCTGGTTGAACAATAAAAAACGGTGGGGGAATTGGAATGAAAAAAGCGCTGATCACAGGGATTACCGGACAAGACGGGTCCTATCTGGCTGAGTTACTGCTGTCGAAGGATTATGAGGTATACGGGGTGCGCAGACGAACCAGCACACCGAACTTTGAAAATGTAGCGCATATCCAGAATGACATTCATTGGCTTTCCGGCGATATGACCGATCTGGCTTCATTGATCGAAGCCGTCCGTCAGTCCGACCCGGATGAGGTCTACAACTTGGCTGCTCAATCCTTTGTAGCGGCCTCGTGGCCGCAGCCGTTGGCTACAGGGCAGATTACAGCGCTATCTGTCACCAATATGCTGGAGGCGGTTCGAATTGCCAAACCGGAAGCGCGCTTTTATCAGGCGTCAAGCAGCGAGATGTTCGGTAAGGTGCTGGAGACACCCCAGACAGAAACGACTCCGTTTTACCCACGTAGTCCCTACGGTGTCGCCAAAGTGTACGGCCATTGGATTACAGTGAACTATCGCGAAAGCTTTGATATGTTTGCTTGCTCTGGCATTCTGTTCAATCACGAATCGCCACGCCGAGGACTGGAATTTGTAACGCGTAAAGTGTCGGATGCGGTAGCTCGTATCAAGCTAGGGTTGCAGCAGGAGCTGCGCATGGGAAATTTGGATTCACTGCGAGACTGGGGTTTTGCAGGCGATTATGTAAAGGCGATGTGGCTGATGCTTCAGCAGGATCAACCGGATGATTACGTCATTTCCACAGGAGAAATGCATTCTGTACGTGAACTGCTGCAAATTGCCTTTTCCCATGTAGGTTTAAATTATGAGGATTACGTCGTAATTGATCCTCAATTTGTCCGTCCGGCAGAGGTAGATTTATTGCTCGGCGATTGTGCCAAGGCGAAAGAAAAGCTGGGCTGGCGATTGGAAGTAGGCTTCGAGCAGCTCATTCATATGATGGTGGATACAGACTTGGAGCGGGTAAAAAGGCAGGCTGCAGTTGAAGCTTCTGTCGTCGTGTAAGAGATGGAGAGGCCACCCGCCTGAGCGGGGGTCTCTTCGCTGTACATGATTGCAGCTGCATTGACAGAACAGCAGGTTATAAGGCTGTGCGAAAGGTCATTTTTTAAGATGGAGTAAAACCTATGACATTAGTCAAAAAACGCGCCAAACCGCGCAGAAGTTTGCTGGTGAATACATCCTGGCTGTTCGGTGACAAAATGATTCGCATGGTGTTTGGCCTGGCAGTCAGCATCATCATGGCGAGAGTGTTGGGACCTGAGGAACTGGGAAAGTGGAATTATGCGGAATCCTTTTTCGGGATGTTTCTGATTTTCACGACCCTTGGCTTTGATTCTATATTAGTACGCGATCTTGTCAAAGACCCCAAGGATGAGCATGAGCTATTGGGGACGGCGGTTCTGCTGAAATTGGTAGGTACTCTGATAGCCATTGTACTGTCCTATTCCTTCATTTCACTGCTCAGACCGGAAGATAGTTCAGTGCGGTTGATCAATCTGATCCTGGCTACGGCCTCGATATTTCAATTGTTTGATATCATCGACTACTGGTTTCGTGCGCAGATGCTGTCCAAATACACGGTCGTTGCCAAGAATACTGCTTTTGTTCTCGGCTCCACCATCAAAATCATTCTGTTGTTGTCCGGTGTTCCGATATGGTTGGTAGCGTTGTGTGCTCATGGAGAGTTTCTGTTGGGAAGCTTGCTACTGCTGTATTTCTTCCATAAGGAAGGACGACGTGTGAACCGATGGACGTTCCGCTTAACCACAGCTCGCCGAATCATGAATCACAGCTGGCCGCTTATATTGTCATCCTCCGCTGTATATGTACAGGCACGGATCGATCAAGTCATTATCGGTGAACTGCTGGGGAATGCTGCGGTCGGGCAATACTCCGTTGCACTCCGACTCATCGAAGTGCTGGGCTTCATTCCGGTCGTTCTGACGACGGCTTATGCTCCGGTGGTGACGCGTTCCAAGCAGAAAGGAAGCGACGAATACAGGCAGACATTGTCCAAGGTGTATCGGCTGATGTTTATATGCTTTCTTGTGACCTCGGTACCTTTATTTTTTCTATCCCAATGGGTAGTGGTTGTGCTGTATGGGAGAGAATTTACCGAAGCAGGTTCGCTGTTGTCTCTGTTTGCGATTCGTCTGTTTTTCACCAACTTCAGTGTTGCTAAAAGCTTGTTTATTACCAATGAAAATTTGTTTAGATACACGCTGCTGACCTCGGTGGTAGGGGCGGTTACGAATATCGCTTTCAATTACGCGCTAATCCCTTTGCTTGGTGTCCGAGGGTCGTTAGTGGCGACAATCTTGTCCTTTACGATATCTGTATTTCTATTAGATTTGCTGTTTAAGGAAGTTAAATCTAATTTAGGTTGGATGATAAAGTCCATCCTGACCTTCTGGCGTGTTCAAATTACAGTACCGAAAGTTGGAGAGAACAATCATGATACCCATTAAACCGTTTGTTCGGCATGAGGAACAGTGCCCGCATTGTGGAGGTAAGGTACGTGGTGGAGAGGTGCTGTGGCAGGGAATCCATGTATGTGTCAGTACTGCGTGTGAGGGGTGCGGACGCGAATATCTCGAGGACATGAGGGTCGGTCATGCCACGTATTCACCTTATCGTGTAGAAATGCCTGACTATATTTTGACCGGTGATGCGAAGTCGAGAAAATGGCTCGGAGAGCCTTTGCGGCAATCGTTGATGAATCCTTCCTATGACTTAGCAGTCGGCATGACCGTGCATAAAATGAAAGCTTCTACACGTGTAATCATCGTCAACACTATGGATTATTTGTATGGTCATGCATTGCTCAAGCTGCTCAATGTGCAACGCGAATACGAGCAATCCCCGGACCTGGGAATTATCGTCATTGTGCAAAAGTCGCTGGAGTGGATGGTGCCAGCATATGTGTCTGAAATTTGGACGGTTGATGTGCCATTCAGCAGGGCACGTAACTTTTATCCTGTACTACATCATCGGATGATTGAGGAACTGATGCGTTTTGATGAGGTGTATGTCAGCCCGGCATATTCACATCCCAATCAGTTTGATATTGAGCAGTTTACAGGTGTTTCCCGCTATGACGAGGGACGTGAGTCGGAGCCGCGCATTACTTTCGTATGGAGGGAAGATCGCTTGTGGAGCGGCAGCCATCATATCGCAAGAGCGGTACAGAAATTTCCGCAGCTCAAACGTGGGCTAAAACCGCTAATTTATCATCAGCGCAGTAAAATCATATGGCTGTTCCGCAGGCTAAAAGAAAGCTTCCCAGATCATCGTTTTACAGTCGCTGGACTTGGGCGTACCGGGAGCTTCCCGGCATGGATTTCTGATGAGCGTGTCACACGCTTCGACCGGGAAAGTGAGCTGCGGGTCTGCGAGGTATACGCAGCCAGCCGATTAGTAATCGGTATCCACGGCTCTAATATGCTGCTGCCCTCTGCGCATGCCGGCATGACCATTGATTTGATGCCCAAGGACCGATGGGGGAATTACGCTCAGGATATTTTATTTCACGAAACGGATCATCGGCTTACGGCCTACAAATACCGATTTGTGCCGATGGAATCGAGTGTGTCTCTAGTGGCGGATATGGCAGCTGCCCAGCTCAAAGGGGCAGATCATTTTAATATGCAGATGACGGAGGAAAGGCAGCGTGAGCATTCGGTTTGGAGGGGAGAGACTGCTTCGGGGCGGGTTTGATCCTGGAGCAACTATTGTGGATGGAAGGCCGCTTCGGGGCGGATTTGATCTTCCGATCGCTGTTGACGAGGGATTCCCTGGATTGAATAGGCCCTGTAAGAGGGCGGAATCCCACGTCAAAGGCGAACGCTGACGCTTCTCCAGATTCAAATCCTCACCCTCCGCTACCCACCGCCGCCAAAAAGAATTTCCCCCAGCCCATAAGGTGGAGGAGGTAAGAGCCGCCTGGCGATAGCTTCGCCTTATCGCCGCGAACTTCTCGCCGGGCATGCATGCCGGCGAAATTAATGCTCTGTACCGTTCTCTGTCAGGGTGACAGCGTTTGGTGGATAGCAATCTTTTAGCAGGCGACAATCTAGCCATCGTTAAGGTCTTGTGTCAGCCCAGTGGTAGTAGCTCTATGCTGTTCAATCATTTATCGCTAATGTGATCGGTATACAAGGTAGCGCGAAGTCAACGCCCTGCGTGCATTCGCTCGCGTATATCCGCGCAGCGGGGGGCACTTCATGCCCAGCATTCCCTTTTTTGAAATGGGGTGACTTTATAGACCCGGCGGCCAGTAGCGGAGCGGTCCATTTGAATCTGAAGAAGCGCTAGCGTTCGCCTTTGCAGTGGGATTCTTACCTCGGAATGTTTTATATATCCAGGAATCCCACTGCAACAGCGATCGGAAGATCAAATGGAACGTCCAGCGTTCTCTGAACCCTCCGTGCTCCATAACTCACCCAATATGAAATGGCAGGAGCCCTGATGATGATTCAAAAAATATTGTATCTCCGCAATTTTGCCAGCAAAGTGAACGGGGACTCATACAATTTACAGGAAGTCGGTTTGGGCAAAGCACTCGTTCGAAAAGGCTATGATTGCGATATTGTTTACTACAACGATCGTAAAGAAACCCATCTGGAACAGGTCTACCGTCACGAAGGATGCACCTTGCGTATTATCTGGCTCCACGGGTTTAAGTTCTTAAGCAACAGCATCTACAGAGATGTGCTCAAAGATTCTTTTCTGGATGCCTATGGTCTAATCATTACTACAGAATACAACCAGATCATGACCTATCTGCTTTCCCGCAAATGTCCTGATAAGCTGGCGTTGTATCACGGCCCATACCGAGATAACACGCACGCACTGATCCGCAAACTATACGATATTATGCTGCTGCCGAAGGTAGCAAAATCTCTACGCCGTACCTATGTCAAATCCGATCTTGCCAAACGCTATTTGGAGAATAAAGGTTTTGACAACGTGGTTACGATTGGGGTTGGACTGGATCGCAGTAAAGTAGAGAGAGCATTCGATAGTGACACCAGTAACAACAGTGAAGACATAAGCGGAGAACGTGAGGAAAACCGTGAGGTCGCAAATGAGCTGCGTCGAATCGGAGATCGTCCGGTGCTACTGTATGTTGGTGTATTGGAGGAACGGAGAAATATACGTTTTATGCTGACTACGTTCAAAAGGGTACTCCAAAAGCATCCTAGCTGCCTTTTGTTAATGGTCGGGGATGGACGGAAGACGGACACAGACCGCTATTGGACATATGCTCATGAACTGGGAATAACGGACAGTATTATACATTTTTCAAGAGTGGAGCAACGTCATCTGTGGCAGGTTTACGGAGCGGCGGATGTGATGCTGTTTCCGACCCAATACGATATTTTTGGTATGGTGCTGCTGGAAAGCATGCTGTTTCGCGTCCCGATTATCTCTTCGGTAAACGGGGGCTCGGTTACCTTGATTGAGGACGGAGTGAGCGGAGTGATGCTGAGAAGCTTTTCAGAAGAGGAATGGTCTGGTCGAATAGGCGATTTGCTGGATAATGCTGAGCTGAGACGAAGTATGGCGGAGAAGGCCTTCCTTACGGTCGAGCGTATGTCGTGGGATCACATTGCGGATGAAATAGTAAGCCATCAAGGGATCAAGCCCAGAAGTTCGAACCACGCTATGCAATCAACGCAGGAAAGAGGGGCCGCCACGTGAGCCAACAGGTCAGCAGACAGATGAGCCCTCCTGTGAGCAAGGTGCTGATCATCCATAACTTTTATCAGCAAAGCGGGGGAGAAGACAAGGTTGTCGAGCAAGAATCAGCTATGCTGCGTTCCAGAGGAATAGAGACAGAGCATTACTATGTGCACAACGACAGCATTCAAAGCAGAGGGCTAGTGAACATGGCAAAGCTGGCGGTAGAGGCGGCATGGTCTCTGCCGGAATTCAAAAGAATCAAGAAGCTGCTTTTACAGGTGAAGCCGGATGTGGTACATGTGCATAATTTTTTCCCGGTTATATCTCCTTCGGTCTATCATGCCTGTGAACGGCTGGGGATTCCGGTTGTCCAGACACTGCATAATTACAGGCTAATTTGTCCGGCGGCAACCTTTATGCGAGGGAATAAGGTTTGTGAAAAATGCCTGCACGGCACGCTGCTGCATTCCATCCGTCATGGATGCTATCGAGGTTCACAGCTTCAGACGATTCCGGTAGCGGCGATGATTAAGTTCAACGATCTGATCGGCACATGGCAGCACAAGGTAAGTCGCTATATTGCGCTGACAGAATTTGCACGGGACAAATTTGCCGAAAGCGGTATTCCACTGGATCGTATCGCGGTAAAGCCAAATTTTGTCCATCATAAAACAGTGAAAACCCAATATGACCCGAATGATCGTTATTTATTGTTCGTGGGGCGGATTTCTGCTGAAAAAGGGGTTCGCAATCTGCTGAAAGCTTGGTCACAGTTGGAAGATCGGGGGGGATTGAGACTGGTCATCATTGGGGATGGTCCGGAAAAGGCTGAATTGACCGCTGCTTATCCGCAGGAAGATGTTCGGTTTCTCGGTAAGCAGGATGGAGACACGGTACTGGATTGCATGAGCCGGGCCATGTATGTCATGGTGCCTTCCATTTGGTATGAAGGATTTCCCATGACGATTGTAGAGTCTTTTTCTGTTGGAACTCCGGTATTATGCAGCCGGCTCGGCGCACTGGAGGAAGTCGTAGAGGACGGGGTGACGGGTTTCCATTTTCAACATGATGATTTGGAAAATATAAAGACTGTGATTCGCTGTGCAGTAGCCTATGAAAACTATGCAGCTATGAGACAGAAGGTGTCGGAAAACTACGCTGCACGCTATACGGAAGAAGTGAATGTGAAGCAGCTGATGGCGATATATAGCGAGGCGATGGAGGAGCGTGATTATGAAGCAGCTGCCCCAATATAGAGTCGGAAGGATTGCGGATGCAGATATTGCAGCACTTACGTTTCAGGAGACGGTACACATGCTGGAACAATGGGCAGTCGAACGAAAGGACGGCTATGTTTGTATTTGCAACACGCATTCCATTGTCACAGCCGGGAATCATTCCGAGTTCCACGAAGCGCTCACTCAAGCCGATCTGTGTACTCCCGATGGTATGCCGTTGGTATGGGCGCTCAAGCTGTACGGATTTGAGCGTCAGGATCGGGTAGATGGTCCCAGTCTGATGCTCAAGTTGTGCGAACGTGCGCCACAGACGAAGGTAAGTATATATTTTTACGGCAGTACGCCGGATACGCTGGATAGCTTAAAAGAAAGAGTAGAACAGGATTACCCTGGAATCCGCATCGCGGGCAGCTTTTCACCACCATTTCGTGAGCTTCACCCAGATGAGGAGGAGCGGATCATTGATGAAATCAATGCGTCTGGCGCGCATATCATATTCGTCAGCTTAGGCTGCCCGAAGCAGGAAATATGGATGCATCGGAATAAAGACCGCATTCATGGCGTGATGATTGGAGTAGGGGCGGCCTTTGACTATATCACTGGAAAGGTTCGTAGACCGCCACTAGCGATACAAAAGCTGGGGCTGGAGTGGCTGTATCGTCTGATCTGTGAACCGAAGCGATTATGGAAGAGGTATGCCTATAACAATCCGATGTATGTATACCGTTTTCTAAAATCTTATCGGCAAAACAAACGGCTTATGCTTTATCATAATCGGCTTGCAGGAAGAGATATAGAGAAGTGAAGTCGGTAAAAGCAGGATGCAATGAGACAGCATGTAAAAGGGGGAGTTGCTTTGAAGTTATGTGTAATTGGTGCAGGGTATGTCGGGCTGGTGTCGGGGGTCTGTTTTGCCGCACTCGGGAATACCGTCGTCTGTGTAGATCAGAATGAGGATAAAATTCATCAGCTGCGTGCAGGTGGGGTGCCGATTTATGAACCGGGATTAAAGGCTCTAATTAAAGATAATGTAGAACAAGGCCGACTAAGCTTTACAACAGATACGGCTGCTTCGGTGGAGGCAGCCGAAATTGTTATTTTGGCGGTCGGCACGCCTTCACTGCCAGGCGGAGAAGCGAACCTGTCCTATATTGAAGAAGCCGCCTGCGAGGTGGCAGACGCCATGAATGGCTACAAAGTAATTGTCACCAAAAGCACGGTGCCTGTCGGAACGAACGAACGTATTCAAAATTGGATTGCGAGCCGCACAAATTATCCGTTTGGTGTGGCTTCGGTTCCCGAATTTTTACGTGAAGGTTCAGCAGTCATAGACACCCTACAGCCAGATCGAATCATCATCGGAGCTTCCGATCCGCATGTGTCCGCTGTGCTGACTACACTGCACGAGCCGCTGACGACAAATATCGTAACCACGGATATCCGTTCGGCGGAGATGATCAAGTACGCGTCGAATGCTTTTTTGGCGACCAAAATTTCGTTTATTAATGAGATTGCAAATATTTGCGAAAAGGTGGGCGCAGACGTTACACGCGTGGCACATGGTATGGGACTGGATCAGCGGATCGGTTCCTCCTTTTTGTCTGCTGGTATCGGCTATGGGGGTTCCTGTTTTCCCAAGGATACACAAGCTCTGATCCAAATTGCAGGTAACGTGGACTATGAATTCAAGCTGCTGAAATCTGTGGTAGAAGTGAATCAGGGGCAACGTTTTAACGTGATTCGTAAGCTGAAAGAGGCGCTGGGTGATCTGGAGGGAGCTACGATTGGTATATGGGGACTGGCTTTTAAACCGAATACAGATGACGTAAGAGATGCCCCGGCGCTGGATATCATGCAGTCGCTGCTGGAGGCAGGGGCGCAAATTCGTGCATATGACCCAATCGCTACCGCTAACTTCCGCAGACTGCTGGACAGCTCGGAAGTAACGTGGGCAGATAGCGCACGAGAAGCGGCAGAGGGATGTGACGCACTGTGTCTATTGACGGAATGGGAAGAATTTGGTGATATCGGGTTGGGTGAGCTGAATGAGCTTATGAAGTATCCAATTATGATTGACGGACGCAATGTGTACAGCGAGGAGCAAATCAGACAATCCGCCTTTGCATACTATTCTGTCGGCAGGCCACAGATGAACAATCTGGATGTAGATCGTCATCAGTCTGTAGTGAATCCGTAAAGGGGAGGCTGCGTATGAAACGATGGCTGAAGGTGACATTGGGGGCTGCGGCGTTATTGCTCGTAGGGGCTACTGCCTACACCGCTTATGTGTATCATTCCTTTAAAACAGCGGCGAATGCGATGTATCATCCGCGCAGCATCGTGCAGCCTGGGGCGGTTTCTACCCTTGCAACGGGCGGAGCAGGGCGATCTGTAGGTACAGACATTGGATCAAGTATACCCAATCCGGCAGCCATCTCCCAGTTCAAGCCGTTCACCGTGCTGGTGCTGGGCGTAGATCGGCGGCCTCACGATCCAGGACGATCGGATACGATGATCGTTTTGTCTGTTAACCCTGATGAAGGCTCTATGTTGATGTTCAACATTCCGCGTGATACGCGAACAGAGTTGATCGGCAAGGGGCGTGAGGACAAAATCAATCACGCTTTTGCTTTTGGGGGCGTGGATATGTCGATCCGTACGGTAGAGCATTTTTTGAACCATCCGATAGATTACTATGTACAGATGAACATGGAAGGGTTTGCGAAAATGGTGGACCTTATGGGGGGAGTCGAGGTTTATAATCCACTTGATTTTCAATATGAGGGCCATCATTTTGCGCAGGGTAATTTGAACTTGAACGGGGCTGAGGCGTTGGCCTACGCCCGTATGCGATTCGATGATCCACGTGGGGATCTCGGAAGAAATGCCCGCCAGCGGGAGCTACTCAAGCAAATTCTGACCCAGTCCATCAGCAAGGAAGGGCTGTTGAGGGTAAAGCCGATACTGGAAGCAGCGGGGGAGCAGATTCGCACAGACATTACCTTTGACGATATGACCACTTTCCTGACCCGGATCGGTCCGTCCCTCAAGCAGACGGATACCGTTGAACTGAAGGGACATGGGCGTAAAATCAACGGTGTATATTATTACATTGTGGAGGAGCAGGAACGCCAGCGTCTCCATGGAGTGCTGGAGAAGCACATGCTTACCACGGCCATATCGCCTTAGGTAAGCCTTATGTAGACGGGTGCCCTATTTGGGAGGTCACCCGTTATTTTCTTCTAAAGACTTCTAAACAAGGCTTGTCCCACATACATCTGTAAAGAATTCGGTATAGTCCAACAGAGGGAGGGGCAATGTGTGCTGTTTAGAAGGAGAGCGGCTTCGGCGTTCGTCCGTAAGCTATTATATTTTGCCATCATATGTGGATTGTTATGGCTGCTGTGGCTGGGTCTGCGTGGGGTGATGTCTACAGGCGAGGGCGATCAAGCGGTAGAAGCACTGAACGAGTTTTACACTATGGAGCAATCGGGAAATTTCGGAGGTTCATGGGAGTTTTTTCATTCGCAAATGAAAAAGAAATTCGAGAAATCTACGTATGTACAGCAGCGTGCGCACGTTTTTATGCAGGATATGGGGACGGATACGTTCACGTTTGAACTGGGGGAGCCGCAGGCTGAGTATGACATTCGTACCGATCCGAATGGAGAAGAGTTAGGGAAGGTTTACCGTATTACGGTCACTCAGCATTACAAGACCCGATTCGGTAATTTTGATATCGTACAGCCTTGTTATGTGACACAGGAAGATGAGAAATGGCGGGTGCTTTGGATATACAAGGACAAGGAATAGAGGTTGCGTGGTGTTTCTAAAAGGTTAAATATGGTACAATACTTCCAAAACCGGAAATGTACAGTAAAATGGATAACAGCTTCACTCCGGATGGAAGGAGTTTCATAGTATGCAGCAAGCGACAGGACAGGTTCCCGTCATACGTATGGAGGGTGTGAGTAAAATCATTTCCTCAAAAGCGATCGTGGATGATCTGACGCTGGAGGTTCCGGCGGGACAGGTATTTGGTTTCCTCGGACCCAATGGTGCGGGAAAAACGACTACCATCCGTATGATGGTTGGCCTGATTTCGATCAGCAAGGGCGACATTCATATTTGTGGAGACAGCATTAATACCGATTTTGAGAAGGCCGTTTCCCATGTCGGCGCGATTGTTGAGAACCCGGAGATGTACAAGTTTTTGACAGGCTATCAAAATTTGCAGCATTTTGCGCGAATGTCTCCTGGGGTGACCCCAGAGCGCGTGGATGAAGCGATTCGTTTGGTGGGACTCGGAAACCGAATTCATGATAAAGTAAAAACCTACTCGCTCGGGATGCGGCAGCGACTTGGGGTAGCTCAGGCGATTTTGCATCGACCGAAGCTGCTCGTGCTGGACGAGCCGACCAACGGCTTGGACCCGCAGGGTATTCGAGAACTGCGGGATTATTTGCGTCAATTGACCCGTACGGAAGGAATTACCGTGTTCGTATCAAGCCATTTGTTGTCTGAGATGGAGCTGATGTGCGACCGTGTAGCCATTATTCAGAGCGGACGGCTGGTTGATATCAAGCAGCTGAAGAATACAGGGGAGGAAGTGCAGACGGCAGAAATTGCTTTTGAGGTAAATGATGCCGAGCAAGCTTATGCGCTTGCTGGAGCAGGGCGCGTCGAAGGCAATCAACTGCTGCTTCACTTGGAGCGGGAACAGATTGCAGAGATGAACAGCCTGCTGGCTGCAAACGGAATTAAAGTATATGCGATTCGCCCGATTGCCCGTACGCTGGAAGATCAATTTTTGGAAGTGACGGGAGGCGGGTTCATTGGCTGATTTCTTCAAGCTGGTACATAACGAAAATCTGAAAATTTACCTGCGTGTGCGCACATGGATTATGCTGGGTCTGCTGGCGGTCATCACGGCTGCGATTCCGATGCTGATTTCCCTGGTTTCCGATCAGGTCAGTGTGTGGGATGGAATTGCGTTGACGACGTTGTTTACATTTTTCCTCAATACGACGTTTACGGTCATTGTAGCCGCTGATTCGGTGGCCGGCGAATTTACATGGGGAACGATTAAGTTGTTGCTCATCCGACCTTGGACTCGCAGCAAAATATTGTTGTCCAAGTATATATCCGTGATTTTGTTCAGTTTGCTCGGAACGATCATTTTGATCTTGATGGTTACGCTGTCCTCATGGCTGATGTTATCCAAAGATGCACCAGCGGGTTCTGTTCCGCTGTTCAGTGATCCGATATCTTATGTAACGCTGAACTTTTTGTATAGCTATATCGCCTTATTCGTGACGATGGCCTTTGCATTTATGCTATCCGCAGTTTTCCGTTCCAGTGCCTTGGCGATTGGGCTGTCGTTGTTCATGATGTTCACCAAAACAGTCTATAACTCTATTGGCTTGTTCAGCACAGATCGTTATGAATGGACTAAATACGTACTATTTACACATATGGATCTGAAAAAATATCTAGATATGCCGCCGGGTACAGTAAGTTCCAGTCTAACCTTTTCGCTCACCGTGCTGGCCGCCTATTATGTGATTTTTATCGCCATTGCCTGGGTGGTTTTCGTAAAACGGGATGTTTCGACCTAAATGGAAGTGCCATAGAGTAACACAAAGGACGTTCAAATGCCTAGCATTTGGACGTCCTTTTATTATTTCAGGAATTTGCAAAATCCTCATTTAACACTATTTTATCCTGTATCTATGTCATTTTTGCTACACATTCTGAGTGTAGGGGTATATTGTAATCTATTTTCAGCAACAATCAATCAATAGGGTCATTTTGCGTTTAAAGAGGTAGAGAGAACAGAACAGAGGGGGGCCGCATGATATGCTGCAAAATAATCGTTTTTTTCGCCTGACTACTGGTATTGTCATGCTATTACTCATCATTTACTTGGGCACCAAAGTAAGCTTTATATTCAGTCCTCTCGTATCTTTGGTCAGCTTGCTGGTTGTGCCGTTGATGCTATCTTTTTTCCTCTATTATTTATTGAGGCCGATTGTAGATGTAATGGAACGTAGAAAAATCAAACGATCTATCTCCATTTTGCTGATTTATTTGGTCATTGGAGTGTTATTGTTTGTTTTCTCATGGGGTGTGTGGCCTACGCTGCGTGATCAGGTAACCAATTTATTTGAAAATGCGCCGAAGCTCATTAAAAGTCTGGTTGATCAATTGAGCCAATGGCGGCATAATCAATCCTTGAGACAAGTGCTGCCTCCGGGTGAAGACCCGCTGTCACAACTGTCAGATACGTTGAACGAAGCTTTTTCGACACTGTCTGATTACTCGGTAAAGCTGGTATCGTTCGTATCCTACTTTTTTATCGTATTGGCTACTTTTCCCATATTGCTCTATTACATGCTTAAGGAAGGGAGCAAATTTGGCCCTAAAATGCTAAACTTCTTTCCTAAAAAATATCACAAAGACGCGTTAGAGGTCATGGAAGATATCGATAGCGCGCTCAGCAGCTTTATCGTGAGTCGGGTGCTGATCAATGTCGCGTTGGGTGTGATGATGTTCCTTGGATTTTTAATTATAGGTTTGCCTTATGCCTTGCTGCTCGCCGTTATTTCGATTTTTCTTAATTTTATTCCCTATGTGGGGGCAGTGGCTGCTTCTATACCTGTAGTTATTATTGGATTTCTCGAATCACCTTCGATGGCGCTCTGGTCGCTGGTCGTGGTGATTGCTGCACAGCAAATTCAGGATAATTGGCTGTCACCTATAGTTTTTGGCAAGCAGCTGGATATTCATCCGTTGACAGTCGTTATTTTACTGTTGGTTGGTGGCGACCTGCTCGGGATTCTGGGCATCATTTTGGTGATTCCATTGTATATGTGCGGAAAAATTGTCATACGTAAGGTGTACCAATTATTTTTGGAACGCAGAGTGGAGGATATTATGGAATGAATGGAGAACGCACTGGGTTTAATGGAGTGAGTGTATATTGATTTTATCCTGCTTCGGATTGCAGATCGGCTTGGCTGTCCTCCCTGTTTTTGCTGAAACTAGATTGGGTTTCGTCGTTTGACTCATCTGTAGAAGTTGACAACTCTACATCCTTTGTTCGGTTCATTTGACTTGTGCCGTCCAGTACACCGCCTTCAGATATGACCAATGCAGCGGTCGCCGTATTTCCGTACAGTTCACCTGTCGGCGTAATGGTCAGTCGTCCTTCTGTAGTAATGCTGCCGAACACCTTACCGGCAAGAATGACGTCTTGTGCGATGATGTCCGAACGTACCACAGCAGATTCTCCAATGACGACAGTACGAGTGCTGCGGATATCGCCCTGAAAATGACCGTCAATCCGAATATTGGCCTCTGCCTCAACTGTACCTTCAAAGCTGGTGCCATTAGCGAGCAGTGTATCCATAGCTGGGGCGGAGAGCTTTTTTTTGGATTCCTTGAACATGATGGTTTTCCCCCAATCTTTTATTGTAAGGATTTTGAAAAGTCCTCATTGTACATACAGTAATGGATCGACAGGTTGGTTATGCTTGACGATCTGAAAATGAAGATGAGGTCCCGTGCTTCTCCCGGTACTTCCTAACAGACCGATGGTCTGTCCTTTGTGGACACGATCTCCCGGAGCCACCTGCATGCCGCTCAGGTGCATATACCAGCTCTGGAGTCCGTCAGGATGCTGGATGATGATGCACTTGCCGCGGGCTCCGCTAGAAGCAGCCTCCAAGACGGTGCCTGCTCCTGCTGCATAGACAGGATCACCGGTTTGTCCGGCAATGTCCACGCCTGAATGAAAGGCAGACCTACCCGTAAAAGGGTCGCTGCGATAGCCGAAGCTGGAGGTCATTCGCCGTGAACCTACAGGCCAAACGGAGGGATTCCCTTGTTCGGCAAGAGCCAGCCTACGGGTCTGGAGTAGCTGTGCGGCTTGTTTGCGCTCCAGATTCTGCTGCACGGCATTTGCTTGCTGAATAGAGCGGGGAACCGTACGTTCCACCGTGTCCAACAGAGATTCGATCTCCTGAAAATCATCCATTGCCTGGCGAGTTAGGAGGGCAGTATTTTCATGCACTGCGATCAGTTCACCTCCAATATGGCCGGAAGCATCCCAGGAGAGCGGCGTCATGGTCTTTTTATGGTTACTTGTGGCAGATGAGTTTCCGTGTTTACGAATGAATTGCTGCATTTGTTGTTCCAGCTCTGTTACGCGCTGAAGGCGTTCACGAATATTGGTGGCTTGATTCGTCAGTTCCATGACTTCCTGCCGTAGTCGCCCAATGGCTGCATCCTTGTCCGCTACCGTGACCTCCATCTGCAAACTCTGGACAGCAAGATTCGTTTCCATTTGGGAGATAATATGGGAAGAACGGATTTGCAGCCCGATCACGAGTGTAGAGATAGACGCGATCACAAGAGTCGGGACGAGAATGACAGCGGCTGTAGAGCATTGTAGCTGCTTGGGCGGTTGCTGTGCATCCCGAATAACAAGCAGGGTCATCCGGCGATTTAGGCTTCCTTTTTTCATAATCGCTCCTTTCCGGACATCGCTCCTATAGTGCTTGGTTACTATCTATTCAGCTAAAGAGGCAAACATGTCAAAAAAATTGGAGCTTAGTATAAAACGTAGATGAGGATTTTGCAAAATCCTAAGATATATAAGGAGGCTTAGACATGCTGTGGTTGCTGTTGGCTTTAATTGTTTTTATTTTTCAGACCGGGACGATCCTGCTCTTTGAATTTCGCAAGCCGTCCAAAGCGGTAGCCTGGCTCTTTATTTTGTTTTGCTTCCCGCTCATTGGCTTTGTCGTGTACTACTTTGTTGCACAGGATTATCAGAAGCGCAAAATGGTCCGAAAAGGGGGATCGCAGCTGTTTCGTGAATTTCGCGAGCGTCTGTGGGCGCAATCCAAAGTGATTGAACAGGTGGAGCAAATGCATAATCCTCATTTCAAGCATCAGGAGCGTCTGTTTAACCAGTTAATTCGCATGTCAGAAAACCCGTTGACTGGATGTAATCGCACACGTGTGCTGACGAACGGTGAAGAAACCTTCGAGGCTATGCTGACAGCGATGGAACAAGCGCAACATCATATCCATGTGGAGTTTTACATATTTCGGGCCGATGAAATTGGAAGAAAGTTTCAAGAGGTCATGATCCGCAAGGCACGTGAGGGAGTAAAGGTACGATTCATTGTGGACGGTGTAGGAAGTTACAATTTGCCTTATTCCTTTATTCGTACCTGTAGTGAGGCGGGAGTGGAATTTCATTATTTTCTACCTCCGTTTTTCGCCACTTTGGATCGCCGGATTAACTATCGCAATCACAGGAAAATCGTGGTGGTGGACGGCATGATTGGATTTGTGGGTGGGATTAATATAGGCGACGATTATCTCGGAAAATACCCCAAAGTGGGATTTTGGAGGGATACGCATTTGCAGATTGAAGGAGATAGCGTCTATTTTCTGCAAAATGCATTTCTTAGCGACTGGAAGCTGGCCTCAGGGGAGAGATTGATGGATGTGAATTTTTTTCCTCCACATACCTGCACCGGGGATGAGGAAGTACAGATTTTGAGCAGCGGTCCCGATCAGGTATGGGATACGATTCAGGAAATGTGTTTTGGTGCGCTCACGGTTGCCAAAAAGCGGATTTGGATTACGACGCCGTATTTTATTCCCGATCCGGGGATTCATGAGGCGCTCAAGCTGGCAGCAGTCAGTGGCGTAGATGTGAAAATTATTATTCCCTACCAATCTGATTCGAAGCTGGTTCATCTGGCGTCTTTATCCTATGTGCAAGAATTGTTGGAGACAGGGGTGGAGTTCTACCAATATCGAAAAGGATTTATTCACGCCAAAGTGGTGATTGTCGATGATTTACTCGGCTCGGTCGGGACCGCCAATATGGACATGCGCAGCTTTTTCTATAATTTTGAGTTGACCGCTGTAGTTTTTGCTAATTCAGCGCTGGAACGGCTTTCGGCAGATTTTGTAGAGGACATTTCCAACTCCTCACGCATTGATTTGAACGTGTTCCGCAGACGGCCTCGATCTCAGAAAACAGCTGAAATTCTAACTCGCATGCTCTCTCCACTCCTTTAAAGGCGATTTTCGACGTTTTTATCGCTATAATCCCACTTTATTGTGATTTATGTGCTCTTTGCTAACTTTTTTGCGCAAAATCGCAGTTTTATGGTATACTATTCATATAACACAAGCGCGGTAAAGGAGAGGGGACTGCGGATAGCAGCCCCTTTTTCGGTCCAATATACCATACTGTAACGGGGGGATTTATATATGAGTGTAGTGAGCAAGGAAGTCCAAAATCTGTCTGAGATCACAGATGTGACCGGAGAGTTGACCAAGATCAGCAAAATTCCAGCTAATCCGAAGAACAAAGTAAAACGCCTGTTTCAGCGTGCAGCCATGATTGTGGTTGGTGCAGCTCTGATGGCAGTGGGATTGGAAATATTTCTGGTTCCTAACGGCGTTATTGACGGAGGCGTTACAGGTATTTCCATCATGGCCTCCAAGATTACTGGCTATCCGCTCGGTATTTTCCTGACCCTGTTGAACCTTCCATTTTTACTTATCGGCTACAAACAAATCGGTAAAACCTTCGCTTTATCCACATTATTCGGTATCGTCGTTATGTCCATCGGAACCGCGTTACTTCACAATGTAAGTGCATTGACTCCTGGCGAACCGCTGCTCGGCGCTATTTTTGGGGGCGTCATTCTCGGTGTTGGGGTGGGTCTTGTGATTCGGTCCGGCGGCTCGCTGGATGGGACAGAGATCGTAGCTATTCTCGTCAGTGAAAAAACTCCTTTTTCGGTCGGTGAGATCGTACTGTTCGTTAATATCTTCATTCTGGGAAGTGCAGGTTTTGTGTTCGGTTGGCCAAATGCCCTGTATTCCATGATTGCTTATTATATCGCCATGAAAATGATTGATATTACGATTGAAGGTCTGGATCAGTCCAAATCGGTCTGGATTATTAGTGAAAAATACCGTGATATCGGGGATGCCCTGACAGACCGTCTTGGACGGGGCGTCACTTATCTGGAAGGTGAAGGCGGCTTTACGGGCGAAAGCAAGAAAGTGATTTTCGTCGTCATTACCCGACTGGAGGAAGCGAAGCTGAAGAGCATCGTTGAAGATTGGGACCCGCACGCTTTCGTTGCGATCGGTAACATTCACGATGTGAAGGGCGGACGCTTTAAGAAAAAAGGAATACACTAGCGCAAGGGGACAATTTCTCAGCCTAATGGCTGCGGGGTTCGTCCCCTTTTTTGTTCTTCCAAGCATGGATCAGGTTCGGTGTGCCTTGGTGCGCATATGCTTGAGGACGTCTTCTACGGGCTGGGGAGGAACCTTGTCGATCAAGTCGCCTACCTGGTTTAGTCGTTCCTCAATATTCAGCAAATGGTAGTCAAGTGGTGATACATCTTGCCGTACCTCTTCCCAGGTTAGCGGAGTAGAGACCGTAGCGCCGGGGCGTGCCCGCGGGGTATAAGGAGCGGCCAGAGTTTTCCCCTGATAATGCTGCAAATAATCAAAATAGATGGCTGTTCCACGGTCCTTCTTTAACCGTTCGAGTGTGAACAGATGCGGGTGCTTTTCTGTCACAAACTGCCCGACTAATAGCCCGATGCTGCGAAGTTCGTCGAAGGTTATGCCTGTACGGATCGGAACGATAATTTGTACACCTGTAGCCCCGGATGTTTTGGGGACGGAATCCAAACCAAGCGAAGCCAGTACTTCACCGACAATAGAGGCGGCCTCCATAATACGTGGCTCCACCTCTCTGGATGGATCAAGGTCTATCATCCATTCACAGGGCAGCTTGCTTCCCGCTTCATGTAGAGAGGGGTGGAATTCTAACGCAGCCTGATTACCAAGCCAGAGAAGTTGTGGCAATTTGCCGAGCACAATATATTCAATACCGTCATGCAGAGCGGTTTCAATATAGTCCGGCCGAGGACGTGGGGCATTTTTTTGATAAAAAAAATCACCATGAATCCCATGTGGCCAGCGGATGACGGTCAGCAGACGATGATGGCAATATTTGAGCAGGAAGGGAGCCAATACCGCGAGCTTGCGAAGATATAGCGCCTTAGTCACGCCTGCTTCAGGCCACAGCGGTTTATCTGGGTTTGTGATAGGAATTTCCTGACCTTCAATGGTAATTGTGCCTTTAACAGCTTGTCCCATAGTGCTACCTCCTTTGGTTAATATGCAGCAAAATCTTTATTTATAGGCTGATTGTTGAGCTCATAGATCTACATATGGTTTAACATGAACGTGAAGTGCTGAATTTATCCATCAAAGGGATTGACAAGATACATTATGTATCATAAATTTATAATAAAAAATACGATATGTATCTATTAAAGTGTCTTGAGCAGAGGTAGAGGAGGAGTTTGCTTGATTGAAAAGCAAGGCGGAGGGCTGGTATTCCTGTTAAGTGTCCCTCGGAGTGGAAGCTCGCTGCTTACCGCCATTTTGCAAAACCATTCCCGCCTGTTTGCCACGCAGGAAATGTGGTTCCTGCTCAGTTTATATGATCTTCCTCAGTCACATGCACGGCCATATGGAGGAACAGGGATACTTCGGCAATTTTTTGAAGGTATGGTCCCCCCCGATGTATTGGAGAAGGCCTCCCGTTCGTATGCACTTGAAATATATAATGGTCTGCTTCAAGGAACAACAGCAGATATGCTTATCGACAAATCCCCGCGTTACTATACGGTTTTAGAATTTATAGACCGTTTATTCCCTGCTGCCCGCAGGCTGTGGCTTATCCGGAATCCTTTGGCCATTGTGGCCTCATTCAAAAAGGTTAATCAGCTACGGCATGGACGTTTTCAACTGCTGGAGGAACTGGGGGGTCCGCATTTTAATATGAAAATGACGGATATTACGGTTGGTTTATTCCGTTATGCTCATTATTTTGCTACACCTCATCCACTTGCATACCCGCTTAGATATGAACAACTCGTATCCAATCCAACGATGGAGATCGAGAAGCTGTGCGGTTTTCTGGGAATCGAGTACGAGCTGGGGATGGAAAAGTACGGGGACTTTGCGGATACGCCCAAATCCAGTCTTTTTTATAGTATGGGAGCGGGTGATCCCTTCGTAGGAGAGCATGAGCAGGCGCATCAAGATTCGGTACATAGCTGGCAACACTTGTTGAGTAAAACGGAAATTGAGCTGTATTGCAGAAGCATTGGGTCCCGCATGTTTAAGCAGCTTGGTTACGCGGAAGAGCTGGAGCAGGCTGAGCAGATGACTGGAGTCCGCTTTGAAGATGAGCCGGATATAGAGTTGCTGAGTCGACGTACACAACAATTCCTCCAGCAAAGCGGCTTTGAATGGAAGGTAGCTTATCGGATGCTGGAAGAACAGGATGCAGATAACAGAGAACTCGTGATAAATGCAACCCGTCATGCTGCACCTCAAGATCCGGCAAGGATGCATGTGGACCAGATCGTGAACGATCGGCGGATTCAATCCCTGGAAAACAGGTTGGCACATAGCTATGAGGAGCGAAACCGTCTTATCGCTCAGCTCCAAAGCTATCAACGCCCAAATCAAGGTCTCCGATATCGCAGCCTTTTTTCCCGTAAGCTCGGGCGCTTGGCGTCTGTAGTGTTATCAAGTATAGGAAAAGAAAAAGGGGGAAGAACGTGAGTGCGATTGCCGGAATCTATAGCTTTGGGCATGAGTCCGTATGCACCGAAGAAGGCGGGAAAATGATGCAAGCTCTGCGAAAATATCCCGCTGACCGCGTATACGCTTGGTGTGAAGGCTCTATTTTTTTGGGTTGTCATGCCCAGCATGTGACCCCGCAATCTGTTCATGAGCGTCTTCCCTTCCATGATGAGCTAAGAGATTTGGCAATCACAGCGGATGCAATTATTGACAACCGTTCCGAGCTGTTTGAACGGCTGGGAATTGAGCAGGAACGGCGACAAGATATCACGGACAGCGAGCTGATTTTGCTGGCATATGACAAATGGGGAGTGGATGCAGCCGGTTATCTGATAGGTGATTTTGCCTTTGTTATTTGGGATGCCAAGGAACATCGATTATATGGTGCTCGAGATATGACAGGCAATCGTACGTTGTACATCTACCAGCATGACCGAGGATTCGCGTTTAGCACGGTAGTCGCTCCGCTTTTGGCCCTGTCCTCTCTGCGAAAAGAACTACATGAGCCATGGCTGGCCGAATTTTTGTCCATCCGGGCCATGCAGGAATCCATAGATATCGGAACGACCGCATACAAGCATATCAATCAGCTTCCTCCTGCACATTGGTTCACGATGGAGGAGGGAAAGCGAACCCTTCATAAATATGCATGTCTGGATGAGGTAGAGCCACTGCGGCTCAAAACAGGGGGCGAGTACATAGAAGCTTTCCGCGAGGTGTTCACACAGGCGGTCACTGCCCGACTACGGACGCATCGCGCTGTAGGGGCTGCCTTAAGCGGAGGGCTGGATTCTGGAGCGGTTGCCAGCTTTGCCGCGCCATCGCTGCATTTGCAACAAAAGCCGCTGCATGCCTACAGCTATGTGCCTGTTCAAGATTTTACAGACTGGACACCGCCTACATTGCTGGCGAACGAACGAAGCTATATTCAGTCTACGGCTCGCTATGTGGGCAACATTCACGAGAATTATATGGATTTTGAGGGGAAAAGTCCGTTTTCAGAAATTGATATTTGGCTGGAACTCATGGAAGCACCCTACAAATATTTTGAAAACTCCTTCTGGATCAGAGGTTTTTACGAAAAAGCACAGGAGCACAATGTCGGTGTACTGTTGACCGGGGCACGAGGCAACTTTACCGTATCGTGGGGCCCTGCACTAGACTATTATGCCCGGCAGTTTCGTCGTTTGCACTGGTTGCAATCCTTTCAGGGATTGTGGCGGTACAGCAAGCTTACGGGCAGGCGTATGTCACATCTACTCCCCGTAATGTTGAAAAAAGCGACTTCACTTGAATCTCATTCATGGTTGCGGCGTAGCAATCGAAGTCCCGTTCCTTCCCTGATTCACCCGGAGTTTGCCAAACGAATGCATGTAGAAGATATTCCTGTATTGAGCGGAACAGGTTGGATAAAAAATGCCGATCAGACGAGAAAAGAGAAGTTCTCAAATTTGGCGATTGCCAACAAAAATGGTGTGGTCGCGACCAAACTTTCACTACGTTATGGACTATGGGAACGTGATCCGACCGGGGACAGCCGGGTAATTCGTTTTTGCTTATCGGTGCCTTTTGAGCAGTATGTGCAAAACGGTCGGGACCGTGCCCTCATTCGTAAAGCCATGCGTGATCATCTACCTGATGACGTTCGGTTGAACCAGCGGGTACGCGGCGTGCAGCCTGCCGATTGGCTACATCGTATGCTTCCTTGCTGGGATACGTTTATGGGGGAGCTTCAACTGATGTGTCATGATTTACGAGCGGCTGAATATCTCAATATTGAGTTAATAAAGACGGCTATGGCGAAACTTCGCCACCCCCGCCCTGAACAGGCGTCTGATCCAAATATACGACTACTAATGCATAGCCTGATCGTGTACCGTTTTCTCTGTGGATTGAACTGATTCAGATTGATCCGGACGGACAGTTCGTCATTCGTTGGAGGGGAGGTGATGAAATGAGTAAAAAAGAATGGCAGGAACCGACGATAGAGGTGCTGGATATTAGCCAGACCATGGCGGGGAAAGGCTGGAGACAGATTGATTGGGTGTCCGACCACGATGCCGATATTTATAATCCAAGCTAATAGATGGTTATACATGTAGCCGATGTTGGACTGGAAGCCAAACAGCTCGGCCGATAACGATTGAATGAACGAAAATAGCATAATCCATTGGACTCGTATTCAATACAGAGCCGTCTTTATTTCTTTCGGGTTAGAGGTTTGCCCAAGAAATAAAGACGGGATTTTTAAGGACAGAGGAGTGAGTCCTACCGTGCATGACAGGAGTGCAAATGTTAGTTGGACGAAATATACAGCCTTTGGACTCAGGATTGCCAGTGAACTGAATCTGCCTGAGCTGCTCCTGGCAGCACCGGAAGCAGTAGAGGATGTAGTCATTCGACAGGCTGATTTGACTGCATGGAGTGGTCAGCTGGAACAGGCCAATTTTGTGATGCTGGATGAACGATTTATGTTCCAAATACCAGGCACGGCCATTTATGCCGTCAGGGAAGGCAAGGAAATCGAGGTAAGCATATTCTCCGGGGCCGATCCTGACACCGTGCGGCTATTTGTGCTGGGTACATGCATGGGTGTTCTGCTGATGCAAAGACGAATATTACCTATTCACGGAAGTGCGGTCGTCATTGGGGGGAGGGCCTACGCATTTGTGGGTGAATCGGGTACGGGGAAATCGACACTGGCTGCTACTTTTAGGCAGGCAGGTTATCGGATGGTTAGTGATGACGTGATTGCTGTAGAAGCTACGGCTTCCTCAGCTATCGTGTATCCAGCTTATCCGCAGCAAAAGCTGGGGTTGGATAGCTTGCTCCAACTGGAGGCTTTACGGGAGAACAAGCATGCACGCACATTAAACCACATACGATCCCTAACGGATGGCAATTCTGTAATGCCACAATACAGAGATCTGCGTATGCTTGCAGATGAGCTGAATAAATATGCCGTACCCGCCGTAGATGAATTTTTTAACGATCCGCTGCCCTTAGGGGGCGTATTTGAGCTAGTGGCAGATTCACCAATCCGTGCGTCGATGCGCGAAGGGGAGTTAGTGGCAGTTACGGAACAGCCCTTGAACGTTCTTGAGTGCTTGCATACATTACTACAACATACATATCGTAGGGTGATTATTCCGCGAATGGGTTTGAGTGAATGGTCGTTTGATACAGCGGCTAGGATGGCTCGTAAAATAGAGGGCTGGCGGCTGCTGAGGGATAGTTCCGTCTTTACTGCGTCCGAGGTTGTACAACGGGTACTTGATATCATTCGTAAGGAGGAGAAGAGTTATGGTAGCCACTAATCCAGCTAAAGACCATTATCGCGTCATTTACGGTGAAGAGGTCTACGTCAGTGATATGGACGGGGAAAAAGTGATGATGAGCATTAACACTGGTAAATATTACAACTTAGGCTTCACAGGAGGACGAATCTGGGAACTGGCAGAATCCGGTCCTTCACTTGGCGATATCGTAACTGTCCTGACGAACGAATATGAGGTGGACGAGGAACAGTGCAGACAGCAGGTACACACCTTTGTGGCTGAGTTGGAGCGGGAAGGACTGCTAAAGCTTCTACGGGAGTCGGTATAATATGCGGATACAACGGCTTCTTCTCCTGTCCCCAGAGGTCAGGAGATTGTTGCCGGAAGCCTGGCTGGAGCTGGGATGGGCGAGGCTACGCCAGCGTCGTTCTTTATGGGATTACTCAAGGATTTGGGGCATAAGTATGGAAGAAACTCCATGGCAGTGTGATGTCAGGCAGGAGAAGTCCATTAAGCAGATCTCGCACGCTGTGGAGCTGGCAAGCCGTTATACTCCTTGGCGCAGTAGTTGTCTTGTACAAGCCGCTGCGGCAATGACATTGCTGGGACGTAGAAAACTGGACTGCACGCTGTATCTGGGCACAGCCAAAAATGCCGCTGGCCGCTTGGCCGCACATGCATGGGTACGTAGCGGACCGATTTATGTTACGGGGAAACGGGAGATGGAAGCATTTACGGTGGTGGGGATATTCGGGAGACGTGCTGTGACGGATACAAGTACAAATATGGCAGATAAAGGTAGTTCTTTACTTTAACGCGATGAGACAAAAGAAGTCCAAAGAATCGAAGGAGAAGAATGCATGCCCACCAAGTCTGTTTTGGAACTTGCGAATTGGAATGAGGATCAGGAATTAACGTTGTTACTCTCTCTATTGGGGAAAGACGTTTCTCATTGGCAGGATAAGACTGCTGCTACCCAGCTGCGTGGGATGGATTGGGTCCGCTTTTTACGTCTGACCGAGCACCATCGAGTGGTACCTACGGTGTATCTCCAACTGAAAACATTGAATCATCCGTTCATTCCCGCAGAATTGTTGCGAAACCTTCAGGCGCAATATCATCGAAACACGCTTCGCATGCTTCATCTTCAAGCAGAAGCCGGGCGTCTGACCAGGCTGCTCATAACTCATGGAATCCGTGTGCTTATGCTGAAGGGTCCTGCTCTGGCACAGCAATTGTACGGGGATGTTTCTCTGCGTACCTCCAAGGACATCGATTTACTCATTGCCCCTGACGATATGGATGAGGCTGAGCAATGGATGAAGGAAGCCGGATATGCGTCCAAGAGCGGAGAAGTGCGTGTCCTTGGCAGTTGGAAATGGAAGGACCATCATGCATCCTACCTCCATCCGCAAAAACGGGTAGAGATAGAGTTGCATTGGCGTCTTCACCCGGATGGGGGTGGGGAACCCTCTTTTGACGAGCTGTGGAGCTGTCGGCAAATGGGTAAAGCTACAGGAGCCAGTCGGATGGTACCGTTGGCACCTGCCGACAACAGGACTGCCATGACGTCCTGTATGTATACGCTTGGCAGCGAGCATCAATTTCTGTACTTGAGTGCGCATGGTGCGCGTCACGGCTGGTTCAGGCTACGCTGGCTGGTTGACATCGACAGGCTTGCGGTATGTGCTGTCGATTGGGAGGCGCTACTGCCGATGATGCGCCGCTACGGGGGCCTGCCTGCTGGCGGGCAGGCCTGGGCGCTCGCCGTTGCGCTGTTGGGTACGCCGATACCAGAGCCGATGCGTCCGGTATCGGCTACCCGGCAGGCGCACAGGCTCGCGCTGAGCGCGCTGGCCTTCATGCAGGCCAGCGTTCCCGCACCATACCCGATTGCCCACGGGTCGGGTACAGGTAGGCTTGCTCCATCAGAGCTGCTGCACAGCAGAGCTTTGGCGGAGCAAGCGGAGGCCGCCCCTCCGGATGGCGGTCCTTCATTGTGTAGTACCTGTGGCGAAGCAGCCATGCTTGCCACCAGTGGCGTTACTAGCATCACAGAAGGTGTCAGTAACGACGACTATAGCCCGATGAGCACAGCTACCAGTTGTGCCCCCATTACTCCAGCTGTCGCCTCCAGCCAAGTCATGACCAGAAACACGGCGGCTGCCCATCAGCCGGTCAGCCGCACTTACTTGCTTTCCTTAAAAGAGCCAAGACACAGACTAAGTTACCTCATCAGCCGTTTATTTCCTTCTACGGGGGATTCGGCCGTTTTTCCACTGCCTCGCCAGCTGCATTTTTTGTATATCCCTTTACGTCCATTTCTTTGGCTGAAGCGGCGATTTTCAAAGCACTGACTCGATAAGGAGTGTGCATTATGGTTCACCTGCGATTATATATGACAAAGCTGTATAGCGTGAACGGCGGTGCGTTATTTCTCAATATTGGATGTATGATTATTGTTAGCCTGCTTGAGGGTTTTGGCATTTATATGCTTGTTCCTATGCTGGCGGCCATCGGCGTATTTGTCGGTCATTCAGGGATGCCATTTCTGTCTGATGGATTGGATCATTTTTTGCCGTTCATTCCTAAAAGCTGGCTGTTGCCGGGAATGTTGATGGTTTTTGTAGTGCTGCTTACAGGGCAGGCTTTGCTTCAGCGTTACCAATCCATCCTGAATTCGCGGATTCAGCAGCGTTTTATGCGTTCTCTGCGAGTAGACGTGTACACTTCCTTTATGAAGGCGCAGTGGGCTTTTTATTTGCGTCAGCGTAAATCTGATTTTAGCCATGTGATGACGACTGAACTGGCGCGTGTCAGTCAGGGAACGAATTTGCTTCTTCAACTGACTACAGCCGTCATGTTTACGCTGATCCAGATTGCGCTGGCTTTTTGGTTATCCCCCTCTTTAACCGGACTGGTATTTCTGAGTGGATTGGGGCTGTTTGTCGTGTTCCGCCGCTCCATTCGAAATGCCAAACAATTAGGTGATCGTACGACCGAGCTATCGCAGGTTTATTTTGCTGGAATTACGGATCACATGAACGGCATGAAAGATATTAAAAGCAATCTGTTGGAAGCGGCGAATATCCATTGGTTTCGCTCCCTGACACAACGAATGGAGGATAATACGACCCAATTTGTCCGACAAAATGCGACCACACAGTTTTTTCATCGTACAGCGGCAGCTGTTTTTGTCGCTTGTGTCATATTTATATCGTTGCAGTGGTTGCATGTTACATCTGAAAAACTGATTGTGCTGATTCTTATATTTTCCCGCTTATGGCCCCGATTTGCCCTTATTCAAGCGAGTCTGGAATACATCATGTCTATGATCTCCGCTTTTGAAAGTGTCACCAAGGTGCAACAGGAGTGCGAAGTTTTCTCCGATCCATCGGTATTCAATCTATTATCTGCATCTGTACGGCAACCCCTGTCCCTTCGTCATGGAATTGAATGCAGCCATCTGGGTTATCGCTACGATGGTGCAGCAGAGCCTGCGCTGCGTCGTATCAATTTGTTCATACCGGCCCGGGGAATGACAGCCATTGTAGGGAAATCGGGAGCAGGTAAAAGTACAATGGTCGATGTCCTGATGGGTTTTTTACGTCCAACTGGGGGGCAGATTACAATAGACGGGCTTGTTCTGGACGATGAATTGTTGCCCCAGTGGCGGCAGTCGTTTGGTTACGTGTCACAAGACCCATTTTTATTTCATGCGACTGTCCGCGAAAATTTGATGCTGGCAGATAAGGATGCTAGTGAGCAGCAACTATGGGAGGCGTTACATTTTGCAGCCGCAGACAGCTTTGTATCCAGACTGCCCGAAGGGCTGGACACGGTCATTGGAGATCGCGGGATTCGTCTGTCTGGAGGAGAACGTCAACGGCTAGTATTAGCACGGGCTGTCTTGCATCATCCTCCGGTACTTATACTAGATGAAGCGACAAGTGCGCTGGATGGTGAGCATGAAGCCGCAATTCAGGCAGCACTGGAACGGATGAAAGGTCAAATGACGTTGATCGTCATCGCTCACCGCCTGTCAACCATCAGACATGCAGATCAAATTGTCGTACTGGATCAAGGCGAGGTCATACAGCAGGGGAACTACCGCCAACTGGAACAAGATGAGCGGGGGGCGTTCAGTCAGCTACTATCGTATCAAAGCAGTCTCACCGCCACCCCTTAGCCAGATTTTTCTGAACTCAGCTTAAGTTTATTTACGTTTGGCAGTGCTTCTTTTCTTTTTGACTGGAGTCGGAGAGATGTTCTCGCCTGCAACAGCCTGCTGTGCTGTTGGGGCTGCTGGTTTACGCGCAGGGCGTTTTTTCGCAGCAGGGCCGGGATCGGTAACGACAGGTTGCACTGCCTCGATGCTGGCCTGAAGGGCGGCCATTAAATCTACTACATTGGTCTGAGGCTGTGTTGGGGCGATTCGCACCTCTTCACCAGCCACTTTATGCTGAATGAGATCCAGCAGACGCTCGCGGTACTGATCCGTATACTTCGCTGCATCAAAAGGTGTAGATAGCTGCTCGATCAGCATTTTTGCCATAGTTAGCTCCTTCTCTTTAACCTCCTCCTGCCCCGGTAAGTTAGGAACTTGAGCAATGGGGCGAATTTCATCGGGGTAAAACATCGTCTCCACCGCCAAACATTCATCCAAAACCCGAATAGCCGCCAGGCTGCTTTTAGAGCGGATGGAGATTTGGGCAATCCCGATTTTCCCGGTATCCTTCATCGCATTCATGAGCAGCTTATACGCATTGGAGCCAGCTTGATCCGGGGACAAATAATAGGTTTTCTGAAAGTAAATCGGATCAATTTCCTGCAAATCTACAAAATCTAAAATGACAATATTTTTATCCGCTTGTCCGCTAACTTGCTCCAGTTCCTCCTTGTCGAACATGACAAATTTTCCTTTTTCATATTCGTAGCCTTTTCCAATTTCCTCCCACTCAACCTCTTTATCACAAACGGGACACTTTCGTACATAGCTAAGTGGGCTTCCACACTCCTTGTGAATATAACGCATGGAAATGTCCTTATCCTCAGTCGCTGAAAACATTTTAACGGGCACATGAACCAGCCCGAAGCTGATTGCGCCTTTCCAGACCGTATGCATACCGCCAGTCCCCCTTTTCTTAAATCCGCATTTTGCACCTTCGATTCCGGTCACCCCGGGATATGAGCATATGATTTTTCACTTAGTATGCTTCGTACAAGTGATTGTATGAGGTGCAAATGAAGACTGCGAATTACTTCTGCTTGCGCATGGTTACAACAATTTTGGTGCATAGTAAGGCATATCCGATTCAAAAGGAGGTACACAATTTATGTCCGGAAAATCCTTTCCTCGGCAAATCAGGCATCGTGTGGGTCAA
The DNA here is from genome assembly GCF_037027525.1 of Paenibacillus sp. 203. NCBI lineage: Bacteria > Bacillati > Bacillota > Bacilli > Caryophanales > Paenibacillaceae > Paenibacillus > Paenibacillus sp. 203. The sequence goes on from NZ_JAXCHD010000004.1 coordinate 259,654, forward strand.
AATCATGTCGCCTTTCGGGGACCCGCCGGAGGCGAACAGGATGCATTGCCGCCAGAGTTTGCTCTTTCCCATGGAATCCAACCGCCTTTTCCCATAGCTGTGGCTCATGTGGATTTGGAGGCTGTAGTTTCAACTTCGCCTTCTCATAGCATCCCTTCATTAGATGTTGAACGGATTATAGATGAAGACTAGGTGAACTATATTTCTGAATGAATGCAGACAACAACAATCAGGAGGGGAAGAATAGCATGAACGTGGAACGAGCAAAAGCTATTTATGATTCGCCCGATACCATTGCCGTACAATTGGATGGTAAACCGATCTGGATTGAGCATGTAGACGAAGCGAACGGTATGGCCACTGTACAGATAGGCAGCAGACCCACCAATACCCAAACCGTCCGTGTGGATCGTCTGGAGGAACAATAGGAGATGGGAACCAAACATTTAGTCATCATTCACGGCCGTGACAAAAAGCCCAGATGCGACGAAATGCTTCGTCTCATTAAAAAAGCGTTGATCGCAGGATTGCGTCGAGTGAACGAGGAAGCGGCACAAAAGCTGGAGCAAGAGCAGATTTCACTGACATTTAGTTATTATGGTGACATCAACAATCGGCTCTTATTAGAGAGTCGACCTCGGTACAGAAAACTTTTTGAAGAAGACGATGGAGATTTCTACGTTCCAGACCATTATTACGACGAAAGTATGGAACAATTAATGAATCGACCAACGAATCATATGACCCCGGAGGAATACGAGCGTCTGATAGCCAATGAACCCACTATACACTTCTATGATGATGCTGCAAAAATACTCAGCCCTTACCTCTCTTTGTTTGGTATGAGCACCCGTGCGATCAAAAGGATTCTCCCTGATCTGGAGCCTATTTAACCAGTCGTGTAATAGGCTCCCAAATTCGCGAAAGGCTACAGTGCCCTCTAGCCAAGGCTTTAAGTAGTGGAGGGGATGTCATGCTGCTTTCCCATAGTATGGGGTGCATGGTGGCTTACGATGTTTTATGGAAATTTTCACGTATGAGCGAATACAAACATCTATGGGAACACAAAGTTAACGAATGGCTAACATTGGGTAATCCGCTAGGCGAGCCAGCCGTAAAGCGCAGCTTGTATGATTCCAATGAGCCTGACGACGGTATGTATCCCGCAAATATCAGACATTGGACCAATATTAACGCCGAGGATGACTACATTGCGCATGATGCAACGGTTAAAGATGATTTCCATCTGATGCTAAATCGAAATTTAATAGAAAGTATTGATGATCAGCCGCTTATTCAGACATTCTGGAAAGATAGTCACACTGGGCGTTCCAATCCCCACAACTTCTTTGCTTATCTTAACCACACGAAAGTGGCTGAGCATGTAGCGGATTGGATTTTACGCGCATAAAAGGCGCTTTTTATTTGCCACTCCAACAAAAAAAGGCTCGCAATTGCTCAATGAGCAATTAGCGAACCCTACTTGTAAACTAAATGCAGTCGAGAGACGGGGGATTAGCCCACACGGACCTGAAACTTCTTCGGAGTCAGTCCCCATCTCCCCTTAAGGGCTTGTGCCGTTCCCATGACCTTCACACTGCAATGGCCTTCAAATGTGGTGAAACCATCAGCTCAGCCTCTGTCGCCATTTGAACATCTTCCACTGACAAACCCGGGGCAATTTCCTTCAGCAGCAGCCCTTTACCCGGAATAACATCGATGACAGCCTTTTCGGTTACTATGGTCTTTACAACATTTACAGCAGTCAAGGGCAGCTTGCATTGTTCCAGTATTTTCGGCGCCCCATTTTTGTTCACATGCTCCATGGCTACAATCACTCTCTTGGCTCCAACTACCAAATCCATGGCTCCCCCCATGCCTGGCACCTTTTTCCCTGGGATCATCCAGCTTGCAAGGTTGCCTTTCTCATCGACCTCCAGGGCGCCCAACACGGTGATATCCACATGCCCTCCGCGGATGATGGAAAATGAAAGTGCACTGTCAAAAAAGCATGCTCCTTCCATAGTTGTAACGTAGTTTCCGCCTGAATCGATACAATCGAGCCTTTCTTTTCCCTGAGCCGCTTTGGGGCCTACACCGAGGATTCCGTTCTCCGCCTGCAGCATAATATGAATGTCCTCGGGGATATAGTCCACTACCATTGTAGGCAATCCGACACCAAGGTTGACAACTTCACCATTTTTGAATTCCTGGGCTATTCTTCGAGCAATAAATTCTCTGTTATTCATGCGTTTTCACCCACCTTTACAATTGCGTCGACAAATATTCCGGGAACGTTGACATGATTGGGGTCAATTTCACCCGTCTTTACGTATTCGTCTACCTGAGCAACTACATACTCTGCCGCTGTAGCCATAACCATATTGAAGTTACGTGAAGAGCCGTTGATGACAAGATTCCCCGCTTCATCAGCCTTATGGGCTCTAATTAATGCCACATCGGCTTTGAGCGGCAGTTCGAGCAAGTATTCCTTTTCATCAATTTTGATTTTCTGTTTTCCTTCCTCTACAACAGTGCCTACACCTACAGGTGTTAAAACCCCGCCCAAACCGGCTCCTCCTGCGCGTATTTTTTCAGCGAGCGTGCCTTGCGGGAAGAGTTGGACCTCCGCTTCTTTCGTCATCAGGAGCCTTCCCGTTTCCGGATTGGAGCCGATATAGGATGCAAAAATCCGCTTTACTCTGCCGCTTTTTACAAGTTTATAGATAGATAATTCCGGTGTGCCTGTGTCATTGGAAACAATCGTAAGATTGCTGGCAGGATTGGTGTCGACAAGCGCACGAACCAGGTCCTCTGGAAAGCCTCCTGCCAGAAACCCTCCGAACATCACCGTGTCTCCGTCTTTGACCTTCTTAACTGCTTCTTCAGCGGAGATTACTTTGTTATTCATGGTTCCTTCTCCTTATATATATATATTTTTAGGAAAGCAAACTTTATTGGAGATAGTCGTAGAGGACTCTTCCATATGGAAGAGTTAAATCAGCAATAAAATGTTTCCCGCCAATATAAGCTTTAACCGGCAAATCTGCCACTGGAGCGTTGACATGGGGGATCAAGCTTAATCTGGCAGGCCCTGACCAGGCGCCTTTTACAGTAATGTTCTCGAGATTATACGCTACTAACTGAGCGATTTTGGGGGTACCGTCAACATCAGGAATTAATTTCAAATTAACTTGCGTTTTTGCGATGGCTTTAGCCGTTTCTTTTTCATCAAGAATGTTATATTTGAAAGGCATAGTTCCCGTGGCCACCAGGACGTGATTATAATGCAATGTACCCGTCAGCGTCTCCGTTTCCTCCACGCTCAGGCGAGGCTTTGCCCATTTTTTCGGAAATCCCCAGACTTCGCGTCCCCCCAGAATAGCAGGCGCGTTATCCAAATACATTTGGGCGACAAAATTGCAGGGTTCTCCTTGAAAAGTACACGGAATGACAATACCGCTTTCCTCATAGCATCCTAAACCGGATGAATCGGGCATCTTGATCCATTCATAGGAGACCGTATTGCTTCCATCCGGCTCAAGAGGCTCTGGGACCGCCTGTCTAATCGCAGCAGGATCGGTCTCATAGGTAATGATAAAAAATTCCCGGTTGATGAAGCGGTATGGTGGGCGCCCGTAGCTACCGCTAGCCGCAGGCATAGATTGGAGTGAAAGTACATCTTTTTGATTCATAGCGATCTCCCTTCCTTTTAAGAGATAGTTCTAAAAGTCATCCTGAACACGCACTTTAAATGAGCGCATTTTCAACCAGCATGGCTATTCCCATTCCTGTTCCGATGCATAACGAGGCGATGCCGTAGCGTGAAGATCTTCGAACCATTTCGTGAACCAACGTAGTCAATATCCTAGCACCGCTGGCACCGACAGGATGCCCGATCGCGATTGCGCCGCCATTGACATTCACCTTCTCCGGACTGACTCCTAGCTCTTTCACTACCGCTAATGCTTGTGAGGCAAACGCTTCATTAATTTCAAAAAGATCAATGGCATCGATGGATATACCTTGCTGCTTAAGAAGTGTCGAAATGGCTTTCACTGGCCCCATTCCCATATATGCAGGGTCAACGCCAACAAGTGAATAACCCTTGATATATGCCAATGGCTTTAATGCATGTTCCTTGCATTTGTCTTCCGACACTACAAGCACGGCCGCCGCGCCATCATTGATTCCTGAAGCATTTCCAGCGGTAACCGTCCCGTTCTCTTTAAATGCAGGTTTTAATTGAGAAAGTTTTTCTTGCGTTGTATTTCCTCTTATGTGTTCGTCCTCTGTGAAAGAAATAGTTTCTTTTTTGGTTTTGATCATGACCGGAACAATTTGCTTTTCAAAAAGCTTCTTGTTTTTTGCTTCTACGGCTTTTAGCTGGCTTTGATAAGCAAATTCGTCCTGTTCAAGTCTTGAAATTCCATATTTCTCGGCAACATTTTCTGCGGTAATTCCCATATGGTAATGGTTGATCGGGCACGTAAGGCCGTCGGCCACTAGGGAGTCTACCAACTCACCGTTGCCAAGTTTGTAGCCGTTTCTTGCATTCCTTAGCAGGTAAGGGGCATTCGACATGCTCTCCATGCCTCCGGCCAAGACGATGTTGCCTTGTTCAGCCAATATTGAATTGTAAGCTAAAGCAACGGCATGAAGTCCTGAACCGCAAACCGTGTTTATCGTTGTTTCGGGTACATCAATAGGGATACCGGCTTTTAATGCCGCCTGTCTGGCAGGATTTTGTCCATTGCCCGCCTGAAGAACATTTCCCAAATAAATCTGATCAATCAAAGAAGGCTCTAATTTACTTTGCTGAAGGCATGCTGTCATCACAGTTGCCCCCAGTTCGGAAGCGCTTAGAGGCGCAAGGGTTTTGTTAAAAGAGCCGACCGCTGTTCTCAACGGGCTTACTAAAGCTACTTTTTTCATTAAAAACTCACATTCCTTTCGCTGTGTTCAAAACACAATACATCCATGATTGCACTTCAATTCGTAATTTCCGCTCTTAACCTACGAGATGTAGCGACTGCAAGATACATTTGCATGCGGGCATATCATGGTGCCTAAGACAGTGAGTGTGACGGTTCGATCGCCTTCTCTCATTGGAAATTAAAACCATTTTTATCATAGTTCTAATGCAGATTTTGCTCAATGTCCAAATATTTACACATATCTATGTACAGATGTTTATAGGGCCATATAGTCCACAATAAATAGGCCATTCTAACGTTTTCTGTTAATTTCTTAATTTTTCTGAAAATTATGATCATAAATTGAATTTTCTGTTAAAAAAGAAAGTTCCAATCCATAGGTGAAAAAGTTTTCTTCGACCAATATCTTCTAACTCATCGCTGGGTAAAAAAAGGCCTCCAGAATTTTCTGAAGACGGCTTTGCCTTTCAATATTCATGATCTTCGTCCTATTGTGCCAGCTTGCTTCTCAAGGTGTCCTCGAAAGGGCGGTTTTTCGCATGAACTAAAAAAGAAGCCGACTTGCTTGAAAGCAATCGGCTTGGAACATAAAACTTCAACAATTACGAAAAATGTACATCTTCCGTCGCAAGTAAACGCACAAAACGATTGCCAAGCATCCCATTATGATGAGCTACAATTTGTTCACTGCTTAGCACCTTGCTATCAAATGTACTATGCGCATCCAACACGAGCACATTGTTCTGATATCCCAGACTATAGGCGCTTCGGCAAGTCGTGTCGAGGCAAAACTCGGTCTGCATCCCCGCGATTATGAGTTGATCGGCCCCCAGTTCCTTCAGTACATGGCCCAATTCGGTTTGGTAGAAGCTGTCCCAGGATGATTTACGGACAATTCGTTCATGAGGAAGAGGACGCACTACGTCGGCGATGGCCCAGCCTACACTGTTTTCTCGGAAATCCTCATCCGCTTCATCGGTATGCTGTACAAAAATCACTGGTGTACCTGCAGCTCTGGCTTTGTCCAAAAGCTGCTGCAAATGCGCTACAACTTCCTGCTCACGATACAGCTTCTCATCATACATGAACATCGCCTGCTGAACATCAATCATGAGTAAAACGGTTTGCCCCATCGTTTCAATCCCTCCCTGTGTGTATCACTAACTTACAATAGCATGTCTTCATGCCTTGCGGCGACATAAGGTGAACTATATAATAAAGAACAAGTTGGAACGGTCCGATTCGGACGAAAGGTGATTAAAATATATGACAATTTCGCAGGAGCAGTTTACGTTCCGTTCTGTCTCAGAGGCACAGACCGGGTCATTGGCAGGTTTTTTGGCAGCCAAAGCGGTTCCCGGAACGGTGATTGTGCTGGATGGAGATCTGGGAGCGGGCAAAACTGCTTTTTCCAAGGCTTTTGCCGGCCATTTAGGTGTGCCGGGCATCGTAAATAGTCCAACCTTTACCCTCATTAAGGAGTACGAGGGCCGATTGCCTTTGTATCATATGGATGTGTACCGGATTTCCCAGGACGAGGCGGAGGATCTCGGGCTGGACGAATATTTTTACGGGACAGGAGTATGTCTGGTGGAATGGGGTAGTATTATACCGGATATATTGCCAGAGCAGCGGCTTCACCTGTATATAGAAACAACGGATGTGGGGGAGCGCTTGATTCACCTGACCGGGTACGGCGAGCCTTATGAACAATGGTGCCGCAGTTTGCGGGAGAATGGAGTTTGAACCATGCAAAGAGAGCATACAGATGTGAATGTAAAGCCGCGTGAGCGGTTTTTGACGTTAGATACAGCGACGACCGTGATGGCGGCCGCTCTGATGAATGGAAGAGAATTGCTGGGAGAAAGCAACGTCTATGGCGAACGTAATCACTCCGTGCATGTGATTACCGAGCTGGAACGACTGCTGAATGAAGAAGGGCTGACACGAGATGATGTAGATGGTATTGCAGTTGGTGTTGGACCGGGGTCTTATACTGGTATCCGGATTGCGGTGACCGCAGCCAAAACACTCGCTTGGGCCTGGGGTATCCCGGTGACGTCCATATCCACTTTGCATGCTTTGGCGTGGGGTGGTTGGAATCGCGGCATCGAGATGAAGGGACAAGAAACTAAAAATGAGTCTGTGAATAACGGTTCGTCCGGAGCGCAGGCAGCAGACTGGATTGTGCCTGTGCTGGATGCGCGCCGTGGTCAGGTTTACACGGGGCTGTTCGCCGTGAATACAGTTGACGACGTCGAGAGTCCGCAACGGCTGGAGCCAGATGCAATTCGCTTAATGACTGCTTGGACCGATGACCTGCTGCAACGGCTGGAGGCTTTGCCCTCTGAAGAGCGTCCTCCGGTCATTTGGCTAGTCGGTGAAACGGCGGTTCACGCCGAAACAGCCGAGCGCCTGCGTGCTTGGAGCGAGCTACGTATCATACCTTATGAGCTGGAGGGAAGATGGGTTGGCCGCCTTGGGGCGGATAAGCTGCTTCGTCAAGAACATGACGAGCTACATACGCTGGTTCCTAATTATACCCAGCTGGCGGAGGCGGAAGCCAATCTGCTTCGTCAGCGCTGAAGAGAGCGGTGAACAACATGGCAAAGAACATACAGCGGGAAGAGAAACTTGAGTTTCGCTTGATGCAACTGGATGATATTCCCGATGTGCTGGAGATTGAGCATGAAGCGTTCACGCTGCCGTGGACGGAGGAAGCATTCCGCAATGAGCTGACGATGAATCATTTCGCTAAATATATGATTATGGAACTAGACGGACGAGCCATTGGTTACGCAGGCATGTGGACGATTATGGATGAGGCCCATATTACGAATATTGCGATTCGTGAGGCTTATCGCGGACGCAAGCTTGGGGACAAGCTGTTGGATGAGCTGATGCAGACGGCCTCTTATTTAGGGATGGAACGTATGACGCTGGAGGTGCGGGTAACGAACCGGATCGCTCAGGGCTTGTATGAGAAAAAAGGCTTTAAGCCCGCAGGTGTGCGCAAAGGCTATTATTCGGATAATAACGAGGATGCCGTGATCATGTGGGCGGATCTTCCCGCGCATGGGGCATCCGGTGAACAGGAAGGAAGCGTGCAGAAGCAATGACGCAAGAGGAAAAAGCAGGTACAGGCTCCGCCTCCGGCGAGCCTTGCTATATACTGGCAGTGGAAACGAGTTGTGATGAGACGGCTGTTTCCGTCGTGAAAAATGGCACAGAGGTGCTCTCAAATTTGATTTCCAGTCAGATTGAAACACACAAAGCCTTTGGTGGTGTTGTGCCAGAGGTAGCTTCACGCAAACATGTGGAGAGCATCACCTACATGCTGGACGAGGCCATGCAAACATCGGGAATTACCCCTCGTGAGATTTCGGCGGTTGCCGTGACACAAGGACCAGGACTGGTTGGCGCATTGTTGGTTGGGATTGTCGCTGCCAAGAGTGCTGCCTTGGCGTTCGGCAAGCCATTAATCGGGACGCATCATATCGCGGGACATATTTATGCCAATCAGCTGGAGCATGATATCGTATATCCGTGCATTGCTCTCGTTGTGTCAGGAGGACATACAGAGCTGGTGCTGATGGAGTCCGAAGGTCATTTTCAACTCATTGGTCGTACAAGGGATGATGCGGTTGGGGAAGCCTACGACAAAGTAGCGAGAGCGATTGGGTTTCCGTATCCCGGTGGCCCGCATGTGGATCGTGTGGCTCATGAATCGGAGGAAGTGGTTACTTTGCCGCGTGCATGGCTGGAGCCGGATTCTTATGATTTTAGCTTTAGCGGTTTGAAATCTGCGGTGCTGAATGTAATTAACCAGACGAAAATGCGCGGAGAAACCGTTCATGTGGGAGCGATCGCAAGAGGCTTTCAAGAGTCGGTCGTCGAGGTGCTGGTGGAAAAGGCGATTCGTGCCATGCGTGAATACGGTGCGAAGCAGCTCCTGCTTTGTGGCGGTGTGGCTGCTAATCGCGGACTGCGTACAGCATTGCGGGAGCGCTGTGAGCGCGAAGGAATCGAGCTGCTTGTACCATCGATGAAATATTGCACAGATAATGCAGCGATGATCGGCGCTGCGGCCTACGCCAAATGGAAGCGCGGGGAATTTACCTCATTGGATATGAAGGCTGATCCAGGGCTGTCTCTGGAAGAATGGTCTGTCCAAACTTAATTGAAGAAGAATGAGCAAGACACGGCACAGTTGAGTCGTGTCTTTTTTGTCCGCTCCAAAACTATCATAAAAATATAAATTCAAGAGGATAAAATACAGGAGTTTGAGCAAATGAAAGGCAGCCTCTCATTCACTCGCATTATTCGTCACAATTGTTCACGATTTTTCATGATCCATCAAAAAAATCTGGAATTTTGATATTGCCCGAATAATGATGTGATTTGTCAAGTTGTGAACAAAGTTATCCACATATACCGATTTGAATGTGGATAACCGAGTCCGAAGCAAGCAGGCTAAGACTTTTTGGAGATAGCAAGTTGGGGGATATGTAACACCTTTAGTTCTTGTGAAATCTGTGGATAATGTGGATAAAAGGGTGGATAAATTTGGTTTTCATTTGAAAATGGCTTTTTATCAATAAAAAAATGGCCCAAAAGGCCATTTTTCAATCTCATTCATACACATGAACTGTGGATAATCTTGTGTACAAAAATATAGAAGAGGAAAATGTGAAATTTTTAAGGCTAAGATTTTATGCAGTAGTTTTTATTCTTCTAACAGCTCTTCCCAAGAGGTATAGGTTTCAGTCAATTCCTGTTTAAGGGTGTCGAGTTGTGCCTGAATATTCTGAAGCGCTGTGTAATCCTGATAAATCTCAGGCAGGGTCATTTGTTCCTCCAGCCCTAAAATTTGTTCTTCCAGCGTTTTGATCTGGTTTTCCAATGCCTCCAGCTTGCGTTGACGGCTACGTTCCTCGCTTTTGGCTTGTTTGTCTGCCGCATAGGTGGCGGCGCGTGATTTGGATGTGGTCTCGTCTGTCACGGATGCAGAGGTAGCCGATGTTTTGCCGCGTGTGGCCTGATTTGCCTCCAGAGCTTCTTGCGCAATTTCCTCTAACTCCTGCTTTTTGGCTACATAGTCATCATAATTCCCCAGGAAATGTTCTATCCCCCCAGGATGAAGCTCGATGACACGTTCCGCCATTTTGTTCAGGAAATAACGGTCATGGGAAATGAACAGCAGCGTACCGTCATAGTCCATCAAAGCCGCTTCCAGCACTTCCTTGCTAAACAGATCCAGATGGTTGGTAGGCTCATCTAGAATTAACACGTTGGCTTCGCGCAGCATGAGCTTGGCCAGAGATACACGGGCTTTTTCCCCTCCGCTTAATGCAGCTACCTTCTTAAGTACATCGTCACCGCTAAACAGGAAATTACCTAGCACTGTACGAATACGTGCTTCTTCCATATGAGGGTACTCGCTCCACAACTCCTCCAGTACGGTATTGGCGGGGTTCAGGTTCGTCTGCTCCTGGTCATACAGGCCGATTTTGATTTTCGTGCCCCAGTGGATGGAGCCAGCAGCAGGTTTAAGTGATCCGGTCAGACATTTGAGCAACGTCGATTTTCCGATCCCGTTCGGACCAATCAGTGCCACGGTATCTCCACGTTTTAAATCGAACGATGCATGCTGGAATAAAGGCTTTTTACCTTCATACCCCACAGAGAGGTCACGTACCTCCAGTACTTCCTTACCTGACATATGGGCTGTTTCAAAGGAAAAATGAGCCTTTTTCAAATCTCCCATGGGCCGATCCATACGCTCCATTTTATCTAGCTGCTTGCGCCGACTTTGAGCGCGTTTGGTCGTGGAAGCCCGCACGATATTACGTTGTACGAATGCTTCTAAACGGGCAATTTCTCCTTGCTGCTTTTCGTAATGCTTCAGATTCGTTTCGTACTCGGCAGCCTTCAGCTCCATGTAGCGGCTGTAGTTGCCTGTATATCGAGTAGAACGATGGCGTTCAATTTCAATAATCGTCGTTACCAGTCGGTCCAAGAAATAACGGTCATGTGATACTACCAGCAGAGAACCGGAGTAGCCGCGCAAATAATCCTCCAACCAGGTCAGTGTTTGAATATCCAGATAGTTGGTAGGCTCATCGAGCATAAGGACATCTGGTGCGAGCAGTAGGATGCGCGCTAGCGCAAGCCGAGTTTTCTGTCCTCCGCTCAGAGTAGCTACGGGCGTCTCAGGTGCAAATGAACCAAAGCCCATACCGTGCAGCACGCTGCGAATACGGGTCTCCATTTCATAACCACCGTGATCCTTGAACCAGTCTGAACGACGTGCATAGCGTTCCAGCAGATCTGCGTAACGTTTTTCGTTTTGAGCATTGGCCAGGTCAGCGATGTCCTGTTCCATTTGCCGCAGTTCCCGTTCCGCTTCAATCAGGGGAGTGAACACCAGCATCATTTCCCCCCAGATAGAACGATCAGAATTCAAGCCGCTGTTTTGCGCCAGATAACCGATGCTGGTCTCCTTCGCCTTGAAAATTTGTCCACTGTCATAGGATATTTCACCAGCAATAATTTTGAGCAGGGTCGATTTGCCTGCACCGTTCACACCTACGAGTCCAATACGTTCACGTTCCAATATTTGAAGGTTAATCCCGTCCAGAACGGGCTCAATTCCATAAGATTTAGTAATTCCGGTTACTTGCAATAGCATAGCGTATCGTTCCTCCATTACATTTTGCACAGTTCTACCTGCTTTCTTCACAGGTACCTTCCTTCCAGTTTACATGAAATTACCCACTATTGCACTGCTTTCACCCTGTAAACCCTTGAGCCGCGTGTAGTCAATTTGTATAAACAATGATAAACTTAAACGAGAAGTGAAAAAGAATGAAAAAAACTTGCAACGTACAGCACTTACTGACAAATGGGACAATAGTAACGTTTTAAAGATTATCGGCGATTGTGCGGGAGGGCGGATGTGATGGATGTCTGTAATGTGAAGAACGCGCTGCGTTTGCAGCAACGGGAAGCGCGTGACTCCATGGACCCGCTGACAAGGCAGAAGGCATCGGCTGTGGCCTGTCGGCATGCAATCGAGGCATGGGAGCAGCTTAGAATAGACAGAAACGGAGATAAGCTAACCTTATTTAGTTATCTCTCTTTTGGCAGCGAGATTTCGACGACTCCCCTCATTGAGCATTGCTGGTCACAGGGAGATCGTGTCCTAGCCCCAAGAGTGGATCCGGTAACTCGGACTATGGAGGTGAGGGAGATGGATCAGTACGGAGATATTGTACCCGGCATCTGGAACATCCCTGAGCCTGCTTTGACATGCAAGGAATGGTCGCCTGAAATGTGGACGGGAATTGACTGGGTTGTTGTGCCCGGCTTGGCCTTTGATCGTCGTGGGGGCAGGATCGGCTACGGCGGAGGCTATTATGACCGCTTTACCGTACAGGTAGAGGCAGAGAAGCGTAACAACAGCCATGTAGGTCCGCTTTATGTCTCGCTGCTGTTGCCGGGACAATTGCTAACACAGGTGCCCATGGAGCCAAGGGATTTGCGAGTGGACGTGCTGTTTACTCTGGATGGACGCTTAGATTGTGATTATTGACAAATGATGAATGAAGTAAAGTTGGGTATGTGAAAGGAGTTGTGAGGGAGTCGTGGATTCCTTTACTCATTTTAATGAACAGGGACGGGCTCGGATGGTAGATATTTCGGGTAAAACGTCTACGATTCGTACAGCAGTTGCCGTGACTCAGATTACGATGAATCCGGCTACATTGACGGCTGTAAAAGAAGGAAGAATCGGCAAGGGTGATGTTCTTGCTGTGGCCCAGGTCGCCGGGATTCAAGGCGCGAAAAAAACGTCAGACTGGATACCGATGTGTCATCCACTGGCCCTGACAGGCGTGAACATTACTTTTTCCGATAATGGACATGATGTGCTTCATATTGAAGTTGAAGTGAAGACCGAAGGTAAGACAGGTGTAGAAATGGAAGCTTTGACAGCGGCTTCAGCCGCAGCGTTAACCGTGTATGATATGTGCAAGGCGCTGCAAAAAGATATGATCATCGGCCCTACCATGCTGCAATCCAAAACAGGTGGCAAGCATGGGGATTTTCAAAGGGAGGACCACCGGGAACCTTGACATAGACAACATTGTCGCCGAGAGGGTACTGTGATGTGATGGAGGATGCAGCGTGGCTGTTTCTGATTTTCAGAAGAGAAAGTATTCTTTCATGATAGGAGAAGGGTGATCTTATGGTGTGGAAAACGGCGATCCTAACAGCCAGTGATAAAGGGGCAAGGGGAGAGCGTGAGGATACAAGCGCACAGGTCATCCGGGAACTCATCGAAGAAGAACTGGGCGGAGAGATTGTGGAATACCGGATCGTTCCCGATGAACCGGATGAAATTATTGCAGCTTTAATCGAAATGACCGATTATTTTCATGCGGACCTGGTACTAACTACGGGTGGAACCGAGCTGGCGATCCGTGATGTGACACCGGAGGCGACTAGGCGGGTTGTGGAACGGGAAGTGCCAGGCATGGCGGAAGCCATGAGAATGATCGTGATGCAGAAAAATCCAGCGGCTATGCTATTCCGTGGAATCGTAGGAATACGCGGACGTACACTGATCGTCAATTTGCCAGGAACGCCCAAAGGTGTGCATGAAAATTTGGCAGCGATAATGGACCAACTTCCAGAAGCGCTGCTTATGGTGACAGGCCAGTTCCGGTAGAAGGCAGCACATCGTGTGTGGTATGATACCTATAGAATTTATAAGGCCGTATACGGACAAAGATTGTTATTTTGTCCGTCAACATAAGGAGGATTACTACACATGCCCAATATTGGAGCACCGGGTTATATTTTGTTAATTATTCTGGCGCTGCTGCTATTTGGTCCGAACAAGCTGCCTGAGTTGGGTCGAGCTGTAGGGCGTACATTCCGTGAGTTTAAAAACGGGGCACGCGATATTTTATCAGAAGATGAACGGACTGAGCGTAAAGACAGCAAAGATAGTGTGGTCAAAGCATCACCAACGACGTCTTCAGAAGTTCAACCTCAGCCTGAGGATAAACGCTTGTCATAGATTTAGTGATCGATTCTTGATCTAGTACAATAAACAAAAGCCTCTTCTTCAGTGAAGGGCTTTATTTTTTAGGAGGCGCTGCTGCGTTCCGTTCAGAAAGGAGGAGTGGACTTGACCCCATCAGAGCATGAAATGCCGCTAATGGAACATCTGGGAGAGCTTCGCCGCAGAATTATCTATGTGCTAATTGTATTTGTATTGGCACTGGCTGGTGGTCTGTTCGCGGCGGGTTCTGTCTATGACTGGCTTATTCGCTCCGGTTCGGCGCAAGCTTTTCAGTTAAACGCGTTTTCCTTTTGGGACGGGATCGGTATCTACATGAAGATCGCCATGATCATCGGGATTGCGGTGGCGCTACCGTTTGCTTGCTACCAACTGTGGAAGTTTGTCAGCCCCGGCTTAAGACCACAAGAACGAAGTGCGACTTTGCGGTATGTGCCTTATGTGCTGCTTTTGTTCATCATTGGGACAGCTTTCGCTTATTTCATTATTTTCCCGATGGCAATTCAGTTTACATCGTCGGTTACCAAAAGTATGGGATTACAGGAAACGTACGGGATCGCACAATATTTCACCTTTATGTTTAATATTGTACTACCTGTAGCGCTGCTGTTTGAGCTCCCCCTGCTTATCATGTTTCTGACGGGGATTCATGTTTTAACACCAATGCGGCTCCGCAAATGGCGGAAGATTTCTTATTTTCTGCTTGTGTTCGTTGCGGTTGTCATTACCCCGCCGGACTTTATTTCCGATTTTTTGGTGGCGATTCCGTTGCTGGTGCTATATGAAGTGAGCGTGTATTTGTCTTCGGTCGTGTACCGCAGGCAGCTGCGTGCACAGGAGGAACGTGAGGCCCAATTGCGTGTAGCTTCAGAATAATAAAGCAGGACCTGAATGGCTCAGTAAACAATTTATTCGGGTCCGCGCTACATGGCAATTGCAGATAATGAATGGCATTTGTATATCATGGCTATTTATAGAGCATAACAGCAGCAGCTTAGCTACCTTAAATCTAACCATTAGTCTTGAGTTATCTTGAGTTAACGGTTATTTTTCAGATAGATGGATATAATCGGGAAGGGCTGTCCATAAAAATTCCCATAAAAAATACATTAGGGACTTGAAATTCAATCCCAAGTTGAGTATCATAAAGTTGGTTGTTAGCACTGATGACTGTCGAGTGCTAATACATACAACATAACAACCAAATTACAGGATAAAACACTTAATAAGGAGGCTATTTTTTCATGATCAAACCTTTGGGTGAACGCGTATTGGTGGAAGCAATTGAGCAAGAGACAACGACTTCCTTCGGGATCGTACTTCCTGACTCTGCCAAGGAAAAGCCGCAAGAAGGCAAAATTATCGCGGTTGGCGCAGGCGCATTGAAAGACGGTGCCCGTATTCCTCTGGAAGTAAAAGAAGGCGACCGTGTCATTTTCTCTAAATACGCTGGAACGGAAATCAAATATGAAGGTAAAGAATATTTGATTATGAAAGAAAGCGATATCCACGCGATCATCGGTTAACCGGAACCCGGACAAGACCTGAATATAGGAATTGAAACAAATCATTCATAATCCATAGGGAGGTTTATCACAAATGGCTAAAGATATTAAATTCAGTGAAGACGCTCGTCGCTCTATGTTGCGCGGGGTTGACGCATTGGCTAATGCTGTTAAAGTAACACTCGGACCGAAAGGCCGTAACGTTGTACTGGAGAAAAAATTCGGTAGCCCGCTCATCACCAATGACGGTGTAACGATTGCAAAAGAAATCGAGCTGGAAGACGCGTTCGAAAACATGGGCGCTCAACTGGTTAAAGAAGTAGCAACCAAAACGAACGATGTAGCTGGTGATGGTACGACTACTGCTACTGTTTTGGCTCAAGCCCTTATCACAGAAGGCCTGAAAAACGTAACTGCTGGCGCAAGCCCAATCGGTATCCGTAAAGGGATCGACAAAGCGGTTAAAGCGGCTGTCGCTGAACTGCAAGCCATCTCCAAACCAATCGAAAGCAAACAATCCATTGCTCAAGTAGCTGGTATTTCCGCTGCTGATGACGAAGTAGGCGAACTGATCGCTGAAGCTATGGAAAAAGTGGGCAAAGACGGTGTAATCACTGTTGAAGAATCCCGCGGTTTTGCAACAGAGCTGGAAGTGGTTGAAGGTATGCAATTTGACCGTGGCTACATTTCCCCGTACATGATTACAGATACGGACAAAATGGAAGCTGTACTGGACAATCCGTATATCCTGATCACAGACAAAAAAATCACAAACACACAAGAAATCCTGCCATTGCTTGAAAAAATTGTACAACAAGGCAAGCCACTCGTTCTGATCGCTGAAGACATCGAAGGCGAAGCACTGGCTATGCTCGTTGTTAACAAACTGCGTGGTACATTCAACGCTGTAGCTGTTAAAGCTCCAGGCTTTGGTGACCGTCGTAAAGCAATGCTGCAAGATATCGCTGCCCTTACAGGCGGTCAAGTGATTACAGAAGAACTGGGTCTGGACCTGAAAACCGCTTCCGTAGACCAACTGGGTACAGCACGTCAAGTGCGTATCACTAAAGAAAATACGATTGTGGTTGACGGTGCTGGAAACAAAGCCGACATCGACGCTCGTGTTAGCCAAATCCGCACGCAACTGGAAGAAACTACTTCCGAGTTCGACAAAGAGAAACTGCAAGAGCGTCTTGCTAAATTGTCCGGCGGCGTAGCAGTCATCAAAGTTGGTGCGGCTACTGAAACAGAATTGAAAGAACGCAAACTGCGCATCGAAGATGCCCTGAACGCAACCCGTGCTGCGGTTGAAGAAGGTATCGTATCCGGTGGTGGTGTAGCGCTCCTGAACGTATACAAAGCAGTGGCAGCTGTTGAACTGCAAGGCGACGAGCAAACAGGCGTGAACATCGTGTTGCGCGCTCTGGAAGCTCCAATCCGCACCATTGCTGCTAACGCAGGTGAAGAAGGCTCTGTAATCGTTGAGCGTCTGAAACGCGAAGAAGTTGGCGTAGGCTTTAACGCAGCTACTGGCGACTGGGTAAACATGATCGAAGCTGGTATCGTGGACCCTGCGAAAGTAACTCGTTATGCATTGCAAAACGCTGCTTCCGTAGCAGCAATGTTCCTGACTACCGAAGCGGTTATCGCTGACAAGCCAGAACCAGAAAAGGCTGCAATGCCTGATATGGGCGGCATGGGTGGAATGGGCGGAATGATGTAATAGGTTTGAAAAAACCTATAATACCGCTATTTAAAGGGCTCCCGAGAGGGAGTCCTTTTCTATAAAATCACATAAAAATCACATTCTATGCAACCAGTCAGATTTGAAGGATGTCTGCGAAGTGATTTTTAATCTTCTCATTGGCATTTTCCTTCATTTTCTCCGTAACGTGCGTATAGACTTTCAATGTAGTTTTAGCGTCATCTTGGCTAACTTGCTTCATGATCGTTTTGAGATCAACTTCATCTTCAGTCAGCATCGATAGTGAGTGTCAATTATATTAAATTTACGAATACATAATGTAGATTTGGGTGGAGTTAGAGTGTATTTACGCATATTATTATCAGAATTGTAAAGTGTCTTGGTTATTCGTACGTAACTCATTTAACTCAAAGTTAAAGTCCGTATCTTTTAAAGCACAGAGTTCCCCAGATCGTATCCCTGAAAAGGTAAGCAAGTGAAAGATTTCAATGTCATCAGGTAAGCCATGTTCATTAACTGCATTTAAAAATTCAGCCAGCTCATGTTTTACTAAGTAACCATCCTCGATTGGGATATTTTCAATTTCCTCTAGCGTAAACATTTTCGCCGGGATAACTGCTCCCGAACATGGATTATCCAATCTCATTTTGTTTTTTATTGCATATTTCATAATCATATTTGCAGTTACATGTACGCCCTCAATGGTTGTCTTAGCATACTTTTTATCATCTAAATCGTTTAAAATATTCTGATACTGTTTATGTGTAACCTTGTCTATTATGACCTTAGAAATATATCTTAGTAGGATCTTAATCTCTTTTTCTCTAACTCTTACGGTATTTTTCCTTTACTTTGCTCTTGGAATAAGTTTTCAACCAATCCCAGGCTACCTGTTCGAACGTTAGCTTCTTGATTTTCTTTGTATCTATTCCGTGATTTTTTTGGGCTTCCAAGACTTTCTGTACCCGCTCCTCAGCTTGTTTTTTAGTATCACCTCGACGTGCAATCTGATTTCTCTTACTAGTTACGGGATTAGGTAGACCGTCTACTGTACAAATCCACTTATAGCCCTGTTTGTTGTTTGCTTTAATTTTAGTGAAAGATGCCATACATTCTATCTCCTTATATAGGTACAAATGTTCGCTTTAATAGTGAAAAGAAAAGCCCGGAAGGGCTTTAGCTGTGAATGATTTGAACTAATTTTATTGTACAAAAACTCCAAATGTTTGAGAATTTTCTTTATATTTAGAATTACTCAGCTCTGCTTGCTCTAAAAATAATTCCGTACTTGGTCATCATAATTTTATACTCAATATTATTCTTTGTAATTTTCTTCTCGTTTTCGGAGGTTTTATTAGAAAGAGAACTTATCAAACCTGAATTGATGTCTACTACCTCGTCTCGAGTTAAATCCTGATTTATAAGAATAGTCACAATGCCCATTACATTTGAAAGTCATCTAAACCATCTCCATTTTTCCCTGGTACCATTAAAGCCTCGATAAACATTGTAAGCAGGACCCAGTGTGTTTGGGTGAAGAATGCTGCCACCTTCGACTGGGCACAGTGCCGTTTCAAACATGAACCAGTCTTTTATGCTCATATGAAAGGCAAATCTCCTGCTTGGTACGGTGATCGGACACAGACAACGGTATGGAAGGCTGGCCTACCCGTTGAGGACCCGCTCCTCGAGACAGTATGGGAGGTTTCGAGGGGCGATGTGAACAAGTACGTCCATCCCACCCAAAAGCCTCTTGATTTGCTGGCCATCCCAATCAAAAACAGCAACCAACGCGGTGACGAGATCGTTGATTTCTTCGGCGGCAGCGGCTTCACGCTTATGACCTGTAGCAGATGGACCGGACATTGGAAATGGACCCGATCTTCTGCGATGTTATTAAGAAACGATTCCTGGAGAGCACTGGTATTGAGCCAGTCCTGTTGCATCGGGCTAAACCCGTAGCATAGGAAAAAGGAGGACGCGCTAACGTCCTCCCCCCAATCCAGGGTATCCCCCGGCTGAGATAGCGGCCCGCCACGCGTGGCATTTTGCAGACATCCGCTATCTCGCATTCCAGTATATAGGAAAGCCGAGGGATACGACATTGGGAACAGCAGACGAACAATACAACACAGCATTACAACGCGAGATTGAAATCATAGAAGGTATCCTTGAAAGCAAGGCGCAGTACCGGAAGATTGTTAAGGCTGGCATAGCTCAGTGGGTCAAAGACCTGCAAGCTGGAAATATTAAAATGCAGACGGTCAGGACTTGGATCGTCTGATTGAGCTGGATATAAAGCTTCAAAAGGATGAGTTGTAAAAGAACATAATAATCTTGTTAGTTAATGCATAAATATGGATTTATTAAACAACGTTAAGATTTTATTGTAAAATAAATTAGAAACATGGAATCTTTTAGTAGAATGAAGTGGTAGTTAATATATTAAGGAGGAATAGAAGTATTATGAAGAAGAAACATTTAATTGCGTCAGCCTTATCTTTAGGTTTGCTAGGAGGAGCTATTGCTGTACCCAGTGCGATCTTTGCGGATTCAGATGCTGCAACTAATTCCGCAAATACATCGACGTACGCGACCCACGATGAGGTGAAAACACCTGGTAATCATGATATAAGTCTTTTTAGAACAAAAGATCTTTTTAATGTGAACCTTGACGGCAAGTCGCCATTAACAGAGTTCTCCATAGATCCTGGATATGGTCATGTTAAGATTCGTGTAAGAAACAACACCAAAGCTACGCTTACTTTTACCTTAAAGCATGTCGACAGTGGGAAAGATTATTTTACCAAGTATGTGGGTGCTGGTGATACATTTAATTGGTATAGCACGGATGGGTTTTCAAGCGGATTGCGCTCAGGAAAATATGAAATACAGTGGCGTGCCGGCGGAGCTTATGTAGACGCCTCAGCATGGGCTATATCAGCCACTAACCCAGATGAACTTTAATTAAACCAAGCTATAAAGTTTTGTATAAGAAAAGCTAACTGGTAGCTCGCTTGATTGGAGAAGTTTTTACTTATACTGCAACGAAGCAAGGAAAGCTTCAGGCCATTCGGTTTGAAGCTTTCCTTGCTTCGTTTATAACTCAAAGGAGAAATGATATTGGTGAAAAAGAAAAAAATATTTTTTTCATCAGCCTTATCTATTAGTTTGTTGGGGGCTGTTGTTGTGCCGAGTGTGATCTGTGCAAGTTCAGATGCGTCTGATTCTGCAAATACATCCAGTATTGCGAGCAAAAATGCTGGTAAATCAACTATTAGTGACCAAGTCATAACTCCTCAAAAATCAAGAGATGTTTTTGATGACATTTTCGACAAAAAGGACCCAGTATCACGTTTTGTATTAGATCCGGGATACGGGCATCTTAAAATTTTTGCCAAAAATAGAGGTGGTTCAACCATTACCTTTAGCCTGGTGCATACAGACAGTGGAAAACAATATATTGTTAAGACTATTGGCGCTCATAAAAAATTGTTCTGGGATAGTGTAAATTCTTTTTCACAAGGGCTGCGCTCAGGAAATTATGAAATACAATGGAGAGCTAACGGTGACATTGTGCATGTCACAACATGGGGTGTATCAGGAAATGATTCTGCAACTACATCCACTACGGCGACCCAAGATGCTGGTAAAACAACTACTGGTGACCATGTCATTACTCCACAAGCTACTGATGGACAAATTGTTATTCGTCAGTAGCTGGATTTAATGATTCTGCTGATTTTGACGTTAAAGGAGGATATGGATATGTAAGATTGTACTTGAGAAACACAGGAGACACTACTATAACTTTTACTGTGAATCAGGGAAGTGCATCTGGTGCGGAAAAGTACAGTGGAACAGTAAAACCTGGTAAAACATTCGATGACATATTAAATAAAAGCAAGGCATGGTCCACAGGGAAATTTTATGTTAGTTTAAGTAGCGGTTCTGGTTCCATGTCTGGAAAGCTCGGAGTTCGGACTAGTACTAATACGAATTTTTAAATATATTTCTGAGAATTCGCCTTACTTTTCCCATCGACCGGCAGAGATTCAAATAACCGGAGGCAATGAAGTTGAAACCTTTACCGTCATAACTGGACATGAGCGCACAGGGAAACCCGTCTCGAAAGTGAAACGGGTTTCTTTTTCTACTATCCTTCCGCGCTATTGGGAGAGAAAATTTGGGAGACGGATAGCAAGCAAACAGTCACCTACAAAACGCCCGAGGTGACGTGGAAGCTGATGGAGCAATGGAAGGGTAAGCCGGTTGTGCTCAATTTTGAAAATCTGTTTGTAATCCCACCCTGCTGGCTAAAGCCAGTGGGGTGTTTTTTGTTTACAGGAGTGCTCTTATGACAAACGCAGTATTTCCGCATGATTCGCAAAAAAAGATTGACAACTGTTAAGTGCTGGACAAAAATAGTAAATGATTATAAAATACTGGGATTTCTGTATGAAGGGTGGCTATGATATGAAGCATACACCTACGATTCGAGCAGAATTAGATAGATACTTACAACAAAAGGGTTTGAGCATAGCGCAATTTGGACAACTTGCAGGCATGAATAGGGGAATAGTAAGTGCTATTGTGACAGGGAATAAGTCAATGTCTGTTAACCAGCTTGATCTAATCACTGAGGCTATGGGTTTACCAGAAGGGGATTTTTACGATCTGTTTATAGAAAACTACATCATCGACCATCCTCCGAATATGAGGCGAATCGAGCCATTTTTGTTTCGCTGTGCGGAGTTGGACAAGTTGGATGCGATCCGTCGAGTGGTGGGAGCCATCATGGACAATCTACTATATTCACCCAAGCTATTTGAAATTGCAGAAGAATTGTTGGCGCAGGGACGACATGAGGCTGCGCTACTGCTCTATGAGGGTGTGGCTGAAGCGGAGAAATATCAACATTCTGAGCGCTTAGCCATCTGCCAATACCGCATATTCACAATTCAGATTGGTGACGACCAAAGCCGCAACCACAAGGCAGCTATACTATTTGAGCCTTATGTCGAGCGCCTAGATGATTTAGAACAACTTGATGCGTTAAAGGATTTAGCTAATGTGTACAGGTCTTTGCGTAAATGGGACAAGGTTGATGAAATAGCAAGGGTGATGAGAGCTAAAGCTGAAATCCAATACAATTGGAAACATCAACAGAAGAACCAAGAACGCAATGAGGCTGCTAAGAAACTAAGTCGTCCGATGTTTGTGTACATCACGTATGCCGACTTACTATGTGCGAGTGTCTGTGATGCCCGAGGCGATTACCAACAAGCTCTACAATATACATACGCCTATGCGGACTTGGATTGGGTTAAAGAGACTGATGATGATACTCTCTATTGGGTAGAAATGTATCAAGATTGGGCACGATGCAATATTTATGTAAATAAGCTCCTGTCAGGAGATGTCAGCGTGCTCTCAGATTATGTTGAATACATAGCAGAAACAGCAGATACCATGGAAGGTGAGAAACTTTCAAAGCTGTTAAACGTTATGATAGCTGCTAATCAATATAATTTGGATGTTGATGATGTACTTTCAAGGTTTAAAAAAGAGATTGATGCCTTTACTCAACTCCCGACATCTACTGATATGTACAGCCAACAAGTAGTACCCGACTACATTGCATGGTTTGGTTACGAAATGGCCTACTATTATTTAAACAGAGAAAGGTACAGTGTTGGTTTTAAACAATTGTTATTTGCAATGGTAAAGTCACATATAATAAATAATGAGACTTACTTTATAAATTGTATTGGCCTGTTTATGCGTTTCCAAGTCTATGCGACTCCTGAAATCAAAACAGAGTTCTCCAATCTAATTGAAAAGGTGTGGATAGGTAATGTTGAGAAAAATGGGACTGTTAATTGTTGCGAGTAGCTTTTTAGTTTTCATCACTGTACCTGGCATCCAGATCCTTGTGCAAGTTGGAGGTTCCTAAACGGCAGTACAGCAATCCTCGCTAACCTTAATTGGTCGACGGGGATTTTTTTGTTGAAGGAATTACCACATCGTTCATCGAATGAATGACCGAGGTGATCAGAATGAATCATACATATAAAGTGTTAAAGTTGGACATAGAACTGTTTACAGCTGCATTAAGCTAGGTAAGAGTATATGTAGTAAAGCCGTTAGGTGAGGAAATAGTAGAGATCGTAGACTATGGTGGAGTAGTCGAAAGAATTTCTTCTGAGTCAGTTAAAATATCAGGAAAAGCATTATATGAGGGGGCAGTTTGAGTTTAGAGTAAGTAAGTAGTGCTATAGGCAGATGTAAATAAACACCTGATTTATCCCGATATAATACACGCAATGATTTGTCAAAAAGGCGGGGATCTAGTTGATGGTTTTATTGGGTTTTATAGCTGTACTTTTTATTTTATTTTTTTCACTTTGGATATCAGCTAGGCGCAACGAAAGAGCACCTAAAGTAATTCGTCGGGCAGTAGTTCTTGATAAACGTGTTAGATTAGAGAATGATTCACCTTCAGAAGATTATTTTTTTACTTGTGAGTATGAAAACGGGGAAAGAGAAGAGATAGAAGTCGATGAAAGTGAGTATGGGGTTATTGTTGTTGGGGACACAATCAATGTAATAAGACAACGTAAACTGTTAAGAGTAGAAAGGGTTGTTTAATAGACTCACATGATAATTGGTATAAAATTCTAATTTAGAGTAGATGTAAAAGACTCTGCTGGGTATCTGGCGAGTCTTTTTTGTTTTGCGACATGCTTTGCGATACTTCGACATGAATCTCCTATTAGTATAAAGAAGATTTAAATACTATGGAAGTGTCATATGATAAAAGGATTTGTAAGAGGATTAATTGTATTTTTATTGGCATCTATTTTTTCCGTTCAGGGCGTTTACGCTGAACCGGCAGCAATCAGTCAACAAGCAGCTGGGTATACGTTGGCAAGTTCACGTTACCCTGAAACCGGGGCGCATATTAGAGATGCAATAGCAGCTGGACATTTCGCCGTTTGCACAATTGACAGGGATGGAGCTGAAGAAAACCGTAGGGAACCTCTGAAGGGCTATCCAACTAAAAAAGGCTATGACCGCGATGAATGGCCGATGGCTATATGCGCCGATATTCGATACATAACTCCTAGTGATAACCGGGGAGCAGGATCATGGGTAAGTCATCAGTTAGATAAGTATGCTGATGGAGCTAAGGTAAGATTCATAGTGAAATAAGCGTGAGGGACTCTACAGAGTGTGGCTGATAGAGTCCTTTTATCATGCCCAATAAAAAATAAATATGCAAATATTTGGATCATATTTATAGATTAGCAAGTTTATGTTTAGACAGTGTGAACCCTAGATAATATGATGTGGTTACACAAAACAAAAGGAGATTTTAAATTGAAAAAAATAACTTATCTTGCCCCACTTATGCTAATGTTTTTCATTGCGTTTACTGGAATAGTTCATAGTGAAACTGCAAGTCCAGTCAAAGTGACTTCAATAACAGCAAGTGATACTAAAATCAATAAGAGTACTATTTTTACTGTTACTGGTGAAAACCTACCCGAGCTTTTTGGCAAAAAAAAGGCTTCAAAAGGCGGAGATAATTATAACAATTTTGATTTTAATGATAGTAAAACATCTTGGGGGAAAAACCCAACTGATGAATATGGAGTAAATGTTATCTCAAGTTCTACGAACGAATTGAAGTTTACTTTAGATGGAAATATTTCTAATTACACTGCTGCAGGACTGTTTAAACTAGGTTTATCACCTAATGATAAATCACCTACGCCTATAGATTACCCATACTATTATCAAGGTTCGTATGATTTAAAATCAGGAGTATTTTATCCTGCTCCTCTAATACCAGAACAACTTAAAGGAGTTGGAAAGGATTCTTCTGCTTTGTTAAGTTGGAATAAGAATGAGCAATCTGATTTTAAAAAGTATAATATTTATCAGGATGGTAAACTCGTAACTTCGATTGAAAATCCAACAACAGAACTTGAGATAACCAAACTTATTAATGGGACTAAGTATGAATTTCAAATTTCCGCAGTTGATGTATTAGGACATGAATCTTTTAAAAGCGATCCAATTACTATAGTTCCTAATGGGGATAACACCGAACCAACTGATCCAGAGCAACCTACTGAACCGTCTCAACCAACAGGCAATCGCGCAATCATGGTAGTTACTATGACAACCGGATTGGAAAAAGAATTCGACCTCAGCATGAAAGAGGTAAATGACTTTATTGGCTGGTATGAGAGCAAGCAGGCTGGTTCTGGATCAGCTTCATACGCAATCAACAAGCACGATAACAATAAAGGTCCATTCAGCAGCCGAAAGGATTATATGCTGTATGATCGTATCCTGACGTTTGAAGTAAGTGAATACTCTAAATAAATTAAAAAGCTCTGCTAACCTTAAGGTCGGCAGAGCTTTTTAGTTGAAAAATTGCTTACAGACGGACATTCAAGGCAGAACTGCTATTTAAATGTTCGATGAAAATAAAGTTTTGATAACTACAATAAAAGAAACAATGGTAGCCTAGGACGGGAAAATAAAGCCCTAGACTATCGCTATTTCATTGAACTAACGTTTCCCGTTAGTTCAATCAATTCTGTTGCCATCGTATATGCTGGTGGTGAACCAGGTCTTCTACATTACTATATCGTCTTTCGTAAGTTTTTGGTACAGGGCTATCTTCTCGTTAGCAAGGGAAATCATGCACTCAAGTTCCTGCCGCTTGGATTCCAGTTCCACCAGATGCTTTTCAAGAATTTCTATCCGTATGTGTAAGGCAGGAGTAAAATTAGCAACTTCTTCCCCTTTTTGAATTTTATCCAGTACACATCCGTCACGAGTAAATTCCGTAATCTCCTCAAGCGACAATCCCAATTTTTTTAATCTAATTAAACATTGTATATATGAAACCTCACTTTCGGTATAAATGCGTGTCCTTCCATTTCTTCGATTTGGTTCCTGTAGCACTCCAATTTTTTCATAATAGCGAATCGTATAAGGAGTTAGCCCTGTTCTTTCTGATACTTGACTTATAGTAAGCATTGTTTTTTATGTCACTCCTTTTTTCTAAACCAAAATTTAAAACTATTATACATCTTTAACTCAACTCGAAGTCGATATTTGCACCTCTAACTTCATTTCAAAAATTTGTGCTTGATTTCTAGTTAACTCTAACTTGTAAGCTAAAGTTGCTAATTGATATACATGAAACATAAAAAAACTAAAGATAAAAGGAAATGGTGTCAAACTTATTTTGATGGAGGCATAAACAATGAACAACAAATATTTCACGATTCAACAAGCAGCGGAAGGTATCTGGGGTGCTATTTCGGTACCTGGTAGTGGTTCGCTGGGGAATGCAGCAATTATTGACATTGGGGATTTGACCGTTGTTGTGGACACAACCAACCTACCGCATTCTGGTACTTTGTTACGTCAAACCGCAGAACAATTAACGAATAAACCAATTAAATATGTGATCAATACTCATTTCCATGGAGATCATGTCAACGGCAATCAGGAATTCATGGAAAGTGATTTTATATCTACCGTTTGGACAAGAGATTTGCTATCTAAAATGGGTAAAGTGAATATTGATCTAATGCAACAAAACATTCAGAAGTTAATAAATAGCCTACATCAAGTACGTTCACAAGAAAAAAATCCGCACATGTTAACCGAAATCGGCTATGATCTTTCCGTGCAGA
Organism: Paenibacillus sp. 203; assembly: GCF_037027525.1. NCBI lineage: Bacteria > Bacillati > Bacillota > Bacilli > Caryophanales > Paenibacillaceae > Paenibacillus > Paenibacillus sp. 203. The sequence continues at coordinate 286,614 of NZ_JAXCHD010000004.1, forward strand.
GAGCCCTGTATGATGCTATCCCTTCCCTTCGTAGGGTGATACCCACGATAACTTTTGACGATAAACTAGTTATAAAAGGAGCAAAACGCACTGTCGAAGTTTTATCCTACGGAGGCGGCCATTCTTTAAGCGATGCCGTTATTTACGTGCCTGAAGAACGAACCTTGATTGCTGGTGATTTAATAACCAACAAGACGATTCCGGTCATGCCATACGGTAATCCCTACGCTTGGATACGCATCCTTAGACGCATTCAAAGAGATCTGAAGGTAGATACTGTCATTCCCGGGCATGGAGATGTGTCCACTCCAGATAAAATCCTAGATGTCATTCGCTTTTTAGAAAAAACGATCGCTTATGTGTCTGAAGCTGTGACGAGCGGAAAACCAGAGTCTTACTGGTTAAATGAAGGTGTATTAAATGGCTATGAAGATTGGCATCTAGCTCAGTATTTCAGATGGAATTTTCGCTGGCTCTTCAATACAATGCTTGTTCAAAATAATAGATGAGACACAACTAGTACTCCCTTTAACTCCACCAGATTCACAAGGCCAGTTCTGAGGGCGGATGTAGACGAATAAAACTTTCTGAAGATAAGCCCAAACAAGCTATACAATAGAAGATAAGTTTTACGACGTTCCTCTGCGAGAGTAAATCAAAGATGGGCGGCATGATGTAATAGGTTGAAAAAACCTTATGCATCAAGGGCTTCTATGATTAGACGCCCTGTTTGACCACATAGTGTAAAACAAAAGGCTGATTATGGACACTCTCATAATCAGCCTTTTTTAATGATCCAAAATGCAGTGTTATATATAGATTTGTACATGATCTATAAGGTTTTTTCATTTCATTACGCTTAAGTGAAAGCGTTGACATGGATTTCTACCCACTATATACTTAGCTTAATTAAATGAATAGCACTAGGATTGTTACTGTTACGCAGGCAAAACCTAAGGAACAAAATGTTAAGATCTAAGGATCTTATGTATTTTGTTATACTTAGGTTTTTTTGTTTATAGAGAGAGGAAGGTTAAATACAAGTGGTTTCGGCACTTTGCTGAAGCCATTTTCTTCTATTTATGAGTTCACATCTGAGAGGAGCGACAAACTTGGAATACAAATATGAGCTGGTCCAGGCAGACAATCATTTTCCGTTAAAAATTATAGTTCATTCCTCCAATGAACCAGCGTACATACCTAGGCATTGGCACGATAGCATCGAAATATCCTATGTGCTTTCAGGAAAAATCGATAGTATCTATATTGATGGCGCGAGTTACAGCTCCAAAGAAGGAGATATTGTGCTCATTAATTCGAATGCTATTCATTCCTTCTCTGTGGCTAAGGGAAAAGGGAGAGAGGCTATAACGGTTCTGATTCCTTCTGAATTTATTAGAGCAAATGTTAACGGCAGTAATCCCATCTCATTTGACTGTATTTCCATTTTCGAAACTAACGAGCAGAGATTACAGCATTTTGCGGAGTTGCGTGATTTGTTAAACACCTTATTTGTGGCTTATCTCAACCGGCATAATGACTCTTTAGCACATATCCATTTAACATCACTATCTTATAAACTGGTGTATCTGTTATTAATGTATTTTACAATGGATCATGAATCTATCCGCGGCTTTAACTCCGATAAATATTTGGAGCGGCTGACGTTGATAACCGATTATATCAAAAAGAATTACGATCAAAGTTTATCCTTGGATTCGATAGCTCAGGTTTTTGGGTTGTCTCCCGAATATTTGTCCCGTTTTTTTATGAAGCATGTAGGGATGACCCTATTTCAATATGTCAATGCCATCCGTCTGGAGAGATCTTTTCGAGTTCTCATGAATACGGATCATTCCATCATACAAATTGCGCTGGAGCATGGATTTCCGAACGAGAAGTCTTTTGCTAGGGTATTTAAAAAGGTTTATCAGGCAACACCGCATCAATATCGAAAACAGAACAAGAGGTATTCTGGAGCAAGGAGTCAGTAATTGACCTGAAATAGGCTAATAAAAGACAGGATACAAATAAAAAAATCATTAAAATAAATAATGTAAGCGTTTTATTAATGGACCCGGGAGGTAAGACATCATGTTTAAACGGTTTCAAAAGGCTGCTAAAACAACTATGTTATTCACTTTAGCTATCGGTACGACCCTTGCTTTCAATTCCGGTGCATGGGCCAAGGATGTAAAGATACAGTCCACCTCGTACCGGACGGTTGCGGAGGTTAAGGATTGGGGAGCAGCCATTACGAAGATCATTGTTAACCTGGATAAGCCAGTACCTAAAGATGCGATAACAAAGGATACATTTGAGGTGCATGTGGGAAGAAGCGACAATAGACTGGTAAATCCCTTTATTGAGAGTGGCAGCCGGAAAGTCACCAAGGCCTATGTATCGGACAAAAGTGGCAACCCTGTAAATAAAACCGGAAGCTACGTTGTATTAGAAATGGAAGTCGGCCCAGCCTTAACACTAAGCTCAGCTATTCATTATGATGCGGCAGGTTCCGGGTTTAACGCATGGAATGATAACAAATACACAATCACGCAGCAAAAAGCTATTAAAACCACATCAGGAACGATTTCCAGCTTGAAAATTGATACTTCCGCAGGTCAGATACGGAAGCTAGTTGATCAATTTGCAACCGGCAAAGCTACTTTTGACGGGATTACTTTAACCTATGCGGACTATGCACCGTCAAAAGACAAAGTGAAAAATCCCTTGGTGATCTGGCTGCATGGTATGGGTGAGGGAGGTACAGATCCGACGATTCCGATTTCCGGAAATAATGCAGCGAATTTTGCATCTAAAGATATTCAATCCTATTTTGAAGGGGCTTATGTGCTGGCACCTCAGACTCCAACCTACTGGATGGATGGTTTTACAGGCTTCGGAGACGGCACCTCCAAATACGAGCAAGCATTGATGTCCTTAATTAAGGAGTACGTGGCCAAGAACAAAGACATTGATACAAATCGAATTTACATTGGCGGAGACTCCAACGGCGGTTACATGACTATGCTGATGATCCGTGATTATAAAGACTATTTTGCAGCCGCTGTGGTGGCCTGTGAAGCCTTGAAGGACAGCCTTATAACCGATGAACAGATTAACGAAATGAAGGACCTGCCGATCTGGTTTGTGGCTGCCAAAACCGACACCGTGGTTCCGCCCAACGATTATACGGTTCCGACCTACAACCGTTTAGTGAATGCTGGAGCAAAGGATGTTCATATGTCGTTATTTGATAACGTAGTAGATACCTCTGGTTTGTACAAAAAGAGCGACCAAACACCGTATGAATACAATGGCCACTGGTCTTGGATTTACATTTATAACAACGAAGTATCGAAGGTGATTAACGGAAAGAAAATAACGATGATGCAATGGCTAGCCTCCAAAACATTGGACTGAAAGGTACAGCTAGCAAATGAAAATAGCAATATGATGTAATAGGCTTCTTTAAAGTTCAAGCCAGCTATACCGTACATTCTCTGAGCCATTCGTTAATAACACATTATCGCTCGGAGAATTATCAGTTCCTTATTAGGTTTTCGCAAAACCCTCATGTATAAAACTCCGTCAACAAATAATTGACGGAGTTTTATTCTCTTTTACTTATTCACTTCAATGAGCCCATCCGGTTTTTCCCGATTAGAGAGCAATTCGGATACCGTAACGAAGGTAAACCCTCTCTTCTTGAGCTCCGGTAAAATGATTTTCAGGGCTTCGACGGTTTGTGTACTTTGATGTACATAATCGTGCATCAGGACAATGTCGCCATTACGGGCGTTGCGAAGCACCCTATGAGCGATACGGTGTACACCTGGTTTTCGCCAGTCCAGGGTGTCCTGATGCCAGGACCATAAAATAATTTTGAACCCCTTTTCCTTGGAAAGCTTGACGAGCGAATCGGTGTAGGAGCCGCCGGGGGGTCTAAAAAGATGGGTTCCTGCACCAGTTGCTTGAACGATGCTCGCTTGGCCTTGATCCAATTCTGACAGAGCTTTGTTACGGGAAATATACTGAAAAGATGAATGATAAAAGGTATGATTGCCCACTTCATGCCCTTCTGCTCGTTCTCGTTTCACAATATCAGGAAGCTTTTCTACACGGCTGCCGACGACAAAAAAGGTTGCTTTAGCATTGTACTCTTTAAGCAAATCCAAAATGGCAGGCGTATTGCTTTCGTCCGGTCCGTCATCGAATGTGAGAGCGATAAGCTTACGATGGGTAGGAACTTCCCACACAATGTCGCCCCGTTCTTCGTAATAGGCCCTTCCCTTTGTAGGAGTGGGGGAGGCGTATGATGAGGCTTGTGCATTGGTAGATGGAGTGGGACAAGAGCTGATACACAGTAAAGAAACAGCAATTCCAGCGCACAGCAAACGGTTATATTTCATAAGGCTTCTTCTCCGTTCTAACGTATTCTCACATTAGCTTGCCAAGAAGAAGCGTATACCATTCCTCGTTTCTGAAATTCATCCATTCCAATCACTTAAAATTAGATATAATTGCTTCTTCAGCAATGCGCACATTACGAAGTTATGCTGAAAAAGAGTGATAGCTTGCTTGTTGATAACATCCTGTACCCATGTTAAGTTGTACATATCCATCCTTGGTTTCAATGTGCAGTTAAGGTAGGTCATTGTCCAGTTCGTGAGAGTCTTAATCTGACGAAAAATGAAGAGGTCGGCGGGACAAGCCGCAAAAGCTGGTCTGAGGTCAAGGAGCTGCGACTCGTTCCTGAACTTCGAACAGGAGATGAGACGGGATGCAAACAAATGAAAAAGAGTTGAGAGCTATTAGTCTGACGTTAGAAGCGGGCGAACACATCCGATCATGTATGGGGTGTACGTATGATTTGCAACAGAGCTCTCAGAAGATATCGCATCATGGAATGCTGGCAGTGACATCCCAACGAATCATCTTTTATTCCTGCACTATGGGTACTCCTTGGGTCAAGTTCATCAATTATCACCATATTTCACTGGCTAAGCTGGATAAGGGTTTGTCGGATTCTAGGGGGAACATCACGCTGATCAATCAGGGTGTGAACGAGGTGTTCACCCACCTGCCGAGTGGAGATTGTATAGAAAGGTTTATAGCTGTGCTAGAGCAAGAAGCAGGTATCTCTTGTGAGAACTAATGATTATGAAAAACAAATAACTAAAACCTCCAACTTCGTAATGTGCCAGGAAGGCCCCTTACAGAATTTGGAGGTTTTTTTGTCTTTTAATTAGAGAGATGTGGATCGAGCGTCAGCTCAACAGAGTTATAACCAATAAATTATATAACACCAACGGCAGAATGACATTGTTGTAGGCATAGGAGCGATCAGGCGTGGTGGTGCCTGGGAAGGGTGAGTGATATTGCTGAGGGACTCTCAGATACAAATGATCCGCATCGATGTGTACAATCGTTCCTTCATATACTTGATGATCCATCGTTTGCACCCTAACCGTGTGATTCATGTAGGGGCTTAATTGATAATGCAAATGATCGCGGATATTTTTGAGTTCGGCCTGTAATTCCGGTCTAGCTTGATATAACGTTTGCGGACTGACGGTGTTGTATGGCATTCGCCTCTAACCTCCATACCCTGTATTGATGCATTATATGTAGGAGTCTATGTCCTTGTGCTTATACCTATAGAGAGTTGCTTTTACAAAATGAAAAAACATTAACATTTTACTCCAGTCCACTTGACGTTCCCTTTACATCAAAACGATACACTTACTGAGGTTGGTTTGAAAAGAAAGGGGCGCTCCGTTTTGGGTGAGCTTAACAAATCTATGGGACTAGGGACGAGGAGTCAGCAACAGATTTCGTCTAAAGCCCGCATACGCACGGGTTCGCTAAAAATTCAAAGATTGCGCGAAAACGCGCTGGCGTATACCTTTTTGGCTCCATCGCTTATTTTGTTTGCTGTATTTATGTTTTACCCGATGATCAAGTCCGTATATCTCAGCTTGCATTCTACAGATCCCGCAGGAAACGTTGCAGCTTATGTGGGGTTAGATAATTTTACTACACTTTTCAGCTCGGGACTGTTTCTACAAGGAATTAAGGTCACACTCCTGTTTGCACTGTTAACAGTACCAGTAGGTATTTTATTGGCGCTGGTACTGGCTGCACTTACACACAGTAAATTGCGGGGAATGCGTATCTTCCAGTTTGCCTTTTCGCTGCCGATGGTGTTGTCGGTCGGTTCATCTGCGGTCATTTGGAAATTTCTTTTTCATCCGACACTGGGGATGTTCAACTATGTGCTTTCCCTGCTACATATCAATCCGGTTCCGTGGCTGACCAGCCCGGATTGGGCGTTGTTCTCAGTAGCCATGATGACCATCTGGATGAATCTTGGCTTCAATTACATTATCTTATCGAGCGGACTTCAAGGGATTCCAGATGACATGTATGAAAGTGCCAAAATGGACGGAGCTGGCCCGCTCGTCACGTTCTGGCGTATCTCCCTGCCACTGTTATCACCGACGATCTTTTTTGTAACAGTAGTCTCCATCATTGGAGCCTTCCAGTCTTTTGCTCAAATTAACATTTTGACCAAAGGAGGTCCGGTGAACAGTACGAATGTATTCGTGTATTCCATCTATCAGGAAGCTTTCGTTAATTTCCGGTTTGGAACGGGGAGTGCGCAGGCCATTGTCTTGTTTGCCGTCATTCTGCTGCTCACGATGATTCAGTTCAAATGGGTGGAAAGAAAGGTGCATTACCAATGAAACGACACCTGAATTCAACATTGCTGTATGTGCTGCTTACGATTGCAGCTGCTCTCATTTTGTATCCGGTTATATATACGTTTTTTATGGCAGTCATGTCGCCGGAGGAAGCAAGCGCTTATCCACCAAGCTTTCTTCCACATTCTTTTCATATGGCGAATTTCACTGAAGTGTTTGAAATTGTTCCGATTGCAGCCTTTATTGGAAATACATTTCTCATTTCCGGTCTGACGATGATTGGGCAGTTGATTACAGCGAGCTTGGCGGCCTACGCCTTTGCCAAAATGGAATTCAAGGGAAAAAACTTCATCTTCAGCATGTTTGTAGCGACGATGATGATCCCTTGGGAAGTGACCATTATTCCAAACTACCTGACGGTACGAAGCTGGAACTGGCTTGATACGTATCAAGGGTTGACGGTTCCTTTTCTGGCGACGGCATTCGGAACATTCCTGTTAAGACAATTTTTTCTCCAGCTTCCCAAGGAACTGTTTGAGGCGGCTCGTATGGATGGGTGCGGACATATCCGTTACTTTGTGTTCCATGTGCTTCCGTTATCGCGCCCTGCGCTCGGAACACTGGCTGTATATTCGTTCCTGAATATGTACAATTCGTATCTCTGGCCTTTACTGATCACCAATAGTGAGAATATGCGTACGGTACAGATCGGAATATCCATGCTCGAATTTCAGGAATCGACTTCATGGAATCTGGTGTTTGCGGGTACGGCACTTGTCATTTTACCGTCTCTGCTCTTGCTGATCTTTGGACTAAAGCAGTTGGTACGTGGAATGGCAGCGGGTGCGCTTAAAGGCTGATCACATATTTCAAATGAAAAGCAACACCTGCGCAAGCAGCCCATATACAGAGCTTCAACACACAAGAATATCGCAAGAGAATGCCAATTCAAGATCATTTAATCAAAGGGAGAGAAGAGAGATTATGAGATTTTTTCGTCTGAAAAGTACATTGACCCTGCTTATTCTGACTGCCATGGTGGTTGCAGCAGGTTGTAGCAATAATACTGCTGCAGAGAAGCCGAGTAATGGTAGTGATGGGGCAGCAGCGACTTCTCCAGTGAAGCTGACTTGGTGGCATTCGATGTCCGGTAACGGTGAAAAAGCAATCAAGCAGATCGCTGCTGACTTTAACGCCAGTCATAAGGACATTCAGGTAGAGCCAGTATATCAAGGCAAATATGATGACAGCTTGAACAAGCTGAAGGCATCACTTGGTTCCAACAGCGGCCCGGACATCATTCAAGTATACGAAATCGGTAGTAAATTCATGGTCGACTCCAAAATGATCACACCTGTACAACAATTTATTGATGCAGACAAGTTCGATCTGTCGCAGTTAGAGCCAAATATTACGCGTTACTACACGATTGATGGTAAATTAAACGCTATGCCGTTCAATACGTCAAACCCGATACTATACTATAACAAGGATGCATTCAAAGCCGCAGGACTTGACCCAGCTAATCCTCCGAAAACGTATGATGAGTTCGAAAAGGCTGCAAAAGCCTTGAGCAAGGATGGTAAATCCGGTGCTTCCATTGCCATCTACGGCTGGTTTATGGAGCAACTGTTTGCCAATCAGAACGCGGATTATGTGAATAATGGCAATGGTCGTGACCAAGCGGCAACGGAATCCATGCTGAATTCGGATGCCGGTGTAAAAACGCTGACGTGGTGGAAGAAAATGATCGATGAAAAGGTTGTATCCAATCTGGGACGTAACTCAGACGATACGGCAAAGGCTTTTTCCGCAGGACAAATTGCGATGACGCTGGATTCCACCGCTTCGCTGCGTAATATTGTGGAGCAGGTTGGCGATAAATTTGAAGTAGGCACAGGATTCCTGCCAAGAGCCAATGAAGCTAAAGAAGGCGGCGTGGTTGTAGGCGGCGCGAGTTTGTACATTATGAACAACAAGCCTGAAGCCCAACAGAAGGCAGCGTGGGAGTTCATTAAATTCGTCGCTTCCCCAGCTGTACAGGCACAATGGAGTGTAAATACCGGGTACTTCCCGATCACGAAAGCAGCCTATGACGAGAAGGTACTCAAAGACAATATGGTAAAATATCCGCAATTCCAGACGGCGGTTGACCAATTGCACGCATCGGCACAATCCACCGCTACACAGGGCGCAGTGATGGGCGTATTCCCAGAAGCGCGCCAAATCGTCGAGGGTGCAATCGAGGCCGTTCTGAGTGGCCAGCAACAGCCAAAACAGGCATTGGATCAAGCTACACAAGAAATTACAGGCAAAATTGCGCAATATAATCAAACGGTGAAAAAATAGTCGGCCTTCCCTTAAAATCGGTTGATAATCTGTAGAATGGCCCCCTTATCATCCGATTTTATGACATAGCGGATCGAATGAGTGACCCCCTCACTTATTCGATCCGTTTTTGCATTTTTATTTTTTAGAATAAGCGTTTAGACGAAATGTCTAAAATGAATTATTTTCATTTTTCCTATTGCTGGGTTACTAAAGATGGGCTTATAATAAATACATAATTTTTGTACTGGACGGTCAGTTCAAAAAGGAGGAAGCATGAAACAGCAAACGAAGGAAATTATTTTTAACGGCGCACTTAAAGCTTTTTCCGAACGAGGATTTAACGAAACAAACATGGAAGAAATTGCTAAGGTTTGTGGCATAGCCAAAGGAACCCTGTACTACAATTTTAAAAACAAGCAAGAATTGTACATTTACATTTTGAAGATGGGGATGGAGCGATTTGTGCAGGATATCCATGAAGCGATGGCTCAGGTTCCTATGGATCAGGTAGAACTGAGGGTTCACAAGCTGATCCAAGTACATATTGAGTTCATTGGGAGAGAGCCGGATTTCTGCCGTTTACTGGTTAGCAAGGGATGGGTCTCACAGGAACAGCATTTTAATATTAGGCAGGTGCTGGCAGACTATTTTGATTTTATGGAGGCGGAGATCGATTCCGGTAAGTTATATGGGAAAATTTCAAGTAAGCTGGATGCCAAAACAACAGCCAATTGCTTATTTGGGATTTACATTTTCGCTCCGATGCGGTCCATGGTTTGGGGTGAAACGATGAATCTGCAAGAGGTTCGAGAAAGTATTGAAGTATTTGTGTGTAATGCATTGGGCATGCAACATTAATAGACAGATGGAGTGATGAAAACATGAAAGCTAAAAAATATACGATTTACGTCGTACTTATTATTTTAATCGCGGTAGGAATTTATGCCTTGACTGCTTTCCCACGGGGTGGAAGCAGCTTGTCTGCGGATCAGTCTTCTTCCATACCTACGGCTTATGTGGAGTCGGATACCCTCAATGCCAGCTTTAAAATGGCAGGACGGATTGACCAGATGCTCGTCAAAGAAGGCGATCAGGTTAAAAAGGGGCAGGTGTTAGCCCATCTGGAAAGTCGCGAGTTGGAAGATAAGGTGAAGCAGGCACAGGCGGCGTTGCTGGCAGCTAAGAGTAATGTATCCAAAGCAAAAGCCAGTGTGTTGCAGGCTCAAGCAGGCGTAGGCCAGGCACAGGCTACTGTAAGCGCCGCTCAGGCCAAGAAGAGCCAAGGTACGACATCGGTCAGTGTGACCGCTGAGGCATCCTCCAGCCAGATCGAACAGGCCAAAGCGGCTGCGAACGCCGCCAAGGCAAAACTGGATGCGCTCAAGAGCGGGGCAAGACCGCAGGAGCTTGAGCAATTGCAAGTATCTGTGAAGATAGCCAAGGAAACGCTGGATCTGACCGTTAAAAACCTGGAGCGTGCCAAAAAGCTTCAAGAAGCCGGAGCAGCAACCCAGGCATCTTTGGATCAAGCGACATTGGAACATCAACAGGCAGTGGCCAAGTATAATGCAGAGTCGCAAAAATTGGATATGGCACGGGAGGGAAGCCGCAAGGAGGAAATTACGGCGGCTGAAGCTCAATACCGTCAAGCCTTGGCTGCGGTGAAGGAAGCACAGGCAGGAGCGGGCAAAGTTGCTGTGCAACAGGAAGATGTCAAAGCTGCTCAGGCTTCGGTAGAACAAGCGCAATCTGCTGTGAAGGCGGCGCAATCCACAGTTGAGCAGGCTCAATCTGCGGTTGCAGGTGCCAATGCTCAGGTAGCCCAAGCGGAAGCTGCGCTTCAAGAGGCTCAGACCTATTTGAGTTACACGACGCTATATGCGGCCGAAGATGGAATCGTAAAATCCAAGTCGCTTAGCTTAGGTGAAATGGCTAGCGCAGGATTCCCAGTCTATACCATTGAAACTTCGACACAACGTTGGGCTAAATTCTATGTACCTGAAACGTCTCTGAATGGCCTTCAAGCAGGGGATACCGTCCAAATTAAATTGCTGTCTGGCGGTAAGGAGCTGAAGGGTAAAGTCATTCTGTTAGAGTCGGCTGCTGACTTTGCCATTCAAAAACCGAGCCAAAGCTCCGGTGACAAGGATGTCCGTTCCTTCGGTGTTAAAGTAGCATTGCCGGACCTTGCTGCTTCGGTTCCAACAGGCTCCACGGTCCTGTTTACAGGCAAAGGGGCGCAGTAATATGCAGGATTCACAGGAAAGACTTCGTATCCGTGATGTGTTTCGCGAGGAATGGCTGAGCATCTTCCGGGACCGCCGCTTTATGGCTATTCTGCTGATTACGCCGATTGTGTATACGATACTATTCGGCTTCCTATATTCACATCAGCGGATTACCGAGATGCCTGTCACAGTGTACGATGGAGATAATTCACAGCTCAGTCGCCAGATCATTCAGGCGTTCGATTCGACCGACTCATTTGCCGTTACACGGCAAGCGACCAATCAGGAAGATGCTGTCCGTCAGGTAGAGACCGGGGAAGCTAAGGTCGGAATCGTCATTCCCGACAACTTTACGACTCGGCTTAAGCATGGGGAGAATCCACCCGTGCTCACGCTGATTGACGGCAGTAATATGATGTATTCCAATAGTGCCAGTCGGATTGCGAATCAGGTCATTAGCAGCGTGAGCGCTGGAGTATCGGTCAATTCCATGAAACAAAAGGGAATGAACGCCGATCAGGCTGCGTCGACGCTGACTACCATCCCGTTCCGATCCAGAGTGCTATTTAACCCGGTATATGATTATAAGCTTTTCATGCCACTAGGGGTTATCTCTGCGGCTCTCCAGCAGTGTTTGCTGCTTGGTATCGCGTTGTCCTGCACGCGTGATAAGGAAGCAGGGACTTGGGGAAGATTTGGTACATGGAGAAATACCCCTTGGCGGTTGGCTATTGCCAAACTGGCACCGTATTATGCAGCGGGAGCTTTCAATGTGCTGACTGTATTTAGTATCAGTGCTTTATGCTTTGATATTCCGTTTAGGGGACAGGTACTGCCGTTAATTTTGGTGTCGCTGGTCTTTAACTTTGCCTTGTGCGGATTAGGCTTCCTGTTCAGTCTCTTTTCCAAGACCAGAGTGGATGCGACTCAAACGCTGATGCTGATTGCTGTTCCTTCCTTTATGTTGTCAGGTTATACGTGGCCATTAGAGGCAATGCCCGGCTTCTTGCGGGGGCTTGCTGAAATATTGCCACTGACGTATTACCTGGACGCTGTACGGAACATCACGCTCAAAGGACTGGATATCACCTACATCTTCAAAGATATGATTGCTCTAGGCGTCATTGGTTGTGTGAGTCTGCTGGTGTCCTTTGTGATCTATCCGTTATTCTTTAGACAGCACCAGACGACAGGGCAGCATGCCGATGTGCCCGCTCAAGAAGGATTCACGCTAAAAGGCTGAGAGCAACTTTAAATCTGGATATCATAAAAAGGCAGATCAGGATTTACCCCTGATCTGCCTTTTGCTTATTCGTATGGTTTAAAAGCGGAAAAAATATTATTGCTGCGCTTTAAGATCCTCGATAGAATCAATCGGTACATAGGATGGAACGACAAGCCCGGACATAACGCCAGTCATGCTGGTTCCGATGTCATCCACCTTATCCTTGTATTGAGCCCAATAATCAGCATGCGTCAATGGAAGCCAAGCGGCAGCAGTAGCATCTACACTTCCGCCGGCCACGCCAGTCCACATCGGGCCGATTTCCACTTGCAGGGCTGTTACTTTATAGCCCAATTTTTGTTCCAATACATATTTCAATACGTTCGTACTGGCAATTTCAGAATCCCAAGCAGCGTAGCTCAGCTTCAAAGGATCACCGTTGACGGGCTGTAGGCCCTTGATCCATGCCTGTACCTTGTCAGGATGTTTATCAGCCCAGTTCTTGGCAGCCTGCTGTGGGGCAATACCGTCCTGAACCGCGATCATCACTTCACCCATATCTTCAGCAGTCCACTTAAAGCGGCTTAGAAATTCATAAGCCACAGGAGCATCCTGCTTTAAACCTTTGCGGGCGATTGTATGAATTTCTTCCTTATCACCGTACGCTTTTTTAGGATCTTTCAAGTATTTCAAATCATATTTGTTAAACATCCAGTGAGGAGTCCAACCTGTTACGACGATAGGCTGCTTGGCTTTGATAGCTTTATCCAGTGTAGCGGTCATAGCAGCTCCAGAGCTTTCAAGCAGCTTCCAGTCGGATAAGCCATAGTCATTAATAGCTTTAGCGGTCAGCTTCATTAGTCCGGCGCCAGGGTCGGTACCGACAATGCGGTAACCGACCTCTTTGCCAAAGTCCTCGGTTGTGGCGGAAGCCGGAGCCGCTTCGGCTCCGTTATCCTGCAAATCAGTAATCGATTTAACATCCATGTAAGCTGGAACGACCAATCCGGTTTTAACACCGCTCATATTAGCCCCAAGATCGTCGAGCTTATCCTTGTATTTAGCCCAGTAATCCGCATGTGTTAACGGCAGCCATGCAGCCGGTGAAGCATCTACATCACCACTAGCGACACCCGTCCACATAGGACCTGCTTCCACTTGAAGTGCGGTTACTTTGTAACCCAGTTTGTTCTCCAAAATATAACTTAGCAAATTCGTACTGGCAATTTCGGAATCCCAAGCGACATAACTCAGCTTGAACGTGTCGCCATTGACAGGTTGCAGTCCTTTAGTCCATTCCTGAACCTTATCGGCATGTTTCTCCGCCCAATCCTGGGCAGCTTGTTCAGGACTGGTTCCGGCTTGAATGGCAACCATCATTTCACCCATATCTTCCGGTGTCCATTTGAAACGTTTTAGAAACTCATAAGCGATAGGAGCATCCTGTTGCAAGCCTTTACGGGCAATCGTATGAATCCCCTCGGCTTCACCATAAGACTTCTTAGGGTCTTCCAAATATTTGAGATCATACTTGTTGAACATCCAGTGAGGAGTCCAACCTGTAATAATGATCGGTTTTTTCGCTTTAATGGCTTTGTCCAGTGTGGCCGTCATAGCTGCACCGGAACCTTCAACCAGCTTCCAATCAGACAAATTGTAGTCTTGAATTGCTTTGGCAGTCGATTTCATAATGCCTGCCCCGGCATCAATACCGATAATTTTGTAATCGACTTCTTCGCCAACCGGGTTGGCAGCAGCGTTACCTTTTCCAGATGCGGAATGATCTGTACCAACAAAATATTGGGAAGCACCAGCGATCAAAATGACAGCTGTAACTGCAGAAGTAATCCATACTTTTTGCTTGCTGGATACGCGGCTTTTGCCTTTTTGCGTAGGTTTAAACAGGTTTTGCGTAAAACGGTCAAGCACAATAGCCAGAACGACAACAGCTAAGCCGGCTTCAAAACCTTTACCGATTTGCAGCTGTGTCACAGCACGGTATACAACAGCACCGATGCCTTCTGCACCGATCATGGAAGCAATAACAACCATGGATAGTGACAGCATAATCGTCTGGTTAATACCAGCCATTAAGGTAGGCAATGCCAGTGGAAGCTGAACTTTGAACAGCTTTTGCGCAGAGGTTGAACCGAAAGCATCTGAGGCTTCGATGAGCTCACCTGATACTTGCATAATCCCCAAGTTAGTCATGCGAATGGTTGGGGGGATAGCAAAGATAACAGATGCGATAACACCAGGTACAACACCCAGGCTGAAAAAGGTAACCGCTGGGAGCAAGTACACGAACGCAGGCATCGTCTGCATAAAATCAAGTAAAGGCGTGATAATGCGGGATGCGGATTTACTGTATGCACACCAGATCCCGATGGGAATACCGATAACAATGGATACGAGCGCAGACGTGATGACTAGTCCGAGCGTATTCATTGTTTCACTCCAATAGCCGAGATTATCAATCAGCAGGAAGCCGATGACAGTAAACAGCGTAAGCTGAACCCGCCCGATCATAAAGGCGATAATCCCGATGATCACGATGAACACCAGAGGGTGCGGAAGCATGAACAGGCCTGAGAAAAAGCCTACTACAGCTTCTATAATAGAAGAAATAACATTAAACAATCCAGCCAGATGAATACCCATCCAGTCGACAATGGATTGAATCCACTCAGCGATTGGCAGTTTCGGTATCATGGGCATTCACCTCCTTTGTAGTGGTAACATCTCCACCAAGTGCGCCAAGCAATGCTCCACGGACGATAACGCCCAGCAGCTTTTGCTTGTCATCGACCACAGCCAGCGGCACCTTGGACGAGCTTGTAATTTCAAACAAATCATTAATGACAGTCTCGGCAGCAACCTGCGGTCCGTCAGTAATCAAAATATCTTCAATTTTCAAATTATTGCGCAGTGCATGAACAGCATCCTCAGCGTTAATAACACCCAGTAGCTTTTTAGTACGGTCAATGACGAACAAATTGGAAATCCCACGCTCCCGCATCAATTCCAGAGCCACACGCGGACCACGATCCATGGTGATGGTTTCTGGACGAAGCATGACATGAGCAGCCGTCAATACCTTGGACAGATCCACATCCTCGACGAAGCGGGCTACATAAGAGTTAGCCGGTTGGATCATAATTTCTTCCGGTGTACCGATTTGTACGACCGCACCGTCTCGCATCAATGCAATCCGGTCACCAATCCGCAACGCTTCATCCAGATCATGGGTGATAAACACAATTGTTTTCTTCATTTTATCTTGAAGTTCCAACAGCTCATCCTGCATGTCACGGCGAATGAGAGGGTCCAATGCACTGAACGCTTCATCCATCAGGAGCACTTCAGGGTCATTAGCCAGCGCCCGTGCCAGGCCGACACGCTGCTGCATACCGCCACTCAATTCATCGGGCATTTTATCGCCCCAGTTTTTAAGACCAACCAGTTCCAGCGCTTGTTGCGCCTTTTCCTGACGCTGTGCTTTTTCTACCTTTTGAATTTCAAGACCATATTCTACATTTTCTAATACAGTCCGATGTGGGAACAGGGCGAATTTTTGAAAAACCATGCTGATGGTTTTACGACGAACTTCGCGAAGTTGTTCTTTGTTCATCTTACGGAGATCTTTGCCGTGGACCAGAATTTCACCGGAGGTAGGCTCAATCAAGCGATTTAGCATTCGCACCAAAGTGGACTTGCCACTGCCCGATAGCCCCATAATTACGAAAATTTCACCTTGCCTAATTTCCATGTTGGCTTTATTGACACCAACAGTAATCTGCTTTTCTTTGGCCAACTTTTCCTTGCCCCAGCCTTGCTCCAGGAGCGGAACACCTTGCTCTGCGTGAGGACCAAAGAGTTTGCTGACATTTTTGACTTCCAAAATCGTCATACATACACCTCTTCTTTCTATACTTTGCTTGGTATTAACCCCTTGTTGCATTAAGGATTGAGTATAAAAATCATAATTCTGAACATCCTGAACGGTTAATGACAAAATTAATTGTAACAGAAGCACTGCTTACATTTCAAACAAAAAAACTGTTCATAAAGTACGTACAGAAAAAACTGTACAAAGTTTCCTTTGATATGCTCCTTCGTTCTATAGAATGCTCAAACATTCGGAACTTTACAACCGATAGTGCTTTTTTTAAAATAGACAATGAAATATAACCATAAGAAAAAGATTTATGTATATCCATAATTTTAAAAGTTTACTATCATTAGCAATTTTGCGAATTATGATTTTGAACGATCCATGCTGTTGTAATATAGACAGAAGCTTTGTTTTTGAAACATTTCATTTATTATTGAAAGATTTCATACATTGCGTCAAAGCTAATCTTTTACGGGTAAATCGTTCATACTAGGTTGTGCAAAATGCTCTAAAATTAGGAGGTTGCAAGCATGAGCTTGTACCAGTTAGGTGATGAGCAGCAGGCTTCGCTGCAAAAAATTCGCAAACGTGTTATAGAAGCTATAGGTAAAAACATGGACCTGTATGGGATCACTTTGTCTGCGGGGCATTTATACGGTTTGCTTTTCTTTGCGGATAAACCGATGACGCTGGACGAGATGGGCCGTGAAATGGAAATGAGCAAAACGAGCATGAGTACAGGAGTTCGAACATTACTGGATCTGAAAATGGTAAATAAGGTTTGGAGCAAGGGCTCACGCAAAGACTTGTATGAAGTCGAATATGACTGGCATCAAACCTTCACTGATTTCTTCGCTATTAAATGGAGAAAAGCGGTAGAAACAAATTTACTGGTGTTGCGCAAAGCCATTGATGAGCTGGACAGATTGATGAATCAGGGTGAAGAGTACGAGGAATTTAAGGCGATTCTTCAGCAAGATCGTATGAAAATGAAGCAGGCCGTCGCTTATTACAAGTGGCTAGACCGACTAATTGACTCTATGGAAAGCGAAGAAATTTACAAGTTGATTCCCAAAGAAGAAGTTCGGGATTAATCGCTATTTCCCTATCTTGTTTATAAAAATGCCGGAGCGCAAAAGTGCTTCCGGTATTTTTTGGTTTGGCCGTGTGCAAAGGGTATAATAGAGATATGTAAAGATTGATATTATACCGTTGTGTTGAAGATACGAAATAAAGGAGGCTTCATGATGGAGAGTATTACGGTACATACTCGTTTAGGTCAATTACGTGGGGAAACGGGGAATGGATATCATGTATGGAGAGGTATCCCATATGCACAGCCTCCTGTTGGAAAACTACGTTTTCATGCGCCCCAGCCTTTGGAGTCTTGGGAGGGTGTACGGGCTGCGACGAGTTTTGGGCCAATCTGTCCGCAACCTATGCCATCCGCTGAAAGTATGACTGGAAATCTGGTGGAACCGCCTGAGCAGTCAGAGGATTGCTTATACCTGAACATTTGGACACCTGCTTCGAAGGCTCCTGAGAAGGGACGTCCGGTGATGGTGTGGATTCATGGCGGTGCCTTTGTCACGGGGTCCGGGATTATACCTTTATATGACGGGGAACGCATGGCGAAGAATGGCGATGTTGTGGTTGTTACGATCAATTATCGATTGGGGCCGTTAGGATTTTTGCATCTGACTCCAAAGGGAGATGGCCTGACCTCTAATGCGGGACTGCTGGATCAGATCGCTGCGCTGGAATGGGTTAGGGATCACATCTCTGCCTTTGGCGGTAACCCGGACGAAGTAACGGTGTTCGGTGAATCGGCAGGCGCCATGAGTATTGCCGCTTTATTGGCGATGCCATCCGCTGAGGGACTGTTCCAGCGTGCGATTTTGCAGAGCGGTGCGTCGCAGGTATTGCCAACCTCACAGGCCGAACAAGTGACGGCTGTGTATCTGCAGCAGCTGGGTGTGGACACTCAGCATCCAGAACGGTTGTTTACGCTGCCGACAGATGCGCTGATGCTAGCTATGGCGAAGACGCATGAAGTCATCGGACCAGGGATGGCGATGATCTATCAACCCGTCGTGGACGGTGTGACCTTGCCAGATGAACCGCTGTCTGCAATCGCGCAAGGTTCAGCAAAGCAGGTATCCGTTTTGATTGGAACGAACTTGCATGAGGGGGCCTATTTCATCCGAAAAGAATCCCATCTAATGAACAAGTCAACAGCGAGTCAGGCATTGGAAATGATGACGGGCATGTCAGACATCGGCGACCTGATAGAACCATTTCCTGTTACGATTGAGGGACAGGCACAAATGTTGACTGATCTATTTTTTTGGCGTCCTGCATTGGCTCTTGCTGTTGCGCAGTCGGCGCATGCGCCTGTATGGATGTATCGTTTTGATTGGACATTGCCGGGACATCCTACCTTTGGACAAGCGGTTCACGGTGCCGAAATTGCGTTTGTTTTCGATAATCTGGAGCTGCTAGGTAAGCTTGGATTAGAGATTCAACCGTCGATGCAGAAGCTCGCTCAAGCTATGCAGCAGGCATGGGTTGCTTTTGCACGTGATGGGAAGCCTGTGCTGTCCGAGGAGGCTTGGCCGATGTACGACAGGGAAGAGCGGACTACAGTTATTTTCCATCAGGATATTAAAATGGAGCACGACCCCGAAGGAGATAGACGCCGTCAGTTAACCGGTCAGATGACCCTATAAGTAAACAAGAGAGATCACCCCAAATACTCACATGGAAAAAGCCTTCGCCCGTAATTTGTATACGGACGAAGGCTTTTGTTAGTCATTAGATGTACTGCCGCTCATTCTTACTTGCATGAAATTACAACGATACGATGTGTAACTTAAATCTTAAATCGCTTAACCAGCTGTTGCAAATCCTGCGCCATGTTGGACAACTCCTGAGACGAAGATGCGATTTCCTCCATGGCCGCCATTTGCTCCTGAGCGGCAGCAGAGGTTGTCTGCGAACTGTCCGCCGAATTGCGAGACAGACTTGCCAAATGGGTGACAGTAGCCGAAACTTCCTCTGTACTGGCTGAGATTTGTTCAGCCGCAGCGGACACACTTTGGATTTGTTCCACAATATGAGATGTAGAGCGTTCAATATTCGTAAATGCACCTTCTGCATCTTGGCTAATACGTAATCCTTCACCTACCTGGTTACGAACATTACCGTTCATGGTAGCGGTGGAGCGTTGAATCAAATCGAGCATCTGAGTAATGATCTGACTGATGGAATCTGCACTTTCCTTGGATTGCTCAGACAGCTTGCGTACCTCTATAGCGACTACGGCAAATCCACGCCCGGCTTCGCCAGCTCTGGAAGCTTCAATAGACGCGTTCAGAGACAACAAATTGGTTTGCTTGGCAATGGCGGCAATAGCTGTATTCATCTGCTTCGCATCGTCTGAGAGCTGGGATAGCTCATCCATCAGGCTAGCCGTTTGGCTTACAGCTTCCAGAATACGGTCCATTTGTGTCCGCACATGGCTGATCATTTGACTGCCTTGAGCTACATCATGCTCGGTTTGTCCTGCTGAATCCACGATGGAGCTTGCTGATTCGGCAATGGTGCTGACACCCTTGGCCATTTCTTCAACGGCATTAGCGGTTTGCTCGGATGCCTCGGCGCTGGTGGCTGCATTTTCTGCGGATTCCATAACCGTTTCCGCTACGTGTTGTACGGACTCCGTCGTTTGTTCTGTGCTTTCCTTGATCATCAGAGAAGAGGAAGCAAGTCGGGAGGACGTTTGATTGACCTCGGAAACCATCGTATGCAAGGAATGAGTCATCTGGTCAAAATTCTGTGCCAGTTCGCCGAACTCATCCTTGCTGAATAGGTTAACACGTTCGGTCAGATTTCCGTCACGGACGATGCGTGTTCCTGCCTGCAGCTTGCGCAGCGGAATTAAGAACGAGCGGACCATAAGCACAATGATGATCGCAGCGGCAAGTATGGAGATGACAATCACAATCAGGCTTTGCTTCAGAATCGGTTGGGCTGCATCACTGTAATCCTCCAGATCCGACAGTGCGACAATGCTCCAACCAGTGAGAGGGTCCTTAAGTGTAAAGGCCAGCATATCTCGATTCATAAATTGAATTTGCGACATGGAAGGAGTATCACTTTCGACGGTTGTCGCCACTTCGGGAAGTCCCTCTATGGCGTCAGCCGGTTTTTTGCCTGTCTTGTTAAAGGCTGTTCCAGTCCCAGATACAACTTTATGTTCAGAATCAACAATAATGAGTCCTCCGCGTTCACCAATCTTAACAGACTGCAGACTTTCACCCATCTTGTCCAGATTCAAAGCCAATGCAACAGCTCCTTCACCGTCCTCCAGCGTTCCCGATATATTAACGACTAAATTCCCTGTCGTGACGCTGGCAACTGGAACACCGACGAATACTTTGCCCTTTTCCAGCATCGCATTTTTGTACCATTTTCTCTCCCGGGGGTCATAATCGGCCTCCTGTTTTTTCGGTGAACGTATGTATTGCCCTTTCGCATTACCTAGAAGCGCGGCATCTAGCTCGGGATGAGCCTTAACGATGGCATCCAACTTTTTCTGAAGGGCCTCTTGGTTGGTACCAATGGAATCAGAATTGATTTCAGTGGTAAGCACGTCCAGGTCTTTCATAATGGGTGCTACATACTGATTGACATTGCTCCGGATCAGATACAAATTCGTGTATACGGAACCGCCCATTTGCTGACTGAGTTGTGTTGTAGCCCCCTGATAGGAAAAGTACCCGATAAGTACGCTCGGAATCAATAACACAGCCAAAAAAGATATTATTAATCTTGTCCTCATTAAATAAAACTGCTTGAGAAACCTGTTCCACCACGGAACTGTTTGTTTTGTTTTAGTCATAGTTCTTGCTCCTCTGTGTCTGATAATCACTACATTGTTTTATTCGACAGAAACCGACTAATTTTATAGATGTAATCTTTGAGAAACGAAGAATAATTACATGTTTTAGACACTTTTTCTGAAAGATGGGTCTAAAGAACTATATTTTATATGAATACGAATACATAAAAAAGCCAAATCGGAGATGCAAAAGCATCTTCACGATTTGGCTTGGGTGAGTCATGAAAGGGACGTTGAACTGTTAATTTTTTTGCTGACGTGAAATCATAAAGAGCGTAATCCAGATGAGCATAAAACCAGTCAATTGCGCTATAGTGACAATTTGCTGAAAGACGATCCAGTTAATCACGACACCAACCATGGGAAAGCTCAGTTCTGCCATCGTAGCATAAGACGCTTTGGTCGTACTTAAGCCTTTGTAATACAGCAGCAAGCTGAGAAGACCCGGAAGCAATGCCTGCAATAGCAGATTGATAATCACAGCTGCGCCCGCCCATGTACCGGCAGGCATATTCCATGGCGCATGCTCTACAGAGGTGAGGACAATCAGCAGAGGGAGCGCCACCATGAAGCGGAGGGAGGTTACTGTTTCATATTTCATTGAACGAAGCAAGTAACTTCCCATGACTGTCGAACCGCCCCACAGAACTGCTGCACCGAGTGCAAGCAGACTACCAACCTGAACAAAATCACGAACATGTCCGAAGGGGAGCGACCAACCGAAGGTCAGAAGATACGTCCCGAACAGAGCAACGACAATTAATACTCCAAAATGACGCGGCAACATTTCCTTCAAAATAATACGGGCTAGAACAATAGCGACCAAGGGTTGAAGCTTCTGGAGTAAGAGTACAGCATTCAAATCACCATTGCTGAGTGCCATAGTGAAAATCACGCTGGCCAGAGCCGAGCCGCCCCACGAGACGAATAAAATAGCGAAAACTTGACGAAGCCGTACCGCTTTGAGTTCCTCACGATGCTTCCACAGCATCGGTGTCAGAGCGAGGAAGAGCAGCACATGCTCCATAAGTACAATTTGTGTTGAAGTAAATGACTTTAGCAAAATAATACGAAAAAGCGGGTCTGCGCCCCACAAGGCTGCTCCAATTGCGACCAGCCAAAAACCGCTTTTCATGTGGGAGCTACGATCAAAACCTTTGGATGTTAGTACAGTAGAAGATTGACTCATACTCAATTAGCTCCTTGCGAATACAGGACCGGTGGCACAAAAACCCCCGTCCATGGCGAAAGGCCATGCAAGACGGGGGTTGATCAAATAAACTTGCCGCTTTATGCAAGTTAAATGAAGTTGCTGCAAAACTAATAACGCAGTATTCATCCACTTCGCGGCATGTTGATATTTCGATCTTCTTCCATCCGGACTTTACCGTCGGCTTTGGCATCTCACCAAATCAGTCCGTATCCTGTTGCCAGATACAGAGTCGCGGGCTTAGCTCCATGAGCCATACCGCCGGTTGGGAATCTCACCCTACCCCGAAGATCCTTATTCCGTTTTTAATTTCTCCTATAGGATATACCTGTTTTAGAATGAAGTCCAGTGAAAAATGTGTGTATATCTAACAATGATTTTCATCTTTTTTTTGAAAGCGCTCTACGAAATTACATATTACGAGGTAATATCCTTATACTCAATACGTCGAATCGCCGCATAAGCCACAAGCATTCCTAGTAGAGAGAAGCCAATTTGCACGGGGGCTATGGAACTAAGTGGAGCACCGTTATTATTGGAGAAAAGCAATGCTACAATCAGGATTGAGGTCACAATGGTGGTGGGTACAGAGTATCTTCGCATCCCCATATACAGCGGAACCAATCCCATAAAGCTGGCAGCAACGGCATTGATCAGCGTTCGTGCTGATTGTTGGCCCAGTATGGAAAGAGTAAGGTTATCCGGTACAATCAAGACAAACTGGTTGAGCAGATGAATAGCAGCCGTAATGATTATTTCCGAAATAATAATAGACAAGAATGTAAACAGCAGCACAACCAAGAGCTTGGCGATCATCAGCTTTTGACGGTGAATCGGGTACATGAACAAGATCGTAATCGATTTGGATTTAAATTCTCCGACGATAAAGCGGCATAGCAAAACGGAGGAAAATACAATAAATGTTGCTCTCACAAAATTGTCTATTAGATCCAAGAGTTGGGTGTATTGTGTGAATTCGGGTATTCCTTCACTTTGACTGTCCAGCGCGATAATACAGAGCAGCCCAAGAATGCATGCATTGGCGATCAGTGCTGAACGGATATAACCCGCGAGATGAAATTTTTTCAGCTCCAACTGCATCAATTTAAGCATGGAGATCACCTCCGTTTAACAGGCGCAAAAAGTAGTCTTCCAGCGTGCTGCTTTTCTGATGAATGGAATCCACCTCTATATCATTTAAAATGAGCGTTTTCGTAATTTGTTTCTGTGGTACATTTGAATCGTAAATACGTATACTCTGTTCATTTAGTACCTTTATATTATTCAGATTCAGATGATGGGAGAGGACGTAGGTCGCTTTTTTACAATCGTTGGTCGTAAATTCGATATATTCCGTATTGGTTTCCCGCACCTGCTCCATCGATACTTCCTCAATCAGTCGTCCGTGATTAATCACGCCTACCGTATCCGCAATCTGCTCTATTTCCGCTAAAATATGACTGGACACGAGCAGAGTCATCCCATATTCCTTGCATAGCATGTGGAATAATTGGCGGATTTCCTTGATACCCACGGGGTCCAGACCATTAATGGGTTCATCCAAAATGAGTAGCTCTGGCTTAGTTGCAATAGCGCGGGCAATCCCAAGACGTTGCTTCATTCCCAGCGAAAAATCCTTTACTGGCTTGTCATCCGCATTTCGCAAATTCACTAATTCTAGGGCATCCCGAACCGCCTGCTTATTATAGTAGCCCATGTATTCACAATGAAGTTCGAGATTTTGCTGTGCCGTCAGCCTGTCATAAAAAATCGGGTATTCAATAATCGAACCCATCCGTCCGAGCAGATGATACGATTTTGACGTTAATTTCTCACCGAATAATTCAATTTCACCCGAAGTCGGCTTGAGTAAATTCGTAATCATTTTCATCATCGTTGTCTTGCCTGCCCCGTTAGGGCCGAGAAAGCCATAGGTTTCTCCCTTGCGCACATTCATACTGACTCCCGCTACAATTTCATTGCCCTTCAGGGCCTTGGTCAACTGATGTGTACGTATTACGTAAGTCATGGATGTTCTCCCTTCGTATACTGCTGATAATTCAAGGATAAAGGGCGAAATGTTCATTTTTCTTTCGTGATTCTTACAAATTTATTAAGTTGAGCACAAATCGAATTATGCAAAATGCTGAGTTCGATTAATAGTTGATTTTCTTCAATGTAAAAGAGAAGACTGTCCGCTCATAAGGTCTACTAGTCAATTGAATTTCTCCGTTCATCGTTTCAACCAGGCGTTTGGCAATCGTAAGGCCCAGTCCGCTGCCTTGTACCGCCTTATTACGGGAGTCCTCCAGTGTGTACATGCGTTCAAAAACTTTATCTTGCTCAGATTCCTGTATGCCTTTGCCACGATCCCATACCTCTATACGCACTGTATCCTGCTGTTCCAATAGAGCCAGACCCAGCGTCCGTCCATCTGCCCCATAACGAATGGCATTCGAGATCAGATTGTTCAGCACCCGCCCAATCGCTCCTTCGTTCCCCAAGGCATGAATGGGGTGCTCCGGGATCTCAATATGCACAGTAAATCCCTGTGCGGTCAGCAGGTCATAAAACTCCAAAATGCTGCGTCTGCACAGTTCTCCCACTTCCAGTCGAGTCAACGGAATATTCGTATCATTAGCCTCCAGCTTCGCCAAGCTAAAAAAGCTGCCGATCAGCTCAATCGCTTCGCTTGTCTTTTGATGAATTTTGGATAGTAGCTTTATACGTTCTTCCGGCAAAATAGTCGGATCGCCATCCAGCATCTCGGCATATCCAAGCACAACCGTAAGCGGGGTCTTGAGATCGTGGGAAATGTTCGAAATCATTTTGCGCATGGCGATTTGGCTACGGTTGTAATCTGCAGACACTCTGAGATTCAAGTCCAGTAGTCGATTAATTTCCGTCATGAGTCGTTGCAGTTCAACGTCACCTGTGACATATAGCAGCTTTTCCGCATGATTCACCGTCACAATCCGCTCTAGTAGGGCTCGGATATCCTTTATTTTACGCTTATAGGCCATACGCTCCCGCCAAAGCCATACTATAACGACTGACATGATGAGGCCGACAATCCATTCAGAAATGTTTTCGATGTTCATATCAACCATTCTCCCATTTGTAGCCAATGCCCCATAGCGTTTTAATGTGGACAGGATGAGAGGGATCTTCTTCGATTTTCTCACGCAGGCGGCGAATATGGACGTTAATCACGTTCTCGTCGCCCATATAATCGTCTTTCCAAATAAATCCGTATAATTGTGCTTTTGTAAATACCCGATTCGGATTGGCTACAAACAGCTTCAAAATATCGGACTCTTTGGCTGTTAGCTGAATTTCATTTTCATTGCGTATGACTATAAAATGATCAAAATCAATGCGCAGACTGCCGTAGGTCAATACTTGTGCTTGCGGCTGTTCCTCCTGCTGTTGCTGACGGGCATATGTAGTAGATCTGCGGATCGCGGACTGAATACGAGCCGTCATTTCCAGCATTGAAAAAGGTTTGGCAACATAATCGTCTGCCCCAAAGCCCAGTCCAAGCGCTTTATCCACATCGCTGTCCTTGGCTGACATAATCAGAATAGGTACGGCGCTGTGGGTACGGATCCGGCGGATCACCTCCATACCGTCCACCTTCGGCATCATCAAATCCACCAGTACCAGATCATAGGTATGACGTTCAAAGGCAAGAAGCCCCTCTTCCCCGTCATAGGCGGTAGTTAAATTGTAGCCTTCCTTGCTGAGTGCTTTGAGTAGCATTTCGGCAATGGATAGATCGTCTTCAATTAGTAAAATATGTTGTGACATAGGTGTGGTACACCCCTAATTTTTAGATTAAGCTCGTGTGACGAACTGTACCTGAATTATATAGAGCAGTGGAGCGGATTTCCATAATAAATATCCAACGAATTTGAATAGGGAATTTTCGAAGGAGGGTTAAAGGGCTGTTTTTTCCTAACCTCTCAAACATGATGAAAAGTTGAAAAACCTAAGAGAAGCAAGGCATACAGCCATTTTTGTATATGACAGGTGGTGAGAAGTTGACTGCGGGTGGGCAAAAAATTCGAAACCCTGGTGGCTGTAATAAAAATTGCTAAAACTGAAAAGTTGATTCTAATAACCTTTAACTGCAATATGGAATGTATTGGTTTGTCTGAAAAGTGCTTGGTGTGAGTAATACTTTATAAATTTCGTAATGAATGTCTTCGACTACTACTCTTCTGGGCGAACTAATGATTTGATAAACTTTTTAGTTTCTTATATCTATAGTTCCTATAGCTGGTTCAATACCGCATTCACCCAAAATTATTCTTCTCAGAAGGCACAATCGGTGGCTGCCCATGAGCTAGGACATGTCTTAGGACTAGATGAAGACTTTAGTAAATGCTATGTATCCAACTACACCACAACGCTATGATAATTGGGGAATTTACACTCCACAGCCTAGCGAAGATGTGTTTGGTATTAATGATCTTTATTAATAAGGGAGGTAAGTTAAATGAAGAAATATATTATTACAACAATAGCTGCCGTGGCCATTGTGGGGGTGGTTGGGTATTTAGTAAAAAGTGATGTTCTCCAATCAACAACCAATAATGCACCAATCGTTGCAGACTCAAAACAAGCGACACCGAATAAATCTGAGCCTGAAAAAAGCGGAAAAACCAAAGTTATTACAAGCCTAAGCCTAAGTAAATCTTATGATACACTTGATGCTTTGACTAATGCTGTAGATTTGGTTGCACAGGTAAAAATAACAGGTATCCAGGGGACTTTACCAGAGGAGGATTCTACACGGTATAATGCAGAATTGACTGATGTGATTAAAGGAACAGAATCAGAAAAAAATATTGTTATTACCCAATTAGGAATAAAAACAGACGATATTGTTGAAAAAACAGACAATCCCTACCTTAAGCAAGGCGATGAACTCGTTTTATTTTTGAAAAAGGGCCAAGATCCTAAAATTAATCCAATTTACTTTGTGGCTGGTGAATATCAAGGTAAGTTTGACATTAAAAACGGAAACGTTTATGCGGTCAATCAGGCGTTAAAAGAGCAAGCTAGTCTTAATAGTATTGACGCAGAAAACAATCAATATATTGATGGGCAAAAACTAAGTACATTTAAAGAAAATATTAAAAGTATAGTTAGTAGACAAGAATAAAAAACTCTATTTAAACCGCAATCCATTTGTGAATAATCAGAAAAGGTCTTGGCCTAAATCGTAAAAAGCTGACTTCTTATCCCGAGAAGTCAGCTTTTTAATACAGATTTTCTTATGATTTTGGCTTAGAGCAGTTAATCTGATGATATGCGACTTAACTCTACTATATTCTTTACTCAGTTAGAATTAACTATTCTTTTTTAGATAAAAGAGAAAACCTTGTAGAGGCAAGGCTTTCTCAAAAATAACTATTAATATTCTCTAACATGTGCCGTTAAAAGTAATGAAATCAGTCTCAAATATAATCGATTACTCACACTTAGGTAATTGCTTTAACCACCTCATGAAATGATCTAAATATTCTTAACCTGAAGGCACTGTAGTAATTTCATCTCCACTCCTAACAGAAGATGTGATCAAATTACTGGCAACTGCTAGCCCCTATATTATACTGAAAGAGTTTATAATCCGATGTTTGAAATACGGTGTTATGATATCCGGGACATGCCTCATATGAGATATTAGGTATGTCGAATCACGCTGCGGTACAGGACCGTCAATAAAGGAGAGCAATGATGTTTGTCATACGAGGAACACAAAAACTGCTGAAGGAATGGGAGACTGAACCACTTCAAGTTGATATTTATCCGCTTTTGAATAGTTGGCATGCCAGCTTGTTTTTACTGAATCGAAGAAAAAATATAGTATTTATGCATGATATATCCCGCTTAAGCATCACGCTTTTTGGGATTAAAAAATCGCAGTACAAAAACTTGCCAGCTCTTTTTATGCAAGCCTTGAAGGAATTTATGATCAGCGAAGGCTTTGATGAACAGATCGTAAAGGCCTACACACAGGAAGGCGAGCAGATGCTGGCTACGACGACGAATAGTCATAGTGTAATGGGAACCTTGGAGGAGATTATTTTTATCATGAAGGAACTGGATATGGAGCATGGGTGCGAGCTGGAAAAAAACCAGTGGAATAACCGGATTGTTTTCAAAACAGTCGAATACAAGTACCCTGTTGATGTTTTTAAAGAAATGCTAGAAAAGCATTATAAACTAGAGAGTATTTGAGAATTTTATGATTTTACGAAATGAGTTCCATTTATTCCCTCTGTCCTATATAATCTAATATAGTTCTAAAAGACTATATAAAGAGAGGTAAGGGGTAAATGAAGATTAAATTGAGAAATAAAACTGGAATGATCAAGGAACGCAAAGTAGGTTTTTCATGGACTACGCTCTTTTTCGGTTTTTTCCCTGCGTTGTTTAGAGGGGATTGGAAGTGGGCTGTTATTATTTTTCTGGTATCGATCCTTACGAGTGGGGCGTCCAACTTTGTATTTTGCTTCATATATAACCGCTTACATATTAATGACCTGCTGACCCAAGGCTATGGTCCTGCTACTAAGAAATCCCAAGCTATCCTGATTTCTAAGGGATTTATTGCTGAAAATTACGCTGCTAACTTTGCAGGTTAATTTGAGAGCTGCTTGTTAAAACGAGACGTGTCAAAAGAGCATTCACCGAAGTCCATGCGGCCGGGGAATGCTCTTTTTTTATAACTCACATGATAGCAACGCTTGCGATGAAATGAATCATAGCGCAATAAGCGGCACACTTTGGTAAAATAAAACGATACAGGGTTTGACACCATCGGTCAGACTTATAAAACGGGGGGTACATAACGAAAGATGAAGAGGATTATTGATATAGCCAAGGAAGCAGGAATTGAAGAAGAACATCTGGAGACGTATGGAAAATATAAAGCGAAGCTGAATCCGTCCCTGTGGGAGCAGTTAAGGGATCGCCCGAATGGAAAGCTGGTGCTGGTTACGGCGATGAATCCCACGCCGGCGGGAGAAGGAAAAACGCTGACAACCATCGGGCTCTCACAGGCGCTGAATGCGCTGGGACATAAAACCGTTGCTGCATTGCGTGAGCCGTCCCTCGGCCCTTGCTTCGGCATGAAAGGAGGAGCAACCGGGGGAGGACAAGCCCAGATTGTTCCGGCAGAAGACATTAACCTGCATTTTACAGGTGATATTCACGCGATTTCGGCAGCGCATAATTTGCTGGCAGCGATGATCGATAACCATTTATTTCATGGAAATGCTTTGCGGTTGAAACCGGAGCGGATCGTGTGGAAACGCGCTGTTGATATGAACGACCGGAGTTTACGAAATATTGTGACCGGATTGGGGTCAGGTAATGGAGCAGTGAGAGAAGGTGGCTTCCTCATTACCTCGGCTTCAGAAGTGATGGCGGTATTATGTTTAAGTGAAGATATGGACGATCTTAAAGTGCGATTGGGTCGGATGGTGATTGGTTATAACGAAGATGGCGAAACGGTAACAGCTGAGGAACTACATGCGGTGGAAGGTATGGCTGTGCTGCTTCGGGAAGCATTGAAACCCAATCTGGTGCAAACGTTGGAGGGAACTCCAGTTATTGTGCATGGCGGACCTTTTGCGAATATTGCGCATGGATGCAGTAGTTTGATCGGTACGAAGCTGGCCCTGAAGCTGGGAGAGGTGGTCGTCACGGAGGCTGGATTCGGGGCCGAGCTGGGAGCGGAAAAGTTTTTTGACATCAAGTGCCGTCAATCCGGTTTGCAGCCAGATGCGGCCCTGTTGGTCGTAACCGCCAAAGCGCTGAAATATAACGGCGGTGTAGCTAAAAATGAGCTGGACGCAGAAAATCTGGAGCAATTGCAACTTGGATTAGTCAACATGAATCGGCATGTACGGAATTTGCAAAAGTTTGGCGTGCCAGTACTAGTAGCAGTCAACCATTTTGTAACAGATAGCGATGCCGAGCTGGAACTGATTTTCTCGGAATGCCGCAAGCTGGGTGTACCCGTAGAACTGTCACAGGTGTGGGCACAGGGAAGCCAAGGTGGAGAGAAGCTGGCCCAAAGCCTGCTCAACCTGCTTCAGGAGAACAAAGCCCATTTTGCACCATTGTATGAGCATACACTTGATTTGCAAGCGAAAATTAGTGTTATTGCGAAGGAGCTTTACGGTGCGGCAGAGGTAGCTTACACTCCTGCGGCCAAACGGGCGTTGGCCGGTATGGAGCAGCTTGGTTTTGGACAACTGCCTGTATGCATGGCCAAAACACCGTATTCTTTCTCAGATCAACCTTCTCAGCTAGGTGCACCGGAAGGCTTTACCATTCACGTAGCCAGCGTTTCTTTGTCCGCAGGGGCAGGCTTTGTGGTCGTGGAAACAGGCAATACCATGACGATGCCAGGATTGCCCAAATCCCCAGCAGCTGAGCATATGTCGCTGGAGGCAGATGGGAGTATTCAAGGTCTAATGTAGTATCTTTAGAAAATGGCAGCTTATCAGGATGAAGTGACGAGCAGTTTGGGCAGTGCAGTAAGCAGTTTTTGCCGGGTCATGGCATCGCTCCAGTTGAAGACGGAGGCCGTTTCTCCGGCTGTGATTTGCGTACCGAGCTGCTGCCACATTGCCAGATTACGGGCTGTGAAGGTAGACAACCAGCGTTCGGCCTCCCGCTCCTTACCGAGCCAGGTGCCAAGTGTACGCATCCGTTCCTCCAGCGTGGCGAAGGAGTTGAAGGTGACGGTGGGAGCGATACTGGCAATGCGCTCATATTCCTGTTCATCTGAATTAGCGATGATAATTAGATCAGGATCGAGAGCACTGGTCAAGCGGGTATCCAGTGGAAGGCCCACATCGGCGACATTTCACAAGACGATGTTTATAGACGCTGTATTCACTGAGTCGCAGACTTCCGCCGCTGGCTTTGGCCCCTAATGCCAATAGATCGCCCATCGTTTCTCCATGATAGATGATGCGGCTTGCTCGGCGCGGAATATGAATATGGTGACCCGTCCAATCCTTGACGCGCACAGAACCGGAGACAGAAAGCGCGTACTTGCCCGGGGGAATCCCGGTCAATTGCCTAAACCGCCGATTAAAATAATATTCGTCAGAGAATGTCCACCATACCTGTCCCACCGATGAACATAAGCAGACAGTGATATGAATTGGGACGTGATAATAATTCATCGGTAGGCTCACCAATCAACGCAATTTCTTTAAAATGAAAAAGCAGTGAACTGAACGGGGGAGGTTCTTTTTATTTCCTGTATGAATTTATTATCACTCTCCAAAAGATTTTATAGCATTACGCAAGGATACGCGCAAGCTTGTCATGCCAGTCTGCATAAATCGAACAAGTCCTTCATAGACATGTACTAATTCATTTAAAACATGTGCTGAAGGGGTTGATGACATGCGCCGGATTTCATGGATGCTTGCCATGGTCATGTGTGTAACGCTGCTGCTGGCCGGGTGCGGCAAGAAGAGCGCGGACGATGTGGTTAAAGATTTGAGTGACGTGGTGAGCGACCTGAACAGCTACCACGGTACAGCTTTGATGACGCTGCATACCGGCGACACGCCGCAGGAATACAAGGTGGATATTTCCTACCGCAAGCCGTCCTATTACCGAATTGCCATGACGAACGAGAAAAAGGATGTTACGCAAATCGTGCTTCGTAATGATGAGGGTGTATTTGTACTGACACCCAGCCTGAACAAAAGCTTCCGTTTCAAAAGCGACTGGCCAAACAATCAGGGTCAAGTATATTTATATGAAACGTTGGTTCGCAGCATTATCGGCGATGCCTCCCGTCAGTTGGCTACCGACGATAAATCCTATGTGTTTGATGTGGCAGCGAATTACAACAGCCATGCGCTGGTGAGACAAAAGATATGGCTGTCCAAAAATGACTATGCACCCACTCAGGTACAGGTGTCTGATGCGAATGCCAAGGTAGTTGTTGATCTAAAATTCGATCAATTTGCTTTTGATACGAAGTTTGACAAAGACTCTTTTGATATGGAGCGGAACATGGCTTCAGGTAAGACGAGTACGGGTAGCGAAGGGGCGCCATCTTCTGGAGCAGTGGAGCCCAGCGGTCAGCTTGATCCTTCCGGTGCGATGGATGGGACGACTGGCGTGACGTCTGGCGAACCCGGACAAGAGCAGGGAACAGCAGGGGATGCAGTCCAGCAGCCGTCAGGGGAAGCGAAGGTGGACGGTACTGCCACAAATGATACGTCCAAATCGGACGCAGCAGCCAACGCAGAGGCGCAGCAACAAACCCCGAGCACATCGGATGCCGCAAACGGAACGTCAGCGGGAACAGATGCGGCAGAAGCTGTGATGGGTGAGTTTGGCTTGATCGAACCATCCTACACGCCAGCCGGAGTACAGATCAAGGATACGCCGGAGCTGGAGGATAATGGTACACATGCCGTGATGCTGCGGTATAGTGGAACGTATAATTATACCATTGTGGAGGCGCGTCCAAAAGATCGGGCAGTCGCACTAGCCGCAGGCGAACTGGTTGATATTGGAGGAAGCTTTGCCGTTCTGACCGGAAGCGAACAGCAGACGATGACCTGGATGAATGACGGAATCGAGTTCAGAATCACCAGTGCTGACCTGCCTGTGAGCGAAATGATACAAATTGCCGCTTCTATACAGGATCAATCGGGTAAATAAAACTTTATAGACGGATGCAGACGGTCTAGAGTGTAAAAATGCTCTGCTGCCGCCCGTATCCGTCTTTTTATTCATTCGCAGTCTAAGATGTGCATCGCTTGTATATCCTGTTCTATTGTAGATATGGTAGAGGAGGCTGGCAAAGTCCCCCTGCCATTGACAGCCACGTTTTTGAACATTACCATTAACCTTTGGAAGCAAGAACTTTGCCACACTCCGAATGGTAGAAGGTTATGTTACAGGCTAACAATTGAAGAAGGTGACTGGATTTGCAAGCACAATACAGATCGACCCGGGCCGAAATCAACCTGGATCACCTTGGCGCCAACTATGAAGCTTTTCGCAAGGCATTGCCAGAGGATAAGCTGATGCTGGTCTGTGTCAAGGCTAATGCCTACGGACACGGTGCCGTGGAAATTTCAAAGGAATTGGAACGCCTTGGTGCGGATTATTTGAGCGTCGCTTTTCTGGATGAAGCGTTGGAGCTTCGTCATGCGGGGGTTCAGCTACCAATTCTAGTACTCGGTTATACCTCACCGGAAGCTGTACAAACGGCTTGGGAGCATGATATCTCATTGACAGTGTTCAGTGAGGAAGTGCTGGACGGTATCCGTAGACTGGACCGCCAAGGAAACGAACGCAAGTTGAAGGTGCACATCAAAATAGACAGCGGCATGGGAAGACTGGGTTTGCTGCCTGGAGAAGAGGCTATGGCTTTTGTCCGGCAGGC
Source organism: Paenibacillus sp. 203 (assembly GCF_037027525.1). Classification (NCBI taxonomy): domain Bacteria; kingdom Bacillati; phylum Bacillota; class Bacilli; order Caryophanales; family Paenibacillaceae; genus Paenibacillus; species Paenibacillus sp. 203. The sequence goes on from NZ_JAXCHD010000004.1 coordinate 320,562, forward strand.
TTACGAATTAGAGCAAGTGCTGCTGGAAGGCATGTACACCCATTTTGCCCGCGCGGATGAAGAAGACAAAAGCTATACACTGCTACAATATGATCGGTTTCGGGGCGTGGCGGAAGCGCTAAGGGAACAAGGTATCACCATTCCCATTATACATACGGGCAACAGCGCCGCCACCATTGATACCCCTTCTCTTTCCCCCAATATGGTGCGGATTGGTATCAGTATATACGGTCTGTACCCGTCTGATGAGGTTAACCGGCAAGCTATTGAGCTGCTGCCTGTATTGTCATTGAAGACGGCGGTGGTTTATACCAAGACGCTTCCTCCCGGCTGGGGAGTTAGCTATGGCACCCGGTATGTAACCTCCACTGAAGAACGGATCGGTACATTGCCAATCGGCTATGCGGATGGATACTCCCGCATGCTGAGTGGGAAGATCGAAGTGTTGATACGCGGTCGCCGCGTCCCGGTACTCGGTACGATTTGCATGGACCAGTGTATGGTATCCTTACAATCTTTCGCAGAAGATGCGGAAGAAATCCAAACCGGCGAAGAGGTTGTTCTCATCGGCCAGCAGTCCGGCGAAACTATCGCGGCGGATGAGCTGGCATCCAAGCTTGGTACGATCCACTATGAGGTGATCTGCATGATCGCAGACAGAGTACCACGTGTATACACACGAGGTCATGTTCCTGTTGTTCGAGTGAACTCGCTTCTTCCAACCCGCTGGAATTAATTTCATAACGCAAATTACCGAATAAAAGCAGGAGTTTTCGCAGAACGTCCCGAAATATGTACAAAGGAAAGAAAAGAGCGCTATAACTGTCAAAAGACGCATTAGGCTCCGCTGACACTTGTATTTCGGGGATCAAACGCCTGTACGAAAACGAACTGCGTAGTTTATAATGGAATGCAGCATAGATGATATACGAATGTCATATACATTCTCTTGTATTCCGTTTGAATAAATTACCGGGAATAACGTTATAATGGTACAATGGCGACAAGGTTTTGGGGGTGGAAGAGAAGTTGGCCAATTTGCAGAACACCAAAAGAATAATGATCAGTTTGCCAGATCATCTCTTGCAGGAAGTGGACGGGATCGTAGCTATGGAAAATTCCAACCGCAGTGAATTTATCAGGCAGGCCATGAAGCTGTATGTAGGTGAACGAAAAAAACGTTACATTCGTGAAGCTATGCAGCGTGGATACATGGAAATGGCTAAAATTAACTTAACCATGGCATCCGAAGCCTTTCACGCGGAGGAAGATGCAAACAGCACCTTGGGCCGTACAGTTAGCGGGGTGTAATCCATATTGATCGTAAAGCGCGGCGACGTTTTTTTTGCAGACCTTTCACCCGTAGTCGGTTCCGAGCAAGGTGGCGTCAGACCTGTGCTGATCATTCAAAATGATATCGGCAACCGGTTTAGTCCTACTGTGATCGTAGCAGCCATCACCGCCCAGATTCAGAAGGCAAAGCTGCCTACACACGTGGAAATCGACGCGGCGACGCATGGCTTTGATCGTGATTCTGTTGTTCTTCTGGAGCAAATTCGGACGATCGACAAGCAGAGGCTTACCGACAAAATCACCCATTTAGACGAAGAAACCATGCGCAAAGTGAGCGATTCGCTACAAATCAGTCTCGGTTTGATTGATTTTTAGCGTGATGGAACGACGAGTGAAACGGGAAAAGGGCAGCGCTTGGGCGCTGTCCTTTTGCGTGTCCAATGAAAAATGCAGGTAGGGCTTGCTTTAACGTCACCTGCTGGCGCTTTGAATCATTTTTTGTGATAATGAAAGACATGGTGTAAGACAAGAGCTGTGAGGAAGAAGGGATAGGTTTGTCTAACGAGGAAACGAAGACGGAAATCCGGCAGGAGCCGAACGAAGCAGAACGCCAAGAGCGGATTGTCAAACAAGTGGCGAGAGAGCTGTCGCTGGCACTCAAGCAAATCCGGACAACGATCAGTTTGTTGGATGAAGGGAATACAATTCCTTTTATCGCGCGTTATCGTAAGGAAATGACAGGAGAGCTGGATGAAAATCAGCTACGTGAAATTGAAGATCGTGTGGTGTATTTGCGTAATCTGGAGGATCGTAAGGTAGAGGTCATCCGCATTATTGATGAGCAGGGCAAGCTGACGGAAGACCTGCAGGCTGCTATCACCTCTGCAATTAAACTTCAGGAAGTGGAGGATCTGTACCGTCCGTATCGGCAAAAGCGTAAAACCCGCGCCAGTGTAGCAAAGGAACGGGGACTGGAGCCGCTCTCCATCTGGATCTGGAGCCAGCCGAAGCAGGGCGATGCTTTGAAAGAAGCGGAATCCTATGTGAATGCTGAGCTGGGAGTTGAAAATCCCGAGGCGGCCATCCAAGGTGCCTTAGATATTTTAGCTGAAAATATAGCGGATGATGCGGCTATTCGCCAATGGGTACGCCGATATACGCTGGACCATGGTATGTTGACCTCCGAAGCGAAGGATGCGGAGCAAGAATCCGTGTATGAGAACTACTATAGCTATCGTGAACTTGCTAAGAAAATGCCACCTCACCGTATTCTGGCGATTAATCGCGGAGAGCGGGAGGGCATTCTTAAGGTTGGTCTGGAGGTAGTGCCAGATTCCATTTACAATTACGTGGCAGGTCAAGTGATTAAAGGATCATCAGTCGTGGAGGAACTGCTGCGCAGTGTCATTGAGGATGCGTATAAAAGACTTATCGCGCCATCTATCGAGCGTGAAGTACGCGCTGAAATGACAGAGAAGGGCGAGCAGCAGGCCATCTCCATCTTTGCAGGCAACTTGCGCAGTCTGTTGCTACAGGCTCCGATCAAGGGCCGACGTGTGCTCGGTGTCGATCCGGCCTATCGGACAGGCTGTAAGCTGGCGGTTGTCGATGACACAGGCAAGCTGCTGGAAGTGGCAGTGACGTATCCGACACCGCCGAACAACAAGAAGCGCGAGGCTGCTGAAAAGTTCAAGCAGTTGATTGCCCAATACGGGATCGAATTGATTGTCATTGGTAACGGAACCGCTTCGCGCGAGACAGAGCAATTCGTAGCGGAAGTCATCGCGGACATTGGTGACAGCAGTCTAGCGTATCTGATCGTCAATGAGGCGGGCGCGAGCGTATACTCTGCCTCCAAGCTGGCACAGGAGGAATTTCCCGATTTGGACGTGGCTGAGCGCAGTGCGGCTTCCATCGCACGTCGTGTGCAGGACCCTCTGGCTGAGCTGGTCAAAATTGAGCCGAAGGCTATTGGTGTAGGCCAATACCAGCATGATGTGTCGCAGAAACATCTGGATGAAAGCTTAAAGGACGTTGTCGAATCAGCCGTTAACCATGTCGGTGTGGATGTGAACACGGCTTCCTCTGCGCTGTTATCCTATGTAGCAGGGATCAATGCGACGATTGCCAAAAACATCGTTAAGTACCGTGAGGAAAACGGAAAATTCAGCAACCGTCGTCAATTGCAGAAGGTGCCGCGTCTTGGTGCAAAAACCTACGAGCAATCTGTAGGCTTTATCCGTATACCGGGTGGAGAAAATCCGCTGGACCGTACACCGATTCACCCTGAATCGTATGCTGTCGTAGACCGCCTGTTGGCGGAACTGAACATCAGCGCTCACGATCTGGGTACTAAGACTGCAATGGAAGCACTGAGGGTGTCCAACATTGACGAACTGGCCGCCAAGCTGGAAGTCGGCGTGCCGACACTGAAGGATATTCTGGACAGCCTCCAGCGTCCGGGCCGTGACCCACGTGACGAGCTGCCGTTGCCGGTATTCCGCAAGGATGTGCTGAAGATCGAGGATTTGGCACCGGGTATGGAACTTCAGGGAACCGTCCGCAATGTCATTGATTTCGGCGCGTTTGTCGATATCGGTATTAAAAGTGACGGGTTGGTTCATATTTCACAGCTGCGCAGTGGCTTTGTAAAGCATCCGATGGATGTCGTATCTGTCGGTGATAACGTAACGGTGTGGGTGTTGAATATTGATTTGAAAAAAGGCAGGGTTGGTCTGACGATGAAACCTCCTGCAGAGGCGCAATCGCAGGCATAATACTTTAAATAAAGCTGTACAACCTTCTTGTGAAGGTATAACAAAAGCCGGAATCTCCGAACTGTATCGGAGATTCCGGCTTTCATTTTTGGATGCCTTTAGCTTTTACCCGTTGTTGGCATCGAACTCCACGCCAGGTGCTTTATGATAAAAAAACCAACAATCGTTCAACAGTTTAATTTGACGCCGGTCCTTTTTGTAAAAGGCCCGCATGAGCTGGTTGCTGAGCCATTGAGGCAAGCCGATCTCCTCCTCTGCGTTACATCTGTATGTTTAGCATATGGGGTGGGTACCTAAAGTGTGCTTATGAATTGGGGGTTAGACTTCGGTCGTTATTTTATAATATGCTTGTCAGTAAGGAGCAAAGGAGGAGAGACCGTTAGGATGGAGTCCAAGTCCCTGAGCAATTCAATGAACCATTCAATGAACCATTCAATGAGCCGTTCTATGAGTAATGAAGAGCTTCAAGAATGGGTAGAGCGCATTTCGCTGGAGAGCTTCGGCGTGCCGTTTCGACATCAAGCCACCTTTAATGCGCGCTTGTCTTCCACAGGTGGTAGGTATTTTATGAAAAGTCATCATATTGAAATTAATCCACATCAACTCGCAGCTTACGGACGTTCTGAGGTGGAGAAAATTATTAAGCATGAGCTGTGCCATTATCATTTGCATTTGCGCGGGATGGGCTATCAGCATCGAGATGCTGACTTCAAAGCATGGCTGGCCCGTGTAGGAGGAAGCAGGCATTGTCAGACTCTGCCGGGAAGAACGGAACGTAAGCCTCAGCCTTATCGTTATAAGCTAGTATGCGTTTCCTGTAAACAGGAGTATATGCGCAAGCGTAAGATGAATCCTCAGCGGTATCGCTGTGGGAAATGTGGAGGGAAGCTTCGCCTGTTGGCACTTGACGGCACCCCCTGAATCATGGTAAATTAACCATACTGTAAGATAATTTACAGTAATGTTCCCTGATAGCTCAGTTGGTAGAGCACTCGACTGTTAATCGAGTTGTCACAGGTTCGAGTCCTGTTCGGGGAGCCATGGAGAGGTACCCAAGTGGCTATAAGGGGACCCTCTGCTAAGGGGTTAGGCTGCGAAAGCGGTGCGAGGGTTCGAATCCCTCTCTCTCCGTTGGTATTTTAAGTAGAAAAAGGACGCTCGTATGCATTGTAATGATGCTTGCGAGCGTCCTTTTCGTCTATATCTGCTTTGAGAATAACGGTGGACTGAAATCGTTTAAATGGAGAGGGGACGTGCTGCGTACAGCTTGAAGCGGCGTTAGCCTGTCTTGTACGCAGCCATGACTTCTATTTCACGGTGTCAGCCTCGACTGTCTTGAGTATGTTCAACAGAGCATGAGCGACGCCATCTTCCGCATTAGTCAGAGTCACTTGGGAGCAGACGGCCTTGATGTCGTCTTTTGCATTGCCCATGGCAATGCCTGTTCCTACCATCGTCAGCATGGAGATATCATTGTAGCTGTCCCCAATCGCTACGGCTTCCTGCATGGGAATGCTCAGATGATTCGCCAAATAACGCAATGCATTACCTTTAGACGCATCCCTATGCTCGACTTCAAAGTTGCGGTCTGAAGAGATGACCATGTTTAGGCCCTGAAAACCTCGGTAACGCTCACGGCCCCGCTCTAATTTGGCTTGATCAAAGGAGAAACAGAGCACGTTATAAATCTCTACATCCAGTGGAATGTCCTCATATGAAGCGATGCGGGTATGTCCGGTCTGTTCATATTGTTTTTCAGCTGCATGTAATAAAGTATCCAGCGAAATATCCGGGTTGGAGCTCAGCAAGCGGTCCATTTCAACAGCAAGCAGCTGATGTCCGTTTTGTGGAGAATAAATAGCGCGGTCTGTCATGACCTCATAGTAAAAGTCGTTGTCATGCAGCCAGCTCAGCACTTCAAACGTTTCACTGCGGCCCATAGGAGTAGAGGTTAACTGACGACGATGCACATCGTGTACGGTTGCGCCGTTTGCTCCAATGACGGGAGTTACAAGCTCTGCTTCCTCTAGCTTCGTCCAGGCGTCATAAGCGGCTCTACCAGTGGCAATTGTCACCTGAACGCCTTGCTGCTGTGCTTGGCGTATAGCCTCCGCGTTCACTTTGCTTATTTTTCCTTCCTCGTTCAGCAGTGTTCCATCCATATCAATCGCAAACAGTTTCATTTCTCTCCAACTCCTGTCTTTCGATATCTCTGTGATAAATCTTGAGTTCTAGCTAAGCAGTTTCATATTTTATGAGGGTACAACAACTTCAACATCATAATGTTGCAAAATTTCCAGCATCGCTGGTTCTGGCAATCTGTCGGTAATCACGATATTAACTTCAGACAGATCGGCAAAACGATATGGAAAATTGATTCCGAATTTCGAATGGTCCGCAAGGATGATCACCTGATCTGCCTGCTTCATCATCTGATGCTTCAGCATACCGTCTTCTTCATGAATTAGGCTTAGTCCGTGGGCAGATATACCACCAATCCCGATAAAGGCTTTGTCTACAAAATAGTGAGACAAAGTGGCGATCACGGAGGAGCCATATACATATCGGTGTTCTTTTTGCAGGCGGCCTCCCAACAGATGTATGGAGACACCGTCTTTTCGAGATAGCACGTCAGCCTGATTGATTGAATTGGTGATGACCGAACATTCCTGCACATTCAGTCTTTCTGCACACGCCTGTACGGTGGTAGAGGAATCCAATATAATACGATCCTTATCTCGTACCATGCTGGCAGCCAGCTGTCCGATCACTTGTTTCTCCTCGGATACAGTAAGCAGTCTTTCGTTATAATTTCCAATTGGATCGTGATGAAGTGTAGGGAGAAGAGCGCCACCGCGGGTGCGAATAATTTTTTGATGTTCTTCAAGTTTTACGAGGTCTCGACGGGCCGTATCTCGTGAAACATTAAAAAATTCACAAATATCATCCACCGAAATACGTTTATGAAGCTGTAAGTAATCAACGATTTTTAACATTCGTTCTTCCTGATACATAGAAAGCTCCTCTGATATATAATTATTTCGGTATCTTGTAAGTGATTATAAGTAAATACAAGTGATATTGCAATCATTTATCGCTATTTTCAGGATTTTAATGATTTGATATAAGGGATTGTAAGTTAATATGCATTTTGTACTTATAAAAACTGCTTTTTTTAAAATTTTAGAAATAAGTATTGCCATTCGTTATTCTATTTGATATACTCTTTCTTGTCGCCAAGTTGGCGCATAATAATAAGGCCCGTTGGTCAAGGGGTTAAGACACCTCCCTTTCACGGAGGTAACAGGGGTTCGAATCCCCTACGGGTCATTGTTGTCTTTATAGACTACATGTTGCATGCTTAAGGGAAATTCCTGAGGTCTGGTCTAATGGCGGACAGCTTGGATGAACAGCATGAGCCATTAGCTCAGTTGGTAGAGCACCTGACTTTTAATCAGGGTGTCGAAGGTTCGAGTCCTTCATGGCTCACCATTTATATTTTGTTATGCGGTCGTGGTGGAATGGCAGACACGCTATCTTGAGGGGGTAGTGAGCGTACGCTCGTGGAGGTTCGAGTCCTCTCGACCGCATCAATGGAATAAACGGAAAAGTCTCTCGCGGTAGAGGCTTTTTTTATTTGTGTAGTGATGTAATAAAGTAATGATTATGATGAAATAATGATTCCATAGTATAATATAATGCCATAATGTTATAGAATGATAAGTATAAACTTGTGAAGTGACGGTGAAAAATATGGACACTCAACTGTTAGGAAATATATCAGAAAATATTTTGGGCTTGTTTCCGATTGTGAAGAAGAAATTTTTCACCTACGGTCCGCTCGATTTCCCATTACATTTGTCGCCTAATAACTTTCAGGTATTACTGCTTCTGCGTGAGGTGCGCTTGTCTACGGTATCTGATTTATCCAAACAGCTCAATGTCTCACGTCCGAACATGACTCCTCTTCTGGACAAACTGGTGGAGCATGGGTTGGCTGACCGCCAGTCGTGTGATTCGGATCGCAGAGTCGTGAATGTGGCGATTACACAAGAAGGCGATGCTTTTTGTGAACAGGTATTTCATACCTTCTCCAATAAAATTCAAGAAAGACTGGTGTATCTGCCAGAAGAAGATTTATTGCATCTGAGTGAAACTTTGAATGAATTGAAGCATATCTTACTTAAAATCGACAACGCTGCTACGTGATTGGCGTAAGTGAACTGGCTTAAAGACCGCCCTTTCTTCGGAAAACAGGCGGTTTTTGTTGCGTGTTGTGGTATAATGGAAACCAACATACATAATTCGGTAATTTTAGCATACGTGATCTTTGAAATGGGAACAGAGAACATGATATCGTTATTTGAGAGCCTGCTAGGGAGGAAGGAACTTCTATGCAATCTATTTACCATCGCATTGAGGAACTCATCAAGGAACGGGGAATGACGAAAAAGGCGTTCTGCCAGCAGTTAGGCATTAGTACAGGGAACTTCGGGGATTGGAAAAGAGGAAAAACGACGCCGGGCACGAATAAACTCATTGAAATCGCTTCTTTTTTTGATGCCAGTCTGGATTGGATTATGCTGGGTCGAGATGTACAGGGTGAGGTGCTGAAGGAGTCGCAAGACCCTTATTTTTTTGACGCTTCAGGGCAACTGAATTGCCAGGGGGAACCGCTTAGTGAGACGGAAAGAAATTTTTTACTTGAGTATATTGAATTTACCCGCTTTCGTAAAGAGAAAAACCAGCGCAATTCTACTATGGGGTAATGGTTGCTTAGGATTTGATGAGGATTACTAATGAGTAAGGCTGAAAAATGAAAATTAATTCAGAAAAAGTTACTGTGTCGGAGGGGAAACATTTTGGGAGATCAAACTATTTATCAGCGGATTGAAGCTTTGATTAAGGATCGCGGAATGACCAAGAAGGCATTTTGTGAAAAACTTAAAATCAGTTCAGGGAATCTCGGTGATTGGAGAAGAGGTAAAACAACGCCGGGTACCGCCCATTTGATTCAGATTTCGGACTTTTTTAATGTATCGCTTGATTGGTTAATGAAAGGAATTAAGCCAGGGGAAGGCGTACTTCAGGAGCAGAAGGCTGCTTATTTTTTTGGAGTGATGGGGCCACTGAATTGCCAGGCAGAAGATCTTGAGACGGAAGAACAGAATTTTATTTTAGAATATGTTGAATTTGCGAAATACCGTAAGCAAAAAAGTGACAAGGATAAAACAAAGCCGGAATAATTTTTTGGCTAAAGATCGTCTGGGTTGAAAACCCGTAAACGAACTGGAGGGGTTCGCTTTACGGGTTTATTTGGTTTCTTGGTGATATGGAATGACCTATATGTAACTGGAATGCTTGTTGAATTTAGAGTGGCGGTGCCTCCTTATAATCGTTATCTTCGATGTTCAGAATTGCAGCAACTTGTTTTCTGTACCTTTGTGCTTTGCGGGTGCCGTGAATCAGATTGGACAAGCGTGAAGGCGGAATATTGTGTGTCTCACAAAATGTTTTCTGATCCAGTCGAAGTTCGACAAGCCGTTGTTTGATGGCCCACCCGAAGGAGGTGACAGGCATTTTGTTGTTCAAGAGAAATCGCCCCTTACGGATTCTTGCGGAATAATTGGTGTGTTATAATAATCATCAGTAAACATGTTAGAATTAACCATCTGAAACTATGATACACTTTTATACGTGTTTTTACAATCGTAAATACGTTATTTTGTTGAATTAATTACTTAATTAAGTGCTAGGTGGTTCTGATAACCCGTCTAGAGTCTACTAATAGTGTGAATTTCGATTATATGTGGATAAAAAACACTCTGCCACCTGAGGAAAGGGACAGAGTGTTTTTGGTGTTGCTGCCACATTAGCGAAACGACGCATCAGGGGGATGCTGGAAGGCGTTTGAATAGACCTGAGGAGGAAAACAGTCTAGGCTCATCCAATTGGCTATTATGGCTCATATAAAGCGGTAGAGTGATGTAGGAGCTGGACCAATGTCTGTGAAGAAGGCGACGCTGAAATGCAGTTGGCTCAGGTTTGTTAAGCTTCTTCCATGCGGAGAGCAGCTCGCTGGTCATACGCTCCATAAAAGGGTTCTTTTCCTCATAGGGAGGATTGAGTAGTTTGAAGGCATCTTCCACACAGAAGGACACCGCTGCGCCAAGATAGCCGTGAACGGTCTGTTCTACATCGTTTACGAGAAGGAAGTTAATCCAGGTGTGAACGGTAGCGAGTGTGCCAATTGCATTGTATTGAATGAGTATGGATTCCAACTGGTCAAATTCAAGCCAAGGATAAAGAGCCTTAGCGAGCTTAAGTAGACGCTGACCGGATAGACGCAACTCCTTCACATGCTGCAAGGAGGGACGTTGGGTATGCAGCATCTTATCAATGAGAGCGATCCGCCAACCGTCATTCTGCTGGATGGCGACATACAGACTTTTGATAGCCATGCCGTCAACGGTTGTAAATTGAGGATACAAATCATTCAGCATGTAATGTTCCAAGTCTTGTAGACTGTTCAAATGTCCGTTGCGGAATAGTTTCTCCAGTCCGTTAAAACGGGTGAAGCCACCAACAGGTAGGGAAGGGTCCAACAATAATGCATAGTTCAGCAAACGGTTGCCTTTATGCAGGGCGGTTCGCCTCCTCGAAGTGAATCCTTATGTTATATTATTTTACTCTTTACTTAGGGATAACGAAAAAATTCGAAATGTATGTAATATATATTTACATTTTAGTAGCCTTTTTGTCAAATTAAATATTATTATCGCTCATATATGTTAGATAAAATAACATATAAAATAATTATTATATTTGTGTTTACAAATAGTTGATGAGAGAGTATAATAAATCTGTTGCCTCAATACATTATGATTTGCGGTCGTGGTGGAATGGCAGACACGCTATCTTGAGGGGGTAGTGGGCGTACGCCCGTGGAGGTTCGAGTCCTCTCGACCGCATTATATGCAAGACCTAGTTAAAAAAAGCATCCTGACACGCTTTACGTGAAGGGATGCTTTTTTTGTTTTAATAACTGTGATAAAGAAGAATATCAGTTTTGCTGCAAAAGCTTCTCTATATCTCCCGCCAACTTATCTGGAGTGGTTTGCGGTGCATAGCGCTTAAATACGTTACCTTCTCGTGTAATTAAGAATTTAGTAAAATTCCATTTGATCGCTTTGGACCCTAATACCCCCGGAGCTGTTTGGGTCAGGTAGCGAAATAAGGGGTGCGCTTGATCGCCATTGACATCTGTCTTGGCGAACATCGGAAAGGTAACACCATAATTGATCTGGCAAAACTCGGAAATCTCCTCGCTGGACCCTGGCTCTTGTTTGGCGAATTGGTTGCTGGGAAATCCCAAAATTTCGAGCCCCAGTTCATGGTACTGGTCATATAGCTCTTGTAACGCTTTGTATTGGGGGGTTAACCCGCATTTGCTGGCTGTGTTCACAATAAGCAGAACATTCCCTTTATATGTGGATAACGGAATTGGTTTCCCTTGCAGGGTTTGCGCATCATATTCATAAACGGTCATAGTATCTCTCCTTATTCAATATTCAGCAATTAAATTGTAAGCAATTCAAAGTGAGGTTGCAAGTCTGGAAAAGCTGTATTAAGCCTTCTGCCGCTGTAAAATCGTATTTTGTTCAAAACAGTAAATCGCACCGCAAATGGAGCGAATTAAGGTGTTTCTTCTTATAAAAGCGGGTTCAATCGGTGCTTAGCTGGTACATATAGCGTATTTTCTTCTCTTTTTACAAAAAAAGGCCAAAAACGCTCTACCCTACGCCAATATTGACATGCTTGTCATTTTCAAAAAGGGATGAAAAACAGAGATTGAATGAGCTGTGAGAAGCATAGTTGCATTGTAAGCGTTATTATTAATCTTCTATGCTCTAAAGGCCGATTTATAACCCCGCAGTTGAGCTTTACAGTCTTCCATGCGCGGGTGTATGATTCAAGACGTAATTTCAAATTAACTTGAATGAAGCAACAACGAAATGTCTATAGCGCTGAATTTTGCAGTTGCAAAAGCGGGGGAACCAATCGAGACTGTACGGCTTGCCGTGTGTCTCATGGGGTGAATTTTCCGGTCAAGTGCCAGAAATAGGGCGACTCTCACGTCCGAATCCGACAGCTAACCTCGTAAGCGTACAGGGAGAGGCAACAAACCGCCGTGTGCAGCCATGGTTTATTTTATCATGGATATGTCAGAAGCCGGAGGAAAGCCTTTTTCCTTCGGCTTCTTTTTGTTGTCTTTTTATACCGGGAGAGGAGCTACTGATGGAAGGTCGGTTAATTATTGTCACTGCACCGAATGAAGCGGGCAGAAGTTTTGTGAAATTGCTTATTTACAAAAAATTGGCGTTTGCAGTTCTGACGAATAGCGCCCAGGAGGAACGACAGCTCAAAAAAATGGGTGTGGAGCACATTGTCCGCATCAATACCATGCAAGCGGGAAAATGGAATTTTCCAAAAAAAGAAATTGGTAGTGTGTATTTGTTTGAGAACAGCTTGAATCTGACTTGCCGTTTCCTGCAAATATGTCGGCCGCTAACATCGGAATCGATCTATGTTATTACACACGGCTGTAATCCACAAGGAATTTATCGGGGATTGGGAGCGGACCATGTGATCTACACATTGAACGGAGAGGTGGGTTTTCTGCTGAACGGATAAGCACTTATAACATAGTTGTTTTATGATTTTATGATGAAATAAGAATGGCGATCTGAAGACCGATACGGAGGGTATAAACATGATGGATATATACATGCTGCTCGTCATGGCTGTGAGTTATGGAGTGATACTGCTGTTTGTACGCTGGTGTGATGCGCAGACCTCTAAAGGAGGACGAAGAGGATGATCGTTATACTCGGGCTTACGGCTATTGTGTTTATGTATTTAATCTACGCACTCCTGAACCCTGAAAAGTTCTAGTCACTGGTAGGGATAGAGTGGGCGGGAACAACAGATCTGAACATTAAAGCATCATAGGTAGCAGGTTTTCGCAAACGTGTGCACACAATTGGTGCTCTGGAAGCAGGTCTGTTGTTCCAAACGCAGGAGCATTTTGAAGGAGGAATAAAGGATGGAGCTGCTTCAAATTGGAATTGTGATCGTTATATTGCTGCTCTTGGTAAAGCCAATGGGTACATATATGTATCATGTATTCTCGAATGAACCCAATCGGACGGATCGGATTTTTGGCAGAACAGAAAAGCTGATTTATAAGGTAGTAGGCTTGAAGAAAATGGAGAGCATGCGTTGGACTACGTATGTTATGAGTTTCATTGCTACGAACGCCGTGCTTGTGGCAATCAGCTACTTGCTGTTGCGTTTACAGGGAATGCTTCCCGGTAATCCGGCTGGAAACAGTAATATGGAAGCATCACTAGCTTTTAATACGGTAATCAGCTTTATGACGAATACGAATCTCCAACATTATAGCGGAGAAAGCGGGCTTACGTATCTGACGCAGATGGCGTTCGTCACGATGATGATGTTCACTTCGGCTGCTTCCGGTTTTGCGGTTGCTGCGGCTTTTATGAGAGGATTGACGCGGCGCGGTGAAGGAATGGGCAATTTCTTTCAAGATTTTATTAAAGCCATCATAAGAATTTTCCTGCCGCTGGCCTTTGTGCTTACGCTGGTGCTGGTTGGATTGAAGGTGCCCCAGACGCTACAGCCTACGGCGGATATTACGACGCTGAGCGGAACACAGCAGCAGATTTCTATGGGACCCATTGCTTCTCTGGAGTCCATCAAGCATTTGGGGACAAACGGGGGTGGTTATGCGGGAGCTAACTCTGCGCATCCTTTTGAAAATCCAAGTCCTTGGACGAACGTGCTGGAAATTTTGGCAATGTGGGTAATGCCGGCTTCGTTGCCGTATACCTTTGGATTGTTTGCCCGTAATCGTAAGCAGGGCTGGATTATTTTTAGCTCCATGATGGTATTGTTTCTTATTTTTCTATCCATTACGTATGTGTCTGAGAAGACAGGTAATCCGTTAATCCAGACACTGGGTGTGGATGCTTCTCAGGGAAGCATGGAAGGGAAAGAGGTTCGTTTCGGCATTGGACAATCGGCTTTATTCACTGCGGTCACAACAGCGGCAACGACAGGTTCAGTCAATAATATGCATGATACACTAACCCCACTGGGTGGCATGGCTGCTTTGGGAGAAATGATGCTAAACGTCATTTTTGGCGGCAAGGGTGTCGGACTGATGAATATGCTGATGTATGCGATTCTGGGTGTGTTTATATGCGGACTGATGGTCGGGAGAACTCCGGAATTTATGGGGAGGAAAATTGAAGGCAAGGAAATGAAGCTGATCGCGATTGCCATTTTGGTACATCCGTTTCTCATTCTCGCCCCAACTGCACTTGCATTTATGAGTCATTGGGGATACGATGCGGTCACGAACCCTGGCTATCACGGGTTGACTCAGGTGCTCTATGAATATGCGTCATCTGCCGCAAATAACGGTTCGGGATTTGAAGGTCTTTCGGATAACAATGTATTCTGGAACATGACGACGGGGATGGTTATGTTCTTCGGACGATATGTATCTATGATTGCATTGTTGGCTGTGGCGGCTTCGTTGAATGCCAAAGCACCGACTCCGGTGACGACGGGGACACTGCGCACGGACAACAAGTTATTTGGAGCCATTCTGATCGGGGTCGTGCTGCTGATTGGTGCGTTGACCTTTTTACCCGTCATCGTATTGGGACCTGTTGCTGAATTTTTGACCATGTAAAGAAGAAAATGAGAATGGATGAACGGGGTGTTTGATCATGAAGGAACAACGCAAACACATGCTGGACAGAGGCATCTTGAAGCATGCGATCAAGGATAGCTTTATAAAGTTAAATCCGATGATTATGATGAAAAATCCTGTCATGTTCGTCGTGGAGATCGGTACATTGGTCGTGCTGCTCATGTTACTGTTTCCCGGTTATTTTGGAACTGGCAAGGAAATGGGCTTTAACCTGGCCGTGTTTGTTATTCTGTTGTTTACGTTGCTTTTTGCTAATTTTGCCGAAGCACTCGCGGAGGGGCGGGGTAAGGCACAAGCTGCCTCTTTAAAAAAATCCAAGCAGGATACACAAGCTAACAAGCTCATCGGAAATGACATTCAGGTGGTTAGCTCAACCGAATTGCGTAAGGGGGACGTGGTTATTGTCTCCCAGGGCGAAATGATTCCAAGCGATGGTGAGGTCATTGAAGGTCTGGCTTCGGTGGATGAATCTGCAATTACGGGAGAATCGGCTCCGGTCATCAAGGAATCGGGTGGTGATTTTTGCTCGGTAACCGGCGGGACACGAGTAGTCAGTGACCGGATTAAGGTGCGAATTACGACAGAGCCAGGCGAGACATTTATTGATAAAATGATTTCGCTCGTGGAAGGCGCACAGCGGCAAAAGACGCCGAATGAGATTGCACTGAACACTTTGCTGATTAGCTTGACGATTATTTTTCTAATTGTGGTGGTTACGCTAGCGCCGATTGCCCGTCATTTTAACATTGATTTGCCTGTTCCTGTGCTGATTTCGTTGCTAGTCTGTCTGATTCCAACCACGATTGGAGGACTGCTGTCAGCTATCGGGATTGCTGGTATGGACCGGGTCACCCAGTTTAACGTACTGGCCATGTCAGGCAAGGCGGTAGAAGCTTCTGGGGATATCAACACGATGATTCTGGATAAAACAGGTACAATCACCTTCGGTAACCGAATGGCGAGTGAATTCGTGCCTGTGGAGGGCGTGGAGAAGGCAGAGTTAGTGAAGTGGGCAGCGATTAGCTCTATGAAGGATGAGACGCCAGAGGGCCGCTCGGTTCTCGAATTGATGCGCAAACAGGAGCATACGTTGGATGCATCCTTGGCAGCAGGTGGAACCTTTATCGAATTCAAGGCGGAGACACGGATGAGTGGTCTGGATCTGACCGATGGACGAAAGGTACGCAAGGGCGCGGTGGATTCTGTTCGGCAATGGATTGTATCGCAAAACGGCAGTATTCCAGCCGATCTGGAGGAAAAAGCCAATCAGGTAGCCTCTGAAGGAGGTACACCGCTGGCAGTCGCGCTGGATGATCAGATATACGGCATTATTTATTTGAAGGATACAGTGAAGCCAGGTATGAAGGAACGGTTTGATCAGCTCCGGGAAATGGGTATCCGTACGATCATGTGTACCGGAGATAATCCGCTGACAGCAGCTACAATTGCACGAGAAGCGGGTGTGGACGACTTTGTAGCTGAGAGCAAGCCGGAGGACAAAATCGCGGTTATCCGACGTGAGCAGGAACAGGGAAAGCTGGTTGCCATGACCGGAGACGGCACGAATGATGCACCTGCACTGGCGCAAGCGGATGTCGGTCTGGCCATGAATAGCGGCACAGTCGCGGCCAAAGAAGCAGCTAATATGGTGGACCTGGATTCCGATCCGTCCAAAATTATTGAGGTGGTTGCGATCGGCAAGCAGCTGCTTATGACGCGCGGAGCATTGACAACGTTCAGCATTGCGAACGATGTTGCCAAATATTTTGCTATCATCCCGGCGATGTTCATGCTGGCCATTCCACAAATGGGCGCTTTGAACGTCATGGGGCTTGGCTCCCCGCTGTCCGCTATTTTGTCGGCGCTGATCTTTAACGCGGTTATTATTCCGCTTCTGATTCCGCTGGCCATGAAGGGCGTGAAGTATAAGCCGATGAGCTCGGATCGCTTGCTGGGACGGAATTTGCTGATTTACGGTCTGGGCGGTATGGTCGTACCGTTTGTCGGTATTAAGGCCATTGATTTGCTGGTGCATTTGTGGATTTAGTGCAGAAAGGGTGAACGACATGAGTGGTTTTTATCGGATGATGTCTGGACGCAGATTTGCTGCGCACGAAAAAGCCGAATCTGGCGGGCAAGGTCATAACAAACGTACAGGGACCGGGACAGTGTCGGAAGGACAACCGGAGAGACAAGAGATGCGAGGAAGTACAGTTATTGGAGTAGCTTTGCGAACTTCGGTGCTGATGATTCTCTTGTGCGGTTTGGCATATCCGCTAGTCAGTACAGGAGTAGCGCAGGTTCTGTTTCCGCAGCAAGCAAACGGAAGTATGCTCCGTGACGCAGAGGGACGGGTGGTCGGCTCCGAACTGATTGGGCAGTCCTTTGCCGATTCGGCATTTTTCCAAGGTCGGGTATCGAGCGTTGATTACAATGGGGCTGGTTCAGGCTCAAGCAACTACGCGCCGTCGAATCCGGCCTTGATACAACGAGTCAAGGACTCAATTGCGGATTGGCAGAAGCATAACCCGGATGTACCCGTCAGTCAGGTTCCGGTGGACCTGATTACAAACTCCGGCTCCGGTCTGGACCCGCACATCTCGCCACAGGCGGCACGGGTGCAAATTCCGCGCATTAGCGGCTTGACGGGTATCCCGCAGGATCAACTGAGAGCACTGGTGCAGGAGCAGACAGAAGGCCGCAGCGCCGGGGTATTCGGCGAGCCGCGTGTGAACGTGCTCAAGCTGAATCTCGCGCTTGAGGCGCAAATAAAGGTAGAGCCTGCCAAGCGTTGAGTATTCTTTATGTATACAGGACAAATAAAATAGGATGAACAAAAAAAGGTATCTCGCTGCCATTGGGGCTAGTGAGATACCTATTTAATATATTCATATTTTGGCTACCGATTAACCTGAAATCGTTTGGATGATGAGCACTACATTCAAGATGATAATGACAGCGGTCACGATCCAGGTTAATACTTTTTGCCACATTTTATTTGCGAATTCACCCATAATCTTTTTGTCGCTGGTAAAGAGCAGTAATGGAATGATGGCAAAGGGAAGCTGGATGGATAGGATGACCTGGCTCAGCACAAGTAGTTCCTCCGCACCTTTTTCACCTGCGATAGCAGTGACGATAACCGCTGGAATGATCGCGATGAGGCGGGTCACCAGACGACGCAACCAAGGTGAAAGACGAAGATTCAAAAAGCCCTCCATCACGATTTGTCCAGCTAAAGTGCCTGTAACGGTTGAATTTTGACCTGAGGCGAGTAACGCAACCCCAAATAGTATGCTTGCCAGCGTGGTTCCCAGTAGTGGCGAAAGCAGATAATAGGCATCACTAATTTCGGCTACATCTGTTCTTCCTGCCGTATGGAATACAGCAGCTGCCACGATCAAGATGGCCGCATTAATAAATAAAGCGAACATCAGCGCTATACTGGAATCCCAAGTTGCAAATGTAATAGCTTCCCGTTTACCTGCTGAAGTCTGCTCAAATTTGCGAGTTTGTACAATAGAAGAATGCAGATACAGGTTATGCGGCATTACAGTAGCACCCATAATACCGATGGCAATATACAGCATGCTTGGATTCGTCAAAATTTGCGTGTCTGGTACAAAGCCGCCCAATACGCCGCCCCATTCCGGTTGTGCCAAAATGAGATTAATCCCAAAACAGCCGGCAATCGTCGCCATCAGCACAATGACAAGTGTTTCCAATGCCCGAAAACCTTTGTTTTGCAGCAGTAAAATAAGCATGACGTCAAATGCGGTAATGATGACTCCGTATAGTAACGGTAGACCAAACAGCAACTTCAGCGCAATGGCTGAACCGATGACCTCGGCCAAATCCATGGCTGCAATAGCAATTTCGCACAAGAGCCATAAGCCGATGGCGACAGGACGACTGTAAGCATCACGGCACATTTGAGCCAAGTCTTTACCTGTGGCAATGCCAAGCTTGCCAGATAAGGCTTGTAGCAGGATGGCCATCAGGTTGGAGATTAGAATGACACTAAGTAACGTGTAGCCGAATTTCGATCCGCCAGCGATGTCTGTGGCCCAGTTGCCGGGGTCCATATAGCCGACTGCGACCATATAGCCGGGTCCAGCAAAGGCAAGAAACTTCCGAAACCAGGTTCCGTCTTTCGGGACGCTCAAGGAACGATTCACTTCCGACAGTGAAGCGATTTCCGCGAAGTTACCCTTTGTATTTTTCATACGCTTCACCTTCTTTATTGATGTTGAAATATATTATTAGTGACATAACGATTGTGTTATCCCTATTGTACACTCACAATAGTTTTTGTCTAGTGCAACTTTTGTGTGGTCAAGCAAGTTAATCGTATTTTTGAAGCAATATGGCCATCCTATAAAGCTGAACACTAGAAAAAACCAAGCTATATCGCTCTGAGGGGAGCGGCTTGGTCGTTTTGGATTTTTTTAAATTGTTGTCCATCTTCCGGGTGAACGCTGCTCCATATTTTATCAATTTCCTTGTAGTTATTCGGACTGAAACGATAAATAGCCCGGTGAATCGGAAGCATTTTGGTCATTTTACGCCTGTAAGCTTTTCCAACGCTTTGGCATAGGCCATCACATGGACTCCACCCCGCACCAACAAGTAGCCTACGATCTCGCGTACGACAGGGTTGTCAGTCATGGAAGTCTGAGCAGATACAATAAAATGATGCGAGTGAGCCTTCAAGACATATGTTGACGGCCCATCAAGCTAGGGGCTTATAACATATAGTGTAAACAAGGTGAGGTGGAACTAAACGGTAAATGTACAGGTTAACAACCTTATTTCAAATGATTCATTTTGTGTAGTTCGTTTAAAGTACATACGAGAAGGAAATCATGTATTAACATGACGATAGATTCCTGCGGAAAACATATGATATAGAGAAGGAGAGATGAAATCATGGAAGCATTATACACAGCATCAGCAACGGTACATGGTGGAAGAGACGGTTCAGTCGCTTCATCCGATGGAGTTTTGAAGCATAAGCTCAGCACGCCGAAGGAACTGGGTGGCGCAGGCGGAGAAGCTACGAATCCGGAGCAATTGTTTGCGGCAGGCTATGGTGCCTGCTATGAGAGCGCATTGGCTAATGTGGCCCGGAAGGCTAAGGTGAAGGTAGACAATGTTGAGGTCACCAGCCACGTATCTATCGGCAAGGACCCAAGCGATGGCGGCTTCCAGCTGGCGGTACGTCTGGATGTGAAAATACCCGGTATTGAACGCGCCCAGGCCGAAGATCTGGCACGCCAAGCGCATGATTTTTGTCCGTATTCCAAAGCAACACGCGGTAACATTGATGTCGAGCTTAATGTCATTTGACTGCATTTCTATAACTTTTACACTCTGGCCGCCGATTTATCGGTGGCTTTTGCACATAGATCTTGATTCGCTGAGATTTGCGACCATTTGACATCATCGCCAAAATTCATTAAGATGGCTTAGGTGATTCTGGTCATCAGGTACGAAACAAATTTGAAAAATACGGGTGATATGATGTCTTACAGACCGAATATTGTTAATTTCACGCTGGCTGGCAGCAACGAAAAAGAAGGGCTTTATGAGTTTAAAATGAGTTTGGCCGATGGAACGGAGTGCCGCGTTTTTTCTCAACGTAATCCGGAGTGGACCTTGACGAATATTAGTCGACTGCTAACGACGCCTTGCCCGGTATGCCATAAGGATTTTATCTGCAAGTGTATGGATAAGTTCCATGAGGAGTTTTTAGAGCAAATTAATACGAAACAGCTGTTTGAGAAAGCATTGAGCTAGTTTTTCGAACAGGTAAAGACTATACATTTCTAAACAAGCGTCGGATACTTTCGGCGTTTTTTTGTTTATATTCATATGGTTGCGTTGCTGGTATTCATGCCGTTGATTTTCT
Organism: Paenibacillus sp. 203; assembly: GCF_037027525.1. Taxonomy (NCBI): domain Bacteria; kingdom Bacillati; phylum Bacillota; class Bacilli; order Caryophanales; family Paenibacillaceae; genus Paenibacillus; species Paenibacillus sp. 203. The sequence continues at coordinate 341,347 of NZ_JAXCHD010000004.1, forward strand.
TGGAGGTGAAATGCATTTATGAACCAGACTGATCATGCTCATTCAGATCATTCCATTGTGTTGGTGGATGGGGTATGCCACTTTTGTCAGGGAGCTGCCCGCTTTATTATCAAGCGTGACCCTAAGGGAACATTTCATTTTGGTTCCCTGCAATCCGAGGCAGGACAAGAACTATTACGTGCAGGAGGACTATCTACAGATCAGCTGGATACGTTCGTGCTGATTGAAGACGGTACGTATTATACAAGGTCCACTGCGGCTTTGCGAATTGCCAAACGTCTTCGTTTTCCATACCCGCTGGCCTATGTGTTCATCCTGGTTCCCCGCTTTGTGCGCAACGCTGTCTATAACTGGGTGGCGCGTAACCGATATCGTTGGTTTGGCAAGGATGAAGAGGATCAGTGTCAGATCCCCCCACCAGAAATCAGACAACGATTTTTTTAGTTGCTTTTTTAAGTTTCTTTTTTGGAGCGATGTCTACGAATTAGTAAGATCACAGCGATCACGATTAGTATCAGGCTCGTAACAGCTACATACACGATATGTCGTACATTGGGTACGTTAACAGACAATTTTAGCTCGTTAGATTCCAAAGGAGCAATGTCCCAATACAGTGTTTTTCCGTCTTCCGACACACGGTCCGCATTATTGGTAGCAGGTTGGATGGGTAAGGATAGGCTGAAGTTAAGATCCAGCTGCCGCTCCAGTAATTTGCGCGCAAACACATTCATTTGCTCAAATTTATCACTCAGTCCTTGAGCTTCTTCAGGAAGCATCCGTGGTAGATCGAGCTTCATGGTAAGATCAATATTCGTTGTGAAAAAATGTTGGCTCACAGCGCGCTTTATTTCTAATCCCTCAGGTAGATTTAATCCCTGACTGGGATTTTTTTTGTTTGTGCTCCAATCTCCTTGATAATGCCCCTTGATTTGATATCCCTTTCTTCCCTGTTCAGCTAGCGGCTGTACATCTACATTGTTGCTTTGAATACGCTTGACTAATCGATCTAGCAGCCCGGGATTGTCCAACATCATCAGTGTCTGGTTGTTTACACTGAACGTTGCATCCAGATCTACACTTTGATCGAGATGAACATCTACATGGATGTCACCTCGAGCACAGGAAGTTAGGGCAAGCAGACAGCACACCAGCATAAAAATAAGCAGTATTTTTCGTATCCGAACTTGCCGACGTTTGTTCCGATAAGGGCTGTATCCTGTTGGCTCCATGACCTGCACCTCTTTATATGTATTCTTTGGTTTAACGATTGGATATCTTCTATATATTACACATTGGGAGAACGAAAATCGAACGGTATAACGAAATACATAAGAATTATATTTTTTAAAAGTGTTTCCCTAGGTAAAAACTTTAGTGTATACTCTAAAATATAGTATTGATAAAAAATAATTGAATCAAGGAAATAGTTTGTCCCAAAACGAAGTTCAAAGGAGGATTTTAAAACATGAACAAGCAGTTTAAGAAGGCTTTGCCGCGATGGGTAACGACAGTTGGAGTATTGTCTCTAGCTCTGGTTTTAGCGACTGCATGTACCGATGCTAAGAAGAAGGAGCAGGGAACTGCGAGAGAAACAGGACAAAAAATAAAGGCTACGGCTACCATCGGTATGATCTCTGACATTGTCGGCAAGGTCGGCGGTAATCATGTAGAGGTCACGGGAATTATGAAGTCAGGCGTTGACCCGCATTTGTACAAGGCTTCTCAGGGAGATATGCGCAAGCTGGATCAGGCCGACGTTATTTTTTATAACGGGTTGCATCTGGAAGGAAAAATGCAGGACATTCTGGAGAAGATCAGCAAGCAAAAAACCGTCATACCCGTGTCCAAAAACATCGCACAGGATCAGTTGCGTGCAGGTAGCCCGGAAATGGAATCTGAGCATGATCCGCATATCTGGTTTAACGTACAGAATTGGATGTCTGCGGTAGAAACCGTCAGAGATGAATTGTCGGCGCTAGACGCTGTTCATGCGGAGGAATATAAGGCCAACGCAGAAGCCTATCTTACTGAGCTGCGAGAGCTGGATGATTACACGAGAGAGCAGATTGCCAGTATACCGGAAGCCCAGCGCGTGCTTGTCACGGCACATGATGCTTTCGGCTATTTCGGAGATGCCTACCACATTCAAGTGAGAGGACTTCAAGGTATGAGCACAGAATCAGAAGCGGGTTCTCAAGATGTGACCAAGCTGCGAGATTATCTGGTCGAACATAAAATCAAGGCTATATTCGTAGAATCTAGTGTTCCGAGAAAGGCCATAGATGCGGTTATTCAGGGGGCCGCTCAGCAAGGTCATACAATTAAGGTTGGTGGCGAGCTGTATTCGGATGCCATGGGTGAAGAAGGCACAGAAGATGGCACATATATTGGAATGGTCAAGCATAACGTTAATACGATTGTTAAAGCTCTAAAATAAGGAGGCAAAGATACATGGGGCATTCACCACTTGTCGTTCGTGATTTATCGGTAGCTTATCAAAAAAAGCCCGTTTTGTTCGATGTTTCCTTTGAGGTGCCGGAAGGCAAGCTGATTGGTATTATCGGCCCGAACGGGGCTGGGAAATCTACGTTGATCAAGGCAGCGCTTGGACTGATTCCAAAGCTTAGGGGCGAGGTGCTGGTCTACGGCAAGCCCTATAAACAACAGCTGCTCAAGGTTGGCTATGTACCACAGCGGGAGTCGGTGGATTGGGATTTTCCGACGAACGCGCTGGATGTGGTTATGATGGGACGGTATGGCAGATTGGGCTGGTTTAAGCGTCCGGGTGCAGCAGATCGTCAGGCTGCGATGGAGAGTTTGGACAAGGTTGGAATGAGCAAATATGCAGACAGGCAGATTAGTCAATTGTCTGGCGGTCAGCAACAACGTGTTTTTTTAGCCAGAGCACTCGCGCAGGATGCTCAGCTTTATTTTATGGATGAACCGTTTGTCGGTGTGGACGCTGCAACAGAAAAAGCCATTATTTCGCTGCTCAACGATCTGAAACAGCAGGGTAAAACCGTGCTTGTTGTTCATCATGATTTATCTACAGTCACGGATTATTTTGATCAGGTTATACTGTTGAACGGGCATCTTATGGCGTTTGGAGAGACGACAGATATTTTTACCGAGGAAAATCTGCAGCGTACGTATGGCGGGCGTCTGAGTATACTCAAAACAAGCCCGGATTCCGGTACGATACTCGGAGTGAGGTGAGCAGTATGACAAGCTTGGCAACGCTTTTGACCGACCCGAATATGCAGTGGATTTTGCTGGGCTGCATTTTGCTCGGTTTAAGCAGCGGAGTGATTGGCAGTTTTATGTATTTGCGCAAGCAGTCGCTCATGGGAGATGCTTTGGCACATGCGGCTTTGCCGGGGGTATGTGTGGCTTTTATGATCACAGGTACAAAATCCGTGTTTGGATTTATGATTGGGGCCGCCATTGCAGGAATTGTTGCGACCTTTGCCATCAGTGCGTTAACCCGGTATTCACGAATTAAAAGCGATTCCGCGATTGCAGCAGTGCTGTCGGTATTTTTTGGCTTCGGCATTATGTTGTTGACCGAAATTCAGCATAGTGGCGCAGGCAATCAAAGCGGACTGGATAAATTTCTATTTGGTCAAGCTGCGGCAATGGTATTGGCTGATGTCTATACGATGGCGGTAATTTCGGTGGTACTCATCGGAATATGTATATTATTTTTCAAGGAATTTAAGTTGCTCAGCTTTGATCCCGGCTTTGCCCGTGGACTTGGTTATCCAGCAGGGTTGCTGGATAAGTTTTTGATGCTATTGATTGTCATTGCGGTGGTTGCTGGCATTCAGGCCGTGGGAGTCATTATGATGGCTGCCCTGCTGATTACCCCGGCTGTGTCGGCAAGATACTGGACAGAGAAGCTGGGTGTCATGGTGTGCCTATCAGGCTTATTTGGTGCTATAGCGGGACTTGGCGGGACGGTCATTAGCTCTCTGGGGCAAAATCTGCCTACAGGACCGTTATGCGTGTTGTGTGCGACTGTGGTGTTTGGAGTGAGCTTGATTTTTGCGCCGCAGCGCGGGATGATCTCCAAGGCTATCGTTCGTTTGAACGCCAGAAAAAATCTGGTGCAGACAGTCGGAACACAGCCAAGGGAGGAGCGTGCCCTATGAGTTCATTTTATGTAATTTTGACGGGAATGTTAGTGGCAGGGGGATGTAGTATCGTTGGGTGCTTTCTCGTGCTTCGAAAAATGGCTATGATCGGTGATGCAATCAGTCATGCGGTATTGCCGGGGATTGTCATTGCCTTTCTCATCAGCGGATCGAGGGATTCGGTGTGGATGATGTTTGGTGCGGCTGTGCTGGGTCTTCTAACGGTGTACCTAATTCAGCTATTCCAACAAAGCGGTCTGCAAAGTGATGCTGCCATTGGCGTGGTGTTTACGACATTGTTTGCTATCGGTGTTTTGCTGATCAGTGTGTTTGCTTCCAATGCCCATCTGGATATGGATCACGTTTTATATGGGGAAATTGCTTATGTGCCATGGAATACGTTCGAGATTGCTGGCTTCGATGTCGGTCCGAGGGCTGTGTGGATTACGGGCGCGATGTTTTTGATCAATTTGCTCGTGATAGGGGGTTTTTTCAAGCAATTTAAAATCACTTCCTTCGACCCCGCCCTGGCAGCTTCATTAGGCATTCCAGTTGTTTTTTTTCATTATCTGCTGATGAGTCTCGTCTCGTTAACGACGGTGGCGTCATTTGAGAGCGTGGGTGCAATTCTGGTGGTTGGCATGCTCGTTGTACCGCCTCTTACCGCTTATCTGCTGACGGAGAAGTTGTCCCGTATGATTGTATACAGCGTCGGATTTGGAGCCATCAGTTCGGTCGTAGGCTTTTACACAGCAAGTGTATTGGATGCTTCTATTGCGGCATGTATGCTATGTGTATCGGGTGTGTTGCTGCTTTTGGCTTTTCTCTTTTCTCTTTTCCCCGTCTCACGGTGTGATATGGCAAAAGTTATTTCAACAACGGGGGATCGTTGGCGAAGATAGCAAGTGATTGTAGGAAGTGATCCCATATGAGTTACCTAAAATAGCGTGTATTCAGGCATAAGAGACCTGAATGCACGTTTTTTTGCGCTTATACTGCCCTGCGCGGCTTTTTTTGGAGCAAGCTTGATTGATCATCTTGAATTGATTGGGACACGGGAGTACATTCATTACAACCATATAAGAATGAACGGAATGAGCGGTTACGCTGGGGGAGGAACGAAAGTGGAGAGCTTCAAACGTAAATCACCAGAGGAAATACTGGATTCGATTAACAAACTGCATCGAGGCAGACTCAAAATTTACATGGGTGCGGTCAGTGGCTCGGGCAAGACGTATCATATGCTGCAGGAGGGACAATCGTTGCAGCATGAAGGTATTGATGTTGTGATTTGTGCGGTCTCAACCATGCAGCGGCCTGTGACCGTCGAACAGGTCGGCACGCTGGAGCGCGTGCCTAGTATTCATTGGATAAAAGATGGTGAGGAGCAAAAGGATCTGAATGTGGAAGCTTTGGTGACACGAAATCCCGAGGTGGTACTGGTGGATCATTTGGCACATCATAACCGGAAAGACGCCCCATTTCCAACACGGCTGGAGGATATTCGGTATTTGCTGGAGCAGGGAATTAGCGTCATTACGACGGTTAATGTTTATGAACTCGAAGGAATTACGGAGTGGGTATATCAGCTAACAGGCTTTGAAGCGGAATATACGGTTCCGGTTGATACACTGGAACTGGCGGATGAAATTCGTCTGATCGATGCCACCCCGGAGATGATTTTGGAACGGCTGGCGAAAGGCTACATGCATACGCCCAATCCTGAGATGTTTCACCGGGGAAATCTCGGTAAATTGCGTGAGCTTGCTCTGCGATTGGTAGCAGAGGATGTGAATGATTCGCTGGAACGACACCGGGAGGAGTTAGGCTTGCACGGGGCGTCAGGAGCGGCAGAGCGTATTTTGGTACCTGTTCAATATCATTGGAATGGGTCTATTTATGTACGTAGGGGAGAACAGGTCGCCAAGCGGTTGGGTGGAGATATGCTAGTGGTCTCCTTTGTCAGCTCGAAGCGCAGGCTGTCCAAGGAATCAGCAGCCTTCAAGCGTTCGATTGAGCAGTTGGCTGACAAGATCGGATCAACATTTGAAGAAATCCCGCTTTTTTCCCGCAGAAGGTTGCCTCGTCAACTGATTCATTATGCGGTGACGCACAATGTTACCCGAATTGTTATGGGGCATTCTCGGCAGACTCCGTGGCAGGAGCTGATGAAAGGATCGCTGGTGAACGGGATTTTAAAACGAATGAAAAATATGGATTTGCTGCTGATTGCGGACCGGGCCGAGCAGGAGGGTGAGCGAATCTTGCCAACAATGAGACAGGAAGAGGGAGATAATGATCCGTATCATCGTTTGAGCGTTGAGGAAGCACAGGCTGAGGCAGCCAAAATCCTGCGGGGCAAGCTCAAGGTATACATTGGCGCTGCTCCGGGGGTCGGCAAAACATACACGATGCTGAGAGAGGGGAATGATCTGCTGGAAAGCGGGATCGATGTAGTTATCGGACTGCTGGAAACGCATGGAAGAGCAGAAACATTGGCACAAGTAGGCTCTCTGGAGATGATTCCCCGTCAGTCCATTGAGCGTCATGGCGCACATTTGGAAGAGATGGACACCGAAGCCATTCTCAGGCGTAATCCCGAGGTGGTGCTTATTGATGAGCTTGCACATACCAACGTGCCCGGAAGTATGAGATCTAAGCGCTATGAGGATGTGCTTACCATTTTGGAACAAGGTATTTCTGTGATATCCACAATGAATGTACAGCATCTGGAGAGCTTAAATGATGCGGTAGAACAGATTACTGGCATACGTGTGAGAGAGACTGTTCCCGACCATATGATGCGTCTGGCCGATGAAGTGCAGCTTGTTGATGTGGCTCCCAAATCGTTGCAGCAGCGTATGCGTGAGGGCAAAATATACGATCCTGCGAAGGTGGAACAGGCACTTAGCCACTTTTTTAAACTGGGCAATCTGATTGCGTTGCGTGAACTTGCTTTGCGGGAATTGGCAGATGACGTAGATGAGCGGCTGGAATCCTGGGATCGAAACGAATCACTTCGGGGACCGTGGCGCAGGGAGGAAGTGATCTTCGTAGGCGTGACGCTAAGCGAAAATGCTGAAAGGTTGATCCGCCGTGGTTTTCGTATCGCCTTTCGGCTAAAGGCTGTGTGGATTGTGACGTATGCTCATGTCGGTGAGTGTATACCCGAGAGACTGAACCCTCGTCTGGAACAACTAAAGTTGCTGACCCACCGACTGGGGGGAACCTTTGAGATGAGGCTTGTTTCCAGCCGACGCGAGATTGCCGACATTTTGATTGCTCCGGTGGAAGGATATTCAGGTACGCAGCTCATCGTGGGGCAGTCTTCCCGAAGTAGCTGTTGGGGGAAGTCTGCGGTTGTGCCGAGGATTCTCCGTCAAGCACGTCATATGGATGTTCTCATTGTGGCGGATTATGATCCGGATATTAAGCTGGAGGTAGATCATTAATTCGCCCAGTAAATTCATAAATAGTCATATGCTGGTTACCGATGGTTCGCTGCTTCCATAGTATATTCTATCTCAAAGAAATGGAGGCGAATTTGAATGTATAAACATCGTAAGCATGATTGTCATTTTCCAAAGCCAAAAAAACGTGTCTTTAAGAAGATCATTAAGGTGACTGTCATTAAGTTTAAACCTAAATTTAAACGTGATCACTGGAAACATGAAGATTTTGATAAGAAATGTCATTGCCGGAAACGTCATCATCGCCATCATCGCCATCATGACTGTCATCGTCGTCACCACAAATTCTACTAAGATGAAGATGGTAGGAGGCGGGGCTAGACTGCCCGCCTTCTCCTAGTACGAGGATTTTGGAAGATGATACTTGCACAAAAAATACTTGCTCTAATATAAGCGCTATGCTATTCTACCAGTAAATAGATTGCACGTGACGGAAGCACCGTTCACCAACCGTATGTACTTACGGATGGATGAACGGTGCTTTTTTGCGTTGTTGTGTTAGGGAAAGGGATGAGCGTTATGGTTCCAGTGAAAGTGGTATTGGCTGTAGAAGGCCGGGATTATATTGAGCCGCTGCTGAATTATGTTCACGGAAGCGAGTACGCCAGAAGGCTGAGAATAACGGCTTTTTCGCAACCGGAGGCATTTCATCAATACATGATGGAAACCAGCGGAATGAAAAGACCGGACGTGGTGGTTGGTGAAGCGGCTTTTTTGAATCTATGGACAGATAGGGAAGCTGCTGATATTCCTTGTTTGGTATTGCATGAGGGAGAACAAGTGAGCGAATATGGACAGCCTTTATTAAAATATCAGCCCTTATCTGAGCTGGTCGGTTTTATTTTGGAAACGGCGAGACAGAAGTCGAACGGTCGGAAATGTGTAAACAGCCGGGAAGGTGGACTGATTATCGGCATGGTAGCAGCTTCCGGCGGACTGGGCAAGACAACGGCCGCGTTGAATATGTCCAAACAGCTGGGGAATGAGGGATATTCGGTATTCTACCTGAATCTGGAGACGGTGGATTCAAGCTCGTTGTTCACTGGTTCAGGAAGTGCTAGCGGAGCAGAAGGAGAGGGGCTATCCAGGCTGCTCTATGATCTCAAGGCGGAGGGGAATGAGGGCATTCCATTATCTGTGGCAGCCTATTGTGTTCGCCGCCCTGAAATTCAGGCGGATACTTTTCAGCCTGTCTATAATCGTAAGGAACTGACGGACATGACTTGTGATGAAGCGAAGGAACTGATTCGAACGGTTGCCGAAAGCGGACAGTATGATGTAGTGATCGTAGATGGCGATTCTGAAAAAGGTGACCGGGCTCAAGCTGTGCTTGAAGCTAGTCATAAGCTGATCTGGCTGCTGGCAGACGATTTAATGAGCATGCACAAGTGCGGATTATGGCTGGATGTTTTAGAAACCACGCAGCCTGAAGGGCTTGAAGATATGATATGCAAAACCAGCTTTGTGGTGAACCGCTATATGGGAACTATGATCAACTCGTTACCTCGTGACTTCATGGAGCTAAACGGAGCGTTACCCTATATACCTTCATGGAAGCAGATGCAGCACCGTGAGCTACTGCTTAGTTCACCGATTTATCAGCGGGAAATTCGTCATCTGTGCCACGAGCTGCTGAATGTGGACAATGTAACACATCCGCCCGCCGTTTGGTCTTAAAAGGGGCTGATGAACATGAATGAGGAACGGTTTAAGGCATTGCGAGCAGATATACGAAACGGGCTGGACGTAACGTCTTCGGTAAAGGATACCGATCTGGTTCGGCATATTGAAAATCGAATTTTACACGATGTAGAGCTGGCGGGCTTAACTTCCCGTGAGAAGCACGCACTTGTCCGCAAGATTTTTAACTCTTTCCGTGGGCTAGATGTACTCCAGCCATTGATTGACGACCCGACCGTTACGGAAATTATGATCAACAGTCACCGGGAAATCTTTGTGGAGCGGGCTGGTGAGGTGATGCAGGTACCCGATCAATTTGAGTCCCGCGAGCGACTGGAGGATTTAATCCAGACGATTGTAGCCGGGGTGAACCGAATTGTGAATGAGGCTTCCCCCATTGTGGATGCCCGGTTAAAGGATGGGTCACGCGTAAATATTGTGCTGCCTCCAGTTGCTCTCAAGGGTCCGACGATGACAATACGGAAGTTTCCCGAGCGTCCTATGACGATGGATGACTTGATACAAATGGGTGCGCTGGATGCAGAAACCGCTGCTATGCTCAAGGACTTGGTACGTAGCAAGTACAACATTTTTATCAGCGGGGGAACGGGTTCTGGTAAAACAACTTTTCTGAATGCATTATCCCAGTTTATCCCGTCGTCTGAACGGATTATTACTATTGAAGACTCAGCAGAGCTACAAATTGTGACGGTCCCTAATCTGGTTTCCATGGAAACAAGGAATGCGAACACCGAGGGAAAGGGAGAAATCACGATTCGTGATCTGATTCGTTCCTCCCTGCGTATGCGGCCTAATCGCATTGTGGTGGGTGAGGTCCGGGGAAGTGAGGCGCTGGATATGCTGCAAGCCATGAATACTGGCCATGATGGAAGTTTGTCAACTGGGCATGCGAATAATATCCGCGATATGGTCAGCCGGCTGGAAACGATGGTGCTCGCAGGGGCAGAGCTTCCGCTTGGAGTAGTACGGCAGCAGATCAGCTCGGCCATTGATATATTCGTTCATCTGTCACGGATGCGCGACAAATCCAGACGAGTGCTGGAAATTAGCGAAGTGATTGGTTTTGAAAATGGTGAGGTGACGCTTAATCCTCTTTATCGTTTTCAGGAACGAGGAGAGAGTAAGGGGCGAATCGTGGGAGGTCTGGAAAGTTGTGGCGAGGGTCTGCAACATACTTTGAAGCTGCAAATGGCTGGGATCAATCCGGAAAGCTGGCACAGGGGAGGAGTATCAGCGTGAAGTCAGGAAAAACGACTGCCAAGCAAGTATCACGTGAGGTCCCTTCTCTGCCAGATTATACGATATATACATTATCGACAGTACAAAAAAGTCTGTGCATATTGTTTAGTGGCGTGCTGTTTGCGATGATCGGCTATCTATTTTATCACCAATGGATATTATCATTGCTGTGCGCTGCCGGGGCTGTGGTGACGCCTCGTTATTTTAGGCAATTTTTGCTGCAACGACGCAGATCTGCTCTAAGCATCCAATTCAAGCAGGCTTTATATTCACTCTCATCTTCTCTTTCAGCGGGAAGGTCGGTGGAGAATGGTTTTCGTGAGGCTGTAGAGGATTTGAGATTGCTTAGTCCAGATGGAGATCACGACCTGATTTTTGAATTTAACATCATTACCGCCTGTCTCGAAATCGGACAGCCTGTAGAGGCTGCTTTGCAGGATTTGGCCCGTCGGGCGCAGATGGAGGACATTACGAATTTTGCGGACGTATTTGCGGCTTGCAAACGAACCGGAGGTGATCTGGTGGAAGTCGTACGACGAGCTTCAAATGTCATTGGTGAGAAGTTGGAAATTCAGCAGGAGATCGGTGTAATGATTGCGCAGAAACGTTTTGAATCGAGGGTTATGTTTGCGGCCCCTTTTTTGTTTGTATTGTTTATGACGATGACGGCGGGTGATTACATGATGCCCTTATACAGCGGTACAGGTATGATTTTATCAACCTTTTGTTTATTGGTGCTTGGTGGGTGTCTTGTGTGGATCAACCACATTATGAAGATTGAAGTGTAAGGAGAGATGGGTGTGGTGATGTTGGTTTGTCTGGTCATGCTGGTTCTGCAAGTGGGAGGTTGGGTGGTGCTGAACCAGATGCATAGTGCTAAGTATGCGCATTTTCGCCATATGAAGCTGGAGGGACTGCGGCTGCAAAGACTTTCAGTCCCATTTGTACACATGATTCATGCTTCACGTGCTACTCACCGGCTGCCTTTGCTGATGTTCAAGCTCCAGCGTTCGGTGCAGAAGCTGTATGGTATGCGCAACAGCGGAGAAAAAACGATGCTTTTTCTGGCAGAAATGTTGGGTTACGGATATATGATGGCTGCTGGTGGAGCTTTAATATCGCTTATGCTGGGCGGGGATGCGACTGGGCTGGTGCTCGGATTGGGACTTGGTATTCTGGTACCCATCGCGCTGATCAAGGATTTGCATGGGAAAGTACAGAAGCGGGATCAGCAAATTTTAATGGAACTGCCTGAACTGTTGAGTAAAATGATGCTTTTAGTAGGTGCAGGTGAGACGGTACAACGGGCATTGCTACATTGCGTGGAACGTAAAGGGGCGGATACGGAACATCCGTTGTATCGAGAACTGAGGCAGACGGTGGCGGAATGGGAAAGTGGTTTTTCCTTTCAACAGGCATTTGAGCACCTGAGCAAACGTTGTGGTATTCAGGAAATGACGGTATTTACGACGACAGTTTTGTTGAATATGAGGCGCGGCGGGAGCGATTTCGTGATGGCTTTACGTGAGTTATCCCAGACGTTATGGGGCAAGCGGACTTCAATTAGCCGCACAAGGGGGGAGCAGGCTTCATCTAAGCTAGTATTCCCGATGGCGCTGATTTTGCTAACGGTAATTGTGCTGGTGGGCGCTCCGGCTTTAATGATGATGAATATGTAGGAGGAATACAACGATGATGACATTAGTAACAGGCAGTATTCGTAAATTGTACAAGGATGAGGATGGCCTGGGTACGTTAGAAATGATCCTGATCATTGCCATTCTGATTGCGGTGGCAATTATTTTCAAGGATCAGATCAAGAAAATTGTAGAAGGGCTTTTGAAAAAGGCGGATAAGAAAAGTAACGATTTTATGGATTCATAATGCTGCGCAAATTGGCACAAAAAGAGGACGGGAGCTTCTCCTTGGAAGCTTCCCTCGTCTTTCCCATTCTACTGCTGGTCATTTTTGTGATGTTATTTTTTTGCCTGTACATATATCAAAAATCTATATTGGTGCAGGTCGCTGCTACTGCTTCGGAAAGGGCCGCTTACAGTTGGGATAACAGCTTCAAGGACCCGCGTACGGGAGCATTTACACAAGGGCAACGGGATTCTCTCTATTGGCGCTTGAAGGATGATGTTATGCTGGGAGCCCTGTTTGGCTGGACCGGAGCCAACAATCAGGAAAGTGTACAGGTGCCGGGCGGAAATGGGGGAGGCTCGTTACCTGCTCAAAAGCTGTCCAATGCAGAAAATAATATGCCTGCGGGCATGCAGGGGCAGATGACATATGAGAACAGTATGATTCACCGTAAGGTGACCACAAAGTTAAATAAGATAGTGAAGGTACCTTTGCTGAATCAGTTTTTAGATCAGACAGATTTGCAAGGGGAAATGAGTTCTGGCGTGGTCGAACCTGTAGAATGGATTCGTACGGTGGAGTTGGTCCGTTATTATGGTGCGAAGTTTATGGGCAGAGGATCAGGTGAAAAGGTAGATTCGGCAGTTGTAGGGAAAGTATTGATGCAATATGGTCAAAACGGTCAGTGAGAAGTAAGTAATGGGAATGTAACTAGAAAGGAGGAAGCGGGTGTTTGATAAGGGACACAATACAAAGGACGGGGAATCAGGTGCTGTCACGGTCTTTTTAATTCTGATTTTGGCGGTCATGTTCGGTTTTATTGCTGTATTTATTGATTACGCGAGAATTGCTGCACTGCATGTGCAGACCGAACGGCTGACCCATGCGGCGGTTCGTTCAGTGATGTCTGCTTATGATCCGACATTACAACAAGAGTACGGTTTGTTTGCTTATGGCGAAGGCGGCGGAGAACAAATTATGGTCAAAGTGCTCAATGACAGCGCGCGGCGTACGGCACGCGCAGAAACGCTACCGCTTATGAATATGAAGCTGGATTCTAGTTCCCTGCAAATGGAAAGGGAGCTTGGTAAATATGCCATATTTAACGAGCAGATCCGTGAAGAGATGAAGTATAAAGCACCTGTCGATTTTACGTTTGAAGTGCTCGAAAAGCTAAAGCCGCTCTCTCAAAATATGAAAGAGGCTTCTCATACGGTAGATTTGCTGAAACGGCTGCAAAAGCTGTACGACAGACGAGAGGCCAAACTAGATGACATGCTGGAGAAGCAGCGTAAGGCAGGAGCTTATATGGAAGAGGTACGTAAGCGGATTATTAAACAGAGGGGCACCTATATGCCCAATCAGTATATATGGGACCCGCTTGAGGTTGTAGCCGATATTGCCGCTCAATATAAGCATTACGTACATGTATATGAAGACAATAAGAAGAGTGTGGATGACGTTAAAATCATGCAGATGGAAAAATATGCACGTAGAGCGAGGGCAGCGCTTGATCGCCTGCGTCAGATCATGGCTCAGGCTGGAGAAGAACATGATAAGCTGCTTCTGGAAGCCAAGGAACCGTTAAATGAGGCCCGGCAGATTAATGAAGAGATGCGCAAAGTCATTGCCCAGTATAAGCAGAGGGCGGCCAATGCAGGCTACGATGAGGTTTCAGCAGCGCCTACTCCAAGCGGAGCAGGCTCCAGCGCAGATCCGTCGGTAGGAAGCGCACGGCAAAAAGCAGAGGATTTGTTGATTCCAGACAAGGAATTTGAGCAATGGGAAGCAGAAATTGAAAAGCAACGGACTTCTATAAATACTGCTAACAATAGAATAACGAGTATGATGCGCACATTATCTTTTTATACAGATCCATTTTTGAATGCAGACATGCTCAAGCAAGAAGTCGCTTCAACGCTCAAAGAGATAGATAAATACTTGAGTGCGTATGCTTGGACGGGACCTGCGAATGTACTCGACGGTGAAGCCAAAATGATGGATACGCGACGTGGACCGGACAAAGAACGCAAGAAAATGGAAAAAGAGGCGAAAAACAAGCTCAAACAAGCCTATCGGATCATTGAGGTTCTTTCCAAAGGTAAACAAAGTGCAGAACAATTCAGAAATCTGGAGCGGTATTACAATGAAAGTATTTCGTTTAACCAGTCTACATCCAGTCCAGCTGTATCCGCTGATTTGTCCTATGACACCTATGATGCAGCGGGAGCTTCCATGGATAGTATGGATGGTCTATACAGGTCGGCATCCAATTTACTGACTCAACTGGGAGACGAGTTTTACCAGAATGAATACGGGCTTTCTTACTTCCATCATGTGGATTTTAGCCGTTTTGGCAGTTTGGCCGGATCGGGTGGAAATGTGGGGAATGCTGCACAGATTTTGGGAGATCAGCTGGAGGTGAATAATCAGGAAGTTGAGTACATCCTGTATGGGTTCCATAATCCGACGGGTAATCTGGCATCCGCCTATGGAGAAATTTTTGCTATGAGACTTGCCATTCGAACAATGGAGGGATTGGTTAAAAACAGCTCAAAAGGTAATCCGCTGGTCGTTTTGGCGGCAGCTTTGTTATATGGAGTAGAAAAAGCGATAGAAGATATGATTATGCTGGCACAAAAGGGGGACGTGCCATTGTCTGATTTTCTAAAATTTCGAATGACATACAAAGATCATTTGCGATTGTTCCTGATGCTCCATAGCAATAATGAACGAAAAATGTCCCGTATGCTTGCTCTGATCCGCCTGAATACAGATGTCAATCCTGCTGAGCGGCAAACGTATGCAACGGGTGAGGTCAAGAATGGGATGAGGCTGTGGTTTCTACCTGGGGTAATGAAGATGCTCGGGACCGCCTCAAAAGAAGGCGAGAGTATTAAGGGAAGTGTGTACTATGTCACGAAAACAGCACATTTTTCCTATTAATCAGTATCTACGGCAGGTTAGTGGGCAGGAGCGGCGTGAACAAGGAAGTATTGTTTTAGAAGCGTCACTCGTGTTGCCAATGTTTCTGTTTTTTATTATTTTTCTCATTTATATGGTTCAGATGACGCTGGTATCCACAGCCTTGCAGACCACCGCTTCAGAAGTGGTTAAGCAGGTTTCGACTAAAATCTACCCAGTTTCTCTAGCCGTGGAGGCGGCGTCCGCGAAAATAGATGCAGTCCGTGAACCGCTGGATGAATTGCCCAAGTTATCTGTGAGTGAATATGCAAGCCAATTCGCTGCCCAGTTGCCACCTCCAATTGGTGATTGGGTAGAGAGCGCTGTTCAGGGCGGTCAAAAGCCGATGGAGGAGCTGCGGGGGCGATTTACGGAAGCTGCACTTGACCCTGTTCTGAAGCCGATGCTAAAGCCTTTTATGGAGGAAAACATTCTGGAGTATGACCGTATTCATATAACGAGCGTACATGTACCTGCTCTTACAGGAACTAAGGACCCTTATTTTAGAGTAGAGCTGTCGTATGAACTGCCGATGAAGGTCCCCTTTCTGTATCGTAGCATTGTGCTTCAGGCGGCGGCAGAGGAACGTCTTTGGATTGGCGACACAGGGGAAGGAGCAGGTACAGGAAATGCGACAGGAGATAAGGATGCGCAGCATTCCATACAGTTGCTCGTCAAGCCTGAACCTGCTGTGAAAGGTGTGTACAATTTGATCAAGGCCAAGGTTGAGCCTGGGACGACTGCTAACCTTTCTGTACTTTATAAGTCGGGTGAGAGCACAGCTCAGCACTTGGGCTGGACCTCTGCCAATGCGGACGGGATTATTGAATGGAACTGGTTTGTGGGAACGAATACAACACCCGGTCAATGGAGCTTTGTGATTGAAACGGAGGACGGTCAACGTATAGAAGTTCCGTTTACCGTGGAAAAGCCAGCTGATGGATAGGATGGATAAGACGTGTAAGGGATGGCTACGATGGAAAATGATTTGGTAGTCTGCTAGTTCTATTTTTTAAAGGGGGAAGATCGCATTGACGTGGATGTATATTGTATGCGGAGTACTACTCGCGATTGCGTTAGTTACGGATTTACGTAGCATGAAAATCCCTAATAAGCTTACATTGCCCGGTATAGTGGTAGGCTTGGTGTTCAATACTCTGTTTGGAGGGTGGCACGGTTTTTTATTTGCTGTTGCTGGACTGGGTACCGGATTTGGGTTCATGCTGATTTTGTACTGGATGGGAGCTGTTGGTGCAGGAGATGTAAAGCTGTTCGGCTTGATTGGAGCATGGACAGGTGCCGCTTTTGCATGGCAGTCAGCTTTATATTCGATTTTTTTTGCAGGTATTATTGGCATAGGAATTTTGCTATGGAAGAGGGAAACGATCATGAGACTGCGGCGCGTGGCTTTTAATTTAGGAGGATTTTTTCTATTTCGCAGCGGCAAAGCGCTGACCAGTGGAAATGAAGCGCACCTCAGGTTTCCTTTTATGACGGCAGTCATTCCGGGAGCGATCAGTGCTTATCTTTACTTCTTGCCATGACATGTCCGCTGGGGGAGATCATGCTACCTCACGGAGATAGGAAATTGTTAAGGAGGTCATGAATTGTTGGGTTTAAGCAGGGATTTTGCCCGGAACGGCGGGACATTTATGATTCTAAACAAGGAAGACGGGCTCAAGACCGATGATTTAAATTCCGTACAGACCGGAATGATGACAGGTAATCGGATTCCCGGTCTGCTGGAACTTAGAATAAAGGAAGTCGATTTTCAGATTGAGTTACATTACGACATTTCGGGGCAACGCATGCTTTCCCAGTTATGGAAAGGTGGGGGCGTGTCGACTTCTGATTTCTACCGGATTCTTTATGAAGTGGCAGATGCCCTCCATCGCAGCCCGCAATATATGTTAGATATCCGCCAGTTTATTTTGCATGAGGATTATATTTTTCTAAGTGGTTTAGGTACTAGGGAAACCGCCAGTTTAACCTATGTTCCTTTACGCAGTGTACAGTATGCAGGGCAAACAGGCAGTCAATTTAAGCAGATGGTTATTCGTTTAATGACTCGTGTGGCCCACTTTCAGGGAGAATATATACAACGCATACTGGATCTGTGTGATAGAAATGAATTTGAATTGGGATTGCTAAAGGAACTGTTATTACAAGGAATGAAGGCCGGTACAGAGAGTGCTAGCGTGCAGGGAGAAAGTATGGAGGGGCGAGCTTTTTCATCAGCCGACCCTATCATATCTGCTCATACCTCTCATGTCTCTCATACCTCACAGGGGAACTATACTGATCGTGGCGGAACATACGGGCAAGAGCATCGGGAGACTCTGCAGGAGATTCAGGAGCTTAAACGGATCAATCGGCTCAAACCGTCCATGAAACCAGAGGAGAATTCTGAGCTTGTAACAGAAAACGAAGTAGAAGATGTGGAGCCTGGATTGCAAAAATATAAAACGTACATTGCTCTTGGATGTCTGCTCGCTTCGGCCATCGTGTGGCGTTATATTTATCTGGATCATCCAGAGACGGTACCTTTGATCATTTCCGTGGTGCTGACCTTGGTACTTGTCGCCGTTGCTTATATAAGCTGGACGGGGAAATGGGAGCGCAATAGAACTTCATCTCATATGTACAGCGATTCAGTACCTGTATTGGATTCGGAATGGTTAGGAACTACTTCTTCCCCAGCGCAGCGGAAAAATGATCGTTATCAGGTAGATAAACTGACCGGATTTGTAGCGGGACAGCATCATCAAGACAAGCGATCTTCCGATTTGAGTGATCAAGGGCAGGAGAGCTGGAGATGGACTTTTCCAAACTCAGAATCTAAAAGCGTGGGAGACCGAGTTACGGAAGACAGGGAGAAAACTTCAGCAAATTTTGACTTACACGAGCCATCGTGGAAAGGTGCGGAGCGGGGAAATGAATTGGAAGCCAGTGATACCAGTGAGGCTTATTATAAGTCTCTCTCCGGGGTAACGGAGCTGCTAAATGCTGCATCTAAGCAGGAAACCATGCTGCTTCGTCCAGATCAAGAGATACAGATTTCACCTGTTCAGCAATCACCGATTGCTTGCCTGGATCGCAAGCCACCAGGTAGTGGAGGGACCGAGCGCATCCGGTTGCAGCCAGACCAATTCGTTGCAGGCAGCTTTATCATCGGGAGAGACCCGCAACTGGTCCAGTTTGTGGAGCATACGGATGGAGCCTCCCGTTCTCATATTGAGCTTTGTATAGTTACAGGAGAACATAGCCACATTGTTAAGGATTTATCCTCGACGAACGGAACTGTTCTGAATGGAGAGCCTATGGTGCCTTATAAGGAGTACACAATGAAGGATGGAGACACTTTTAAAATCGCCGGGGTATCTTATACTTATCGGTTGGACACTTTTAAATCCTCCAATGCATCATAAATAAAGGTTATATGGATATATGTCAAGAAGAGGCCTGTTATGTTCAGGGCTTCTTTCTTTGTAATAGGGGCTATTCATAGGAATAAAATGAGCATCTTAAAAACTTGCAGTCTGCTTGAGAGATTGTGTCGGACTAAAAAAGAACTCTAAGCTGGCAGTGACACTACCTACCGGCCTGGAGTTCCTCTTTTTAGATTCAATGCTGTTTTTGGGAAGAATGGAGTTCCTCTATAGCGTCCTTAAGTGAAGGATAGTTAAACTTAAATCCGTGCTCCAGCGCTTTGCGCGGTAGTACCTTTTGACCATCCAATACAAGCGTGCTCATCTCACCAACTAGCTTTGAAACGAGAATGCTGGGGACGGGAAACCAGTGCGGACGGTGATATACCGTAGCTACTGTCCTCCCAAACTGGTCGTTCGTCAAGGGATGTGGTGATGAAGCATTCACTGCCCCGACGATTTCTGTCGTATGGATGCAGTACGTGATCAGACGAACGATATCTTCAATATGAATCCAGCTCATCCATTGATGACCACTGCCTATTTTGCCGCCGAATCCGAAGCTATAAGGCATCTTCATGAGGGGGAATGCCCCTTTTTTTCTGTCCAGCACAAGGCTAATGCGTAACTTAATTAAACGGGCATCAGAAGGGTAGGCATTGGCGGCTTCCTCCCATTGCTCAACCACCTGAGACAGAAAATCTCCCGAACGACGTGGGCTCGTTTCATCGAATGTTTCGGTCAGGGAAGTACCATAGGCGGCAACAGCCGAAGCCTGAATGATAACTTTCGGCTTTTTTTGTAGAGCATTCAATGCTTGAGCCAACCGGGCAACAGATAGCAGTCGAGATTGAAGAATTCTTTGTTTGGATTTATCCGTCCAGCGCTGATTCAGCGTTTCGCCTGCTAAATTAACGACCGCATCGGTGCCTTCCAGTACTTCAGGCTTTTGTTTTAATTCGTTCCAACTCATATATTGCAAACGGGGGCTCGCTTCGTGTCCTACCAGTGGCTTGCGGGTAACGACTTTCACAGTGTATCCGTCGTCTAGCAAGCTTTTGACCAGTGCACTCCCCACCAATCCAGTTCCTCCACATACGATGATGTTCATGGAGCCAGCTCTCCTTCCGATTCACAAAAAAAATACATCTGTTATAGAATATAACCCTTTTCGAGAAAAAAACTTCATATGAATGTACCTTTATACGGTTAAGGATGTCAATCCATGATTTTATTTACCCTCGTATGACTAACATATATTCGGATGTGTACTTTATCTACGTGTTCCCTTAATAGAGTCATTTAAGAAAGCTGCCATAAAAGCTATGTTGTTTGATTTCAATAATCACGTTAAAATGATTAAATTAAAATAAGACAAGCATAACAGGATAAGGGGATGAATCAGAATCATGCTGAAAATTGGTTCTCATGTGTCCTTCTCGGACAAGGGTCTGCTCAGCGCTACAAAAGAAGCGTCTTCTTACGGGTCCAGCTCCTTTATGATATACACGGGAGCACCGCAAAACACGCGCCGTAAGCCGATGGAGTCCATGTATTTGGAGGAAGGCAAGCAGTTAATGGCTGAGAAGGGAATGGAAGATATCGTGGTGCATGCCCCGTATATCATCAACCTTGGCTCTTACAAAGAAAATACCTATGAGCTTGCGGTCAGCTTTCTTCAGGAGGAAATTCGACGCACACACGCGATTGGTGTGAAAAATATCGTGCTGCATCCAGGCGCTTTTACCGATAAGGATGCAGAATACGGAATTGGGCGTATTGCTGATGGTTTGAACGAGGTACTAAACGGTGTGAAGGAGACAGATGTTAACATTGCGCTTGAAACGATGGCAGGCAAAGGAACGGAAATGGGTCGTAGCTTTGAGGAGATTGCCTCCATTATAGATAAAGTAGAGCATAACGAGCGTCTTACAGTTTGTATGGACACCTGTCACATTCACGATGCGGGTTATGATATCGTAAATGATCTGGACGGTGTATTAGAGCAATTTGACCGCATTGTCGGCTTGAATCGCATCGCAGTTGTTCACATTAATGACAGTAAAAATCCAGTTGGCGCTCATAAAGACCGACATACTCCGATCGGATCAGGCTGGATTGGCTATCAGACGATTCATAATGTGGTGCATCATGAAGCACTTCAAGGACGTCCGTTTATTTTGGAGACGCCATGGATTGGGAAGGAAGCCAAAACTCAGCGTCCGATGTATGAGGTTGAAATTGCCCTGCTCCGAGGAAATGTAAAGGAGCGCTTTGGGGATGAGTTTTTGGGTCAGGTAGAGCAATTGCATTCGTTTTTCAAAAAACAGGATGTGGATGTCCGTAAATTTGTGCTGGACACCTGGACTCTGCTGAAAAATGATGCCAAAGCAAGAAAAGCCGATCCACGTGAGCCGTTGGAGCGTTTGTATGACATGATAACGGAAGCAGCACTATTTCCAGATTTGAGCGAAGAACACATTAATCAACGGTTGATTGCCTGGTTTGCCGGCAGTCATTTGCCAGTGACGGTATAAGCTAAGGGGGATTAATAGCCACATGGAAATTCACGTAAAACATCAGCCAAATAGCACTCTATCAGCCCATGAAAACCGCGCGCGTATGCTTGTATCTTGTCCAGACGGACCAGGTATTGTAGCGGCCGTGTCCCGTTTTTTGTATGAGCATGGGGCCAATATCGTTCAATCTGACCAATATACAATGGACCCGTCCGGCGGTATGTTTTTTATGCGGATTGAATTTGATCTGCCGAATTTGAGTGCAACCCAGCCACAGTTGGAGCAGGATTTTGCCGCTGTTGCTGAGCAATTCCGTATGGAGTGGACGATTTCTGCGGTCAGCCGCAAGAAAAAACTGGCTATTTTCGTTTCCAAAGAAGATCACTGTTTGGTAGAACTGCTGTGGCAATGGCAGGCAGGAGATCTGGACGCGGATATTTCATTGGTAGTTAGTAATCATCCGGATATGAAGGAGTATGTGGAATCATTTGGCATCCCGTATTACCATATTCCGGTAACCGCCGATACCAAACCGGAGGCGGAGCGCCGTCAACTAGAGGTCATTGGCGAAGACATTGACGTTATCATTTTGGCCCGTTACATGCAGATTATTTCTCCCAAGTTTATTGAGCATTATCGCAACCGAATTATCAATATCCATCATTCCTTTCTGCCTGCATTCGTGGGTGGGAAGCCATATGCCCAAGCCTATAATCGCGGTGTGAAAATTATTGGTGCTACTGCGCATTATGTAACTGAAGAATTGGACGGCGGCCCGATCATTGAGCAGGACGTGCAGCGGGTAAGTCATGGAGATGATGTAAATGAGCTAAAACGGATCGGTCGCACCATAGAGCGGGTCGTTTTGGCAAGAGCCGTGAAATGGCATGCAGAGGATCGTATTCTGGTGCATGAGAACAAAACGGTCGTTTTTAACTAATCTTAAAATTTTAGAAGAAAATTTGTGAATATATATTTTTTTGTTAAACAAAGCCCGCCGCATAACGGGCTTTGTTTTTTTATGTGAGTTATTTGCCTTATAAATGGTCAGTACATAATATTTTTTTGTGATTTTATAATTTTTTAAATGAGGTTAATACATTACGGGTATATTTATATGAGGACTCGGTACAACATTTCCACAATCATCTTTATAAACGATCTGGCAAACTTTCACGGCAAATGGTACAATACTTAAGAATGTATAAGTCATATTGAAACATTCAAGCAGATTCACTCACTTCAACAGACATCGTTTTTGTATCAGACGGTGATGTTGAAGAGTATGACCGAATGCAATTGACATACTTTTTACAATATGAGGAGGCTAACCATGACTGACCAGAACCAAGCGATCCAAAAGGATGAAAACTCCACGATCGACAATTTGTCCATCACAACTATTCGTACGTTGGCAATTGACGCCATCGAGAAAGCAAACTCGGGACATCCTGGTATGCCGATGGGCTCCGCGCCAATGGGATACCAACTTTTTGCTAAAACGATGAATCATAATCCCGATCAACCTACATGGGTTAACCGTGACCGTTTTGTATTGTCCGCAGGACACGGTTCCATGTTGCTATACAGCCTTCTGCACCTGACCGGCTATGATCTTCCTATGGAAGAACTGAAACAATTCCGTCAATGGGGAAGCCTTACACCGGGACACCCTGAGTTTGGCCACACTGCTGGTGTAGATGCTACAACCGGACCTCTGGGACAAGGTCTCGCAATGTCCGTTGGTATGGCAATGGCTGAAGCTCAACTGGGCGCAACATATAATAAAGACGAATTTAAAGTTGTAGATCACTTCACATATGCAATCTGCGGCGATGGCGATCTGATGGAAGGTATTTCTCACGAGGCTGCTTCGTTGGCTGGTCGCTTACAGCTGGGCAAGCTGATTGTATTGTTTGATTCCAATGATATTACACTGGACGGCAAGCTTAATCTGTCCTCTTCCGAGAGTGTTGCCAAACGTTTTGAAGCTTACAACTGGCAAGTACTGCGCGTAGAAGATGGTAACGACCTTCCAGCCATCCAAAAAGCCATTGAAGAAGCGCAAGTCGACTCGACACGCCCTACGCTGATTGAAGTGAAAACAGTTATCGGCTACGGAAGCCCGAACAAACAAGGTAAAGGCGGACACGGTGGTACTCATGGTTCCCCGCTGGGATCAGAAGAAGCTAAGCTGACTAAAGAATTCTACAAATGGGTATACGAAGAGGACTTCCACGTACCACAAGAGGTTCGCGAGCATTTTGCTAAAGTAAAAGAGCGCGGTATCGCGGCGAACAAAGCATGGGATGAACAGTTTGCGAAATACAAAGCAGCTCACCCTGATTTGGCAGCTCAGTTCGAAACAGCTGTAAACGGCGATCTTCCAGAAGGATGGGATCGTGATCTTCCGAAATACACGACTGGAGACAAAGCCGTTTCGACTCGTGTAGCTTCTGGTAATGCTCTGAATGGATTGGCTCCAAACGTACCTTTCCTGACAGGCGGATCTGCCGATCTGGAGAGCTCCACGATGACACATTTGAACAACCTGACGAACTTTACGCCAGAAGACTACGCCGGCCGTAACATCTATTTCGGTATCCGTGAATTTGGTATGGCTGCTGCGATGAACGGTATGGCGTTGCACCAAGGTGTAAAAGTATTCGGCGGTACATTCTTCGTATTTACAGACTATCTGCGTCCAGCCGTTCGTCTGGCAGCTCTGATGGGATTGCCTGTAACCTACGTTCTGACTCACGACAGTATTGCTGTAGGTGAAGATGGTCCGACTCATGAGCCGATCGAACAATTGGCTTCCCTGCGTATTATCCCGAACCTGACAGTAATTCGTCCGGCGGACGGTAATGAAACTTCTGCTGCTTGGGCTTATACATTGGAAAACAAGAAAAACCCGGTTGCTCTGGTATTGACTCGTCAAAACCTGCCAATCCTGGCTGCTAGTGCTGAGCATGCACGCGAAGGTATCAAACGTGGTGCTTATGTGGTTGCAGATGCAACAGACGGCAAACCGGTTGCTCAAATTCTGGCTACAGGCTCCGAAGTGCAATTGGCTGTTAAAGCTCAGGAAGCACTGGCAGAACAAGGTATTCAAGTACGTGTTGTCAGCTTCCCAAGCTGGGATCTGTTCGAAAAACAAGACAAAGCATACAAAGATTCCGTTCTGCTGCCAGAAGTGAAAGCTCGTTTGGCTGTCGAAATGGCGTATCCACTGGGCTGGGAAAAATATGTTGGCGATCAAGGCGACATTCTCGGTATCAGCACGTTCGGTGCATCCGCACCTGGCGACCGCGTAATTAAGGAATACGGTTTTACAGTAGAGAATGTTGTTAGCCGTGTGAAAGCTTTGTTGAAATAAAACACTGAGCATCTAAAACAGACAGTCGTAACCTGAGAAAGGCTTACGGCTGTTTGTTTCATACAGTTGATGCTTTGCAATGAAATCACTATTGAATTCCAATGTATAGGATACGGTGATACAGTGTGTATTTTCATACTGAAGCTGGAATCAAATCTATGTTATGATGCACCAATATTCATTCAACCATTGAGAGCAGATGAGGGGATAACGAATGACACAGTTCGATGGAGTAAGCGTAGTTAAAAAAGCAAACGTTTATTACGATGGTCAGGTTACAAGCCGTACAGTCATCCTGGGTGACGGCAGTAAGGTTACACTGGGTATTATGCTGCCAGGAACGTATGAGTTCGGCACGGATTCCCGTGAGATCATGGAGATTTTGGCAGGGGATTTGAGAGTGTTGCTTCCAGGTACTGAGGAATGGCTAGAAATACAAGGGACGGCAACCTTTCACGTACCTGCAAAGTCTTCATTCAAGCTGGAAGTACGAAGTGTAACTGATTATTGCTGTTCTTATCCCGAATAAAAGCTAAAAAGGGTAAGTACACTCAGCCTTCAAGCCAAGTGTGCTTACCCTAAAGCTATGCCATATGTACACAAGCACAGCCGTATGGTTACAAAGAAAGGTGCAGCTTATTCGAGAGGTTGACCACCAATGGTGTGGCCAATCCATGCTTCGTATGTCTTCACGACAGCGGATAGGTCTTCATCGCCGTAGCCTTGTGTTTGCCCGGCTTGAAACAGGCTTTTGGCAATGGATAACATAGGTGCAGGGATGGACAGGCTGTCTGTTAGTGAGGAAGCAAGCTTCAAGTCCTTAAGCATCAAGGCAAGTGAGAACTGGTTGCTAAAATCATGTTCAATGATTTTGCGCCCTTTCAGGTCAGCGGCCTTGCTGCCTGCCGATCCGAGTTGTACCAATTCAAGGAAGCTGTCTGCCGGGATGCCGGATTTAGCCGCGATAGCAAAGCCCTCAGCCAGAGCGAGGTTATGAATACCCACCATCGTATTATGAGCGAGCTTGGCTACGGCCCCGCTGCCATTAGGTCCCATATGAAGTACCTTTTTGCCCAGGGTATCAAAAACATCTGATTGTGCCGCAATGGCTTCTGCATTACCGCCAACCATGAACACAAGTGTACCGTCTACAGCAGCAGGCTTACTGCCTGTTACGGGTGCATCAATGAAAGAGCAACCCATCTTGTCCGCTTCGGCGGCCAGTTGCTTGACCAGTTCAGGTGAAATCGTACTGTTGTCCATCACGGTCATGCCAGCCGTAAGTCCGGCAAACACGCCGTCATCGCCGTAATAGATGTCACGAATGGAGTGATCATCGCTGACCATGGTAATGACCAAGTGCTGACCTTCAGCTGCTTCACGAGGAGTTGAAGCTGTACGTGCACCTTGCTCTGCCAGTGGTTCGCAGCGCGAAGCGGTACGATTATAAACTGTGACTCCGAATCCCTGCTTTAGCAGATTGGATGCCATCGGGGCGCCCATGGTGCCCAGTCCGATAAATCCGATATTTTTCATTGCTAATCACCTTTCTTGTTGGAAGTTGCCGTCCGATGCAGATTGCGAGTTCGGCTTGAAATGAATATAAAACAGGTTGATCTCAGTTAATTGTAGCATGGGCATGCTACCCTATCTACAGGAGGGGCTGTCAAGCACAGGATACACAGGTAACGCAAGCTTGTCAGGCCCCGCAAATTAAAGTATCCTATTCCTAAGTCCTTATGTTCGTATTCATGGTCTTAGTAATACCAAACAGGAGGTTCCAAACATGTCTAAAAAAGTTAATTTTGATTACACTAAAGCGCTCTCCTTTATAGGTCAGCACGAAATTGATTATTTTGCAGAGCCCATCAAGCTGGCTCATGAGCAACTGCACAACCAAACCGGTGTAGGGTCCGATTTCTTGGGTTGGATTGACCTGCCTACCAATTATGATAAAGAAGAGTTTGCGCGCATCCAAAAGGCTGCTGCTAAAATTCAAAGCGATTCCGAAGTATTGATCGTAATCGGTATCGGTGGTTCCTACCTTGGAGCACGTGCTGCGATCGAAATGCTGTCGCATTCTTTCTACAATGCGCTGCCTAAAGATCAACGTAAGGGTCCAGCTATCTATTTTGCTGGTAATAACATCAGCTCTACATATGTGAATCATCTGTTGGAACTGATTGAAGGTAAAGACTTCTCTGTGAACGTCATTTCCAAATCAGGTACGACAACAGAGCCAGCGATCGCATTCCGCGTATTCCGTGCAGCTCTGGAGAAAAAATACGGTAAAGAAGAAGCACGCAAGCGTATTTATGCAACGACGGATAAAGAACGTGGCGCTTTGAAAAAATTGGCTAACGAAGAAGGCTACGAATCCTTCATTATTCCTGATGACGTGGGTGGTCGTTACTCCGTGCTGACAGCAGTAGGCTTGTTGCCGATTGCTACTGCAGGCATTAACATCGAGGAAATGATGCAGGGGGCGGCAGACGCTTCCAAAGAGTACAGCAACCCGAATGTAGCTGAGAACGAAGCTTATCAATATGCAGCCGTTCGTAACGCTTTGTACCGCAAAGGTAAAGCAATTGAAATTCTCGTAAACTATGAGCCGTCTCTTCATTTTGTATCCGAGTGGTGGAAACAGTTGTACGGAGAAAGCGAAGGCAAGGATTACAAAGGCATTTATCCTGCTTCTGTTGATTTCTCGACAGATCTGCATTCCATGGGACAATTCATTCAGGAAGGCAGCCGCAACATTTTTGAAACGGTAATCCAAGTAGAAAATGTACCAAGTCACATCACCATCGAAGCAGATGAGGATGATCTGGACGGACTGAATTTCCTGGCAGGCAAAACTGTGGATTTTGTAAACAAAAAAGCATTCCAAGGTACATTGCTGGCTCACACAGACGGACAAGTACCGAACTTGATTGTAAATATTCCTGACTTAAGCCCTTACTCTTTCGGCTATCTTGCTTATTTCTTCGAAAAAGCTTGCGGCATCAGCGGCTACCTGTTGGGTGTAAATCCGTTCGATCAACCGGGCGTAGAAGCTTACAAGAAGAACATGTTTGCGCTGCTCGGCAAACCAGGCTTCGAAAAAGAAAAAGCTGAGCTTGAAGCGAGATTGTCTGAATAAGAGTGCTGTAATCTCTGATTCGAAACAGGATTTCGGTCAGAAGTGTTATAGTGTATAGCATCAATTAAAGTACAGGAAAGCAGTTCACCAGCTGCCAGAAGCGGGGGACTGCTTTCTTGTAAAATGAAGTAAGGAAGGTTATACGTGTATGTTGGAACAATACCGAACCGTACGCGGTGCCGGCAACAAGGAAATTGTGATCCGAAAATCCCGTTTTATCGGCCATATTCAGCCTGTTCAAACTGAGGAAGAAGCAGTTGCTTTCATAGAGCGCATCAAAAAAGAGCATTGGAATGCTACCCATAATTGTTCTGCTTACATGATTGGGGAAAGAGACGAAATCCAAAAGCAATCGGATGACGGAGAACCGAGTGGTACGGCTGGAAAGCCTATTTTGGAGGTGATCCGCAACCAGAAGCTAAAAAATGTCGCTATTGTTGTTACCCGTTACTTTGGTGGGATTTTGTTGGGAGCAGGCGGTCTGATTCGCGCGTATTCCGATGGTGCTGTTGCAGCAATCGAGGCAGGAGATGCAATTACACGTGTGCTGCATCGTGAAGTTTTTGTAGAATTGGATTATACCTGGTTGGGCAAAGTGGAAAATGAATTACGCAATCGCAGCATCCGCACTGGAGAA
The DNA here is from genome assembly GCF_037027525.1 of Paenibacillus sp. 203. Classification (NCBI taxonomy): domain Bacteria; kingdom Bacillati; phylum Bacillota; class Bacilli; order Caryophanales; family Paenibacillaceae; genus Paenibacillus; species Paenibacillus sp. 203. The sequence continues at coordinate 369,822 of NZ_JAXCHD010000004.1, forward strand.
ACAATGTTTACGGATAAAGTTACCTTAACCTGTCTGCCGCTGGCTGGTGATGCGGAATCCTTCAGCAACTGGATAACAGACTTGACGCAGGGGCAATCGCTTGTGTCGGAGGGAGAGCAGCTTTACTTTATTGAAGGGGAATAAATAATATGGCTAGAAGAGCAGTAGAACAGGAGTTGTCAAGAGGGCGGATTCTGGAAGCGGCCAGGCACTTGTTTATTACCAAGGGCTACCGTGCGATTTCAATGCGCAGCATTGGCCAGCATCTGGGTTACAGTCATGGTTCGTTATATTATCATTTTAAAGAGAAGGCTGAACTGTTCTATGCCATTGTAATTGAAGATTTTAATACATTGCGTGGGATTCTACTGCAAGCAGCAACAGGTACGCCTGATGATGGCTTGAGCAGGTTGGAGTACTTGATGCTGGAATTTATCCGTTTTGGTTTGGAAAATCCATATCAATACGAAATTATGTTCATGATGCACGATGAAGAACTATTTGCATACTGTCGCACAGAGCAAAACCGTTGTGTGGAACTATTTGCGTCCATGATCCGTCAAGAATTGAGTGGTCAGGGGCATTCGGAGGAATATTGCTCTAGGGTACCGAAAAGTCTGTTTTTATCCATGCATGGCTTTGTATCATTTTATATTCAGGACGGTTTAACATTTGAAGAAATTAGGCCCGCTGCTTTAGCACATGTAAAGCTGCTGTGCAGACACCTATGAGCGTACCTGCATTCACACACTTCAGCCATGAACATGTAGGGCGCTTTTCTGGGTGTATGCACTTCATGACGGTGACTTATCATTACGGTACTTTGCGAAAGCGACTGAGAATTTAACAGACGATGATGCATCCAGTAGGAAAACATCATGGTCTGTTTTTTTACCCGGTCCGTCAGCCCTTCATGATCTTTACATGGTATTGGCGTCTGCGTGGTCCGTCGAATTCACAAAAATAAAGTCCCTGCCATCGTCCGAGCAACAGCTTTCCATCATGGATGATGATCGTTTGTGAGGGGCCTGTCGTAATGGATTTTAGGTGGGAAGCTGTATTTCCCTCCATATGGCGATATTGAGGATGCTCCCACGGATAAACTTCATCTAGTCTTAATATCACATCATGTTTGACGTCTGGGTCTGCATTTTCATTAATGGCGATGCCGGCTGTCGTGTGTGGACAATAAACAAGTGCGGTTCCTTGTTGTACCCCGCTTTTTTTGATCAATGAAGCAACCTCTCGTGTAATATCGCGCATTTCATCTCGCCGTGTAGTGGATAATTCTAAAGTATGCAACAATAACTCCATCTCCTTTCTTCCTAATACTTTACCCTTTTAATTCCTAATATAATATATAGTTGACGAAAATTACTTTCCTTTGATAAAGTATCACATAAGAAAAAACATAGTATATACATTGGAATAATTAAATGATTTCAAATGAGGTACGTGCTTTGCGGGAAGCAAGGCTGCTGCTGTTCCTGAACAGGTCCAGAAGCGGAAAGGAAGTGTACGGATATGCATGTGGAAGTAAGAGGATTAAACAAGCATTTCGGTAATTTTCATGCAGTAAAGGACGTATCTTTTGATATTCAGGCAGGCCATCTTATTGGCTTACTCGGTCCAAGTGGTGGGGGGAAAACCTCCATTCTTCGCATTTTGGCGGGTCTGGAGCAACCGGATGCGGGAGAAATTCATTTTCATGGAAAAAGGGTAAACGAGCTGTCCCCGCAGGAACGTGGAATCGGATTTGTATTTCAAAACTATGCGTTGTTCAAGCACATGAGCGTCTACGACAATATTGCCTTTGGCCTGAAAGTGAAAAAAAGCTCCAAAACCCGCATCAAGGAACGGGTCACAGAGTTGGTCGAACTAACGGGGCTCAAAGGATTTGAGCATCGTTATCCGCATCAGTTGTCAGGTGGACAGCGACAGCGGGTTGCCTTTGCGCGTGCTTTGGCACCAGAGCCTCAATTGCTGCTGTTGGATGAGCCTTTTGCAGCTATTGATGCCAAGATTCGTCAGGAGCTGCGCACCTGGCTGCGAGAGTTGATTGAGCGGGTGGGTATTACTTCAATTTTTGTCACCCATGATCAGGATGAGGCGATTGAAGTAGCGGATGAAATTATGGTGATTAATCAGGGACGACTGGAGCAGAAGGGAACACCTTGGGATATTTATAAAAAACCGGGTACTCCGTTCGTGGCTTCCTTTATTGGGGAATCTACGGTGATTGAACAGGCAGGCAGTCTCAGAGGCTTCGAAGAAGCTGCTGGACTGGGAACACGTGCCTTGATCCGTCCAGAGTATATTGATGTCGGGCCAAGCGAGGAATTTACGCTTCTGTCGGCGACCGAGGAAGGCACAGTGAAGCATTTGCATTTTCGTGGAAGTGAGTGGATGGTTGAAGTACAGGTCGGGGATCATCGTCTCATGACATACCGCTCGCTGGAGAAGTCTACGCTGGAACCTGGTCAGCAGGTGCGAGTGTTGGTGCATCGAGCCTATCTCTATAATGACCAGTCCAGCTGGATGGTGGAAAACCGCCTGAAGGAAGATCCAATGCCTATCATCATTTGAAAATAAATACGATCACGCATGAGGGGATGTCTAGCCGGATTTCACGGCTTTGGGCATGCTCCTTTTGGCGTTGGACGCTGGAAGGATTTACGCAGATGATTTACGTAGAATCGGTCCGTTCGTTATAATAGTAGTAAAAAGACCCAGGTAGATAGGAGTTAAACCATGAATCGGCTTATTTTTCTTGGCACGGGGGATGCAATGGGGGTTCCGCGTGTATATTGTGATTGTCTCGTATGCACAGAAGCTCGCACGACAGGGGCGAATGTAAGATTGAGATCGTCTGTGCTGATCGAAAGCGAGACGGAGGACTTTATGATTGATTGTGGCCCGGACTGGCGCAGACAGCTAGAATTGCGCGGTCTGCGTTTTATCTCTACGATCCTTGTGACACATGCACATTTTGACCATATTGGAGGATTACCAGAATGGGCAGATGCCTGTCGCTGGACTGGGAACAGAGGTCGCTTGTACGCGCCACAGGAAGTGATCGACACGATCTTGCGTCAATTTTCCTGGCTCTCTGGAAACTTGGATCTTATTCCAGTAGACCAGGGAGCCCAACTTGGCGGGTGGAATATCCGGGGATGGCGTGTGAATCACGGGAAGAACGGATATGCCTACGCTTATCGTCTGGAAAAGGACGGTTTCTCGTTGGCTTACTGTTCGGATTCGATTGGATTGAATGAGACGGAAATTCTGCCCTTGCACAATCTGAATTTGCTCGTCCTGGGAACGAGTTTTTATCATGAGGAGGCCGAGTATGCCACCCGTTCCGTATATGACATGCTGGAGGCTCAGGAGCTTATAGGAAGGCTTAAACCCGAAAGCACAGTGTTTACACATATGTCCCATGATGTGGATGTCACACGCAACTATGGGCTTCTGGAAGGGATTAGCTTGGCACACACCGGCATGAGTTTGCCGTTAGAATAAAGGTGACCTTTACCTTTGCATCGTTTGACTGATACGTAGAAGTGTGGAGATTCCTTCTTTGATTTGTAGCTCGTTGGCGTATGAATAGGACAGCCGTACATGCGTTTTACCCTCTGCGCCGATGGGATCAAATACATTGCCGGGGACAAAGGATACAGACTCTTGTAAACTTTTGGCAAGTAATTCATTAGGTTTCAACGTAGAAGGCAGCTGGAGCCACAGGTTGAGTCCCCCTGCCGGGCTGGTCCACGTCCAACCGGAGTCGCGGAGACTGTCTTCCATCGTTTCCTTACGAATCTGGAGCGCGATACATAGCTTTTTAATATGCTGCTGCATACGTGGAGATTGAAAGTATTCTAAAAACAGCTTTTGATTCAGCAGTGGCGATCCATTGTCCACTAACGCTTTGACGTTCAGCAGGCTGTTCATGAGCTGTGGTCGGCAGGTCACGGCTGCGATTCGTAGACCGGGTGCGACATATTTACTGTAACTTCGAATGTAGACGACGCTTCCCGAAACATCATAGGCGAAAATCGGAGAAGGGGGCTTTTGCCCAAAGCTAATGTCATAGGTGCTGTCATCCTCAACAATGAGGCACCCATAGCGCTCGGCTAGTTCAGGCAGTCGTTTGCGCTGCTCATCGGGGACTGTAAAGCCCGTCGGGTTGTGGAATGTTGGATTCATATAAAAGAGGCGTGGTCTTTCCGTTTTCATGCACCACTCAATCTGGTCCAGATCATAACCTTCTGGTCGAATATCAGTCATAGTCAGACGTGCGCCGAGTCTACGGAATATTTCCATAGCGGGGCCATAGGCAGGGCGTTCGATCAATACACGGTCTCCTGTACGGAGCAGAGATCGGCCAATTAAATCAATGGCTTGCTGTGCTCCGGAGGTAATCAGCACTTCATCCGGTGATAAAGCAAAATGCTTATCCACGCTAAAATGCTGCGCCATGGCCTCCCGAAGCTCGGCATCACCCTGCACAGCGGAATAGGTGGCTGCTACTTTCGGATGCTTTTCAAATACCTGTATCATTAGCTCTCCCCAAAATCGATTGGGCAGGAGAGAGGGGTCAATCAGCGCTTTGGAAAACTGGAAATTCGTATTTACGGATTGAACGCGGCTAAGTCCATCCATTCCTCTCCAGGCTGAAACTGACGGATCATCTGCCGCATGGGCAGATTCGGAGTGAAACGTGAGGTCAATGGACGAATGTCCCGAGTAGCCAGCATATTTTGCATGCCCAGTCGCTTGGGAAGCATGAACGTAATATCCTGATTTGTCCTTTACATAGACCAGTCCCCGTTGCTTCATCTCCTGATATGCCCGGAAAACAGTTAGCCGATGTACACCCAGCTCCTGAGCCAAGCTTCGTACGGACGGCAGCTTCATGTCTGTTTGCCAATCCCCGCGATCAATCCGCACAGTTACATAATGGATAACCTGCTCATACAGCTTTAAGGCATGATCGGCTGCAAAGAGTAGTTCGCTGTTGTTCTTAACCATGCTATCCACGCTCCTTTCTGTGTATTGTACTATATAGCACTTCAAAAACGTATACAACTGTTCTGTAGTTATACATCTGTTCTGTTCGTCTCCCTGTATGCTTAAAAGCAACTGAAGGGAGAGGGACGTATCATGATAGGTATCGCGTTTACAGTAATGTGTCTTATTTTTGGCACAACGTTTTTGGCCATAAAAGTGGGAGTGGAAGCCGGACTTCCGCCATTCCTATCGGCAGGGGTACGTTTTTTCGCGGCAGGGGCGATATTGTTCATTGCTATGAAGCTGACCGGAAAAGTACGATGGTCGTTATTATGGCGGAAGGAAATGTTGCTAATTGGAGCAGGAACGACCTTCGGTACATTTTCAGCTTTGTATTGGGCAGAGCAATATGTCAGCTCCGGGATCGGAGCTATTTTGTCAGCTACCGGGCCGATGATGATCGTCATTTTGCAATCTGTACTGCTACGGCAAAAAACGTCACGGATTACGGTCGTTGGCTGCATGATCAGCTTTCTTGGTGTGGTGCTGGTTGTGCTGCCCGGATTGGCGGTTCAAATCAGTGGTCTGTGGCTGGCGGGATGCCTTGTCATTTTGCTGGGGGAGCTGTGTTATTCCGGGGGAGCTCTGTATTCCAAGCGAGTGATGGATGTATTTCGTGAAACGAACCCGATTGCCCTGAATGCGGCGCAAATGATCCATGGGGGATGGATGCTGCTGTTACTGTCTGCGAACACGGAACCGTGGAGTTCTGAGGGGTGGCAGTACCTTCCTGCCATGGGGTCTTTACTTTATCTGATCCTGTTTGGTTCGATGATTGCACATACACTGTTCTACTGGCTCATGGAGCGTACAAATCCCCTGTTTCCGACGACGTGGCTGTATATATCACCGCCGATTGCGGTGGGCTTGGGAGCGTTGTTGTATGGAGAGCATGTAAGCTGGTGGATGCTGGCTGGGGTGCTGCTCATTGTGACCGGATTAATCCTTATGAACAATGGAATCATACGTCTGGTGAACAGGCGTAAGGTACGTTCTGCTGCCTGATATTTTAAAGGGGGCAGGTTATTATATGATCTGACAGAAAAGGCCTCCAAACTGTCGTATGTTACTGGACATGCGACGTTTGGAGGCTTTGTTGTTGTACTACTTCATTTAAGTATTATGGGAACAGTCACTTTTTACTTTATTCAACGTTGAGTACGAATTTGTCGATGGCGTGCTTAACACCGTCTTCGTTATTGCTGCGAGTGATGTAATCAGCCAGCTTTTTCAAATCGGGAATGGCATTCTCCATCGCTATGCCGAGACCAGCGCATTCAAGCATCTCGTGGTCGTTCCAAGAGTCACCGATAGCAATTGTTTCCGACAGTTCACAGCCAAAATGATTTGCAAGGAAGGTAAGCGCATGGCCCTTAGTGCCTTCATGATGCATAATTTCCAGAAAATGAGGCTTGGATTTTGTAATGTGAACTTCATTGCCAAGCAGTTCGCGAAGTTCAGGAATTAATTCATCCAACACTTCAGGCTCGTCGATAATCAGCAATTTAGGAGCCGGCTGCTCTATAACTTTACTGAATACAGGCTCTACAAAATATTCCGTGTTGTTCAGCTCCGTGTAATCTTTGATTTTCTGATTATCTTCACGTGTGTACAATTTGTCATCAATATACGTTTGCAGATGCAGATTGCGTTCCACGCAGAATTCAAACAGACGACGTGCAGCCACGAGTGGAACATAACGCTCATACAGCACGTTTTCGTCCAGCAGGTTTTTAACCAAAGCTCCTTGGTACGTAATGATCGGCACGTTCAAACCCGTCTGGCGAGCAATTTTGTGTGCAGAGGCATAAGCTCGTCCAGTAGCGAGGGTAACCACCACACCTTTTGCTACAGCAGCTTCTAATGCCTGTTGTGTCGCTGGTGTGACTTCTTTCTGGTCGTTAATGAGTGTATCATCAATATCAATGGCAATTAATTTATACATATCGGTATTCTCTCCTTTATCTCTATCATGGGGCAATGCTAAAATTGTATCTTATAATATTCAAAATGACAATATCGCAATGAAAAGGGGACAGCTCATATAAGAGCCTGTCCCCTTATAACCACTGAAGTATTGGCTTGAAACGATGGGGAAAAGTAACGGTTAGTCTTCCAAAAATACAAGTCCAACAAAATCGTCCAGCTCAATATTACCAAAATAGTGCTTCAAATCGAGAGAGGATAAGGCTTGACGTACCTCACCTTCATCATAGCGCTTGCCGCGCAGGATATTTTCAATATCAGCAACGTCACCCACACCGAAGAAATCCCCATAGATTTTAATATCACGGATGTAGCCTTCCTTAAGATCCATGCGGATATCAATAATACCGACCGGAAATTTACGTGTGTGCTTGATATTGCTCTCGGGCGATAGACCGTAGTTCCAATCCCACGATTGGTAGCGTTCTTTGGAAATTTCATGGATTTTGGCCCAATCGGTATCGGTGAGCTTATATTGAGGTACCTGATCCAATTCTGAACCGAATACGAAACGCAGCAGTTCCTCACGAAATTGCTCTATGGTCATCTCACGGTCCATCAGTTCGCTGATGTTAGCCACGCGACTGCGGACGGATTTTGTGCTTTTGGATTTAAACTTTTCGGGATTGGCATGCAACGATGCAGCCACATTGTCCAGATTCAGGTTAAACATCAATGTACCGTGGCTGAACATACGTCCGCGTGTGGCAAATTGGGCGTTTCCTGAAATTTTACGTTCTCCGACCTGTAGATCGTTGCGGCCTGTCATTTCAGCTTCTACTCCCATTTGGCGCAGGGCATCAATCACAGGTTGCGTAAATTTGAGGAAATTATGAAAGGACTCCCCGTTATCCTTGGTAATAAAGCTGAAATTTAAATTACCGAGGTCATGATATACAGCACCGCCGCCGGACAGGCGACGAACGACTTGAATATTGTTGTCCCTAACAAACTCGGCGTTGATTTCTTCAATAGTGTTTTGATGCTTGCCTATAATAATAGAAGGCTGATTAATGTAAAACAGCAAATAGCTGTCGTCCAGCGGTAGATGCTTGAGCGCGTATTCCTCAATAGCAAGATTAATGGCTGGATCGTGTATCCCCTGGTTGTCGATGAACAGCATGTCCATTCCTCCGTATATAAACTGTGTAATTTATGTGTGCCTCCTTCTATTGTAACCCAAGTGAGCCATGTACAAAAGCTCATTTGCATTGACGGGACGCAAAAAGCAGCCTCATAATGGAGCTAAATGATTGGAAACGGGCGGAAAGGATGAGAGGCAATGATAGAGGTTTACGGTCATGGTGGAGACAGGGAAACAGCTGCCGCGACTTTTGGCGGAGCTGCTGCGGATTTTGTAGATTTTAGTGCAAATATTAATCCGCTTGGTCCACCGCCAGAGGTGCTTGAGGCGCTGCAACACTCATTTGACACTGTGATTCGCTATCCAGACCCTGGGCATCGGAATTTTAAAAATATGCTCGCACGGCGACTGCATGTTCCACCGGAGTCGCTAAGTATCGGAAACGGAGCGGCTGAAAGCATGGCGCTCCTACTATTGGGACTAGCTCCTAAGCGTGTGGGTACAGTGGAGCCGTGTTTTTCGGAATATGCCGAGCTGGCGGGCAAATTCGGAGCCGAGGTCAACCGGGTGTATGGGAAGGCCTCGCTTCAATGGAAGGCGGACGTGGAGGACATCCTTCAGCTCATGGAGCAGGTAGATGTTTTGTTCCTCGGACAGCCGAACAATCCAAATGGCGTGCAATATAGTGAGCAGGAGCTGTGCGAGCTGGCAGAGGCGGCTGGCACAACGGGTACCGTGCTGGTGGTGGATGAAGCATTCATTGATTTTATTCCGCTGGAACGGCGAATCTCACTGCTGCCTGTGCTGGATCGCTATCCTCATGTGATTTTGATCCGGTCAATGACCAAATTTTATGCCATTCCTGGCTTGCGATTGGGCTATGCGATTGCTCATCCGGACTATATCCGGCGAATGACGGCCAAACAGGTGACCTGGAGTGTGAATGGATTGGCGTTGCTGGCTGGGGAGGCGTGTTTGAGAAGTGGGCAAGCATATGAGCGCCAAACACAGGAGCTGATTGCTGCGGAGCGCAACCGCCTGTTGACCGCCTTGGCGGAATGGGGCTGCGGTGTCGTTCCCGGTGAAGCCAATTACGTGCTGGCAAGGGCGCCGGGTACGTGGAGCGCATCGGCTATTCAGCAGGCGCTTGGACAACGCGGAATTCTTATACGTAGCTGTGCTATGTATCCGGGACTGACGACGAGCCATTTTCGGATTGCGGTCAAGGACGCGGAAGCCAACGACAGGCTGCTGTCTGTATTGGGTGAAGTGCTGGAGGAGGAGCAGCGGCGTGACAGTTAGCTTGATTATCCTGGCAGCTTACCTTTTGGACAGGCTGATCGGTGATCCGAGGTGGTTGCCGCATCCAGTCATCGGTATGGGACATGCCATTTCAGCATTGGAAAAAGCGATTCGTCGCCAGGTCCGCAGTGATCGGGGGCTGAAACGTGCGGGTATACTGCTTCCGCTCATTGTGGCGGGAGGCTCCTTTGCGCTCGCCTGGGCGCTGTTGCACTTGCTTGCCTGGATTCATCCGTGGTTATCTGTCGGCGCAGAAATGGTGCTGATTGCGACCACGATTGCTTCCAAAGGACTAAAGGATGCAGGAATGGCAGTATATCGAGCGTTGCAGGCGGATGACCTGGCTGCGGCACGGCGGGAGCTAGGCATGATTGTCGGGCGGGATACGCAACAGCTTGATGAACCTGAGATTGTACGCGGTACGGTTGAAACGGTCGCTGAAAATATCGTGGATGCGATTATTTCCCCGCTTTTTTATGCCCTGATCGGGGGAGCACCCTTGGCGCTGGCTTATCGTGCTGTGAATACGCTAGATTCCATGGTTGGCTATAAAAATGAAAAGTATCTGCATTTAGGCTGGGCTTCAGCACGTCTGGATGATGTGGCTAACTACATTCCGGCACGCCTGACAGCGGCAATGCTTGTGGTAGCGGCGTGGATATACAAGCGAGATGCTGCTAGAAGCTGGCGCACAGTCAAGCGAGATGCTCGTCTGCACCCAAGCCCGAACAGTGGCTTCCCGGAATCAGCTGTTGCTGGAGCACTGGGGATTCGTCTTGGAGGCTATAATGTGTATCATGGCGTACGCTCTTTTCGTGCATACATGGGCGATTGGATACGACCGCTAGAGTCGAAAGATATACGGTATACAATCCAGCTGATGTTCGCCGTGTCCAGTATGTTCGTAGGATTGTGTTTGTTAGGAGCCGCAGGTTGTTTTGCCTTGGGATGGGTGCGGTGAGGGTGAGGCGTGACACACTGAATAATGATCGAGCAGGAAGTGACATGATCTTGAAACAAGATATAGCAGCAAAAAGGACGGTAGAATACGTACAAAGTCCGAACTCACAGGAGGATAAGGTGCCGTATGATGCTAAAGAAGATCTGCATTGGGACATGGAGCTCGTGTTAGTTCGTCACGGCACAACCTTATGGAATAAGGAACGTCGATATATGGGACACTCCGACTTAGGTTTGCTACCAGGAGCAGAACAAGAATTAAAGCCTTTGCAAGAAGAATTGCAGGGGCAGTCCTTTGCTCGAATCTATTGCAGCGATTTAATGCGATGTTGCCAGACCTTGCAGATCATTGTGCCGGAGTCAGAATTGACGTCTGGAGGTTCCCTATCCACTATGTCTCCTATGATGGAACCACGTCTGCGAGAGCTTCATTTTGGCGAGTGGGATGGAAAAACGTATGACATGCTCAAGGATGTGTCATTGTATCGCGCTTGGATTGATGAGCCGCAACGGATAACCCCTCCTGGAGGAGAGTCTTGGACAGATTTTGTGAATCGTTTGCGGAAATTTCTTGACTCTCTGTATGAATGGCGTGTTGCTATGGAAGTTCGACCCATGGATTTGACTGCTGGGCCGCTCTCTGTTTTGGTCGTTACGCATGGTGGCGTAATTCGTCAGTTAGCTTGTATGCTGATACCGGGCCATGATTTTTGGAGTCTGAATCCGAAGCCGGGAGAAGCATTTAGGATTCAATTGAGGCTGGCAGGACCGCACAATTACATAGCCGAAATGCTCCCTCATTAGGTTAGACACCAGTGGATAAAGAGGCTGTTTGGGTTGTAAGCCGCCTCATTTTAACCTATAATCATCAAGTAAAAGAACGGCTTGACTACCACTACATCAAATATCCAGCAGACGAGGTCGGCGCAGTGTGATGAAACTATGGTTTCCCTTGCCTGCGCTGTTAAAAGGGAAGTCGGTGTAAGTCCGGCGCGGTCCCGCCACTGTAAATGGAAGCATGCCCGTTAGTCCTGCTTTATGTGCTACTAAGCATATGAAGGAATTTCAGGACATGCATCTTACCATAAGTCAGGATACCTGCCCGTCCGCCTGTCACCATAATCCTTCGAGGAAAGGATGACGTGTTCGCAGTGACTGTCCGTGCGGAAAGAAGCTGCCGCCTGCGCACGATCTGCGCTAACGTGACCCCTGTGTCCTGATATAAGGATGCGGGGGTTTTTTGATAGGAAAAGAAGGCTGGATTTAGAAGATATCTGATGATGCTCAAGTAACGCTCTTAACGATTTTTTTATGAAGGGGTGCAAATCATGGCAGGAAAAAAAATAAAGGTTTGGACAACAGGTTTATTGGTTCTGATTTTGGCAGTTGTGCTGAGTGCATGTGGCGCTAATGGGAAAAATGCTGAAAATAAAGAGAATCAGACTTCTGCACAGCAGCCGGGAAAGACCGTAACCGCACAAGAGCCTCCGGGCAAAACAGTTTACCCACTCACAGTTAAGGATGCAACAGGACAGGAATTTACATTCAAAAAAGCGCCGGATAAAATCGTTTCCGTCTCCCCGGCAGAAACCGAGGCGCTGTTCGCCATCGGACTGGATAAGGAAATAGTTGGCGTCTCCGACTACTCTGATTACCCGGAAGCAGCTACGAAAAAGCCTAAAGTAGGCGGTATTATGAAACCGAACGAAGAGGCGATCATTGCTGCTAACTCGGAAGTCGTTTTTGCAGGGATATCACTTAGTGAACAGGCTACGACCAAGCTGCGCGACATGGGAATTATGATTTTTAAAACGGAACCGAAGACAGTTGAAGATGTCATAGCTAACATCGAATTGTATGGAAAAATCACCGATCATCAGAAAGAAGCGAGAGCGGTGACTGACAAGATGAGAGCAGATGTAGCGGAAGTGAAAGAAGGAGTTAAAAATATCGGTAAAGGGCAGAAGCTGCGGGTATACGTCGAGTTTTCACCAGGCTGGACAGTTGGTAAAGGCGAGTTTATGGACGAGCTGATTACGTTGGCGGGCGGCGAAAATGTAGGTGCCACGCAGAAGGGGTGGTACCAAATTAGTGAAGAAAATATTATTGCTGCGAACCCTGACGTGATTTTGTACAGCAAAAGTGTCAAGGACGACAAAACTGGCCAAACGCTCGGCGAAATCATTAAAGCTCGCAGTGGATGGGATCAAATATCGGCTGTTCGCCACAACCGGGTGTTTGCCGTGGATGATAATTTGATCAGTCGTCCGGGTCCACGCGTAACGGAAGGTCTCAAGGAAGTGGCCAAGGGCGTGTATCCTGAAATTTTCAAATGAACCGTAAACTGATCGGCTTTGGAGGGACAGGTCTTGTCCTGCTGTTGCTGACGCTGCTGCTCTGTCTTGGCATCGGCTCGGCCAAGCTTCCGGTCAGCCAGATCACGGGCATTCTGGTTAACCACCTTCCGTGGTTAGGCGATACGTTTACACCGGATTGGAATACATCCTCAGAGCAGATTATTTTGAAGGTCAGATTGCCACGAGTGTTACTGGGAATGTTGGTAGGAGCAGCGCTGGCGCTGGCGGGAGCCGGATTTCAGGGTGTGCTGCGTAATCCTTTGGCTGATCCGTATACACTGGGGGTATCCTCGGGGGCTTCGGTAGGAGCGGCAGTACTGATCTATTGGGGCCTTCAATTTTCATTTGTTGGCATATGGACGCTGCCGCTAGTGGCATTTACGACCGGAATGCTGACGCTGTGGATGGTGCTGACGTTGGCACGGGAAGGTGGAAAAATTCCGACACAAAGTCTCATTTTGTCGGGTGTGGTGATGCAATCCTTTCTGGGAGCGGTTGTTTCCTTTCTGACAGCCATGTCGAAGGAGACGGTCAATGAAATATTGTACTGGACGATGGGAAGTCTTAGTCTGCGCGGTTGGTCATATACAGGAATCCTTTTACCTTATGTGGTCATAGGACTGGTATTTCTATGGAACCGGGCACGGGTGCTGAATATTTTGGCTTTGGGTGAACGTCAGGCGGCTCACATGGGAGTTCATGTAGATGCGACGAAGCTATCTGTCCTGATCATTTCCACGCTGCTGACAGCTGCCGCTGTCTCGGTATGTGGAGTGATTGGCTTTGTGGGACTTGTTGTACCGCATATCATTCGTCTGGTGACAGGTCCTGATTACCGGATGATTGTTCCATTATCTGCGCTCGGTGGAGCCATTTTTATGGCTTGGGCAGATACGGCGGCTCGCACGTTGTTAGCCCCCACGGAAATTCCTCTGGGCGTGATGACGGCCTTTGTTGGGGCACCGTTCTTCGCATATCTCCTGTATCGGAACAAGAAGCTGCGCAGGGGGGAACTGCTGTGACAGAACAAAGTGAATCACAGAAAGTGCGTGATCGGGCATTAGAGGTAGCGGGTCTGACACGTGCCTATGGAGAGTTCCATGCGTTAAAGAATATAAGCTGGAGCGTCGACGAAGGAACTTGGTGGGGGATTATTGGTCCGAACGGCAGTGGAAAATCGACCTTGCTGCATCTGCTTTCGGGTGTAGATCAGCCAACTTCGGGAAACGTTCATATCTATGGCAAAAAGGTCGGTAGCTACAGCAGAAAAGAGCTTTCCCGACTCATAGCCGTACTCCAACAGGAAGGGCTTCCTCCGGTGGGATACACCGTCAGGGAAGTCGTAGAAATGGGACGTTTTCCTCATCAGGACTGGTTAGGCAGGGAAAAGGGTGTTGATGTGGAGGCGATCACAGATCGCGTGCTGGAGCGATTAGGTCTTACCACGTTGGCGGACAGAGCATTGGACCGCTTGAGTGGGGGACAGCGACAGCGTGTAGCTTTGGCAAAAGTAATGGTGCAGGAGCCACGAATATTGCTGCTGGACGAGCCTACGACCTATCTGGACTTGCGCTATCAGCTTGAATTTATGGAACTGCTGGCAGATTGGCGCCAAGAAACGGGTGTGACGATCATTGCGGTCTTGCATGATCTTAACTTGACAGCCCAATTTTGCGAAGATTTGCTTGTACTCAAGGATGGAATGGTTGAAGGATTGGGAGCTTCATCGAAGTTATTAACCGAGGATCGGATTCGACGAGTATACGGTGTTGAGCCTGTGATGCTTCCGCATCCTGATAGCGGTGTGCCGCAGCTCTTGCTGCGCAGAAGTGCTTCGGATACAGCAGATTAAATAAACGATGAAACACACTTAAAAAGAGCAGGGAGTGGAAGATATGAACAACAAGCTGCGTCAGCTGATCGATAGCATTGCCCAGCCGGATGGGGTGGCGGCCTCGGCAGCTTCAGCCCATTTGGACCAATTAACAAAGCCACCGGGAAGTCTTGGAAAGTTGGAAAGTGTGGCCATCAAGCTAGCAGGAATTACAGGAGTGGACAAGCCTGAATTTGATCTTAAAACGGTTATGGTCATGGCTGCGGATCACGGGGTGTGTGAAGAGGGAGTCAGTGCCTTTCCGGCTGAGGTTACACAGCAAATGCTGTATAACATGCTGTCAGGTGGCGCGGCAATTAATGTGCTGGCACGCCATGCGGGCGCAGATGTCAAGGTGGTAGATGTTGGCGTGAATGCGGATGTCGCTCACGCGAATCTGGTGGACCGTAAGGTACGCATGGGTACTTCGAAT
The DNA here is from genome assembly GCF_037027525.1 of Paenibacillus sp. 203. Classification (NCBI taxonomy): domain Bacteria; kingdom Bacillati; phylum Bacillota; class Bacilli; order Caryophanales; family Paenibacillaceae; genus Paenibacillus; species Paenibacillus sp. 203. Next base: position 384,887 of record NZ_JAXCHD010000004.1, read on the forward strand.
ATAGCTAAAGGGCCAGCGATGCTACGTACGGAAGCGGAACAGGCGGTTTTGGCCGGAGCTGAAGCCGTAGCAGAAGCGGTCAAAGGTGGCACACGGCTATTCGTTACCGGAGAACTGGGCATCGGGAATACGACAGCCAGCGCTGCGGTCGTATGTGCTCTTACCGGGCTAGAGCCGGAAGTTATCGTAGGCCGGGGAACGGGTGTAGATATGGCTGGGCTTACCCGTAAAATATCGGTTGTCTGCCGCGCATTGGACGTAAACCAGCCAGATGCAAATGATGCGCTCGATGTGCTCACTAAGGTCGGCGGTCTGGAGATTGCCGCCTTGGCAGGAGTCATCCTCGGCGCAGCCGCACATCGCTGTCCAGTCGTGTTGGACGGCTTTATTTCAGGCGCAGCCGCCCTTGCAGCGCGTGCACTTGCGCCTGCTAGCGCTGCGTACATGCTCGCTTCGCACGCCTCGGACGAGCGCGGGCACGCGGCGGTGCTCCGCCAGCTCAAGCTGGAGCCCATGCTTTATTTGGACATGCGGCTCGGGGAGGGCACAGGCGGTGCGCTTAGCTTGCACCTGATTGATGCGGCGTGCCGCATCATGCGCGAAATGGCGACCTTTGCCGATGCAGGCGTATCGGACGGTCAGGGGGCCGCGCAGCGATGAAAGCGCTGGTGACCGGCGGGGCACGCAGCGGGAAAAGCGGCTTTGCCGAGCGATTATGCATGTCGCGCGCTTCGCGCGCCTGCTACATTGCAACGGCGCAAGCCTATGACATGGAGATGAAGGAGCGCATCGCCCTTCATCGGGTCCAGCGCGAGTCTGCTGGGTACGACTGGCAGACGCTGGAGGAAGCGCAGGCGCTGCCGGAGCTGCTGCAGCGGCTTGGTGGCGATCGAGCGTCGCAGCCCGCGCCTATGTTGCTGGTCGACTGCCTGACCCTGTGGCTGTCGAACGTACTGCTGGCCGCAGGCGAGGACGGCGAAGCTGCGTCCAGAGCTGCCATTAATGAACTGGCGGCAGCTGTGGAGCAGTATCCAGGGCAGCTCGTCATCGTAACCAACGAGGTTGGTGACGGTATTGTGCCCGAATATCCGCTGGGTCGGCTGTATCGGGATTTGAGTGGGGTTATGAATCAGCGGATTGCCCGTCTTTGTGATGAAGTATTTTTGGTGACGGCGGGGATTCCCGTAGAACTCAAACAGTTGGAATATAAGCTATGAGCCGCGAACGTCAGGCTGTTGCGGCGGCTTTTCAATTTTTAACGCGTCTTCCGGTGAAGGCGGAAATAGATTTTTCCCCGGATTTGCTTAAACGCAGTGCAAGTTATTATCCGCTGGTGGGAGTGGTTATTGGCATCATTGTCTGGGGCTTTGCGGCGCTTACTTCTATGGTGTTGCCGCCGTTGCCGTGTGCGATTCTTACGCTTGTTGTCTGGGTTTGGTTGACGGGCGGGTTGCATTTGGACGGGTGGATGGATGCGGCTGATGCCTTATTCAGCTACCGATCCCGTGAGCGGATGCTGGAGATTATGAAGGATAGCCGTGTAGGAGCAATGGGCGTTATTGCTTGTGTGCTGCTACTTATGCTCAAGGCTTCTTTGCTGTATACGGTGCTGGTTGAACGGAATGTGTCTGGCTTGCTACTGCTTCCGATGGTTTGGAGCCGCTGGTTTATGGTACATGCAATGAAACGCTGGCCTAAAGCCCGTAATGATGATGGGCTGGCTGCGCGTTTTGCTGATATGAGTGGTGGCCGCGTAGGGTTGGCCGTATTCTGGGCAGTATTAGTGACCCTAAGTGCTGCCGTAGGACAATATCTTCTGGCAGATTTGGCTACAGCAACAAGGGGGACTGGGAATCTGTCGTTGGCAGGATCCTACTTACAGACGTTCCTTTCATATTCTGAGAGCCTTCCAATCTCGCTAGGTTTTGTGTTGCTTCCGGTCTTGGCTTACGGTGTTGGAACCTTCACGGCAAACTGTATTAACCGCCGCTTGGGTGGACTTACAGGAGATATATACGGAACTTTAAACGAATTGCTGGAGGCTGTTTTATTGTTGTTTATTGTCATTTTGTACGGGTTGTGACCAGATTTGAAATGAATTCGTTAAAGGGGAAGAGGCAATTGTCAACTTTCGAACCGTCCTGCACGAACCCGGCAGCCGTATTAATGCTTCAAGGAACAGCGTCGGATGTGGGCAAAAGCGTGGTGACGACTGCGCTTTGCCGTATTTTTACGCAGGACGGATATCGTCCCGCACCGTTTAAGTCGCAAAATATGGCGTTAAACTCTTATGTTACCGAGGACGGCAAGGAAATTGGACGCGCTCAGGGGGTGCAGGCTGAGGCCTGCGGTATTGAGGCCACAACTGACATGAATCCGATTCTGATTAAGCCGGTCAAAGATATGCACTCACAGATTGTTGTACACGGTGTACCTTATGCCTATATGAGCGCTTCCGATTACCGGAAGGATTTTTTGCCAAAAGCCAAACAGACCGTTATGGATGCTCTGAATCGGTTGCGTGATACCTATGATATTGTCCTTATGGAAGGGGCAGGCAGCCCGGCAGAGATTAATTTGAAGGACCGCGATATCGTAAATATGAATCTGGCAGGTTGGGCGGATGCTCCAGTGTTGCTTATTTCAGATATCGACCGGGGTGGTGTTTTTGCCTCTCTCGTAGGAACTATCGAATTACTGGAACCCCATGAAGTACAGCGTATCCGCGGATTTATCATTAACAAATTCAGAGGCGATCTGTCTCTGCTTCAACCAGGATTAGACTGGCTGGAAGAACGGACAGGCATTCCTGTACTCGGTGTATTGCCCTATCTGCCAGACATTCGTATTGAAGCTGAGGATTCGGTAGTACTGGATAAGAAGCCCAAACAATCTGCAAAGGATAAAGAACTGGATATTGCGGTGATACGATATCCGCGGATTTCCAATTTTACAGACACGGATGCTCTGGCCGCAGAACCGGATGTGAGTGTTCGTTATGTCACAGAAGCCGGACAGTTGGGCGTACCGGACGCCATTATCTTACCGGGGACCAAAGACACCATTGGAGACCTGCTGGAATTGCGTGAGAGAGGTCTGGAGAAAGACATTCGGCAGGCTATGAATACCGGACGCACGCAGCTCGTTGGCATTTGTGGAGGTTATCAGATGCTGGGTACCGCACTATTTGATCCCGAAGCCGTCGAATCTGGGTTGCCGCAGCAGGCAGAAGGGTTAGGTTGGCTTGCTCTATCCACGACCTTTTTAAAGGAAAAGCAAACCGTACGCGTACAGGGAACCCTGTCTAATCATTGCCCGCTTTTGCTTAGCACTGCGACTGATTCAGGTTCTGCCTGCAAGCCAAGCATTGAAGGTTATGAAATACATATGGGCGTTACGGAGTATGTTACGGAACCATGCGCACCTACAGATAGAACTTTAAACCTAAGCGAAATGAAAAGGTTATTCTATATCCGGCGTGGCGAAGGAACAGCTTTTGAGGAAGGCTGGGGTACAACAGACGGTAAAGTATGGGGAACCTATTTGCACGGTGTGTTTGATAATGACCGTTTTCGCCGGTGCTGGCTGGATGGATTGCGACAAGCCAAGGGTTTGGCACCTTTAGAAAGCACTTTTACTGTACGTGAAGCCAAGGAACGAGAGTTTGACCGTGTCGCAGAGGTGGTCCGGGCTCATTTAGATATGGAGCAAATTTATCGTATTATGGGAATGGATTCATAAACTTCATGGATGATTATTAAAATCGCTTTTAAAAAATAAAGAGGTATCTCTACAGCCATTTTCAAGACTGTGAGATACCTCTTTGTATTGTATCGGCTTACGTAATTTTAAATTTTTGGACAGCCTTTTGTAGTTCGGTTGCTTGTTTGCTTAATTGGCGAACAACCTCGCTGTGGCTTTCCATTTCATTCAGTTGCTCATCGGCATTTAAACCGATTTCTTGAATCATATGCTGTGCATTGGCTGCGATGAGTGCTGTCTCTTCCACGGAAGCAGATACTTCCTCCGAGCTGGCAGATACCTGCTCTGTTGCTGCAGATACCGTTTGAATCGTAGCATTGATCTTTTGCATAAGCTCACTTAGCTGGTTAAAGGCTGAGCTCGCTTGTTGAACCATTTCCGTTCCCGAATGAATTTCACGGCTCACCTGGGTCACAGAGTCCACAGATTGTTGCGATACTTCTTGAATGGTAACCAAATAGTCGGAAATTTCTTGTGTGGCTTCTTTAGATTGCTCGGCAAGCTTACGTACTTCTCCGGCTACTACGGCAAAGCCCCGTCCATGTTCGCCCGCACGGGCAGCTTCAATGGAGGCATTCAGGGACAACATTTGAATTTGCTTCGTAATATCGAAAATAGCCGAAACGATACTGCCAATGGCTTCTGAGCGCTCATTCATACTATGGATGTATCGAAGCGATTCATCGGCAGCATGTCCTACCTGTGACATTTGAGCTACAGCCTTTTGAGCGAGCGTATTACCGTTAACCGTTTCTTTTGTCGCTTCACTGATTTGATCGGATACATCATTGGCAGAGGAGGCGATGTGCTGAACACCTTGAGCGATTTCCTCCATAGCCTGTGCATTTTCAGCAGCAGCTGTAGCTATGCTGGTACTGCCCTTTGCTACTTCCTCTGCGGCAACTGTAGAGTCCTGCACTTTTACACTGATAGCCTCAGTCCGACGAAGTAGCTCGTCCGATCCTTCAACAACCGCACCGGATGTAGAAAGTACATGGCCGATCATTTCTTTCAAGTTATGAGACATGGATTGGAAGCTGCGGGCAAGTTGGGCAATTTCATTAACTCCATGAACCTTCGCTTCTTGTGAAAGATCACCTTGAGCAATTTTTTCGCTATGACGAACCAATTCAGCAATGGGTTCTACAACTTTACGTATCACGAGGGTAGAAATAATTCCGCCCAGCAGGAGCGTTGCCACTGTAATACCTATGCAAATCCATAGAATTTGTTGGGATTTTTCCTGTACAAATCCGACGTCTTCGTTCACACCCAGAACTAGATTACTACCTGATATAGCAAAGAAGGCGGTTTTGTGTACTCCGTATGAATCGCTGTAAATTTCACTGATATTCATCTCGCCTTGTTTTGCTTTTTTAATATCCTCAACAGGAATGAGTGCATCCTTGACCTTGTATACTGATTTTACATTCCGTGCGACGACTTCGGCTTTATCATCCTTCACTACCGTGATATATGCCGATTCTAATTTGAGGGTATCGACCTTGTCCTGAAGATAGGATTCCATCTGTATAGCGGAGCCGGAATCAGAACCGCTTCCTTGCCCAGCCTGAACAGCTAAGGAAATATTGAGATCCTGATACACATTTTTAGCTCCAGTTTCTAGCAATTGGTCTACCTGAGGCATGACACTGTTATTAATGATACTCATGGATATTGCATAGAAACTGATGCTGAACAAAAGGGACGCAAAGAGCTGAATCAGCAAAAACATAATTCGTAATTTCGCGCCAATGGAACGATTAAAACGCTTCATGAAAAATCTCCTCTCACATGATGGTAATAAAATCAGACGAATTCCCTGCTTGAAGTAGGCCGCTTGTCCAATAGATACTTGACACGCCATGATCTACTTGTGTTCCTTTCCTTGCTTGAAGAAAAGACTGAAAATGTTCGGATTCTATGTATATTTCAGCTGAATTCAAGGGACAAGAATATGAAAGGGAAGTAATCCATGATTTACTAAAAAGTAGGTTAGACCTATTTTACATAATTAACAGACGGTTGAATAGTCATATTTGCCCAAAAACAAACAAAAAATATATAACTATGGTCTTAGGTGTTTAGATGTAAGTTAGATGTAAATTATCTGGTGCATAAAAACGAATAGATTACTCCTTCTTTAAAACTATTGTAAAAAAGAAGTAATATAAGTAGCATAAGGAATACGGCTTTTTTACAATATTCTTCTAAGCTTGGTTTGTAAGTTCGAAAGTGGTCTTCAATATACATATAAAAGGGGAAACGGTTGTTATGAATCGGGATTTACTTTCCAAAGAAGTGATTTCGCAGGTCAGAGGAGAAGATACACAGGAGCTGACTTCCGGCAGTTATAGAGCTGCCACAGGGAGAAATCCGATAAGTCGACTATTAGATTATGTATCAGGCGTATTTACTCCGATCTTGCCGGCAATGATTGGTGCGGGAATGGTTAAGGTAATTATATTAGTTTTAATATCCTTCGGTTTATTGTTGTTTGATCCGCAGGTATATACTATTTTAACGGCTATCAGCGATGGGATATTTTATTTTTTACCTATTTTCGTTGCGGCAAGTGCGGCAAGAAGGCTGCGCAGCAATGTGTTTGTTGCGGCAGCCATCGCAGCATCCGTATTCCATCCCCAATTAACAAGTTTACTCCAGTCTGGTGAGGAGGTACGTTTTGCCGGTCTGCCAGTTATAGACCCACAAGCTGCTTCATCTATAGTACTCATACTTGTTGTCGTCTGGATAGCATCGTATGTCGAAAAATGGTTAAACAGGTATATCCCTTATTCACTTAAATTAATGGTTGTCCCGACTTTGACACTGATGATCACTATACCTTTAATGGTGTTCGCTTTCGGGCCACTGTGGAGTTATCTCGGCCAACATGTATCCGATGGACTAGGCTGGTTGTTTGACAATGCAGAAGTATTTACAGGGTTGTTGCTCGGAGGCACGATGTCTTTGCTTATTATTGCAGGTATGCAATATATAATGCTACCGATTATGATCAGCTCGCTTACAACATTGGGTTATGATCACCTTTTTCCCGTGGTCATTGCAGCGGCTTTCGCTCAGGCTGGCGCAACATTTGGCGTATGTGTTAAATCCAAAAATGCCAAAGTCAAAACGCTGGCTGCGTCCACAGGTTTGTTGGCCATGCTGGGAATCATTGAACCGGCCATGTATTGTGTCAATATCCGTTTCAAAAAACCGTTAATAGCAGTTATGATCGGTGGAGCCGTTGGTGGGGCTTGTATGTGTCTGTTTGAAACGGAGCTTACTAGTATTGGTGTCTCTGCTGGGCTGCTCAGTTTGCCTTTATTTTCTGAACCCACGCTTGTGTACGGTATTGTGGGTATGCTGATTTCGTTTGTTACGGCTGGCGTAATTACGTATTTTGTGGGCTTTGTGGATGAAAAAGACGAGCATTCGCAAGGAGTATCTACATCTGGCATGAATGCTTCTCCGAACTCGGTTGTGGAAAAGAGCCCCGGCAGCTAAGTTGAATACATGTCGTTCTGTTCAGGACAAAAAAACAGCAAGCCCTCGAAAGATGAAGGCTTGCTGTTTGGCGTTTTCGATAAAATCCAAATTTGAAGCTGCTTAACTATTTTATTGTTAGAAAACCTACAAAAATAGTTGGTTTTGTGATATAGTATTCTTCGGATTGAAGGATCACCTTATAAAACATATTAAGTATAAGTTTGGAGGAAATAATACATGGATACCTTCTTTATTATTTTAAATGTAATCGTGCTGCTTTTGCTGCTAGGCGTATTGGTCTGGATGCAGAAAAAGCACATCTCCTTTACAAAAAGGGTATTTGCCGGACTTGGCTTCGGACTGATCTACGGGGCTATTCTACAATATGCTTATGGCGCAGGATCAGAGGTCATTACAAAATCGGTTGATTGGTTCAACCTCGCAGGTAACGGTTATGTCCGTTTGCTGCAAATGGTCGTTATTCCGCTTATCATGGTGTCGATTATTTCGGCTATTATGAATTTGAAGGGAAGACAGAACCTTGGCAAAATCAGCGTGTCCATTATTGCAGTACTACTGATTACAACGGCAATTGCTGCTTCAGTTAGTATTGTAACCAGCCTGTCGTTTGACCTAAAGGCAATTGAGATTCAAGGTGGGGAAAAGGAACAAGCACAGGGCTTGAAGATGGAAGAGCGCCTTGGAACAGTTCAGGACATGACCATTCCACAGCAGGTGCTGGAATTTATTCCTTCAAATCCTTTTGAGGATATGACGGGAGCACGTCGTACGTCGACGCTGGCGGTGGTTATTTTCTCGGCCTTTATCGGGGTGGCTGTGCTCGGATTGGATCGTAAAAAACCGGAACAGGCGCAAACCTTCCGTAAGGTGATTGATGCAGTGTACGCTGTAGTGATGCGGATTGTAACGCTGGTGCTGAGATTGACTCCTTACGGCATTTTAGCACTGATCACTAAAGTAGTAGCTACGACCAATCCAGATGAAATTTTGAAGCTAATCAAGTTTGTGCTCGCTTCTTATGTGGCTCTGTTGGTCATGTTTATCATTCATCTTATTTTGCTGGCCTTGTTCGGCTACAATCCGGTGACGTATGTGAAAAAGGTATTGCCTACACTGGTTTTTGCTTTTACTTCTCGTTCCAGTGCGGCGACCATTCCGTTAAATGTTGAAACACAAACGAAAAAGCTTGGTGTGTCCGACGGCATCGCGAATCTGTCTGCGACCTTGGGAGCGACTATTGGGCAAAACGGCTGTGCTGGTATTTATCCGGCAATGCTGGCGGTTATGATTGCTCCAACCGTGGGTATTGATCCAACGAGCTGGGATTTTATCCTCACGCTGATTCTGGTCGTTACGGTCAGCTCGTTCGGCGTGGCGGGTGTAGGCGGTGGTGCCACTTTCGCTTCCCTGATCGTGCTTTCCACCATGAATCTTCCAGTGGCATTGGCAGGATTGCTCATCTCAGTCGAACCGTTGATTGATATGGGACGCACAGCGTTAAATGTCAATGATTCTATTACTGCAGGTCTCATTTCAGGCAAGGTGCTCAAGGAGAACGATCAAGACGTATTCAATAATCATGGTATGGATTTGGATGCAACGGCACACTCTTAAGTAATGATAAATGAAGGGTGTACGATCAGTCTCATATCACATCTGTAGCCTATATAACACACGTACTGTATGTACGCTGTACAAAGAGCCGGCCATAAGGTCGGCTCTTTGTATTGAGTTTAGGGCAGTGTAAATTATGGCTGTTCACAAATCCTAATCTATGATACATTAAAATAATGTTTTTCCGGCTTGCTTCGGATGAACCGCGGTTCGCAACCATCCCGCGCTATCAAAACTAGGAGGATTTCATGTTTAATCTGTTATGGGGGGCAGCTTTTGTCCTCGTCAATTTTATGTTCTTTTTGTTATGTTTTCGGTTGTTCGGTAAAAAAGGGCTGTACGCCTGGATTGGTGTTGCTACTGTACTGGCCAACATTCAGGTAACCAAAACGATTGATCTGGTCGGCATTACCACGACATTGGGAAATACGATGTATGTTTCTATGTATATGGCCAGCGACTTACTGAATGAAAAATATGGGCCTAAAGAAGCGCGTAAAGCTGTGTGGTTCGGCTTTTTCACTCTGATTATGACGACGATAACGATGCAGATGGTGCTGCAGTTCCAGCCTACTGCAACGGATTTTGCCCAGACACCGATGCAACAGCTGTTCGGATTGTTGCCAAGACTTGCGCTTGCCAGCTTGACAGCCTATGCGGTCAGTCAATTGCTGGACGTGCGTCTGTACGCCTGGATTCGCAAGTTCTTCCCGGAACGTCATCAGCTCTGGATTCGCGGCAATGGCAGCACGATGATCAGCTCGTTTATAGATACGCTCATTTTCTGTACTATTGCCTTTTACGGTTATGCGTGGGGGATATGGCTCGAGATATTATTCACCACCTACATCTTAAAATTTGTACTGACCGCGGCGGGTACACCCATTTTGTACATCGCACGCAATTTCCGCTTTATAGAAGAGGAGGGGCAAACCCTCAAGCCATGATGGCTTGGGGTTGCCCCTCCTTTTTTTCATCCTTTTTTACATACCAATATAATGAATAGCGATGGGTTTATCCGAGCACTGTCAGTTCTTTTGGAAAAGAGGTAAGCACTTCAACACCATTAGAGGTGACCAAAACGTCATCTTCAATCCGCACACCGCCGAGGCCTGGCACATAGATGCCGGGTTCGATTGTGAACACGAAGCCTTCATGAAGCAGATCGCTATTGCCTCCGTGTACAGATGGATATTCGTGAACACTCATACCAAGGCCGTGTCCAACTCGATGGTTAAAGGCAGGGCCGTATCCAGCGGCTTCAACAACAGCCCGTGCTGCCTGATCTACGGATGCGCAGGAAACTCCCGGGCGAATGGCGGCAATTCCCGCTTCGTTCGAGCGAAGAACCGTATTATAAATCGTTTCCAGCTCAGCCGTCAGCTTTCCAAAAGCAAAAGTACGCGTAATATCCGAAGCATAGCCATCGGAATATACGCCCATATCAAACATGAGCAGATCACCAGGCTGTAGCTTGCGGGTGCCCGGAACACCATGAGGCAAGGCTGTTTTGGGTCCAGATAGCACTGTCGTGTCAAAGGACGGGCCATCTGCGCCGATTTTTTTCATCTGATATTCGATTTCGGCCACCAGCTCGACTTCCGTCACTCCTTCGCGCACATGGGTGAGGCCGTGGCGAAGAGCATCTTCCACCAAACGAGCTGCATGTTTCAGACGTTGTACTTCCTCAGGAGTTTTTCTCACACGCATTTCTTGAAGCACAGGACCCAGATCCACATATTGAGTCGCGCCAATAGCAGTATGTAACTGTTCATAACGGAGGACGGAGACGTGCTCCTTTTCCAGTGCGAATGTTTTCACTCCGGTGCCTGTACGTTGACGCAACAGATCATATGGATTGTCCGTATCGGTGTGGGTGGATATACGAGTCACAGAAGAAGCAGCTTGGGCGGCTTCTGCATCCAGAGCGGGTACGATCAGTTCTGGTTCTTGGTCTCGAAGCAGCACGAGACCAAGAAAACGCTCATGCGGATCACTGGCAAAGCCCGTCAGATAGTAAATATGTTTGGGATCGGTCACAAGCAGGCCATCCCAAGATTGTGATTTCAGTTCATCATATAATCTTGTAATTTTATCATTCATAGAGTCTCATTCCTTTCTGTCCATGTATTCATTATAGCTCTTATTACATCATAATTTATAGCTTTGAATGGCTTACTCTCTTGCCTGACTTAATGTTTGCAGACGTGCTTGTACGTTCTGATCATAGTAGCCGCCATGGTAGCAGATTACCTTTTCAACATCCAATACCGTCAGCTTTTCGAGGCTCTTCAGAGCCAATGGCATATCCGGCGTAGCCGACTCAGCAGGACCGACCAGTTCACCTTCGACTACCAGCAGTTCATCTGCTGCCAACAGTAGCTTTTGTGCGGGCACATACAAGCTGATATGCCCGGGCGTGTGACCGGGTGTATGAATAATCTGTATGCCCCCACCATAAGGCAGATGCTCACCGTCCTCAAGAATATGAGCAAAGCGCAAATCTGGCAGGCGGCGAATCATATCCTCTGCTTGCTGCTTGAGCACAGTATCCATTTGTTTAATCCGTTCCGACGTCAGCTTCACAAACGGTCGCTCTCCTGTCATGTAAGGAACGTCATCCTTATGGGCTAACAGGGCAGTATTCGGCAGCAGATCCAGCAGTGCATGAACATTTCCGATATGGTCAATATCCTGATGTGTTAAAATAATTCTTTTCACGCGGCTGATATCCTCACCCACATCTGAGATAGCCTTGCGTAATGGCTCAAATTGGCCGAGCATTCCCGTGTCAATCAGTGTAAGTCCATCCTCGTCCTTGAGCAGTACAGGATAAATAGTCGTTTTTCCAAAAAAAGATTCCATAGGTATTTCCAAAATCAAGAGTTGAGTTCCAATATTCATATTAAGCTGCTTCAGAATCCTTGACTCCGAAACATACCTCCCGTCTCATCGTGTTAAATCGTTTTCCCCGTTTTTATTTTTCCTTATCTTCAAGCTCTATTATAAAACCCTTTGGGACTAATCCGCAAAACAACTCGATATGGCTGATCGGGCGCTTGTCTTGTACAATAAATAAATCACACCATAGGAGGCGGATACGAATAATGAATCAGGACCAATCTTTTTCCATTGAATTTGCGTGCAGAGAGGATCTTCCCGATATTGTGGATATTTATAATTCTACGATTGCAGGACGAATGGTCACCGCAGATCTGGAACCGGTGACAGTGGAGAGCCGCATTCCATGGTTTGAGGCTCATCAGGAGAACCACCGCCCTTTGTGGGTTTTAAAGCAAAAGGGGACCATTGCCGGTTGGGCCAGCCTTCAGTCCTTTTATGGGCGTCCAGCTTATAACGGTACAGCAGAAATTAGCATTTACGTCCATGAGGATTCTCGTGGAACCGGAACAGGAAGTCGACTGGTACAGCATTTGCTAAATGAATGTCCGAGACTGGGGATTACAACGTTGTTGGGATTTGTTTTTGGTCATAATGAGCCAAGTATTGGGCTGCTGCGGAAGTTTGGTTTTGAGCAATGGGGGTACTATCCGCGTGTAGCTGTGCTGGACAGCATAGAGCGAGATTTGGCGATATTGGGCAAGCGAGTGGATGAATAATAGTTTATGACAGTTAAATATTTTTTTGTAATGTGTACAGAAAAAGGCTGTTTTCAAAATCGTCTCTACACTGCGGATGATTTTGGGAGCAGCCTCTTTTATTTTGCTATTTTCATCGCTTTTAACGCTGAGGTCTAAAACGTATGTTGTGAAAAATTTGATTAAGCACCTCAGAGAGCACCAAACCGACAGCAATAGCTCCTGCGATCATCAGCGTGCTCAGGGCCAGCTCCAGTGCCTGAGGATAATGTTGTTGTACGAACTGGCGCATGGCATTATAGGCCATTCCCCCTGGAACGAGCGGAATCATGCCTGCTACGCTGAAAATAATCACAGGCATTTTGTACAGCCGCGCAAAGCCTTGACTGACGATGCCGATGAGGATCGTTGCTAAAAGGCTGGCGCTCACAGGTCCCATGCTGTCCGTGGTTGAATAATAGACCAGCCAACCTAGCATACCAACAAAACCACATTGCAGCAGCGAGCGCCGGGGGGCGTGGAAAAGTATGCCGAAACCAGCGGTGGCAATAAAGCTTGTGAATAATTGTGCAAGCATAGACTTGAATCTCCTCCGAATCACATATAAGAAATGATAACCGCAACGCCAGCTCCAATGCCGAAAGACGTCAGGCAAGCATCGGCTCCCTTGGAAAGACCCGAAACAAGGTGCCCTGACATTAAATCACGAATGGCATTTGTAATTAACAAGCCTGGAACCAGTGGCATGACGGAGCCAATTATAATTTTATCCATCATCTGTCCCCAGCCTACTATCGTTAACAGAGCCGCCAGCAAGCCGATTAGAAAAGATGCAGAAAACTCTGAGAAAAACTTGACCTTAACGAGCCTGTGAAAATACTGTACGGCTGCAAATCCGATACCGCCGCATAACACAGCTGCGGGGAAGTCTCGCCAGACACCACCAAACATAATCATAAAGCAACCGCTGGCCAACGCAGCAGCCATCAGCTGTACACGGTTGGAATAGCGGAGGGGGCCACGCTCAATCTCCGCAAGCTCCTTGACGGCAGCGCGGGGAGACAAATCACCTGTGCTGATTTTACGTGAAATGGAATTGACCTCTGTCACCTTGTGCAAATCGGTGGTCCGCTCTACGATGCGGATGAGCTTGGCAGGCTCCGAATCATTAATGGCAAAAAAAATCCCAGTTGGTGTTACATAGCTATGGGACTGGGATATGCCATAGGCTGAAGCAATGCGGGACATCGTGTCTTCAACACGATAGGTTTCGGCTCCATTTTGCATCATCAGTTTGCCCGCCAACAGACAAACTTCAATGATTTCAGGAGTAGGATAGGAATGATTATTCATACTCGCTCTCTTTCATTCGTACCGGGCCGTTCGACCCTATTATTTTCATTTATTGTAGCACAAAAAGCCGCCTTTTCAGAGGCGGTTATGTTAGGGGGGATCGAAGTTTTCGTCAAGATTCTATCATATCGGGAATAACGGTATAGTAGGACTCTTCCAGATATGTTGCGGCCTCAGATAGGCCCATCAACTTAAGCTGTCCAGCTACAAAAGCACGAAGGGCAGAATGGGTGAACAGATGCCGTGTCTGGGCATCCCGAATAAAGGCCAGTCTGGCTTCACGCGAACCGTTATAGAACAATTCACGTACAGCTTCGCCTTGTTGTTCCCAAAGGAAAGGCTCCGTTACGGTCAAGAGGGTACTTTCCATAGAAGAGCTATGTTTCGCGGAAGAAGATACCTGAATGCCCAAGCCGTTCAGCGTAGGAGCTGCTTCATTGTGCTTCCGTTCTGCTCGCAAGCTGTCGATATAGGCAGCCATATCCTGAATCGGTTCGATACCAAATCGTTCCCGAAAGCATTCGCGTACAAACGCGGTGCGTTCATCTACAAGCTGAGGCAGTCGCTGACCTGCATGTCCAGAATAGTCGTCTCCGCTGGCGTAGTATCGTTTTAATGAACTGTTCTCTGTATAAACAACGCTTAAAAAATCCTGCAAATGACGGGCAACCACCCATACACCCGTCCAATCGACGGGAGATACGCATACGATAGGGGCCTGTGAAAGGTCCTTTTCAAGACCAAAATCCGTTAAAAAGCCATAATGTATTCCGTCCACTCCTGCGTGGGCAAAAGGAATAACATCTGGTGGTGTAGCCATATATCGTGGCGCGCGGCCCTGCTCCATAATCAATCCCAAATCAAAACTCAGAGAATGCCGGTTCGCTTCGAGCTCCTTTTCAAATTCTATAAGTGCCTCAATCAAAGGTGTAGCTGATCCATAGGCTAGGTTAGAACCGGAATCCATCGTGTATGCCTCCCTTATCCAATACATCCATTAAAGCGTTCATCCCTAAAAGGTACGTGATTTTACACGAAATGTAAACCTGTATGACGAATATTTTCAAAAATGTGACCTTTTACCCGTGTGTTGTCAAATAAAACGCTTTCGAGCAAAGCAGGACAAGATACCTATGTTAGCTCGGTAGAGAAGTAAAGTGGGTTTGCGAAAATGCGGTCTTTTCAGTGTATGTTAGCAACCGTGAAGTGTGATTGCAGGATGCGCGGTGTGAAGGACAAGGTGCAACGTAACAGGCCAACGGGTATAATATCAGGACAAGGTGAAAAGGAGCGTCATCCGAAGATTTAACAGAAAGAAGTGGGCATATGAACTTGCAAAAGAAGGCTGTTTTTTTTGATGTAGATGATACGATGTACGATCATTTGCACCCTACACGCGATGCATTGCGTACAGTATTAGGATTGAATGAGCGTTTTCCTTATGAGAAAGCCTACCATCGTATTCGCTATTACAGCGACGCACTATCGGCTAAAGGAGGACTATTGGAGGGGAAGGCAGGGCCGGATGAACTGGATGAGATGAGGGAAGGCCGTTTCATTCTGGCTTTACAAGAATTCGGGGTAGAAATCACCCGTGAGCAGGCAGTACATGTTCAGCAAGAATACTTGGATCGTCAGTACCGAATTGAGCCTTTTGAGGGGGCTACCTCGTTAATAAATGAATTGAGCTCGGCTGGCTTTTTAGTTGGATTAATTACAAACGGTCTTGAAGAACACCAGATGAGCAAGATCAAGGCGATGGCGTTGGAAAATCATGTTGCGGCAGAGCATATCTTTGTATCTGGGACTGTTGGCTATGCCAAGCCTGATCCGCGCATCTTCGAAGTAGTGAATGAGCGGACAGGAACGTTAGCAGAGCACTGCTGCTACATTGGGGATTCCTGGCGTAATGACGTGGCGGGAGCTATAGCTGCAAATTGGCAGGTGATCTGGTTCAATCACAGGAATGCTCCCCCGGAAACTGATGTGCTGGGGAACTATAAAACAGCAGCAAGCTATGCAGAGTTAAGAAGGTTGCTGCTGCCGGACGCTCGTTAGACACGGTACATACCGTATTTTTTAAAAGAATCAACCTATTTTGAAGCCATTCCAAAAGATAACCCGTAATACTATTTATCTGTTATAGAACTAACTTCATTGGTAAAGGTTTAGAACAGAGAAGGAGGGGATCGCGCATGGTAGAACAATGGAGGCAGGCAGAAGACATCATAAGTCAAGTGACCGTATACAGTACGGAGGATAATGATCCGGTTACCATTAAAACAGCCACTCAAGACGTCCGCTGTATTGGCATCGGGACAGATGCGGCCGTATTTACGCTCGATACGTTGCCAGGCTACGCGTTCAAGGTGTACTCAGACATGGCGATCGAGAAAAAAGATGCGGAGGCCGACGTATATGAGCGTTTGCGAGGGTCTGACTTTTTTCCTCATTATTACGGAAAAGGCGACAAGTATATTGTCATAAGTTATGAATCCGGTATTACGCTGCTGGATTGTTTGCTGCAAGGAATTCCTGTGCCAGAGCAGGTCATTCTGGATGTGGAAAAGGCGAGGGAATTTGTCCGGTCCAAGGGGCTGAATCCCCGTGATATTCACCTCAAGAATGTACTTATGCAAGATGGGCGTGCCAAGGTATTGGACGTATCGGAATACGTGAAGGAAGGCGATGACAAGCGCTGGGAGCATTTGGTGTGGGCGTATCATACGTTTTATTCCGGTATCTCGGAGGTTAAGGTGCCCTCATGGATTTTGGATACGATTAAAAAATGGTACTACAAGCTGGATAACTCCAACTTTAATCTGGAGGAGTTTGCTCAGCGTGCCAGTCAATTGTTCTCTAAATGGAGGTCATAACCGCTGTAAAGATAACGGATATGAAGCTTGATCTCTCGATAGCAAAAAGGATTGCACCCGCATTTAGGGGAGCAATCCTTTTCTTTTATCTGAAATCCCGAGGCACTCTTCTGGCTGTACCGCTCGCAATCGCGGCTTGAATTACCTTTTCACGTACCCGTTGAACCGCACTCTCGTTAAATACACCTGGGATAATATACAACTTGTTTAGTTCTTCAGGACGGATCGTGCCTGCGATGGCCTCTGCGGCCGCCAGCTTCATCTCTTCGTTGATTTCACGAGCACGGCAGTCGAGCGCCGCTCGAAAGATGCCAGGGAAACAAAGCACATTGTTAATTTGGTTAGGATAATCCGAACGTCCGGTGGCGATGACACCTGCAATGTCCTCGACGTCCTCTGGCGCAATTTCAGGAACCGGGTTAGCCATAGTGAACAGCACCGGGGCTTCTTTCATACGTTTCACGTCTTCTCGTTGCAGTATTCCACCTGCCGACAGACCGATAAACACGTCAGCGTCCTTCAGAACCTCGGACAGCGTGCCAGACAGCCGTTCAGGGTTGGTATGCTGCGCATACCAGTTCCACATCGGATGCTCGTATGTTTCATCAGCTGTAAGAGCCCCATGGCGGTCTACGCCAATGATGTTGACAGCCCCTGCAGATAGCAAAATTTTGGTGCAAGCCACACCCGCAGCCCCGATACCACAGACGACAATTTTGACGTCAGACAGGGCTTTGCCGACAACTTTGAGCGCATTGATCAGCCCTGCGTATAAAACGACAGCTGTGCCGTGCTGATCGTCATGAAAAACAGGTATGTCCAGCTCTTTACGTAACCGCTGTTCAATCTCAAAGCATCGTGGCGATGAAATATCCTCCAGATTAATACCGCCAAAAGCTGGGGCCATTTGCTTAATGGCCTTAATGATCTCTTCGGTGTCCTGCGTATCCAGACAGATTGGAAAGGCATCGACGGAGCCGAGCTGCTTGAACAGCATAGCTTTGCCTTCCATAACCGGCATGGCTGCATAGGGACCGATGTTACCTAGCCCGAGGACAGCGCTTCCGTCAGAGACGACAGCGACCGTGTTGCGCTTGATCGTCAAACGGAAAGCTTTGTCGGGTTCCTCGTGAATCGCCATGCATACGCGTGCCACATCGGGGGTATATACCCGGGATAAGTCATCGCGGTTTTGAATTGGGACTTTGGGCTGCATTTCAATTTTGCCCCCGAGGTGTAATAGGAAGGTACGATCAGAGATGGATAATACTTTAACACCTTGTGCTTTTTTAATTCGGGCAATCATACGGTCGATTTCTGCTGGATCGGCAATGGTCACCGTAATATCCCTCACGGTGACCTTCTCAGAGGTGCTAATGACGTCAATGGCAATCACATCTCCGCCATGTTCGTTTACCAGCGTAATCAATTGACCAAATTGGATGTGCCCGGTGGAAATTTCCAATCGTAAAATGATGTTTTTACCGCCAATACCGCCTTGCATACAAATTCCTCCTTTGTTTTCCATAACAAAATCATACGTAGGATCAATTGATTGCGCTTACAATAAGAAGCGGATGTAAAATCCATGCTGTTATTTTAAATTAGTGGTTTCTTCCCCTATCATAGTGAACAATCTCTCGCTTGTACAGATCAAGTTGAGTAATATCTATTATTTTGTATTTAACAAAGGACGAAAGCCCGGCTATATTCCAGTCCAAGCGATCATCCTTTTTTCAATGAAATGATCTATTTTATTTTTACGCATTCGATCTGTTACGTCATATTTTTACCGTAGTAAATTTCGTCCATTTCGATTTTGAGACGTGTTGATATATTTTGTTGCTCTTTTTCACTCAGGCTTTCCTTGGTGTAGCCGAACAGGTAATTGTCCAGATCGAATTGTTTTAGCTTACATTTGGTATGGAAAATATTTTCCTGATACACATTCACGTCGATCATGTCATACTGACTGCGCACTTCGTCCGGAATATAGTTTTGAATGGAGGCGATATCATGGTCGATGAAAAGCTTATGTCCATTCGTATCACGTGTGAAGCCGCGCACCCGATAATCAATCGTCATAATGTCGGTGTCGAAAGAATGAGTCAAATAGTGGAGTGCCTTGAGCGGGGAGATTTCCCCACAGGTAGAGACATCAATATCGGCTCGAAACGTACTGATCCCCTCGTCTGGATGATATTCCGGGTAGGTGTGAACCGTAATGTGGCTTTTATCCAGCTGTATCACGACAGATTCAGGTAGGGGGCCGGGTGACTCGGCATAAGATTCAGTCGGTACCTCCACAATGGGTCCTTCGGATATAAGTACGGTCACGCTGGCTCCTTGAGGTACATAATCCTGCTGGGCTACGTTGAGCACGTGGGCGCCGATAATGTCAGATACATTTTTTAAAATAGCTGTCAGTCGATCTGAGTTGTATTGTTCATCAATATATTCAATATACGCCTCGCGTTCTTCTTTGGTTTTGGTGTAACAAATATCGTACATGTTGAAGCTCAATGATTTGGTCAGGTTGTTAAATCCGTGCAGGGTAATCCGCTGTTCCGGTGTTATGGTCATAGGCTATTTCCCCTTATAGTCGCAGTATTCGTACATAATATTCCCAACACGCCTTTTCATATACCGATTCATAAAATCAGTTTTGTAACTGTTAGATTAAAGGCTTAAACAAGTATGTCTTACCCGTTTGGCATAATTAAAAACAGGTAGGGGAGGGGCTTTGTTTTTACATGTATGGAAATTTTAATGTATATATATTTTATTTCTTACTCAGCAATTTTTAAGTAACAGGACTTATAATGTGGACTATGCATACGAAGAAGGAACTGAATGGACAGAGGAGTCGTAGTAAGACATAAGAACCGGGTTAGTAATTCATTAATTCATTAATTCATTAATTTAATGTGTTTCACCTTCACAATGCCGAAAGCTTAACCGAATATGATTATAGACCAAAAAAAATAGTGATTTTGTATATTGCGAAAATCGAGAAAAGCAACTTCAGCTAATAATATGCGTATAATGAAATAAACGTAAGAAGCTGAGAATTATGAAGTTAAAATGAATTTTGATAGCAAAATTCATTTTATAAACCGATCGCATGTTACTATCAGGATTTTACAAAATTCGATTCCAGTCGCTCCGAATTTGTAAGTTATAGACGAACTAAACCATTTCGATCTATATCTTGTTCATTGGAGTTTGCTTATTGGATTTTTGCAAAATCCTCTACTGTAAGAAAAACGGTGGAAGGAGTATCAAGATGCTGGCTTTGTCCGATCCGGCCTGGACTCTGCTCCAAGGCCCCTACGGTTCCTCTCAATACGTCCCAAAAATGTTGAAACAGCTCCAAGCTGGATATGACGGCGAAATGGCTGACACCTTGTATTGGGAGGAACTGTATCACCAAAATACATTGTATACTTGCACATTTGCGGCTGTTCCTTACCTTGTAGACATTGCGTTAAAAAGTTCTGATATAAGGATTCGTGCAGATATCTATAACATTTGCGGAATATTCGAAGCGAAGAATAACAATCCCTTACATACCAAAGTTCCATTGGAATTTACAAGGGATCAGGTGAAAGTGGATTCTAGTGTGGCTGAATATATTTATGCGCAATATCGGTGTGCCATTGTCCGACTTGCAGAATTGACTGAAGAAATGGTGCTCTATGCGAAAGAACACGAAGGGGATGTAGGTAAACGCTATGTTCTGGCTGCGGGTGCCGCTTTTCAGGGATATCGCTGTATAGCTTATATGCTACAAAGCTTCGATACAGGTGACGAATATACGCTGGATTGTCCGCATTGCGGTACCCCGCTCTATATTTGGCCTGATGAACAGAATGACACCCTGGTTGTCTATGATAAGGACCCTGTAAATTCAGACAATCTGGTTCCCCATCCGATCCGCCCCCGTTCATTGGACCATAAAGGTGCTAATATACAGTGGTTACACGAATATGCCCAGAAAATTGAAGAGAACAAGCTTCTTGCTCAATTACCCTATTTAATCGGTTGGCTAGATTGTCCAGTGTGTAATACGCCCATATATATATGGGATGAGTTGATGAAAATGGCTGATGGTATTCGGAGGTATACCGCTTAATCAATCAAAAAAAGGGTGCTGTTTTCTACAGCCCCCTCATTTCCTCTTCTATTTTTCCACTTAATCTCCGTATGCTTTGCTCAATTCTACTCCCGAAACGGATTCAAAAAAGTTTTAGGAATATCGGATTCAAAACGCAGCAATACTCCGGTGACGGGATGAATAAATGACAATACCCTCGCATGTAGGCCAAGGCGCCCAATCGACTTGGATTTGGAACCGTATTTTTTATCTCCAACAATTGGATGACCGATATCCTCCATATGTACGCGGATTTGATTTTTGCGTCCGGTTTCCAAACGTACTTCCAGCAAAGAAAAATGACGATTGGCTTGAAGCAGCTTGTAATGAGTGACTGCGTGCTGTCCGTCATTCGGATAAGGACTGGAATACATTTTTAGCGTCTTGCTTTCTTTCAGCCATGAGGTGATTGTACCCTCAGCTTTTTTAACCTGTCCTTCTACAAGAGCAATGTATGTTCGTTCATACACAACTTCCTTCCACGCTTTTTGCATTTCCTGCTGTATGGCTTCGCTTTTTGCAAACATCATCACTCCTGATGTATCCCGATCCAAACGATGCAGTACAAAAATACGATTGTACGGATGTTCGCGCCTCACATGGGCCGTAAGCTGGCGATAGGCTGTTACTTCCTGCTCCTGCGCTGAAGCCACGGACAGCAACCCGGCATCCTTATGGATAACGATAATGGCTTCATCCTCATGCAAGATACGTAGCCCAGTCAGTGGTACGACGGGAGTTACTTTTTCTTTAGAAAGCGCGACAGTCTGACCTTGCTCCAGTGGAAAATTGTGCACGGTACGCGGAATGCCGTTGACGGACACCTGCCCACGAGCCAGTGCTGATTTAATGGAGTTACGACCCATGCCAGTCACATGCTCTACTAAAAAGCTTAACAGCTCGGCAGGCTCCTGGACGATGTATGTTTTGGCAGGGGCTTTATCAAAAGCATTCGTTCTCCGTTGAGCTTCCGGTCTATGGGAGCCAGATCTTCCGGCAGGTTTATGACTGCGTTTGGAATGGCTTGCGTTTGACGTAGATTTTGTATGATTTTTCCGTTGGGGTTTCCGATTGTTCATAGGTTCTTTCTCCTTCTTGGAACCGTGTCTCTTCATAATTATGGACAAATGTGCGGCACCGTGTTCACTATATCATGAGAAAACAGCGAACGCCATAAGGGACTAAACCAGATTGGCAGTCTTCTAGCGGTTGAACATTACCCTGAACCCCGGTAAACTAAAGGTAACGAAAGAAAAGCCGATATGCGTCAAGGACGCTAGAAATATGAGGAGTTTTGAAACTATGAGTGTACAAGCACCAACATTGGAACGGGCGCAGGACTTGCTGCAAAAATTTTATGGCTATCCCGATTTCCGGGAGGGACAAAAGAAAATTGTGGCCAGTATGCTGGAGGGCAACGATACGTTGGGCATCATGCCGACAGGGGGCGGAAAATCGATATGCTACCAGATCCCCGCGTTGTTGCATGAGGGGCTGACCATTGTCGTGTCACCGCTCATCTCGCTGATGAAGGACCAGGTGGATGCGCTGACCACCATGGGGATTGCTGCTGCCTACATCAATAGTACGTTGAGTGGTCGAGAAGTGAATGATCGCATACGAGCCGCACGGAATGGTGACTTGAAGTTACTATATGTCGCACCGGAACGACTGGAACTGGACTGGTTTCGCGATGAAATGGCTCAGTTGCCAATTTCCTGCGTTGCGGTAGATGAGGCTCACTGCGTATCCCAGTGGGGCCATGATTTCCGTACCAGCTACCTGGCTGTGGCTCCATTCGTGGACGGGCTGTATGAACGCCCAATCGTGGCGGCGTTTACGGCAACGGCGACACCGCAGGTCATGGATGATATCGTGCGCCTGCTTCGTCTGCGCTCACCGGAGACGTTCGTTACAGGCCTTGGACGGCCCAATTTGGCTTTCAGTGTGCTGCGTGGGGAAGACAAACGCAGCTTTTTACTGAATTATACCCGTGAGCATGAGGGTGAATCGGGCATTATTTATGCGGCGACACGTAAGGATGTGGACGATTTGTACCAACGGCTACGTGACGCAGGCATGGCGGCTGGACGCTATCATGCCGGGATGACAGATCAGGAACGTGCAGATAGCCAGGAAGGGTTTCTGTACGACGATATCCGGGTCATTGTAGCAACCAATGCCTTTGGCATGGGGATAGATAAATCGAACGTACGCTATGTCATTCACTACAACATGCCTAAAAATATGGAGGCTTACGTACAAGAGGCGGGGCGCGCAGGACGTGATGGCGACCCGAGTCAATGTATTTTACTGTTCGGACCGCAAGATATTGTGACGCAGAAGTTCCTGATTGAGCAAAATCCACAGGATGAAGACCGCAAGCGCAACGACTATCGCAAGCTCCAACAGATGGTTGATTATTGCTACACGACTCGTTGCCTACGTACGGCACAGCTTGAGTATTTTGGAGAAGCGGAGGAGCATGAAGCTTGCGGCATATGCAGTTCATGTACAGATGAGCGGGAATTGGTTGATATGACCATAGATGCGCAGAAGATTTTTTCGTGTATTCATCGCATGCGGGAACGTTATGGGGTCTCGATGGTCGCTTCGGTGTTGAAGGGATCGCGTAACAAAAAAGTGCTGCAATATGGTTTTGACAGCCTGCCAACCTATGGCGTGATGGGCAACCGAACGGAAAAAGAAATTGCCGAAATTATCAATGTTCTTGTTTCGGAAGGCTATCTAATGTTGTCCGAGGGACAATATCCAGTCGTACGCTTGCAGCAGCTTGCGGCTGAGGTGCTGAAAGGCCAGCGAGAAGTCATGCAGCGTGTGGTGCGACATGCCACGGCTTTTGCAGGTGGAGCAGGTTCACGCGGACGACAGGGACGCGATGCATACCCGGCTGCAGTCAACGAAACCGTGTTCGAGCAATTGCGCCTGATTCGCCGCGATCTGGCCGCTCAGGAGCATGTACCGTCTTATATCATTTTCAATGATGCAACGCTGCGTGAGATGAGCGTAGCGAGCCCGCAATCCGAGGCAGACATGTTGCGGATCAAGGGTGTCGGCGAAGTGAAGTTCCGCAAGTACGGCAAGCCGTTTCTTGATTTTTTTCAAAATCAGGGGAGTATCGGGGGAACGATAAGCGAGGACGAGATTTATGCAGACGATGTGTACGAGGATTTTGAATAGCTATACTAAGGTAAGGGGATATAACAGTTCATGCAAACTATAGAAGGTTGTGACCTATGAAAGTCATTTTATCAACGTTAAATGCAAAATATATTCATACCTCGCTGGCCATTCGATGCCTCAAAGCCTACAGTGAAAAGGACTTTGATATCGAGTTGGCGGAGTACACGATTAAGGACCCGGTGATGAACATCGTATCCGATTTGTTTCAACGCGGGGCAGATGTCATCGGCTTTTCTTGTTATATTTGGAACATTGAAGAGACGATCAAAGTCATTGATGTGTTGAAAAAGATTATGCCCGAGGTCAAAATTGTTCTGGGTGGTCCAGAGGTATCCTACGATACGGATCACTGGATGAAGCGCTTGGCGAATGTGGATTTTATCGTGGTTGGTGAAGGAGAGGAAACCTTCCATCAACTGCTGCAGGAGTTGGAAGGGGATGGCAAGTTCCATTTTGTGTATGGACTGGCTTACCGTAAGGGAGAAGAGGTTATTCAGATGCCCGGTCGCCCGAAAGCGGACTTGAACGAGCTACCGTCGCCCTATCGTTTTGCAGAGGATATACCGGAACTTGGGAAACGGGTTGTTTATTTTGAAACGAGCCGAGGCTGTCCGTTCAGTTGCCAGTTTTGTCTGTCGAGCATCGAAGTTGGGGTGCGCTATTACGATATCGAGCGTACAAAGTCGGATATTCTGTATCTGATCGACAATGGAGCCAACCTAATTAAGTTCGTGGATCGGACGTTTAACATTAAACGCGATTATGCGCTGGAAATGTTCAAATTTTTGATTGAAAATCACCGTGGTTGTGTCTTCCAGTTTGAGATTACGGCAGATATTATGCGTCCTGAAGTATTGGATTATTTGGCGGAAAACGCGCCGCCGGGCGTATTTCGTTTTGAAATCGGTGTCCAATCAACGAATGATCCTACCAATGAGTTGGTTAAGCGTCGCCAGAACTTTACCAAACTTTCCCGTACTGTTACCAAGGTCAAACAAAGTGGTAAAATCGACCAGCATTTGGATTTGATCGCCGGATTGCCCTTGGAGGACTACAACACATTCCGTAAAACGTTTAATGACGTTTTTGCGCTCGGCCCGGAAGAGCTTCAACTTGGCTTCCTCAAAATGCTGCGTGGCACCGGACTGCGTATCGACGCAGACAAGTATAACTATACGTATATGGATGTTGCGCCGTATGAAATGCTGAGCAATGACGTCCTTTCCTTTGCTGATATCGTCCGGCTCAAGCGCTTGGAAGATGTATTGGAAAAATACTGGAACTCTCATCGTATGGATCATACAGTTAACTATCTGATTGAGCGCGAATTCTCGTCCGCCTTTGATTTCTTTCAGGAATTCGGAGACTACTGGGAAGGACAGGGCTGGCAAAAAATCGGGCATCAGCTCGAAGACTTGTTCACGCGTCTCCAGTCCTTTCTAGAATCGCGTGGAACAAAGCGAATGGATATGGTGCTTGGACTGATGAAGCTTGATTATTTCCTTAACCATAAATACAAGCCGCGTAAAATTTGGTGGGAGCATACCTTGGAGAAGAATGATTGGTCCAGCTATATGAAAATGGTTCTCCAGCATCCGGATGCGCTGTTGTCACCTGCGGTTACAGATTTTGTGGCAGATGCGAGCAAGGAGAGTACAGGTGGGACGGATGTAGGCAGTCAACAGCCGCAGCCATACCGCGAGATTATTCCAGCCTTTGCTTCCTTGAAGCTGAGTGAAAAGGAACTGCAAAAGCACGCTGTGCTGGATGTACTGCCGTTCAGTCTGGATCATATCCTGAGCGGAGGAAGCCCATTGACAGCCGAAGGCCGCACCCTGCTGCTTGTAGTCTATCAGCAAAATGGACAGCAAAAACCGCTCTACTACACCATGCCGATCGGCAAAAATATCGCCGCCATTTAAATAAAAACGCCAGAGGGCATCGACTTTGATATACCAAGAGTCGGTGTCTTTTTTGTTTTATAAATAAATAGGCGCTCATTCCAAATTTTACATTCGCATAATCTATTGCTTTACGATGCTTTACAAAACAAATATATGATTACTTTATCATATATGAATATCAAATTTATTGGAGTGTGACCTTGTGAAAAAGCGTTCGATGAAAAAGAGTATCCTTGCTTTAGGTGCCATTACCGTTTTGAGTGCGCCATTGTTATCTGCTAATATCCCTAACGCTTTTGCAGCCTCATCTAATACCAAGTCTACTACCGCACAGGTATCCAAAGGACTGAAAACTTCGTCAGCGAAGGTCGATGCTCCTAAGAATGTCATTCTTTTTATCGGCGATGGTATGGGAGAAGCAAGTCGCAACGCGATTCGCTTGGCGACGGTAGGGAAATCGGGATTACTTGAAATGGATAACATGCCTGTAACCGGCCTGGTTAGTACAAGTTCAGGGGATAACCTGGTTACGGATTCTGCCGCGGCTGCAACTGCCATTGCAACAGGTGTGAAAACGTATAACGGCGCAATCGGAATGGATTTGAATAAAAAACCAGTGGCAACGATTATGGAGCTGGCTAAAAAAGCAGGCATGTCTACAGGTGTCGTGACGACAAGCCAAGTGACAGACGCAACGGGGGCCGCCTTTGGTGCGCATGTCGAAAAACGCTCCGCTCAAAGCGAGATTGCCAAGCAGTATCTGGAGAAAAGCAAGCTGGATGTTATTCTGGGCGGTGGTGAGGATTTCTGGTACCCTGCCGGAACAGTAGGCAAACATCCAGATGCTCCGGCAGAAGATCCTGAGGAAGCTAGTAAGGGAACTCAAGGGAATTTGGTAGAACAAGCGAAGAAGCTGGGTTATAGCTATGTGACGGATCAGGCAGGAATGAAAGCAGCCAAAGGTTCTAAGTTGCTAGGACTGTTCGCCAATGAAGAGATGTTTCAAGCTCACAACAAGCTGGGTAACTCTTACAACCCAACCGTTTCTCTACCGGATATGACGGCTAAAGCGATTGATGTTCTTTCCAAAAACCAAAAAGGTTTTTTCCTGATGGTAGAAGAAGAAGGAACGGATGAGATGGCGCATGACAATGAAGGGGAGTTAACGATTAAGGCTGGGCAACAACTTGATAAGGCCGTTAAAGTAGCTAAAGAGTATGCCAAAGCGCATCCAGATACATTAGTGTTGGTGACGGCAGATCATGAAACGGGCGGTTTGGCGATTGAAGGCGAAGATGCGGAGGATGAATCCGGTGAAGGCATTTCCAAAGAGGATGGTCCTTTTACTGTAAAAGGCTCCGATGAGAAGTTTTATATCGATTGGACCACGGGTGGACATACATCTGTTGATGTGGCGTTAACCGCGATGGGACCTGGGTCTTCTCAGTTTAGCGGGAATTATCCGAATACTGCCATTCATGACAAGTTAGTAAAGTTGCTTCAATTAAAGAAGTAACATGGTGTGAAAGGAAAGCCGCCCTTAAAAAGATTTTCCATATTGGCAATATGGTTTTTCCTGTGATAAACTAAAGCTAATAAGTATATACTGAAAAAGAGTAAGGATGCTGCCAACATCCTCACTCTTTTACAACAGCCGCTTATAAGGGCGGTGGCTGTAGGGTTGGATTAGTAAAATAGACCGCTAACCTTTTCCAGAGGGCGGTCTATTTCTTTTTGTTGAAGGAAAGAATCAAGATCACCAATGTCGCAAATTGAATCATCAACATCAATGTATCTTTAACCTCCACAGGCATCACCTCCTTTGCAGGAGACTAGCCGACCGCCCATCTAAGCGTTGTTAGTTTATAGTATATCATATGGATAGTATTGCTAAAAAGGACAAAAATGAAAACGCCTGTTTCTAGGCGTTTTTTGTTTTTTTAAAAGATATATTTTAAAAGTTGAAAATTATTATGTAGTTCTTACCCAGTATAGGTGTTACGTAACTCATCTAAAATTTGCATAGCATCTTTGAATCCCTGTAAATATATTTGGTTCTCTAGAATAGATTGTAGAGAGATTTGGGCATCTTCATATAAAAACAGGGTATGTTCGAGATGCTCGGGAACGGATTCACGGATTTGTTGAAAATACTGGTTGCTTTCCGTGGAAAATTGGTTGTATTCCGGGATGGTTTTAGAAAGATTGCTATACAATGTTTCTAATCGGTTTCTGATTATGGGTTCAACTAATATTTCTAAAGAATTAGACATGATTTGCAAACCTCCGGAGGGAAAATATTTTAATGTGTAATGACAAAATATCATGTAAATATTGTATCATTGCATAGCGATTTGGTATACCGAAAGGTGACATCATAGTGACGTCAAATCAATAGGAAATTTCAATAAATATCGAATATTTTGTGAACATTCTTGATTTTACTTAAAATGATAAGCAAAAAAGAAAGTGATTGAGTTTACACAATTGTTTCTTTCGTTTTCTTCTATTTCTATAAAATGATCTTGGATGTTGATGATTTATTCTTGGATGAAGAATACCGAAAACGAGGGATCTCCCAACTATTATTGACCGCAGCTCAGCAACATGTACACTGACAGGATTCAAGGGAATTGGGTATCGATAGGAAAGAATAATATTTCAGTACAAGAGAGTATGAATGAAATCAAAATATCAATGATGGGGGATTTTACCGTTATGAGCTGATCCTATAGCTCTGTCCTGTCATGTGAGGAAATGATAGTCTCTATAGGTTGAACTTAAAAAATGTACATGGAAAACGGAGTAGACGGAATGGTGCTGTACAAGCGAAGCGGTCGCTTTAAAAGCTTTCCGTAGGAAAGCTCACTTCGGAAGCATCACCTCCCCGGATTTCTACTGTTGAAGACTTTATTTCAGAAATCCGGGGGCGGTGGCGATGGGAAGCACCATCCGTCTGCGTATGTTCATAATATAAGCAAATTTAAAGGTTATCTTAGTGCCACTCGTGTTCTACCTTTACTCCTCTGTTGTTTTCTTCCCCCATACAAATTTCATTATAAGAAATATAATTGTCAGCATGATGAGAAGCAATACCATCTGCAAGCCATAACGATGGATTAGTTCTCCTACTGCTTGTACATGATCGCCAAAGATACGTCCGAGCAGAAAGAAGATCAGCGTCCAGATCAAACCCGTTGAATAAGAGAAGAGGGCATAGCGCTTGAAGCTCATTTTATTGATTCCGACAATATAAGGGATAATGTGACGGACGATCGGCAGCAAATAACTGATGCAAATAGTGAAGTTGCCATACTTATGTATCAATTTTTCCGAAAACGTAATGTACCTGTCCATTTTTTTCTTCCGACGCAAACGTTCTAGAATCGGTGTGCCCACGGTTCTCCCCAATACATAACCTAAGGACAAGCCTGATATAACCCCAAGATATACAATTAAAAAAGCGGGTAACGGGTGAAGTATGCCCATGCCTGTTACAGCCCCGCCAGTCATCACGATGACTTCATCCGGGATGGGCAGACCCACAATCCCCAGCCATAGAGAAAAGAATAATGCTGCATAGCCGTATTGTTCGATGATGGAAATTAAATATTCCACGTCCATACCCGTACTCCTTTCTTAGGTTTTCTTTCGGCATACATACACGAATGCGGGTGGAACATTCATTGGCACAAACTTGATTTCTTCAATATCAAACCATTCACCTAACTGCTGCTTCATCTGTTTAGAGTATTGAAAGGCCACAAACATTCCTCCATTCCTGAGTGATAGATGAATTTGTTCTACAATCTGATTTCGCATCGCTTGTGGAAAATTGAAAAATGGCAGCCCGCTGATTATGCAGTCAAGCTGTTCTATTTGGGCATTTTTCATAGCAAGCTGAAGCTCACGCGAGTCGGAATAGCACAGATAATTCGGGAATCTTCTTTTTAAACTCTGCTGCATGGTTTGGTCTTTCTCAAAGAGTAAAACCTTGGGTTGAAATTCAGCAGCAGACGGGATGTATTGGGTAATTGCCCCTGTTCCAGCACCAAGCTCGGCAACAGCATGAACTTCACTCCATGGAATGGATTCTATCATATTTTTAGCTAAAAATCTGGAACTTGGTGTTACACTACCCACGTATGCAGGCGAGTACAAAAATTTGACTAGGAACATAAGTCTCTCGTGAACCAAATGGCTAATACGGATCATACATCATTTCCCTACTTTCAATTTTTAAAATACGTTCATTTATTCTTTGCTAAGAGTAACAAATTATCCCTTTACTTACTCCTGTCTCAAGTAGGGTTGATCCCCCCGTCTTGCGGAGGGGATTTTCCCTGACTATGGTCTAGGAAATAATAAAAGGGTTACGGTATTAATGAGTCTGTATTTATTCAGTTATCATTCAGCATACCCTCAGGTTGCATTCAGTTTTGTTACCGATGAAAGGTAGGTGGGCAGCTAAAAACATTATGTACACTGAGAGGGGATCTACTTTGTCACTATCCATTAACAGGTATCTCATCACGACTTCCTATGATCAATCGAATATGGTGAAGTCAAATGAGAATGGACTAAATACCGCGGGTCATACCACACACAAGAAATCTAACGATTCACTTGAATTGAGTAAGGAATTCATGCAATACACGGGAGGAATGCAGGCTCCGCTTCCTACGGAAAACTACTGTAATGATTACAAGTACGATGACCAGGATACCATTGCACTAACTACAGACGAACAGAAAACGCTGTTGTCTGATCTGCAAAGTTACCTGATGTCTTCCAGTGCTTCCTCTGATACAGATGAACTCATTAATAGCAGGAAGAATTCGTTGGCTTCGGTTAGAGACTTATTAGCTGATGTGGATATTTCGACGGCAACAGATGAGGAAGTATCGGATCTATTCGATAAGATAGCAGAAACGATCCAAAATAATCGTCCTGCACCGACGCCTGAAGGTGACCCGTCCCATCCTGAAATGGATAGCAGTGGTCTGCCTCCTATGATGCAGGCAATGGGTGGAATTATGCCTCCATTCGCATGGAATATCCAAGAGACTTCCAATCAAGAGGATAACAGCACTACATCTGAAAAAGAGCTTACAGTAGATGGAAAAAGGTCCTTGCTGAGTGATTTGCAGAGCATTCTGAGTTCTAGTCTTATATCCGGGTCAACAGCTTCGGACAAAGATCAGGAAACAGATCTGCTTTCCGCATTAAAAGATGCATGGGGAAATACAGATGAATCGAATGCCATAGCTTAGAACCGGTTAGCCCACACGTGTAAAACTCATACTTTTATAAAGGGGAAATCTCGTATGAACATTTCATCCACATCCAGCAGTTCAATATCTATTGCAAGCACATCATCATCCAGTACCAACGATACAGCTAGTCTGGAAAAGCAAAAAGCTCAACTTGAAGCGGAGTACAACAAGGTACAGCAAAGTAAGGATAATAAAGATACAAAAGAAACAAAAATGAAGCAGCTTCAGCAACAAATTAAACAGATTGAAGCTCAAATTGCACAGCAAAGTTCGCAATCCAGCAGTACGTCAACTCCAAAAATGGAAAAGCCCGCTCCAAGTAACACAGAAACAACTCGTATCAACAGCGCTAACAGCAGCGATATTACGGGAGTTGGGAAATCACTGGATATTTCAATTTAATCATTCCATCTCTTCTCCTGTATGACAGACGATGTATAAACGATAGCAGGTTCTCCGTTTCATAGGGGCCTGCTTTTTTCGTTTACTAAATATTTTGCATGAATCCATAGAGCGACTTTAATCAGCGATATTTCGATTAGAATAATTCTGTCCATCTAAATTGAATCATGTGACTAAACATAGAAAAGTATATACAATATATAACAGTAGGAAGATGAAAGTATTTTAACCCTATTATTTTCTATATTTAAATCAGTAAGTGCTAGTAATCATTTCAAATTGGAGGATTTATGCCATGACGCTGGAACCTCAGATGAATCGAAGTAGTAGAGAGGAAGCGCGTTTAGTCAGGAACAAGTTGATTGAGTTTAATGCGAAACACGTCCCAGCAGATATTCGAACCCGATACGAAGAGATTAATCTTACGCTCAAAGATGAAGACGGTCAGGTCATGGGCGGTCTCCTAAGTGTACTATGTTGGAACTGGGTGGAGGTTGATATTTTGTGGGTAGATCAGCGTTACAGAGGAAAGGGCTACGGTTCACAACTGCTTGGTGAAATTGAACAGATTGCTAGAGATAAAGGGTGTAATTTTATACAACTTAATACGTTTACTTTTCAAGCGCCTAAATTCTATGAAAAGCATGGGTATGAAGTCGTTGGTGTCATTGACGATGCTCCGAGAGGCTTTAAACACTATTATTATAAGAAAAGTATCTACTGAGGACTCTATATATGCGTGTACAGATCAAGGAAATAAATAAAGATCAGCATATCATCATTCGTAGTATGGGCGAGGAAAAAGTATACGGCTACTGGACATATTTTTGGCATGAACTGACTTCCGGATATGCGTATGTTGTCCCGTATGAACAAAGCTTGAATAAGATGATTCCCGGTTGTGTAATTTCGGTCGAGACTTCTCAATCCAGTATAGAGGGGTTCAGAAGGCTTAAGTCTACTGAAGAGACAGGGATTTTTCGACCTCAACCAAAGCTAGGCGACTATTGGATTCAAGGAACGATACATCAAGTGATGCAGGGCGAAGCAGGCGAGATAGAATGTCTGGAGATTGTAGTAGGAGACACTACGTTTATTTTGGATTTTGAAGAAATAAATGGTGATGTCAACGTTAAAGCGGGCGACGGTGTCGCCATTGAAATCATAGGTCTGCAGTTGTTTGACGAGGGACTGTGATCGTTCTATGGCGATTGATTGGAAAAGAGGTGACACATGTCTAATGATTATAGTAAATCGAAAACGTTGGGAGCTTTTCTGAAATCACGTAGAAATCGACTTCAACCAGAGCAGGCAGGCCTTAGACTTTCACAGGGTCAGCGAAGAACACCGGGGCTTCGCCGAGAAGAAGTTGCTATGCTGGCAGGTGTCAGTGCGACGTATTACACATGGCTGGAACAAGGTAGAGAAGTAACAGCATCTAAGGAAGTTATCGAAAGTATAGGAGAAGCTCTACAATTAACTCATGATGAGAGAGCACATCTAATTCAATTGTGGAATCCCAATGAGACGGTTGCTATTTCGCCCATCCATACAACGCTGAATCCACAGTGGCAACATATTATTGATCAGTTGTCCTATCCTTCCTTCATCAGCAATGAGAAAGCGGAAGTGCTTGCTTGGAATAGCGCGGCGAATGAGGTCATTACCGATTTTTCTTCCCTGTCTATTTCTGAACGTGTCATGATTCGTTTATTGTTCGTGGATTCCGAATTACGTCGTCGAATGGTTAACTGGGAAGAATTTGCGTCCTATTCGGTAGCTGTTTTTAGAACCTATTATGACAAGTATTTAGGAGATCCTTGGTTTGAGGAGACGGTAGAACGGCTACGTGTGGAAAGTATGGAGTTTGACACCATGTGGAAGCTGCATCATATCCAGCTCAAAAAAGTGAATCGGGTTTCCTTTCAAATCCCTGGCGCTGTGGAGGCAGTTTCCTATGATATTAATTCTTTAGCAAGCATTACGGACCAACCGGGTCTGCACTTTTGTATCTACACGCCAGTAAGCCAATCCTCTGCCTGGTAATCTTGTTACTAGTATAAACGTACTGTGGTTGCCTCCATATGGGTCCATTAGAATGAGTACATGTTCATTCCATCCATTTACCCAAAGAAAAGAGGGAACCATGATATGCTGAAAAGGAAATTGGGACATGAAGGGCTGGAGGTATCAGCTCTGGGCCTTGGCACGATGATGATGCCGAACAACGAGGAGTCGGTGCGTACACTTCAGGGAGCGCTGGACCTTGGTGTAACGCTGTTTGATACAGCAGATCTTTATGGTGAGGAATACGCACAGCAGAAGTTCGGCGGCAATGAGAAGCTGGTTGGACGTGCGCTCAAGGGTCGTCGGGAGGAGGCCGTGATTGCCACTAAATTCGGAATCACGCACACTCAGGGGCCCAAAGGAGATCCGGCATATATTAAAAAATCCGTGGACGCCAGTCTATTTCATCTGGGGATTGATTATATCGACCTGTATTATCAGCATCGAGTCGATCCCAATACTCCGATTGAAGAGACCGTCGGAACGATGGCCGATTTGGTTAAGGAAGGGAAAATCCGTTATATCGGCTTGTCGGAAGCGTCGGCTGAACAGATCCGCCGCGCGCATGCGGTGCATCCAATTAGCGCGGTAGAAACCGAATATTCCTTGTGGAGCAGAGAAGTGGAAGATGATGTTCTTCCGCTACTGAACGAATTGGGAATCGGCTTCGTACCCTACAGTCCACTGGGTCGAGGTTTCCTCACGGGACAGATCAAGAAATTTGACGATCTGCCAGAGGATGATTACCGCCGTCATTTTCCACGCTTCCAAGGCGAGAATTTCCACAAAAATCTAGAAGTTGTCCTCCTGATCGAAAAACTGGCTGCCCAAAAAGGCTGTACTTCTGCTCAGTTGGGGCTGGCATGGCTGCTGGCGCAAGGCGACCATATCGTTCCGATTCCGGGAACGAAGAGACTGGAAAGAGTGCGTGAAAATCTTGGTGCTCTACAGATCTCCTTGTCGGAAGCAGAGCTTCAAGAGATTGAGCGCATTTCGCCTAAAGGCTTCGCAGCAGGTTCTCGTTATCCGGGGCGTGTCTAGAAAACTGATTATTGGCATGATGGATAAGACCGTTCCTTTCTGGAGTCGCTTGGTAGTACCAACGGCTTTGCAGAAAGGCGGTCTTTTTTTTACTGATTTTGACCGACTTAGGCATGAGTTTTCTAATCTAGTCTATGGTTAGAGTTATTGCGCTCTACAAAATAACGCGTTAAAGTATGGTGAATACCATATTTAACCACAATATGTCGGTGAGAAAGTTAAAAGCTAGATCATGAATCGTGAATAAAGAAAGGTATGATCGGATTGACAACAGAAGTGACACACAAAATATATACCATGTGTATGATTCAAGACGGAAGCAAGGTATTGCTTATGAATAGACCCAATCGAAAGGGGTTTCCGGGTTATATTGCTCCAGGAGGAAAAGTAGAGTTTCCAGAAAGCATTGTGAATGGGGCCATTCGTGAAGTAAAGGAAGAAACGGGCTTAACCGTGACGGAAATTGTATTTAAAGGAATCGACGAATATTGTGATCCAAGTCAAGGGCTGAGGTATATGGTCTTTAACTATTTGGCTACAGCCACTGAAGGTGAACTATTAAAAAATCCCCCCGAGGGGGAACTGCTGTGGGTCGATATGAAGGAAGCGCTAAATCTGCCGATGCAGGATTGGTTTAAGCGGAGATTTCCATTGTTTTTCGAGCCGGGAACGTTTGAGGTTAGTTTCGTTTGGCTGGCAGATACGGATGAAACCCTGGAAGCAACGATTAAGAGCTATGGTGTGTAGAGATGACGACGACCATTTATTTTTCGTCTAATCGGCTAGGTGAGGTAACAAATGACCAAATGCAAAGGATGCTGAATCGTTTTGATTTGGGACGTTTGCTGTCTTACGAAAAAACGGCAGAAGGTGTCCTAGGGCAAACCCTCTATGTTTCCTCAACGGCTGGGCAGTTTGTGCTGAAGGGGAACCCGCTTTTTCTAGGGCAATGGATAGAAGAAAAGTTTATGGTGGAGCAAATACAGACACGGACTTCAATTCCCGTGCCAACACCGTATCTTGTGGATCATACGGAGGACATTTTTGGCTGGAGCTATGCAGTTATGCCCCGTCTATACGGTCAGCATATACATACACCTGAGTTGCAAGCAAAGCTGACCTCGCTGGATAAACAGCAAATGGCTGAAATGCTTGCTAATGTTCTGTTGGAGCTTCATAGCTGGAAGCTTAAGAACAGTGGAGAGCTGGATACAACAACTCTAGCCATTCGTCCTTTTGAAGTTTCTTATCGAGTATGGTTGTATGGGCGAATTCGATATTGGCTAGAAGATGCCCAAAAATACTCGGACATTTCTGTACAGGATATGGAATGGGTAGAGGAAATATTGGAAGGCTCTCGTCAAGCATTCGATCAGCTGGAAGCTGCCACCTTTGTGATGGGGGATTTTAAACCGCAAAATTTTCTTGTACAGAATGGGGATAAGGGTTGGAGAGTCAGTGGTCTTTTTGATTTTACGACAGCCTATTTTGGGGATGGGATTGCCGACCTTCCGAAAATAACCACCATGTATCTGGAGAATGGCGAAGAAGAGTTGGCAAAAGGTTTTCTTACTGCTTACGCACAAGGAATGGAAGCTAAAGAAGGATTTACTGAGCGTTTCCGGGTGCATATGCTGCATCAGCAGGTTCTAAACTGGGGATGTGCCAAAGCGATGAAGCAAGTCACCTGGGATGATAAGCTCTCTTTTGCAGATTGGGCGCAAAAGTTCATAGATATTGAGGTATATAAGCAATAGCAGATGAATTGAACGTTTAAAGAGGAGGCCGTGAGTGGATGCAGACCGTCAGATTGGTAAAGCCGGATCAGGACTGGAAGGAGGCTTATCTTTCATTTTATGAGGAATGGAAAAAGAGTCAGGAGCATATGGTACCTTGTGTGATCTCTGTAGAGCCGTACGATTTTGAAGGTATGCTGACGTTTTTAAGTAATCAGGAAAATGGAATGAACCTGTCTGAAGGCTGGGTCAAAAGCTCAACATACTGGCTTGTGAATGCGAATGAACAGGTTGTGGGAGCAGTGAATATCAGACATGACCTTAACGAACACCTAATGAATGCCGGAGGTCATATTGGTTACGGTATCCGTCCTTCTGCACGAGGGAACAGGTACGCTGTAACTATGTTGGCCTTGGCATTGGAAAAAGCAAAAGAACTGGGGATTTCCCGAGCTCTGGTCGTATGTGACTCTGATAATATCAGCTCCAAAAGAACGATCCTGCGAAACGGCGGAACGCCGGACAAGGATTACATAGAGGAAGACGGAAACCGTGTAAACCGGTTTTGGATCGAACTGTGAGTGAGAAAGAGGGGAACGCGAGAAGCTCATGAAATTATGGCCTGAATATGCGCAAAACATTATTGTTGGTGTTATTTTTGAAGGGAAATGGAACTGGTATGTGACGGAAAGAGAGTATTGGTTTCTGACTATCGAAATGGAGGAACGGTTCGGTATCGCTATTTTGGATGAAACCACAGCGGGAGCATTTTTGGATCACATCTGTGAATATAAGGTGGCTACAGGGGAACTAACTTCAATGCTTCAGTTGCTGGATGAGGCTATTCAGCATCAGGATGAATTGTTGGAGTTCTGTCCTGCTCTGTATGTTAACTTTGACGAGAAAGTTCTCTATTCGCTATTTCCTGAGCCAGCTTCGTATGAACACTATGTCCCAGCGGGGTGGAAAGGGGAATATCAAGACTTTTTGAACGAGGTACCTTCATCTGAACGGTATTGGATGATCGATGGAAGTAATTTTTTTGAGAAATTCACTTGATAGGACGAAGGAGGAAATGAAAATATGGATTCTTCCATGCATGAGTAGCTTTATAAACCTATAAAATATAGTTCTAAGGTCACGAAAAACTCTGTAATGGTCATGTTTTTATTTCTTAATTGATATTGATAATTATTATCACTTATAATAGGAGCAGAGATATTACGCTATGATAGGGAGAGTTGCAGAGTGACAGTATCCTTGGAATTATATGATGTAACGATCATCGGCGGTGGTCCTGCCGGTATGTATACCGTATTTTACAGTGGAATGAGAGATATGAAGACCAAGCTGATCGAAGCCAAGCATGAGCTGGGCGGACGGATGCGCATATACCCAGAGAAGATGATATGGGATGTCGGGGGGGTTACCCCGGTTTTATGTGAAAAGCTGATTGATCAGCTGGAGCAGCAGGCGCGGACGTTCGAGCCTACCATTGTGCTGGGACAGCAGATCACTGGTTTGGATCGGCAAGAGGATGGCACGTTCCTGCTAACTTCTGCCACAGGGGAACAGCATTGGACACGCACGATCGTTCTGGCAGTAGGCTATGGTATTCTCAAAATGGCTAAGCTGGAGATTGAGGGGGCAGACCGCTATGAGGTTACGAACCTGCATTATACTGTACAAGAGCTGGAGCCATTCCGGGGCAAGCACGTCCTGATTTCCGGTGGGGGCGACTCAGCAGTGGATTGGGCGAATGAGCTGGAGTCTATTGCGGCGAGTGTGACCGTCGTACATCGTCGGGATCACTTTGGCGGACATGAGAAAAATGTAGCTCGTATGAAATCATCTTCGGTCCGTGTTCTCACACCATACGCGGTGAGTCAGCTACATAGCAACAATGGAGAGACGATTGAACAGGTGACGATCAGTCATGTAGATACGGACGAAATACAGGTGTTGAATGTCGATGCA
Organism: Paenibacillus sp. 203; assembly: GCF_037027525.1. Taxonomy (NCBI): domain Bacteria; kingdom Bacillati; phylum Bacillota; class Bacilli; order Caryophanales; family Paenibacillaceae; genus Paenibacillus; species Paenibacillus sp. 203. The sequence continues at coordinate 423,367 of NZ_JAXCHD010000004.1, forward strand.
GTCATCGTAAATCATGGACTAAAATCCGATTTCGGCCCGCTTCGGGATTGGGGGCTGGATATGGGTGAGTGGCATGCCCGAGTGAGCGAAAAACTGGAGACGAATCTACCAGGGATTTTCGCGGCAGGCGATTTTGTTGAGTACGGAAGCAAGTTGTATCTGATTGCCGGTGCGTTCACAGATGCCGCCCTTGCACTGAACAGCGCGAAGTTGCACATTGATCCAGCAGCTGACAAAGCGGCATATGTATCTTCTCATAACAGCCGCTTTAAGGAGAAGAACCGCGAGCTTGGTGTCGTGGAGTAGAGTAAGATACGGAATTAAGTTAAATAGGATCGGGTTTAGATAGACAAACGAAAAAGGACTTCCGCGACTACGATTGATGTGGTTTTGGAGGTTCTTTTTTTGTCACGTTACTGACTTCTCGTTCTAAAGGTTGGATGCCATACACCCTATAGAATAAAATGAAGAATGATTCGTAGTAAGCAAATGGACAAGCATTAAAAAATTAAACGAACCTACCATAGAAAGTATGGACGGGATTGAAAGGTGACATATGAAGAGACGAACGGAGCAACAGGAAGCGATGATGGCAGATATTATTCAAAAGGCGGAGCCGTATGTACAGCAACAGCTGGAGCATGACCACAGTGGTCACGATTGGTGGCATATAGACCGGGTGAGAAAGCTGTCCCTTAAAATTGCTGCCAAAGAGGGCGCAGATTCGTTTATTTGTGAGCTGGCAGCACTGCTGCATGATGTAGCGGATGAAAAATTAAATGATTCCAAACAAGCCGGACTAGATAAAGTAGAGCAGTGGCTGCGTCTGCATATCAGCGATCCGAATGTAATCACGCACGTGATGACCATTATTGCTACGATGTCCTACAATGGTGGACAAAACCCGCCTATGGAGACGCTGGAAGGTCAAGTAGTGCAGGATGCGGATCGGTTGGATGCTCTTGGAGCGATTGGGATTGCAAGAACCTTTATGTATGCAGGCTCAAAAGGCAGTATGATGCATCACCCGGATAAAGACTTTTCACAGCATGAGTATCGTGCCGCAGGTAAAAGTGCCATATACCATTTTTACGAAAAGCTACTCAAGCTCAAAGATTTAATGAATACCACTTATGCCCGAGAGCTGGCGGAGGTTCGGCATCAATGGATGGAGATGTACTTGGAGCAATTTTATAGAGAATGGAATGTGGATAATAAATAAAGTGTTTCAATAAGGCTGTTTCCTCTAACCGAGTATATCGGAGGGGAAACAGCCTTTATTTTTTTATAAATGTCATATTGATATTATTGAAAATGTGTGTTATTTTAATGTTAATAACAAAATGATAATAACATAATATTATAAACTATAAAGAAAGCGGGGAAACGGCTATGTTTGGATTTAATTTTGTTAAATTTCAGCCCAGTGAATATGTGATGAAGGTGAAAAACGGGAAGGTGGTTCGGGAGGGTGTTGGATTATCTTTTTATTATTACGCCCCGACCACCTCGGTCGTCGTCGTGCCCGTCTCTTCCATTGATGTACCGTTCATGTTTGAGGATATGACGAATGATTTTCAGGCGGTGACGGTGCAGGGGCAACTGACTTATCGAATTGTAGATTATCGGAGAACGACGCAGATTTTAAACTATACGTATGACTTGAAGGAACGACGCTACATTTCGGATGATCCGAGTAAGCTGGCCCAACGGGTGATTAACATCGCCAAAGTGCTCACCAAAAAGTATTTGGAGCGTGTCCCGCTCAAAGAAGCTGTTCAGTCCAGTGAACGTCTGGCCCAAAACATGACGAAGGATATTGCTCAGCATACGGAAATGGAAAAGCTCGGCATTGAGGTTATGGGGTTGTCGATTTTGGCGATTCTACCCAATAAGGAGACGATGAGAGCGCTGGAGGCTCAAGCGAGGGAAGAGATTCTTCGCAACGCGGATCACGCTTTGTATGAGCGTCGTAATGCATCTATTGAGCAAGAGCGGCGTGTGAAGGAAAACGAGCTGAACACCGAGATTGCAGTGGAGACGAAAAAGAAACAAATCCGCGAAACTCAACTTGATGCCGAGCGTTCTGTGAAGCAAAAGCAAAGCGAGATGAAAGAGGAGCAGCTACGATTTGACACGGCCTTGGAGGAGAAAAAGCGCGAGCTGATTGAGCTGACCGTAACGAATAAAAAGGCAGAAGCCGATGCCAAGGCCTACGAGCTGACAGCAGTCATGAAATCGTTGCAGGATGTTGAGCCGAACGTACTTCAAGCTATGGCCAACATGGATATGAGCCCGGATAAGCTAATTGCGATAGCATTCCAGGAGCTTGCAAAAAATGCAGGGAAAATCGGTCAGCTGAATATTACACCGGATCTGCTGCAAGGTCTCATGTCAGATACGGGAGCAAGCGGATCAGCAGGATCGAGAGGGTCTGGAGGAAGAACACGATGAGCAGCCGAATGACAGAGCAAAAGATCATTTTAGTGAAGCGTAAAACGCGACTGGAGGAACTGATTGTTCGATACAATACGGTGCAGCAGGCTCGCTTCTTTATGGAACGGCTGGGTGCGGATTTCAGTGATTATGTGCTGGAGGACGAAAATTACCGCAGGGCGGTGGCAACGGCTACGTCGGAGTTAACGGCCTTGGGTCGAGTTCAGATTGTGGAGCGGGAGCATGTGCCGAACTTTATTTTTGGGGAGCAGGATACAGTGGTGGTGCTGGGTCAGGATGGGCTGGTAGCCAACACGTTAAAATATTTGACCGAGCAGCCGCTTATCGGTGTGAATCCAGATCCATTGCGCTGGGACGGGGTATTGCTGCCGTTTACTGTATCCGACCTGCGCTGGGTGGTGCCGGATGTGTTCGTGCACAGACGGCCAATTAAGGAAGTTACGCTGGCTAAGGCCCAATTAAATGATGGCCAATCCTTGTATGCTGTAAATGATTTGTTCATTGGGCGCAAAACTCATGTCTCCGCGAGATATGAGCTAAGACTGGAGGATCAGGTAGAGCAGCAATCCTCCAGCGGCATTATCGTTTCAACCGGATTGGGAGCGACAGGCTGGCTGACCAGCGTGCTTGCTGGAGCGGCCGGGATTGTCGGCAGTGCTACACGGCATCCAATCTCGCTGACTCCAGGCCAGCTGATGCCAGGTGCAGCCTTCAGTCAGGAAGGGGCAGCAGACGGAACGAGTCAGGATCATCGTGCAACCTGGAGTTTGCCATCGCTTTATTTTACGGTGAGAGAACCCTTCCCCAGTCGAACGACTGCTGCGGATCTTGTGTTTGGTCAGGTAGCAGCCGAAAAGCCGTTACGGATTGCATCGCAGATGCCGGAAAATGGAGTTATTTTCAGCGATGGAGTGGAAAGCGACTTTCTGGAGTTTAATGCTGGCATTGAGGCAACCATTGAACCAGCGGAGAAAAAAGGGCATCTGGTCGTGTAGAGGTTTGTACAGGACGGCAATGGGTAATTATGAGTAAGGTACAACCATCAGATGAAATTAAAAAAGGAGGAATCAACATGAGCGATCACACTCAAGACGAAGCGAAAATCCGCAACAAGAAGGACGAGGACGGAGATTCCTTGATGGAGAAAACGAAGCTGGAAAATGGCGTGGATATCGAGCCTGAGGCGGATGAATGGATTGCGAAGCCCTCACCAGTATCATACGATGATACGAACTCCTCTTCGAAGAAATAAGGCTCTTGTGTCCAAATAGAGCAGTGAAGCAAAGACAGATGACCCCTAATTGGGTCATCTGTCTTTTTTACATAGGTTAGTTGAATCTGGAATATACCTTCCATACGAGCTCACGACGGCTGCTTACATCTGTTTTCAAGAAAATCGCTTTCAGATGATCCTGCACCGTGTAGGCAGTAATATGAAGTGCGCTGGCCAGCTCCTTGGTCGAAAAGCCTTGAACAATGAGCTGGACAATTTGTCTCTCTCGTTCGGACCATGAGTACACCTCGGTCATAAGCGGCAGCATGTCAGTTGCTTTAGCAGCCTCAAACCATACGGCTAGCTGTTTCTGGCCCGTATGCTCCTGTCCGCCTTGCAAAAGGGTGGCCCTGATGGTTACCCATGGGGTTCCTGCGTCTGCGGAAGGGATACATAATCGGGCTGGTGCAGTGGCAGTGGATAGCGCTCGCAAGCATACCGCCCGGACAGGAGCCGGAAGGCTGTCTTCATGGATTCCCTCCTGCTGCCGAAGCAGCTGTAGCCACTGCTCTGCTACTGTATTGGATGCGATCGGTTCTAGCTTATCAGAAAGTATGAGAACTCCTGGTTCAAGTTCATTTTCCGTAATCATGGCAGGGGCTGGAGATAGACCGACACTGGCCTGACGCAGATGGTAGGCTATGGACGGCGCTAACGCTTCAAGCAGTTGTTGCTCTTCCACGCTGAATACAGGCTTTCCATGATGACGGAACAACGTAAGAAATCCCCAACAGCTCCCTTTGTACATAAACGGAACACGTAGCTCGTCCCCGAATCCGGCGGGTTGCAAAACATCTCTATATCGTGTGCTCCGATCCGGTTGGCCTTGTGTAGACCCATGTAGCGTCGCTACAGACTGTCCTTCTCGCACCAACTGATCATACTTCATCATATCGTCGTGCAGATATTCGTATTCTAGCAGTTTGTTATGAATGTCCTCCACACCCGATTCTGTAAATGCCCCCGTGGAAAGCAGCGTACGCGGATCTACTGAGGTACAGCACGCCGCATCGAAAGCAACCTGAGTACGCAAGCGTTCGATTAGGGTGTGCTTGTACGTTAGGGATGAGGGGGCTTTTTTCCCCAGATCCATGATCTGCTGTCGAGCGTCCTTAAGTTGTGCAAATGGCGTGTAATGTGCGTTCATCATTTACTCCTATCGTGAAAGCTGGAGGTTCTCAAGCGCGATTATTAAATCCCACATTTATGGGATGGTGGATATTCGTATTGTCTTTATAATTGAGAATGATTCTTAATTAAATCAACAATAAACGAATGGTCTGAGAAGATCAAGGCTAAATGTTTGGAGGAAAGCACATATGAAACAAACCCCTATTGGAAATACGGACTCAAATCAACCGATGAGCTGGAATCATCCGAATGTGCATAAGTACGCGGATACGATTGCTTTAAAAATACCTGGATATGCTCATTTGTACGAGATGACAGACTGTTTGATAGCCGCACAACTTGGGGCACAAGCTCATATTCGAAATATAGATCCAAATGTGCTAATTGTCGGAGCTGGAGGCGGCCAGGAATTGATTACGCTCGGAGAGCGCCATGAAGCATGGTCCTTTACGGCAGTTGATCCCTCCGAGCATATGCTGGATTTGGCACGTAAGCGTGTGACACATGCGGGCATCAGTTCAACAATATCATTTGTTGCAGGTACGTTGGAAGAGTCATCCAGAGGACCGTCACTGGAGGATTGGGAACGATTCGCTGCTTCCATCGGTCGTGAGTCAAACCCGGTGTCCAATGCGGCAATACAGGAACTGTTGATAGATGCAGGCTTTACCCACATTACCCGGTATTATGGCGCTTTTTTAGTAAATGCATGGTTTGCGGTTAAAGAGGGAGAGACGACTTATGACAAAGGATAACATCATCATCATTGGCGGGTATGGCCATGTTGGAAAAATTATATGCACGGAGTTAAGTGAAATGTTTCCCGGCAAGGTATTTGCCGCAGGTCGTAGCCTGGAGCGGGCCACTGAATTTAGTAGACAATCGAATGGTAAGATACGGCCCTTGCAGCTAAATATTCATGAGCCGATGGACCCGTCGATATTAGAGCAAGCTAAATTGGTTATCATGTGTCTGGATCAGGACAATACGGCCTTGGTACGTGCCTGTCTTCAACATGGGGTGCATTACATGGATATTACAGCGAATGCGGCCTTTTTGAGTCAAGTGGAGCAGTGTCATCAAGAGGCCCGAGCTTATCAGGCCACAGCCCTGTTAAGTGTAGGATTAGCTCAGGGGCTGACCAATCTGTTGGCACTGCAAGCGACACAGCTCATGGATCAGACGGATGAGTTGAACATATCTTTGATGCTAGGCTTGGGAGATCAACACGGTCAGGCTGCCATTGAGTGGACAGTAGATCAGATTCATGCCGATTTGGAGGTTATAGAACAGGGACGCCTGGTGACTCGAAAAAGCTTTACTGACGGCATAGTGGCAGACTTTGGTGCAGGAGTGGGGCGCCATCGGGCGTATCGATTTCCTTTTTCGGATCAGCAGACACTTCCTCGTACGCTCAAAGTTCCTACCGTTAGCACACGCCTTTGCTTTGATTCGCGCTTGACCACCCGGCTTCTGGCAGGGCTTCGGACGATAGGAGTATCAGGTTTACTCCGACAGCAAACCGTGCGTGATGCAGTGGTTCGCAGCTTTGGCAAGGTACATATAGGAGGGAATGCTGTAGCGGTCAAGGTAGATGCCCGAGGAACGCTCAATGGCAAAGAGACGAAGGTTGAATGCCGGCTAAGGGGCCACCATCAGTCTGATTTAACCGCTAAGGCAGCCGTCTTTGCAGCGCTCGCCCTGTACCGTTCAGAACTTCCATACGGTGTATTTCACATGGAGCAGGTTTTTTCGTGGAATCGCATGCAGGCTTGGTTGGGGCAGCAAGTATCCGCAGATATTCAGGTGAACGGACAGCATGTATAGAAGTCATATTTTCAAATAAAGGACTCTCATATAATCCAAGCTTATTCAGCAACGCATTGCGGAGAGGTCTTGGATTTCTTTTCCTATTGAATTACACTAGAAAGGAGTACATATTTTTGGAAAAGACCTAAGGGGATGATATGAAATGTGAAACCCCTATGAAAATAGCAGACAGCATACGCAGGAACGAGGGGATATTTTATGGAAGGCTCGCGCCGTGTTGGTGAAGTTGAAGTTACAAGGCTGGTAGGCCTCTTGACCAATCCGGTCAACTAGCTAGCTGCTGAGGAGTCGATAAGAGATGGATATCGCTTATATCATAGATTTATTACGTAAACACGATGTGACCTTAGCTCCAGGCTTATCCATGCAAGAGGTTACCGATGTCGAAGGCAGGTATGATATTCATTTCCCGCCCGATTTGAGGGAGCTTCTGATGAGTGTTCTTCCCATCGGTAAAAGCATTATCCCTTGGAGAGATACGTCACCACAGCGGATGGGTGTAATTCGGCAAAGGTTGAATTGGCCGCTGGAAGGTATGATTTTTGATGTGGAGCAACATATATTCTGGCCTCCCGAATGGGGCGAAAAACCGACAGATTCGGCGGAAGCCGTTGATATATGTAAACGTGAGATTTTACGTGTGCCCAAGCTAATCCCGATCAACGGACATCGATATATCCCAGAGCAGCCATCTGAAGAAGGAAATCCGGTATTTTCAGTGTATCAAACGGATATTATCGTGTATGGGGAATGTTTGCAGGAGTATTTCAAGCTGGAATTTGGAGAGAAGCCTTATGAACAAATTGATTTTAATGCCGTAAAAAAGGTGCGATTTTGGAGCAACTTTTGTGAGTGAGTGTCAGGAAGATGAATAAGTCGAAACGAAGAAAGGGGAGCATGATGTGAAGGTGGAGCAGGATTTGGAAGAAATCAAAGAAAGGTTGACCCAGATCGAGACCAAACTGGAACAAAAGTCGACCTCCAAGAGAATCTTGAAGTACATGATCATCATTTTCTTGTCTATTTTTTTTCTTTTATTTCTAATAGGAATTATTCAATTTGTTTCAACCTAATCGGTGCAAGAGGATGAAGGAAGGGAGTTATTTATGTCCATAGAAGCGATTATTTTTGATCTGGATAATACTCTTATTCATCGTAAACAGGCGTTTGCGGCATATACAGAGCGCTTTATAGAACGATTTATTGTGGCAGAAGAACCTGCGATCCGCGCGGCTGTCGTTGAACGGATACGTTTGGCGGATCAGGACGGATATCGGGATAAGAGGGAACTGTATACCGAGCTGCACGCAGACTTGGAACTGAAAAATCCCGATACGTCAGTACAAGAGATGTTGGGCTTTTGGTATGGTGAATTTCATAAGTTTACGGTGTTGATGGACGGGGCCAAGGAAGTGCTGTCCGAACTGCGGTCGCGTGGCTTGAAGCTTGGTATTATTACCAACGGCTCACTCCGTACGCAGCAAGCGAAAATCGACCGAGTTATGCTGAGGGATTATGTGGATTCTATTATCGTATCGGGCGGCGTCAACATCCAGAAGCCTAATCCTCGAATTTTCGAGTTGGCTCTGAATGAGCTGGGCATTGTCGATCCCGGCCATGCCTGCTATGTAGGCGATCACCCGACAAATGATATTCGTGGTGCACAAAGTGCAGGATTGCATACCATCTGGCTGGAAGGCTTTATGACGTGGCAGGAAACGGGCATTGTACCGGACTATCAGATTGGGAGTTTGCGTGAAATCACAGGTTGGCTGGATCGTCGCAGTTATTCAACGAATAAGGAGGAGGGTGCATCATGAGTATGGAGCAGCAAACGAATCCCATTCTCTTATCGTTCCCTGACCAATTCCAGACGGAACGATTGACCATACGTGCCCCGCAGTGGGGGGATGGGGCGGCTGTCAATGAGGCGATGCGAGAGAGTGCGAATGAACTGCGGCCTTGGCTTCCGTTTGCAAGAAATCTTCCTACGGCAGAGGAATCTGAAATCCGTTCGCGCCAAGCCAGACTTAAATTTCTGGATCGGTCTGATATGATGTTGTATATATTTGATACGGTTTCGGGAGAATTTGTAGCCAGCAGCGGTCTGCATCGTATTGATTGGGATGCACGAAGATTTGAAATTGGGTATTGGCTCAGAACATCATGGACCGGAAAAGGCATTATCACAGAGGCCGTGCACGGTATTACGAATTTTGCCATACAGCATTTGAATGCCAATCGGGTGGAGATTCGTTGTGATTCCAGAAACACACGCAGCGCCAAGGTAGCGGAACGTGCAGGTTTTACACTGGAGGGGATTTTAAGAAACGTCGAGTATGATGAAGAGGGAAGCATGGCACACGAAATGGTTTTTGCCAAGGTGCGTGGTATTGAATTCTAGTATCCTCACATGAACAGTTTGGAAGTTGCTGATGGTTTGTACGATATTACGGAGGCTCATTATGATTAATTATATTATGAAAAATACAGACAAGTTAGTGTGCATACAATATGTCATCAGCAAAAGGTTCAGCAATCTTGCAAGCGCTATCCAAGAGAGGATGCTTTACGAATTTCCAGCAGCTTGGCGAAGATGTCCCAGCATTAGGACAGGTGATTTAGCATGAGGAGCGTTCGTAAGAGCATCATCAGGAAGGCCAATCGGGAAATAAAGGCGAAATTCCGCTGGAAGGCCCGCGCTGCGTACCTAATTGCTGTGCTGGTCACGATTTTGTTGGGTTTGGGAAGCCGGGTTTTCTCCTCCCAGTTGCCTGAATTCGTTGCTAATCACTTTGGGGATGCTTTGTGGGCGTGCATGATTTATTTTGGGCTGAGAATGTTGTGGGTGAATCGTCAATTGTCTGTAGCCCTGTGGGGCAGCTTGCTGTTTTGCTTCGCTATTGAGTTCAGCCAGATGTACCAGGCTCCCTGGATTAACCACATTCGGGCAACGACGCTGGGTGGCTTGGTGCTTGGGAAAGGGTTTCTGACCGCGGATCTGATCAGGTACACGGTTGGCATTGTGGTATCCTGGGCGCTGGATCAAGGCTGTCAAAAGCTGGCGGGGAGCAATACACGTAGAGACAATGACAAACCACTCAAATAACCTGAAAAGCGAGGGTTGCGCTTGAAACAAAAGGGAAAGCGTCACAGGTTGTTCGGTAAGATGATTGGATTATGCGCAGGATTCAGCTTGTTGTTTGCAACCATACTTATCCCAGGGCAGGCACTGGCCGAAAGACAGCTTGCGGCGCCTCTTCGTTTCGACTTTGGCCCAGGGAACGTAGCTGACGGCTACACCCAAGTGACTGCCAAGGATGTTTACACGCCTGAGCGAGGCTATGGATTTACCGATCTTTCCAAGGTGGATGAAGAGGATCGTGGTGGAAGTGATGCTATACGCTCAGATTTTGTTCGTGTTCAAGGATCATCATTTGTTGTCAATTTACCACCTGCGGATTACACGCTTTCCCTTATTGCCGGAGATACTGCCGGAAACACAGACATTACGGTTAAAGCCGAGTCCATTGTCAAGGTAGAACCTACTACCAAAACAGCAGGACAATTTGTCGAGGCTGGATTTGAACTTGCACTCATCGACGGTCAGCTCGAATTGTATTTCTCAGGTAATGAAGCGAAGATTAACGCTTTGGTTATTACTCCAAAGGATGCTCGAACGGCTGGAGAACGCCCTTCGGTATATCTTGCGGGAGATTCTACGGTTCAAACCTATAAATCCGCGATGAAGCCTCAAGCGGGCTGGGGGCAAATGATTGCTCCGTTCTTCACAGATGAGCCTATTTTTGTGAACCGTTCTATTGGTGGACGAAGCACGAAAACCTTTCTGGTACAAGGGCGATTAGATGATATTTTACGCAATATCCGACCAGGAGATTATCTGCTCATTCAGTTTGGACATAATGATGCCGCGATCAACAATCAAGAGCGTTATGTTTCACCCGCGGATTACAAAGTTTACTTAAAAACCTACATCCAAGGAGCCGTACAACGCGGTGCAACACCTGTGCTAATTACTCCTGTTGGCCGCCGGGATTATGATGCGGCAAGTGCCTCGTTTCGGATTAGTTTCCCGGAATATGTGCAGGCCATGAAGGAAACAGCATCGGAGACAAATGTTGCACTGGTCGATCTTAGCCGCTTGAGTGTAGCATACTATGATACACTTGGCCTCGAAGGAACACTCCCGTTATTTTTACATGTGGAGCCAGGGGTGTATCCTGCATTTCCTGATGGAGTGAAGGATGATACACATTTTCAGGAATACGGTGCGGAGCAAATAGCTCGGCTGGTAGCTCAGGGAATACGTGAGCTGAACATTCCTTTATCCTCTTATGTACAGGCGGAAGGTTCGCAATAAAACATTATTTCCATAGTCATGGTATACTTAGAAAATAAGCTGGCCCTACCCAAAGATAGCATTGCTTAGGCTTGGGTAGGGCTTTAATGTTCTGGATCTTAAGGAGGAAGCGAGAATGACAGTCGCTCAACTTCATAATCTTATTAACGGTCAACTCCTGTACAATCAGCATCGGAGTTTATTTTATATGCGCGAGGGTTCTGTTCTGTTAGGACCTTCAACAGAAATGACGTACTGGCTGACGCAGAGAAGCTCGGAGCTGATCCTCATGCTTCAAAGCTTGAAGCGCCAGCATACGTATAACGCTTTTGTGACGGATGTAGCGGCTAAAATACTGTCCCAGTTTGTAAATACCAATCAGTATCTACATTTTCACACAGATCATGCGAGGGAGCTTACGGAGCTGTATGATCGACTCTTCACTCGGATTGAAAAGTTGTTCCAGAAGAAATCTATAGATAGAGCAATCCTGGACTTGCTGCTTCAGCAGCATTACGGACATTTGAGAGATTTTTTAACTCGTACCAATGGACGTGAAATGTTTGCTAAGTATGCAGAGTGTGAGTATACCTTTTGGATACCTTGTGAGGAATATACGCCGGAGTTGCAAGCTAATCTACTAGGATTGGACATTGCTCGTTTACAAGAGCCTGTTCTAGATGTTGGTTGCGGATCTGAGGCACGGTTAATTACTTATTTACGTGCCTGTGGAATTGAGGCTTACGGAACAGATCGGCTGGCTGAAACAGAAGGTTGTGTCACTCGAGGAGATTGGTTAGAGACCACCTTTGGAGAAAGTGCATGGGGGACGATCATTTCACATATGGCATTCTCCAATCATTTTATACATCATCATCTGAAGGCAGATGGTAATATTCATGAGTACGCTCGCAAATATATGGAATTGCTCAGAGCCATTCGGCCAGGAGGGAGTTTTATTTACAGTCCGTGCCTTCCGTTTATGGAAGAGCTTTTGGATGCCCGAATGGGTTATCAAGTAGAGTATATCCAGTCATCTGAAGGATACAGGGCCACGAAAATAACGCGTGTACATTCATAAGCGCGAGTAGTAGTCCATTCATTTGTCAGATTCATTCTTGGAATGGTAGTATAAGGATAGATATTACTCTATTTGGGATTCTGTTAATGATAAAGATTCTCATGAAGCTAATTAGACACCATTAGAGGATGATCATTAGCTGTATGGCTGCACTGAATAATAATAATTAGCTTACGGATAACGGAATTTTCAGGAAAGATTAAATCATATTTTCCTAAAAGCCGATATATGGGAATGAGGCGAGAACATACTGTTATTATACCCGCCCGAAAATGGAAGTATATAATTTGGGTTAGGAGAGTAGAAGAAGTGTCAGATCTGTATACGAAAAAAGAAGTAGAAGATTATGTAACGAACGTGGTTTTCGAACGACCTTTAGGTGTAAGCATTTCAGCCATTTTATTGATCTTTAATGGGGCACTTCTGTTGGTGACCCAGCTATTGACGCTTAATGCATTAAATGAGGCTTCTACGTTAGTAGGCATTTGTAGGGGCATGTTTCAAGGATTTATCGCGTTACTCGGTTTGGCAGGGACGACTGCCGGTGTCGGTATGTTATTTGGCAAGAAGTGGGCTTGGTGGCTGGCAGTATTTTATTTTACATATGAGACCATGCGTTATACGTGTGCAATTCTGTTTATTCCGGATGTCCCTCCAACGTTGGGCGGTGTACAGCTAAACCCTGCTCTATACTACGTAAAATATGGTATGCGTATTATTTGGAATTTGTTGTTTACGTTGTTCATGTGTCGTAGTAAAGTCACAGGTTTTTTTCAAACAAGTGGAATCCACAAGTGGAGAGCATGTATTGTATTATTCTTCATAAATGGAGTGATGGTTGGGATTGGCTGGTGGCTGATAAGATAGGTTCTTCGATGTGAAGAAGGAGATGGATAATGTCAATGGAAACGTTTCCGATTTTAGAAACCGATAGGCTTCGTTTAAGGCAGCTTACAGTAGGGGATGCGGCGGATGTGTTCGGCTATTTTTCCAAGGATGAGGTCACACAATATTATGACTTGGAAAGCTTTACAGAGGTAGAGCAAGCCGAAAAATTTATTCGTTCGATGCTAACCAGATATGAGAAGCAAGAGGGCTTTCGTTGGGGGATTACGTTAAAAGAAGCTCCTGAGCGGATCGTGGGTACAATTGGATTCCATAACTGGCACAAGGAGCACTCCCGTATTGAAATTGGGTATGAGCTGGCACCGGAATATTGGCGGCAAGGTCTGATGACAGAAGCGATGAAGGTGGTCGTGAATTATGGCTTTCAATTGCCGCAGGTTCACCGTATAGAAGCCTTCATTGATCCAGATAACGAAGGCTCCAGACGGCTACTGCTCAAAAGTGGCTTTACTAAAGAAGGTCACCTGAGAGACTATTTTTATGAAAAAGGTCAGTTTGTCGACGCTGTTATTTTTGGCTACCTTCGGAAGGAGTTTTCCGTGGATCGGTAAGTTTACAAATATCCCTTGTCTCCGTATGGCTGGAGTCGATCAAGCCAGGTCTGCTCCAGCTTTATCAGTGCATCTTTGACATCAAAGAACGCTGAGTCCTTTTTCTTCAAAACGTCCAGCACTTCAAATTCAAACGAATCTTCGCCATACTCATTCCATTCCTGTTGCAGTTGTTTATTCTTAAATCCACCCATGTTCAGCTCAAAACGCCGTCCATTCAGCGACTTTAAATTCGGCGTGGAAGAGACGAAAATTTTCCCATTACGTGTATTGCGAATGCAATAGATTCCTGCCTCTGTCTTCATCTCCATGTACTGCTGCACCAATTCTTTTCTTCGATTCATTGTCGAATCCTCCTATTGTATAAACGTTGAGCTTCAAGATTCCTTCAACCAATATTCACTGCCATCCGGCTTACGATCCAATAGATTGTATTCAATCATATATCTTCGCACCGTGACATAATCGTCATATACTTCCTGTAAAATCGCATTGATATCTTTCTCATGATATATTTGTCCCTTTACAAAACGGCCCGCAATTTCACGCAGCACAATCAGCTTGTGCTTTTCTTGCATTTTAAAGGTCTTTAGGCGTCCGTCTGTCCCATTCGGAAAATACTTCGTGAGTACCTTTTGCCGCTCGTTTTCCGTAATGTTGTAGCGTTCGTCCACCATCCGTGCTTGTACTGGTACTTCTACAATGGCGGGAGCGTGACTGTCTTTCTCCTTTAGCAGCTCCATTAATGTGAGAAATACCTTGGCCTGTCGTTCTTTTTCTTTGAGACCAAAGCGATGATTACGTATGGTAGATGCGCTACCGATTCCAGTTTCCTTTTGAATATCCGCATCGCCCATGCCTTGATAAAATAACTGAAGCAACCGATTCTGATGATCCGTCAGTCCAGTCAGCTTTTTGTCCAGACCGATCAAATAGTCAAAGACCGAACCGTACGTCCGCTCAATATGAAGTCGCATGTACCTCTCCGCGTCATAAAATACCCCTTGATCCTGATATATGATGCCTTGCTCAAATCGCTGTCCGTCCAGCAGGCAAATTACCTGTTCTTCTTGGCGAATATATCCTCGCTTCAGTTCTTCAATTCCAGTATTCCAGAATAGTTCGGAATGATCCATTTTAGCAAACACCTCAATTAAATGATGATTATTTTATAGACAATATAACATTTTGTTTACTTTAAATCAATGAGTGGATATTTATTTAGGGTCTCAACAATGTTCGCTATATACAAAAGAGACATCGGATTGTTATCATATGTAAATTATTGAATTGCATTAAGGCTGGATAGTTGCTATATATTGTAATAAGGTGGGTTGGTAAACTATGAACAAAATGCGATTAGAAGAAGTCATAGAAAGTGGAGATTTAAAGGAAGCGGTAAGGATTATAGAGGAGATAGGTGAAAAGCTGGACCATACATTCACTCCAATATTATTGAGATATTTGGCAACGACAGATAGTGTATTGCTAAGAAATGTAATCGCCATTACGTTAGCTGATCTAGGAGACCGTGAAGCGGTGTTGCCTCTTATCGACTTGTTAAGAAATCCAAAGACCAAGGGGAATAGAGGAACACTGTTATATGCTTTAGAATTTTTTGACGTATCTACTCATGTTGTGGCGCTGGTAGATTTACTGGATGATACCTTTGAAGCGAGTAGACAATCTTATCAACTGATAAGTACCGTACAAGATAAAATTACTAAGGCGCAAAAGGACATATGTAGACAAAAGATAAGAAGAAAGCTAGCCGATTATAAAAACAAATATAAGCGTGACTTTTTGCTGGAATCTTTAGAGCTTTTTACATGATTCTTTTATTAGAGAGGTTTGGTTGGAGTGGTAAAAAAAACTGTTTTATTCGTGATCATCATTGTAATTGCATATACAGTTGTATCCATTACAACAGGAAGTCCGATAGAAAGAGTCCAATTTCGGAGTAACGTTACTGACTACCTACATAAAACGTACACTATGAACTGGAAAATTGATTCAGTTGATTATGATTTTAAGAATGATAAATTTATAGCAAATGTGATCTCTGACTCAGGAATTTCTTTTTTGGTGGAAGAAGACTATTATAGGCAAATGATGGATAACTATGCCTCTTCTGTGTGGAGGGATGAGCTAAAGACGGCAGTGGCCCAAAAAGTAAAGCAAGTTACAGGATCAGATGCAGAAGTCATCATAAATGTTTCTCATATGGGGCGGGATGCTTTAACCTACCATGACGAGGTTCCAAGCTATTCTAAGGTTAGTCAAAAACTCTCCTCAGAAGCTTCAATTTGTATTAAAGGTAACTTTTCAGCCACTCATTATCTTCAAGAGATGTTGGAAATAAAGCAGTGGATTGTTGAAAAGAAGTATGATGCTTCGTTAACGTTTAAGTCTGAGAAGGGGAAAATTTATTTTGCAATACCTGCAGAAGATCTAAAGAAAATAAAAAGTGTAGAGGATCTCAATCCTTATCGGCTTCAAAATAATTGGTTATTCTACCCAAGAAGCTAAAAGTGATGCCTTAAAATGCTACATTCCTTAAAATTATTGTGAGGAGGTATGATATAAAATGAGGCCGAGATTTGCTGTCATTGACGATGAAAGTGGGCTCACAGTTGGTTATTGTAGAGATGTGGTTGGTTTAGCGGGTGATATCATTGTCGAAACATATGAAAAGATCATTTTTGAGCAATTTGTATTTAACGAAGAATTCATAGAAAACATAACGAAGTTAAAACAATCTATATACAACTTGTACATTGCTATTTTAAATGATGAAGAAACAGTGATCTGCATCTAATCATTTTGCCAGACTGGATAAACGAGGAGAAGTCTACACCTTGGACGGTGAATACATATCTGATTTTACAACATTTTTCATAGCACTGGTGAAGCGATTAATGGGCCCGGAGGGTACTATGGATTTAGCTTGGACAGTATATCGGACTGTCTCTGTGGAGGTTTTGGGACAGTAGGACCGTTCACGATCCATTGGAAAAACGTACATTATTTCTTGGAAAGATTCGAGGAAGAATGGGATCAAGAAGAGAGAGGTTATAGATTTTTACCACAGCAATATTTTACGGAGCATCTAACGATCTTAGTATCAGGTGGTGTTACCGTGAATTTTTCTTCGAATTAAGATAGCAAAGCATGAAGGGAATTTTTAAAATGGAATATAAATTAATGCAACCACCTTTTGTCATGAAAGAATACTCTGAAATGAGTAAAAACGAAGCAAAAGAACATTTTAATTGGTTTAAACGACAAATACCTTCACGTTTAGAGCAACTTGGCGCATTTTCACAGATACATCTGGATTATAGTGATCGTTCGCTTATAGACATTTGGGAATGGTATCTAAGAAATGTACAGATTCAAAATAAAAGTGCTTCGGAATTAGAAGAGGAGCATTCAGAAACTGAAGAATGGTTGAAGGGCTATATATATGATAAAAAACTTGATACAAAGTCTCAAGCTTTTACACTGGATATTGCCATTTATCTAGGAGAGGTTGTAAAAAGTAATCATAGTGGATTGGACTGGGGAGTTGTTTTTAAACCTAAGTCGTATGTTAGCGTAAATCGTCCTGTTATCACTGGTTTGACTAGGCAAAAAGATATGGATGTGATCATGATCGTAACGAATAAAATGTTTGCAGTATTAAAGGGACAACGTAACCTTAATGCATTATTTGATATTTATCATCCATGGGAAGAGTTTATTTGAAATCGCTAATAGGAATGGTTTAACGATGATCGAAATCATTTGAATGGGAAGATCGGTAAAAAAGTATTTTGGAGATTATACAAAGAACAGAGGGCCGTAAGCATGTTAACGGCTCTCTTCGTCGTCTTCTGGCAAGTATTCGATCAGTTCACCAGGGAGTACGCCAAGGGTTCTACAAAGTGTGTTCAAGGTTGGAAAGTCAATTCGGGCGTTTGCGTTGGAGGCCAAAGCTTTAATCGTATTCCTATTAATTCCCGTAATAGAAACAATATCTTTCTGTTCGAGTCCACGGTCCTTCATAATTTTATCAAGAGAAAATCTAATCATAACAATTCCTCCAAAAAGTAATCAAGTAAACTAGTTGACATGTATGAAATATAAGTGTATATTTGTAATTAAGTAATCTAGTTAACAAGATTATAAGTAAACTAAGTTGATGCCTTCATAGTATCAAAATGCTTTAAATTTAGCAACAGTCACTATTTTGATAATCCTAAAACAATTAATGCGTGAGGAGGCTTAAAAATCGTATAGAAGTTTCCTTATAAAATTCATATAACAACGTTATATAATAATTTTGAGCGGTTTTTAAAATGGATAAATTGTAATACAGGTTAATATTTCATCGAACTAAGCTGTGATAAATGAACAAAGGAATGGAGCGAGGATGTATGACAGAATGGGTAATGGGATTGGAACGGGTATCCATGATTCAGGGGCCATATGATTTACCTCATATGTATGAGATATGCGAGGGGATTCTGTATGACCATCAATATTTCTTTTACCTCGAAAATGGCATACTGTGTTTGCGCCATGTGAAGAAGGTGGAGCAATCATATCATACGCATCTTTACCTAGATGGAGAGAGCGGAGGCTTGCAACTGGCAGAGGGTGTACAAGGGGAAGTTATGCAAGTTGTTACGGAGATCATCGAACGCTTACGCGCTAAGGATGGACTGACATTTTTATTCGATGAACTGCTGTGGCTACATGGGAGGGGCCCCATTGAATTAAACCTTTTCAATAAGAAGGATGAAGTGACCCCGAGTGGCAGACAACTTGCTACGAAATAAATGATTCTTATGCTCTATATCATGGAACTTGTAGAAAAAAAATTATGATTTCAGTGAATGTACCAGTTGTTGACTGATAAAAATGAGCGGATACCGAATCAATATGGTCAATTCCACTACAACAGCATCACCAGAGGGAGTAAATCCAAAATCACCTCCCAATAATATGTTTTGCTGCTGCTTTGATGAAGGAAATTCCGGTTCATCCAAGCCATATTGTTCTTTGATTCTCTCTTTCGTTTCATGATCTATGACAAGGTTATCCTGTGCAAAGGTATAGAAGATAGGAACACTTAACTGTATTAAAAGAAGTAATGCAACGGGTATAAGCACTTTTTTGCTTTGCATGGTTAGCTCCTATGATCTCTGTTTTTGACCTCTTAACTTTTGTATCTACCATAATGAAAACAACTTAAAAATGCAACGGAAGGATGAGAAAATAATCCCTTTACAGGATTTTATGACCAGAATATAATGGTAAATAACAGCATCGATCTACATACACTTGGTTATCGGGGTATAGCGCAGCTAGGTAGCGCGCACCCTTGGGGTGGGTGAGGTCGTGGGTTCGAATCCCGCTACTCCGATTTCAATCAAAATGTCCTGTTGATGCAGCTAATGCGTCTGCCGGGCGTTTTTTTTGAATATTACATACCCTATCGGTCTATGTATCTACTGGGTTGTGACGAGCTAGTCGTATGCAACCAACGTATGTACTTGTGGAGCATTTGAGAGGAGATATGATGAAGCCACCTCTGCACTGGATTCGGAGGCAGAAGTGGCAACTCAACAATGCTGGCGGAATGGTCTGCTGTTTGACTTTTTTATTTGACTATAAAGATTCCTGAAGGGTCTTGGAAGAAGTGCTGTAATCAGCATAACGGGGAAGCACAATAGTGTAGTATATTCCTACAATAACGGTACAGACCCCAACTAATAAAAACAAGAGCTCAATTGAAATAAATGAAGGAAAGCTTATAGCAATGAAACCTAATGTAAGAGATTGGGACAGCATCATTAACGGATTAATCAAGCCTTGCACACGTCCCATCATTTGAGGATCTACAATACGAGGAAGCCATCCTCCTATGCCAATGTTAATGAACGGAAGTATCAGTGCAATGACAAAGTTGATAATCAGAAAAGCGTAGATGTGGTCAACAAATCCTAGTATGCACATACCTATTCCGGCTACCAGAACTCCCGCTGCAATCATTTGGTGTAGCTTTAGCTTGGCGGAGATGAGAGAAGCGATTAGGGTACCAAGCAACACACCAGCTCCAAAAATAATACCTGTCCATACCATATAATGCTCATAGTTGCCTGGAGCTAGCTTATATTTAAGAATAAACATCGGTAAAACGCTAAAACCACCATTTAAAATACCGAACATAAAAAAGCCTGAAACCAACCAAAGCAATAGTCTGTTGCGTAATATGTAAAGAAACCCTTGTTTAAAATCGATCATGACAAGTTTGAATTTTAATTGTTTGAAATGATGTGCCCCGTTCGGAAGGCGTACTTCCTTTGGAATTTTGCAGGAACGAATAAGCAGAGCAGACACAATAAAAGAAATCGCATCAATTAGGATGGCTCCAGTAATTCCAAAGTGCCAGTAGACGACAGCCCCCAGAGTTCCTCCAAATAACATGAAAAGACTCCCCATCATTTGATTGAGGCCTGCGGCAATGGTGTAATCATCTTCGCTTAATATCCCCTGTATAATGGCACTTTCGGCTGGGAAGAAGAATTTGGAGGCAGCACTACGAATGAAGAGGAGGGCAAATATCAAAGGAATCGAATCGACCCAAATAAAAATAAGCAAACATAAGGATAAAAAAGCGCTGATCCAGTCACAATTAACAGCAATTTTTTGTCTGTCCATCCGATCTGCCAGCACTCCAACCACGAGAAATACTACCAGCATCGGGAGCGAATACATTAACTCGGCAAGCGTTGCATAGTATGGCTGATTTGTAAACCGCTTCAACAAATAAAACATGAATGCAGTAACCCCGATAATTCCTCCCATTTGTGAGGCGAAGGTTGCCAGAAAAAACCTGACATAATTCTTGTTTCTGAGTACTTGTTTTAATCCAGTCACAGTTCCATCCCTTTCGCTTTCAAAGCGGTTTTTAGATGCCTAATTAAAATAATAGTGAAAAGTAGGAATATTGTACAGAAAAGTGACTTTAATGTCACTTTAAGTTTGAATTTGCATCGTATCGGACCCTCTGCCTTTTAAATTCTGCTGTTAACGATAATCATAGTGAGGTGGACTGGGAAGTTATTTTCAAAATGGTTTGGCGTAGTATGAGGAGCAATATAAACTTAAATAACCAGCCGACGGTTGATATCCAACGGCTGGTTATTTAAGTTGCCAGGTGTTTGATTACAGATTAGCCCGATTCATCTCATTTACGCATGGATATGTTGAGAAAAAGGAAATGCTCCTAGCTAGAAAACTTTATACAATGGAAGAGGAATAAGAATTGTGAAATTCGACTTTTGATGAAGGATTTCATATAATGTGAGCATATTGTGAACAACTTAAATTGAAGACTTAATAAAAAATGAAAATGATTTCCGTCCAGCTATGAATTTCAAAATTTGACGGAGGGAACGAGATGACAATGGAAGAGAGCAGCAGACAGGTACCTTGGCAGGCGTATTATGGACCTAATCTAGGTTATGTGCAGGATCAGTATGAAAAGTATGTAGCGGACCCCGGAACGGTTGATCCGGCTTACCGCGAGCTGTTTGATCAATGGGGTGAGCCGCCACAATCCGAATATTCGGCTGCTTCCATGATAGACAACAAATTGCAAGGCCCCCCCACAAGTGCTTTGGGGCACCTTGATTCAAACACATTACAGAAAGCGGTTACAGCGGGGAAAATGGTGTGGAATATCCGTGAGTACGGACATTTAGCCGCCCAAATCGATCCGCTGGAACTGGATGCAGAGCAGGATACACGCTTGCTTAATCCAGCATCTTACGGTTTAACTGAACAAGACTTGAAGGCTTTTCCAGCCTCTTTAATATGGGATAACGCTCCTGCGGGAACACTTAACGGATGGGAAGCCATTCAACGGTTACGTGTAGCATACACAGGTCCGATTGCCTATGAATTTAGTCATATTCATAACGAGGAGGAACGCCGCTGGCTGAACAGCTATGCAGAATCTGGCTGGTCCTCCAAGCCACTTACAACACAGGAACGCAAGTCGTTGCTAGGCAGATTGGTAGAAGTAGAACAGTTCGAAGAGTTTTTGCATAAAACATTCGTCGGACAGAAACGTTTTTCCATCGAGGGTAATGATGTGCTTGTCCCTGTTCTCGACGAGATTATTCGTCTAACGACAAATGCAGGAGCAAGTCATGTCCTGATGGGTATGGCGCATCGCGGCCGTTTGAATGTACTGGCTCATGTGCTGGGCAAGCCTTACAGTAAAATTTTCTCTGAATTTCATCATTCGCCGAATAAGGATTTGATCCCGTCAGAAGGTTCCACAGGAATTAACTACGGCTGGACTGGCGATGTGAAATATCATCTGGGTGCTGATCGTTTTGTAAAAGATGGGGAAGCAGTGCAGGCCCGTCTGACATTGGCGAATAACCCGAGTCACCTGGAATATGTAAATCCGGTAGTACAAGGATTTTCACGAGCTGCACAGGAAGATCGCAGTGAGGCTGGTTATCCGAAGCTGGATGTGAGCAAGGCAGCTACAATTATTATGCATGGTGATGCGGCTTTCCCAGGTGAAGGTATCGTGGCAGAATCACTTAATTTCACAAATTTGCGTGGCTTCCGTAATGGCGGCACGGTCCATATTATTGTGAATAATCGTTTGGGTTTTACGACAGAGAGTGTCGATTCACGTTCGACCCGTTATGCCAGTGATTTGGCTAAAGGCTATGAAATTCCAATTGTACATGTGAACGCGGATAATCCTGAAGCCTGCATTGCAGCGGCACGTATGGCTGGTGAATATCGCAATCGTTTCAAGAAGGATTTTTTGATTGATCTGATTGGTTACCGTCGTTATGGTCACAATGAATCCGATGACCCGGAAACAACACAACCGCTGGTATACCGTAAGGTGAAGAATCATCCGACGGTGAGCAAATTATATGCTCAAAAGCTGATGAAGCAGGGTATAGTGGATGAAGCGTTTAGTGCCGGTCTCATTGAAAAGGTCCAAAACAGACTGAAGGAAGCGCATGAGCATGTGAAGAATCAACCGGAACAAGAGCCGGAAATGAGTCCTGTGAAGGCGAAAAAGAATCAGAATTCTATGGTACGTACTGCAGTGGAATTGAAAAAGCTGCGCCAAATCAATGAAAACTTACTCAAATGGCCACAGGCTTTTCATGTATATCCGAAGCTGGATCGAATTTTACAGCGTAGAAAAACCGCTCTGAACGAAGGGGAAAAGGTAGATTGGAGCTTGGCGGAGACGCTGGCTTTGGCCACCATTCTTGCAGACGGCAAGCCTATTCGTATGACAGGTCAGGATGCGGAGCGGGCTACATTTGCTCACCGTAACCTTGTGCTGCATGAGCCTGAAACAGGCCGTACACATTGCCCGTTGCATACATTGCCGGAAGCACGTGCTTCATTCAGTATTCATAACAGTCCATTGTCTGAGGCATCTGTCCTCGGCTTTGAATATGGCTATAACGTGTATTCTCCTGAAACGTTAGTGATTTGGGAAGCACAATTCGGCGATTTTGCTAACTGTGCACAGGTTATTTTTGACCAATTCATCTCCGCGGGCCGTGCCAAATGGAGACAGAAATCGAGTCTGGTGATGCTGTTACCGCATGGTAGCGAAGGACAAGGACCAGAGCATACAAGCGCACGTCTGGAGCGTTTTCTCCAGTTGTCCGCACAAAATAACTGGACTGTCGCTAATTTGAGCAGTGCCTCACAGTATTTCCATCTGCTACGCCGTCAGGCTGCATTAAGCGAAAGTGAGGAAGCCCGCCCGCTTGTGATGATGTCGCCGAAGAGCCTGATTCGTAATAATCGTGTCGCTTCGCCTGCTTCTGAATTCAGCGAAGGAGCATTCCGTCCTGTGTTGGAACAGCCTGGTCTGGGTGCACGTCCGGATCGTGTAGAGCGCATTGTACTGTGCAGTGGCAAGATTGCCATCGATCTCGAAGAAGCATTGGAAAAGGATAAGAATGAGGCAGAAGAGCGTCTGCATATTATTCGTGTGGAGCAGCTATACCCTTTCCCGGAAGAGGAAATTCGGAATATTTTCGGCCGCTTCCCGCATGTTAAGGAGTTCGTATGGGCTCAGGAAGAACCTAAAAATATGGGGGCGTGGAGTTACATTGAACCTCGTCTGCGGAATGTAGTGCCACAGGGAGCGGAAATTCGTTACGCAGGCAGACCAGATCGTTCAAGCCCGGCCAGCGGTTATCAGCAAGTACACAGCCTAGAACAACAGCGAATTATTCAATCGGCGTTGAAGCAGGATTCCAAAAACAATATTACACTTGGGAGGTAGCGGCTGTGAGCGATATTATAGTGCCAGCAATGGGAGAATCCATCACGGAAGGAACAATCTCCAAATGGCTTGTGAAGGAAGGGGATTCCGTAGGACAGGGAGATGTTCTACTGGAGCTGGAAACCGATAAGGTCAATCTGGAAATTAGTGCGGAAGAAGCAGGTGTGGTCCAGAAAATCCTTCGTCAGGAGGGAGATACTGTGGTCATCGGTGAAGCTGTTGGCTTGATCGGAAGCGGCAGTGGTGGTGCGGAATCAACCGGTGCTGGAGAAGTTGCAGCGACTCAAGCGCCTGAAGTACCGTCCGTAGCGACTTCACCGTCTTCCGTAGGAGGCGGCGTTAAAGCAGAAGAAAAGTCTGCACCGCCTATTTCATCGAATGGCGAAGGGAATGGCCAGACGGCATCACCATCCGCCCGGAAGTTGGCGCGTGAGCGCGGGATTGATCTTGAGCAGGTACAGGGAAAGGACCCGCTCGGACGTGTTTTCCAGGAGGACGTAAAAACGCATAACAGCTCTGAAGTGTCACGTGCAGCATCTGTACCTGCGTCTCCCGCTACTAGCAAGCCTGCGCCTCCGTCTCCAGCACAAACGGAGTACAGCAAGCCTGTGGAACGCCAGCGGATGTCTCGGCGCAGAGCGACGATCGCTAAGCGTCTTGTTGAAGCACAGCAAACAGCTGCCATGCTCACCACTTTTAATGAAGTGGATATGACCGCCATTCTCGATGTGCGTAAACGCCGTAAAGATAAGTTTAAGGAAAAACATGATGTAGGCTTGGGTTTTATGTCCTTCTTTACAAAGGCAGTGGTTGGTGCACTCAAGCGCTTCCCTACCGTGAATGCAGAGATTAATGGCGATGATATCGTACTGAAAAAATACTATGATATCGGGATCGCTGTATCTGCCAAGGAAGGTTTGGTCGTGCCAGTTGTACGAGATGCTGATCGTCTTGGCTTTGCTGAGATCGAGAAAAGTATTGCAGATTTGGCTGGCAAAGCACGCTCCAATTCGCTTTCTCTGGCCGACTTGCAAGGAGGAACGTTTACTATAACCAATGGAGGTATTTTCGGCTCCCTGCTGTCTACGCCAATTCTCAATACGCCGCAAGTGGGTATTTTGGGAATGCATAAGATCCAACTTCGCCCGATTGCCATCGACGAGGAACGCATGGAAAATCGTCCAATGATGTATATCGCGTTGTCCTACGATCACCGGATTATTGATGGTAGTGAGGCGGTTCGTTTTCTGGTAACGGTCAAAGAATTGCTGGAAGATCCGGAATCATTGTTACTCGAAGGATAAAATAAATCGGGCAAGTGTATCTCCTCTTTACGTGTATGACACAAGCAGACTCTTGCGAGTCTGCTTTTTTTCCTGCATAGTTATAACATAAGGCAACTGACATTACAGGCAGTAGATGTAGAGAAGGGCGGGAACTGTTTTGGACAAAGACTTGCGCTATCCGATAGGATCATTCGTTGTTCCAGATACCATTACAAAAGAACAGCTTATCGTATGGATTCACGACATTGCTGAATTGCCTGCACAGCTGCGTCAGGCGGTCGAAGGGCTGAATGAGCAGCAGCTCAATACGCCTTATCGCGAAGGGGGCTGGACGATTCGGCAGGTAGTTCATCATGTGGCAGATAGCCATATGAACAGCTATATCCGTTTTAAGCTGGCACTGACGGAGGATACGCCGACGATCAAGCCATATGATGAGGGGCGTTGGGCCGAAATACCAGACGCCAGGGAGCTTCCACTTGAACCTTCGTTGCAATTGCTGGAAGGACTGCATGAACGGTGGGTGACCGTGTTACGATCGTTGGGAGAGGATCAGCTACACCGAACATTTATTCATCCTGAATCGGGCCAGACGATCCGCCTGGAACGAAACATCGGCATCTATGCCTGGCATGGCAAGCATCACACAGCTCATATTACTTCCCTGAGAGAACGGAATGCATGGTGATTATTAAAACTATATCCAAATGAATATAAGGGAATAAAAAAGAAACCTTCAATCCCACTTTAATCGTGGTTTTAAAGGTTTCTTTTCTTATTTCTTCACAAGGTTGATGACTTGGGCGAGGTTGAATGTCCAGGTGCCTCGGAGTCTCCAGACAATGCGGAAACAGAGGTCACCCCTGTGTTAACATGACGGTCGAGCCAGTCCACGATGTCACTCATCACCTCGTCGCGGTTTGTTTCATGAAGCATCTCATGGCGACCGTCAGGATAGAGGCGATATTCGATGTCCTGAAGCTCTAGGCTTCGATACATTTCCACTAGTGATAACACACCTTTACCGAACAAACCCACTGGATCACGATCCCCGGCAAAAATATAGACTGGCAGTTTGGGATTGATGTGTTTCAGCGAGGAAGGCCAGTGGATTTCTTGTAATAGCCTGAAAAAATCCAGAAAAAAGCCTGTCGTACATATAGCTCCACATAATGGGTCGTGCACAAATTGATCTACTTCCTCAGGATCACGGGACAGCCAGTCGAACGCCGTACGCACCGGACGAAAGGCACGATTAAAGCCGCCAAAGACCATAGCGTTGAGCAGCATGCTGCGATGATCCATTCCTTGCAACTTGGCTTGCAGTAGAGCAACTTGCTCTCCGAGTTTTAGGAGACCACGTCGTCCGTTGGTTCCCGATAAAATAAACCCGTGATACGTTTGCCGATCATCATACATAATTTTCTGGGTTAAAAAGGACCCCATGCTGTGACCCAGCAAAAAACGAGACTGATCAGGGAATTCCTTAGCTGCAATTTCGCCTAGCTCCAGCATGCCGTTTGCCATTCGATTAAACGCATTAGCTCCCGGCATACCCAGCTTATCAGGATCACCAGCCGTGCGCCCGTGACCGATATGATCGTTGGCATAAACGCCATAACCGCAAGCAGTAAGTTTTTCGGCCAGTCGGATGTAGCGATAGGACGTCTCACACATACCATGCGAAATTTGGACAATCCCCTTAATGGGCAAATTCTGATCAGGCAGCCAGCGGTAGGCAAAAAGCTCTGTTCCGTCATTTTCAGCGATGGTGAAGGTGTATTCCCGCATAATTAGACATCACATCCTTTAAGCTTTAAGGAAGATAAGATCTAAGTACGGTCATTCCGTCATTCAGCGTGTAACCACTCAGGTTAGCGGGCAACAGGAAGCAATCTCCAGCTTTACAGGAAAGAGACTCGGTATTATTGTTCCATGTTATGGTCCCACTGCCTTCACAAATCACGAGAATGGTGAAGCTGTCTTCCGTTGTAGAAAGTGCCCAACTTCCATCTACGATACCCTTTTCCACAACAAAATACTCACAGGCTGCCAACTGGAGCCATTTACCAGGCTGTAAGCCGTCCGTTTTCATCGTTGTTGCGCCTGCACCTTCGTAGGAGGTTACATTGAGGGAATCCTCGATATGCAACTCACGAGGCTTGCCGTCCAGTCCGGGGCGATTGTAGTCATATAAGCGATAGGTAGTATCCGAATTTTGCTGGATTTCAGCAACGACAACGCCTGCACACAGTGCATGTACGGTTCCGGCGGGGATGAAGAACGTATCGCCTGCTTCGACTGGAACCTGGCGCAAACTGCCAAGGATATCCCCACTTTCAAGAGCTGAGCGCAGACTCTCGCGGGTTACACCTTCGGTCAGACCATAAATAATCTTGGCATCTGGCTTGGCATCAAGCACGTACCACATTTCAGTTTTTCCTAATTCTCCGGCTGGAAGTCCTGCGTAATCATCTGTCGGATGCACCTGAACGGATAAGTCATCATTACAATCCAGTAGTTTGATCAAAAGTGGGAATCGTCCGCCTTTTTCCGATACACCCTTGGCCCCGAGCCAATCCTGCCCGTAGGTCTCGCGGATTTCATCCAGTCCTTTGCCTGCCAGCTCACCATTGATAACCGTTGTTGTTCCGTTTGGATGATCGGCAATCATCCATCCTTCCCCGATATGTCCTTCTGGTGGGGTTAGACCAAATTGCTCTAAGGCCCGTCCTCCCCAAACTCTCTCTTTGAACTCAGGTTGAAATTGCAGCGGGTATGGCTTTAGCATAATTTCTCTCCTCCATATTGAGTAATGAGTGCGACTTAACAGAATAGGGAAATCAATAACGTGCCGCTGTGGCAATAAACTGGGATGAATAGTGCCCAAACGAGCTTGAAAAATAATATATGTAAGGCGGCTTAAAAAGCCGCTCATAACCTGAGTTTAAAATCCGACATTATTTCTTCTCAACCGCCACTACGAAAGGCGAAGCGGCTCGTTGTAATTGTCGATAAATAATGCTTTGACCACTGGAGACCGGGAGAGCAGAAGCCCATTGAAGAACGGCATCTGCTTCTTCACTGCCTCCGGCGTGTCCTGGATATAACACGGCAGTCAGAATGCCGCGTGGTCGCAGCAATTGTAAGGCAGCATCAAGTGCGACGAGCGTGCTGTCTGTATGGGTGATGACCGTAGGATCGGCGCCTTCGGAAGGCAAGTAGCCGAGGTTAAACATGACCGCAGCGACTTTGCCATGCAGCATGTCCGGAACGGCCTCCCGCATTTGCTCATGACCTTGTAGCAGTAGCGATACTTCTGCTAATGAAGGAGAAGCGTTTTCTTCCAGTCGACGACGGGCGCAATGCAGTGCTTCTTGTTGGATGTCGAAGCCATAGACACGGCCCCGTTTACCAGCAGCTTTTGCCAGAAACAACGTATCTGCTCCTGTGCCGACGGTGGCGTCTATAGCAGTATCGCCTGGCTGCACCCGCGCAGCCACCAATTGATGAGCGTAGCCCAGGACGGATAGGAAGCCCATTTAAGGTTGCCTCCAGTATTTTCCCTGCCACGTTTCACGTGACTTCAGTTCATGATCAATGGCATTAAGCACTTCCCATTTTTTAAGCGACCAAATGGGTCCCATTAGCAAATCGCGTGGGGCATCTCCGGTTAACCGATGAACGATCATTTCGGGAGGTAAAAACTCCAGCGTATCAACTATCAGCTTAACGTATTCGTCCTTTTCCAGAAAGCGTAGCAATCCCGCTTCATACTGCTTGACCATGGGCGTTTTGCGCATGAGATGCAGCAGGTGGATTTTGATGCCCTGCACATCCATAGCGGCTACCGCCCGTCCCGTATCGAGCATCATTTCATGCGTCTCTTGGGGCAGACCATAAATAATGTGGGCGCACACGCGGATATTCCGCTTGCGCAGCTTTTCCACCGCATCCAGATAGCATTGAGTATCATGAGCGCGGTTAATCAGCTCTGAGGTCGATTCATGGACAGTTTGCAGACCCATTTCGACCCATAGGTACGTGCGTTCGTTTAGCTCGGCAAGGTAATCCACTACATCGTCAGGCAGGCAATCAGGACGTGTAGCGATGGACAGACCGACAACACCGGGCTGCTCCAGAATAACCTCGAAGTATTCTCGCAGTTCCTCAACCGGGGCATACGTATTAGTATAGGCTTGAAAATAGCCAATATATTTGGCGTTTGGCCATTTTAGATGCTGCCGATCCCGAATCGTATTGAACTGGGTGACCAGATCATCACGACGACGCCCGGCAAAATCACCCGATCCGCGTGCGCTACAAAAGGTGCAACCCCCTTTAGCGATGGAGCCATCGCGATTCGGACAGGTAAAACCGGCATCCAGCATGACTTTGAACACTTTATTTTGAAATTGCTCACGCATTTCGTAATTCCAAGTATGGAACCGTTTATCTCCCCACAGGAGAGGAGCAGGCAATAAATCTGTTTTCATGGGTGTACTCCTTTTTTTACGATCACCCTATTGTAACAAAAATCAGTCTTCATTGGGAATCATTTGACCGAACTAGTCAATAAAATGTGCGTATTTTATGGCGTTGCGGATTGAAAAAGGTTACACAATGTGTTATATTGTAAGCGGTACCAGACATACAATAAAAGGACTGTTTTCGATCCTGAAGATAAAAGTTATCCGTTGCTAATGATTATTCTTCAGGGAGGCAGCTATGCTGTTTCTATCGCCTGTTTTAGGGTAAGTGCACGTCGGTTCCATCACAAATAACCCGTGAGGTGATCTTTTATGAATGCGCAGGATAAGACGCGTATGGATAAAGTTACTGTTGAGTTAACCTTTGATGAGGCGTTGGCATTGACTGGTGTCCGTTTTGGGCAGGATCGTCAGATTGGAACGACCGCACGTCAAAAAATCAGAGCGGCTTGCCAAAAGACAATTGATTTTTCACCTGCTGATGGGGTAGACTATGAACAATTAAATTAGTTGGACCCCAATCCAAATATATTGAAAAAGGAATTTCATTTCCGTATCTTCAAGCGGGGGTGAAATTCCTTTTTCCTTGATAACAGAGTATATGGAGGAGTAACATGCGTTTACGCGGAAGAAAAGGAATTCGGGAAAGTCTGGAAGAACAGCAGGACCTAGTCATCTTGGAGCCAGCACAGTATAAGGGGAAATGGCAGCAGCTTTTTGGTAATGATCGTCCCATTCATGTAGAGTTCGGTATGGGTAAAGGGCAATTTATAAGCCAAATGAGCTTCCGGAATCCGGAGGTTAACTATATTGGCTT
The DNA here is from genome assembly GCF_037027525.1 of Paenibacillus sp. 203. Lineage (NCBI taxonomy): Bacteria > Bacillati > Bacillota > Bacilli > Caryophanales > Paenibacillaceae > Paenibacillus > Paenibacillus sp. 203. Next base: position 453,891 of record NZ_JAXCHD010000004.1, read on the forward strand.
TGATATGTATGATGAGCTGGTTCGCCGTGCAACAGAAAAGTCTCGTCTGGCCTGGAGTAATTCAGAGGTTGATACGCCGCCTAATATCAAATTGGCACTGGCAAACATCGAACAGATCGAAAATGTTTTTGAACCAGGAGAGATTGAACGCATTTATCTGAATTTTAGTGATCCCTGGCCTAAAGCCAAACATGCACGTCGTCGTTTGACGCATCCGCGTTTTTTGGACAAGTACCGTCAGCTTTTGAACAGCAAAGGACAAATTCATTTTAAGACCGATTCGGAGACACTGTTTGAGTTTTCTCTGAATTCGTTTGCCGATAGCGGTTTGCAGATGACGAATATTTCGTTAAACCTTCATCGTGAGGGGATTAACGAGGAGCATGTCATGACGGAATATGAACAAAAGTTTATGGGCAAAGGTATGAATATTCATCGAGTCGAGGTGCTGATCGGCAAAGATGCTTTGAAAGAGTACGAAAAAACACGCCTTGAAAAGTACGGGAAATAAAAACAGATCAAATGGATAAAATAAGACAGGGTGCTTCCTTATTAGGAAAGCACCCTGTTCGGTTCCAGTATATCCAAAATACTCTGTGCGCTCTGAAGAGGATAATATCGCGCTACATTATGGACGTGCTCCTGCCGCTTACGGACGATTTCTGGAAAATCGTGTAGCAGTCGGTTCATCCATTTAACGACAACATCCAGCGAAGTAATCGGTTCTCCGAAGCCTTGAGCCGTAAAGTATTGACAATTTTCCTCCTCCTGTCCAGGGAGAGGTTTGTGAAACAGCATCGGAATCCCTTTGGCCAATCCCTCGGTGCATGTCATTCCGCCGGGTTTGGTGATGAGCAGATTCGATACCTCCATTAATTTGTCGATTTCCCGTGTAAATCCGAAGATATGAATATTTGGATGATTAAACCTGGGATCCAACTGCATTTTACGACGAATTTTATCATTATGCCCCAAACAAAAAATAAATTGAATGTTATCTCTCCACTGAGTAAGCGAACGATGTATGACTTCGTCATTCATAAGGCCCCAGCCGCCACCCATAACGAGTACGGTCGGGATGGGTTTAAGTCCAAATTGTTCTCTAATTTCATCGTGCCCAGGATGTTCCCAAAAATTTGGATGAACTGGAATACCGGTCACCTGGATTTTCGAGACGGATACTCCGCGTGCGCGCAGCTTACGCATGACTTCAGGCGTAGATACAAAGTACCGGTCAACCTCGGGACTAATCCATGTTCCATGTGCATCGTAGTCTGTAATGACAGTACAAAGCGGAACATGTAAGCCTAAGCGCTTCAAACGTGAAATTACCGCGCTTGGGATGGGATGAGTACATACCACCAAATCGGGACGAAGCTGCCGGAGAATGTTTCGGGTCTGCGTGTAGAACAGACGGTGCAAAGCGAGCGTTGTAAGACGGTTTAATGATTTTTTGTACTGATGACGGTAAACCAATCCGACTAGACGAGGCTGCGATACAACAGTCTTCTTGTATGCTGTAATAATAAGCGGGGCCATTCTTGGATTCAAAAAACTCCCCAGCTCCAGCACTCTGGTCTGCACATTCGGAGAAAGCTTCCGCAAACTGCTTGAGAGCGCGTAGGCAGCTTGAGTATGTCCGGCACCGAAACCTTCCGATAATAATAACACTCGTTTTTTAGCCACTCTCATTTCACCTGTTCCTGCTGGGATGTTCTCAATCATACCATATCGGCTTTAAGGCCAGAATGCAACCGTTCCTATTGCTGCAGACGTTCCGATGACCGCTCCTGCGAGTACATCCGTTGGGTAGTGAAGACCCAGATAAATTCGAGAAAAACCAACAATTGTCGCTACAGGCAACAGCAGCAATGTTAGCATCGGTGACTGTAGCATGAAAGGCACGGTAGCTGAAAAAATAGCGGTCGTGTGCCCTGAGGGAAAAGAATGGTCCGACAAGGGGTTGCGGAATGTATTTGTACCTGGTAGCGCCAAATACGGGCGAATCCGCGGGTACAGCTTTTTAACGATAGCTACGGGGATGTGACTGACCCCGAGAGCGATGGCTCCCTTCATACCGGTATCTTTCCACGGATTCGGAGCGAGCCACCAAATAAGGAGTGTGGAGGCTATAGTAAAGGTAGCCCCGCCTAAATGTGTGAGATAATAAAGCCAGAAGTTCAAAAAACGGTTGTGTAAGCGTCCGTTGATCCATTTGAACAACTGCTGCTCCAGATTTACAAGTTTTACGACTAGACGTTGCATTTGGTTTCCTCCGGTTGCCGGTTCAGGTCAGTCGGCAAATATTTTGAGTCATTTTGACATAATCAGACCATAAGTAATTATTCTCTTGCTCTCATCATATTTTTAAACGCTGTTCATTTCAAGAATCACTAAAGATTCAAACTTACTTGGTTCAATTCTACACAAAAATGTTAATGGAATATAAGCCAAATTGTATAACTTTCTTTGCGTTCATCCGTCTAATAAGATAGAGTGTTTAGAAGTGGTTGCTAATTGGCCCACAAAAAGGAGGGACCAAAGAAATAAAAAGTTAGCAAATGGATGAAAATAAGACCTAAGCGTCATCAATGAGAAGACCAGCGCCGCATTCCCGGTTCAAACGGGAGTTTGTTGTGTTTTTTTGCTGCTGAGACCGGTTTAAGGGCTTTGACAAAAGATTGAAAACCAACGAAAATCGTAATGGCATTCCTGTGTCAGCCAAAAGGGGGCTGCGCACAGCCAATGAAGAAAGCAAGGGTCGGGTCAAAAACTACAGAAAAGGCGCGCAAAGCGCCGCAACTTGCGCTACACAGATAGAAAACAAACAAACGCAAGATTTTAAGGGGTATAAAAAGGGGGTAACAAGAGATCATGTTAGACGCTATTTTTGTGACGCTCCAGGTCATACTGGCGGTGATCGCAGTCTATCAGTTTGCATTCTCCTTGTTCGGATTGGTTCGCAAGAAAAGAAAAGAGCACGCGGCTCCAGAAAAATCATTTGCCATTTTAGTCGCTGCCCACAATGAAGAACAGGTTGTCGGAGCATTGATGGAAAATTTGAAGCAACTTGATTATCCGAAGGAACTTTACGATGTGTTCGTAATCTGTGATAACTGCACAGATAAGACTGCGGATATTGTTCGCGCTCACGGCATGAATGCTTGTGAACGTACGAATCCAAATCTGCGTGGTAAAGGCTACGCTATTGAGTGGATGCTCAAGGAATTATGGGCTATGCCGCGCCAATATGATGCCATTGTCATGTTTGATGCTGACAATTTGGCGCATACCAATTTCTTGAGTGAAATGAACAATGATCTGTGCACAGGTGCCCGTGTTATTCAGGGGTACATTGATACTAAGAATCCTGAGGATTCTTGGATTACAGCGGCATACGGGGTATCTTATTGGTACATCAACCGTTTGTGGCAGCTGTCACGTCACAATCTGAACATGGCTAATTTCCTCGGTGGTACAGGCATGTGCTTTGAAACAAATCTGCTTAAGGAAATGGGCTGGGGTGCAACAAGTCTCGTAGAGGATTTGGAATTCACCATGCGCTGCACACAACGCAACGTATATCCAAGATTTAATTACGATGCCAAGGTATATGATGAAAAGCCGTTGACATTCAAAGCTTCGTCCAGACAGCGTCTGCGCTGGATGCAAGGTCATTTCACGGTTGCTCGACGTTATTTCTTCCCGTTGCTGTGGCAAAGTATCAAGCATAGAAGCCTGATTAAATTCGATATGGCTCTTTATGGTCTAAACGTGTATATCGTACTGCTCACCTTCTTGATGACAGTAGCTATGTGGATAGATATAGCGTTATTTGGTGGACCTAATATCGAAAATATTTATGTACAATTCCCGGCTTGGACTGGTGTTATAGCTGTGGGTCTGAATATTACTACCTTTGTGATCGCGATGATTTTGGAAAAGGTCACGTTCAAAAAAGTATATCTGTACCTGCTGCTATTCCCGGTATATCTGGTCTCGTGGTATCCGATTACGTTCTATGCGTTCTTCACACAGAACAACAAGCAATGGAGCCATACCCAGCATACGCGTGTCGTTCGCCTGGAAGAGGTTCAGAGCAAACAAGGTTAATTGGACGGTGAAATAGGACTGAAGATCGGTGTCATTCATTTTTTCATTAAAGTGTTGACACCTCGATTGCACCGTGATAAGATATTCGAGTATGTTAATTGAAAAGTATGGATTAACAAGTAGAAGGTCCGACTTCTCACCTGCCCGGTATTGCCGGCTGGTCATGATCCAATGATTTGTGAATTGAACTTTCATGATGAATTGAGTATCAGACAGGGATGTCGGCTGTATAGTCGTCATCCCTTTTTTGTGCTTAAACACAATACAACAATAACAGGTTCTGGAGGTGGAGGGTTATTAGTAAGGAACATATGATCAATGATGAGATTCGGGTGAGAGAAGTACGTCTAGTTGGTGCGAATGGGGAACAAATCGGGATTACACCGACGCGTGAAGCTTTGCAAATGGCGATTGACGCAAACTTGGATCTCGTAAACGTGGCGCCTCAAGCGAAGCCGCCCGTGTGTCGGATTATGGATTACGGTAAATTCCGCTATGAGCAACAGAAGAAAGAAAAGGAAGCCCGTAAAAACCAGAAGATCGTTGACATCAAAGAGGTATGGTTCCGTTCCAACATCGAGGAACATGACTACCAAACCAAGTTTCGCAATGTGGTAAAGTTCCTGAATGAAGGGGACAAGGTGAAATGCTCCGTTCGTTTCCGCGGTCGTGAAATTACCCATGCTAATGTGGGTCAAAAAATTCTCGAACGTGTGAAATTGGAAGTTGCTGATCTTTGTACCGTGGAGCGCCAACCCAAGCTCGAAGGACGCAGCATGATTATGATATTGGCTCCAAAGAGTCAATGACAAATTAAGGAGGAAGTTCAATGCCTAAAATGAAAACACATAGCAGCCTTAAAGGCCGCTTCAAAATTACCGGTACTGGTAAAGTAATGCGTTACAAAGCTTACAAAAACCATTTGCTTTCCCACAAATCCAAACGTGCAAAACGCGTTCTGGGTACTAACCCTGAGATGGCACCTGGGGACGTTAAGCGTCTGAAACAAGGTCTTGCTAACCTGAAATAGCACTAGCACTGCAATGAATGAAGCATAAACATTATTTGGGAGGTCTATTGATATGGCAAGAGTAAAGGGCGGATTCGTCGTTCGTCGTCGTCATAAAAAAGTATTGAAGCTTGCTAAAGGTTATTTTGGTTCCAAACACCGCATTTTTAAAACAGCTAACGAGCAGGTAATGAAATCGCTTGTTTACGCATACCGTGACCGTCGTCAGACGAAACGTAACTTCCGCAGACTGTGGATCGTGCGTATCAACGCAGCAGCTCGTTTGAACGGTTTGTCTTACAGCAAATTGATGCACGGCCTGAAATTGGCTGGTGTGGACATTAACCGCAAAATCTTGGCTGATCTTGCAGTCAATGATATTAATGCATTCAACTCTTTGGCAACTGTTGCTAAAGGCAAAATCAACGCTTAATTATTAATAATGAAGGCGTGGAAACCGCGAAAGCGGTAAAAAGGTATCCCAAGCAGTACGCTGTGTAGGGATGCCTTTTTTTGTACATACTCAATGTTACGGAAAAGACTTCGTTTTCTCCAAAATACGAATAAATATGACGTGAGATGGAAGAATGTATGTTTTTTTTAACTTTGTAGCGCTTACATTGATGAGATTTCAAAAAAAATTGACCCAAGGTTATTAATTGTCTAGATTTTAGCCGATCATAATTGTATAATCTCTAAAGTAAGTCTTCTGTACGATCTGTCTCGTCAGTAAATGACATGCATGAGCATGTACATGTTCAAAGAAAAGAGACAGTCCAGGGATCTAACACTAAGGGGGAACAGTATCAGCATGAAGAAAATGTTCAGTATGTCTTTGGTTATGCTGCTGGCGATCTCGGTCATTCTCGCAGGCTGCGGTAACAAAAATCAAGGTGCGTCCAACGCAAATGGTGGAGACACAGGTGGTTCTGCCAAAACATCGAATGTCCAAATCGGCATGGTTACAGATGTGGGTGGAGTAAACGACAAATCGTTTAACCAATCTGCTTGGGAGGCACTACAAGCCACTGAGAAAGAATCGGGCGTTAAAGTTAAATACCTGCAAAGTAAATCCGATCAAGATTATATTCCTAACCTGAACCAATTTGTTAAGGGTGATTTTAACCTGACTTGGGGAATCGGTTTTAATCTGGCGAATGCGATTGGACAAGTAGCGAAAGACAACCCAAGCAAGAATTTGGCGATCATTGACAGTGTCGTGGATGCGCCTAACGTAAAATCGGTTGTTTTTGCTGAAAATGAAGGTTCCTTCTTGGTGGGGGTTGTAGCTGGTAAGCTTACCAAAACAAACAAAATTGGTTTTGTGGGTGGACAAGACAGCCCATTGATCAAACGTTTTGAAAAAGGATTCGAAGCAGGAATTAAAGCTGTAAATCCAAATGCAAAATTGGAAGTTAACTACACAGGTGCATTTGATAAGCCGGACCTGGGTAAAGCAGCAGCTGCGACGATCTATAACAGCGGTGCGGATATTATTTTCCATGCAGCTGGCGGATCTGGTACAGGTGTATTTAATGAAGCACTCGCACGTAAGCAACAAGGCCAGCAAGTATGGGTTATTGGCGTAGATAAAGACCAATCACTTGAGTTTGGTGACGACGTAACATTGACTTCGATGGTAAAACGTGTAGATGAAGCTGTAAAACGCGTATCTAAAGAAGTAATTGATGGTAAATTTAAGGGCGGTGTCGAGACACTGGCTCTGAAGGATAATGGTATTGGTTTGGCAGACACATCAACGAAAAACGTACCTAAAGACGTGCTTGATCTTGTAGAACAATACAAGCAAAAAATTATTAAGGGCGAAATTACAGTTCCTTCGAAATAAGTTTTGGCTTGAAGAACATAGAAGTAGCGACAAGGCTGGTTCATAAGACTAGCCTTGTTCTTACGTCTGGAGTTATATGGATTATAACGGGCAAAATCAGCTCATTGGAGCACATACTATAAAGTGTATAAGGGTGATCTCATGGATGCAGCGACCCCCGTCGTTGAGTTAAAGCAAATTACAAAACGATTCCCCGGCATCGTTGCCAACGACTCCATCAGCATCAAGCTGCATAAGGGAGAAATTCATGCCCTTTTGGGTGAGAATGGCGCGGGTAAATCTACGCTTATGAATATTCTTTTCGGACTGTATCAGCCGGATGAAGGGACAATTGAAATCGGAGGTAAACCCGTACAGATTGATAGTCCAAATAAGGCGATTGATCTGGGAATTGGCATGGTGCATCAGCATTTTAAACTCGTACAGCCGTTTACCGTTACCGAAAATATTGTCCTGGGCTCGGAGCCACGTAAAGGTCTGAAAATCAATTATAAAAAGGCTGCCGCAGAAGTACAGCGGTTGTCTGAGCAGTACGGTCTTCAGGTAAATCCGAATGCCAAAATTGAGGATATATCTGTTGGTATGCAGCAACGTGTAGAAATTATCAAAACGCTCTATCGCGGTGCAGATATTCTGATTTTCGATGAGCCTACAGCTGTACTGACACCGCAGGAGATCACTGAGTTGCTGGATATTATGAAGCGCTTGGTCGCTGAAGGCAAATCAATTATTCTTATTACTCATAAACTTAAAGAAATCATGCAAATTGCAGATACCGTTACGATCATTCGCCGAGGTCAGGTTATTGATACGGTCAAGACGTCTGAAACAACACCAAATGAGCTGGCTGAGAAAATGGTGGGCCGTCGCGTGTCCTTTAAAGTGGACAAGCAGCTTGCGCAACCAGGACAAACAGTACTGGAAATGAACAATGTAATTTCTAAAAACAAGGATGGCATTAATGTTCTAAATGAGTTGAACCTGCAGGTCAAGGCGGGCGAGATTTTGGGGATTGCCGGAGTAGATGGAAATGGACAGAGTGAGCTGATTGAAGCTTTGACAGGCTTACGCAAGGTGGATGGCGGAAGCATTCGTTTGCTCGGACAAGAGGTGGCCAATCAGCCACCGCGCAAAATTTCAGAGGCAGGCGTTTCCCATATACCAGAAGACCGTCATAAGCATGGGCTGGTGCTCGATTTTTCTATGAGTGAAAATATGGTACTGGAGACGTATTACCAGGCGCCTTACAGTAAAAATGGCTTCTTGAACAAAGATGCTATAGAGAAACAGGCCAAAAGTCTTATCGAAAAGTTTGATGTAAGAACACCGGATATTCACACGAAGGCAAGAGCATTATCTGGTGGGAACCAGCAGAAGGCTATCATTGCGCGTGAAATTGATAAAAATCCAGACCTTCTCATTGCAGCACAGCCTACACGCGGTCTGGATGTCGGAGCTATTGAATTTGTCCAGAAACAACTGATTGCCCAGCGGGACCAAGGTAAAGCTGTGTTGCTCATATCTTTTGAACTGGATGAGATTATGAATGTATCCGACCGAATTGCTGTCATCTATGAGGGCAAGATTGTCGGGGAAGTGCTGCCAGAAGAAACGAATGACCAGGAACTGGGACTGATGATGGCAGGAAGTGCAGTGAAGAAAGGAGTAGAGAATGGCTAATCTATTGAAAATATTCACAAAAGACTCCTTTGTACTGGCGCTGGTCTCTATTATTTTGGGTCTCCTTCTGGGTGCTATTGTGATGCTGATTGGCGGGTATGACCCTATTGTGGCCTATTCTGCTTTGTTTAGCCGTGTTTACGGAGATTCTTATAACTTTGGAGAGGCTATCCGTGAGATGACTCCGCTGGTTTTAACGGGGTTGGCATTTGCTTTTGCGGCCCGCGCCGGATTGTTTAATATTGGCGGCGAAGGTCAGTTTCTGGTAGGTATGACAGCTGCTTCGATTGTGGGCATTAAACTCCATGGGTTGCCAGCTATCATTCATGCACCGTTGGCTGTGATTGCAGGTGCAGTTTTCGGAGGTCTGTGGGCTGCGATTGCTGGCTATTTGAAGGCCAAACGAGGCGTGAATGAAGTTATTACATGTATTATGATGAACTGGATCGGTCTGTATTTGGCTAATTTGGTGATCAATCAGTTCGCACTTATGGAAGGTGAAAATCGTTCTGTGGATATTCAGCCTTCTGCTTCAATTTCCATCGAATGGCTGTCCCAGATGATGGGGAATGCTCGGGTACATTGGGGTACAGTTATTGCAGTGCTGGCGGCAGTCTTTTTCTACATTTTCATGTGGAAAACAAAGCAAGGTTATGAGCTTCGGGCTGTCGGATTTAATCAGGATGCATCCCGCTATGCAGGTATGAATGTAAATCGTAATATCATAAAAGCGATGTTTATTAGTGGAGTTTTTGCCGGATTGGCAGGCGCCTTTGAAGTACTAGGAGTATTCCATTATCAATCTGTCATGGCAGGATCACCGGGAACCGGCTTTGACGGTATCGCTGTAGCTCTGATTGGGATGAATAACCCATTCGGTGTGCTGCTCGGTTCTGTTTTGTTCGGAACGCTTACGTATGGTTCTGCGGGGATGAGCTTTAGCGCAGATGTACCGCCCGAAATTATCCGGGTTGTCATTGGCTCGATTATTTTCTTCATTGCGGCCCAAGGTATTGTACGTTGGGTTGTGAAGCCGCTCTACTCCAAGCGGAAGAAAGAGAAGGTGTTGTAAAATGAGTTGGTTAACACTTGGTGAATTAATCCATACAACGCTCGTTTTTGCGACGGCGATTATTTTTGCGTCTCTCGGCGGAGTTTTTTCAGAAAAATCCGGTGTAACGAACCTCGGGTTGGAAGGACTTATGGTATTTGGAGCGTTTGCAGCGGGTGTTGGCGGATTTTATGCCGAGCAAGCTGGACTAGGAGGCACCTCTGCGGCTTGGGTAGGTGTGCTGTCAGCTGCGGTGTTCGGTATTCTGGTTTCGCTAATTCATGCTGTAGCCTCTATTACGTTTAAAGCTGATCAGGTAATAAGTGGTATAGTTATCAACTTTTTGGCAGCAGGTAGTACACTGTACATGGTCAAGCTTTTATTTGAGGGTGATGGTGACACGGGTCGGATTCAGGGTTTCAACGAAATATCCATCCCTTACCTTGTGGATATCCCGATTGCAGGAAAAGCCTTTTTCCAAGCCTATCCAACGACATACTTAGCCATTCTATTAGTTATTATTGGCTATTTTACTTTGTATAAAACACCGTTTGGCTTGCGTTTGCGTTCCGTTGGGGAGCATCCAGGAGCGGCCGATACAGTGGGTATTAAAGTAAATCGTCTTCGGTATATTGGTGTTATGATCAGTGGGGCGTTGGCTGGGATTGGTGGAGCTACCATCACCCTGACTACAACCAACATGTTCTCGCACAATACAGTTTCGGGGCAGGGATATATAGCTATTGCCGCTATGATTTTCGGTAAATGGAATCCGCTCGGCGCTTTTGGCGCAGCAGTGTTTTTTGGTTTTTCACAAGCCATTCGCAACTATGTGCAGCTGTTCGCATGGTCCCAAAGTATTCCCCAGGAAATTATTTTTATGTTGCCATATCTCCTGACGATTATTGTACTGGTAGCGGCTGTCGGACGTTCGCGTGCTCCGGCCGCTTTGGGTCAACTTTATGATCCAAGCAAGCGTTAAAACTTATAAATAGCTGATGTGTATGTTTTGAAAATGTACATTGGTGTATAAAAAATCTGGTATCTGCATGTGCAGGTACCAGATTTTTTTATATTGTGCAGGCATTTAAACATACGCCACTGGCATGAATGGAATAGACTGTGCTATGCAGATTGGACGGGACGCTCGGCCCCTGTCAGCTCCGGTCTATTTTGTGGTGGTGATGAGCTATCAAGGAGCCGTTCAATCTGTCCATCCGTTGAGAAAGAAGGAGGAAATACGATGAAACAGGCAGTAACCAGAAAGCAGGTGGAGAAGCTTGTTGGCAAAGTCATCTTTGCTACTCGCAAGGATGGTTCCCAGGTCAGCGGCAAGCTGATTCGCATTTCGGGTAACCGACTGGTTCTTCAACCAAACCGCAAGAAAAAAGTAAACACGAAGGCGATTATTCCTCTGGTGCTGTTTGACTTGCTTGCCATCGGCACAGCTCCATACATTGGTGCCTATGGTGGGGGATATGGTGGCTACGGTTCAGGTTATGGAGGACCAGGATATGGTCCGCAGCCAGGCCCGTATACAGACGGGGGGTACCCCGGAGTAGGATATCCGTATTACCCTAATTTATTTTAGTCATACAAAATCTTGAGCTCGAAAAAGAAACTTTTTACAGTGACTTTTCGAGTTCGTGGCATCGGCTCAGAGCTACGTAGCGCAGCATTTGATATTGATGACGCAGATAAAAATGGATCCCCCTGATATTGTCTTCGTCCACCATAACTTTAGCCCGCTTGCAGCGACGCAGTCGTCCGTAGTGTTCGGCATGCTCCAGCAGTTTTTTTCCGTATCGCATACCTTGATGAGCCGAAGAGATTGCGATCAAATCAATGTATAATAGTTCGCCATGCAGCATAACATGAATGAAGCCAACAACCTGTGCATTATCCGGTCTGCAAGCTACAAAAGTGATGCCCCGGTTTAAGCGCCGGGGTAATTCTTTGCGTATTTGTTCCATTTCTTGGGCACTTAAATGCGATAGGGGGACAAGCTCTTGCTCGATGAGACGAAAGATAATGCTGTCATCTTGATAGCTGCGTTTTCGAATCATAAACGGGCCTCCTTTTCTACCCTTTTAACAAGATAAGACGTGGCTTTGGAGGAGTGCACTGTCTCACCGTGTGGTCTTTTTTATAATATGCGGGTACCTCTTACAAGCGTGCGACTCTGAGGTGCTTCAGAAAAGAAACATAAATTTTTATGAAATATGGGTATTGACTATCCCAGATGAGAGACATATAATGTGTCTAAACATTTGAAAGAATGACATGAACTCAACGGCAATGAAGAGGACGAAGTGATTAGGGCTCTTTTGTTCAGAGAGTGAGGCATTAGCTGCAAGCTTCACCAAAATCCCTTTTTAACGAGCTCACCTTGGAGCTGTTTTCCTGAAAAGTATTTGGGCCCGATGATATTAACGGTGCGCTGAATCACCTATTAGGGAAAATCGTACGGTCTACGTTACAGACGCCAGATATGGAGATCCTTTGTGATTTCTGTACCTGCCAAGGTTCGATATTGCGAAATATCGGGCAAACACGGGTGGTACCACGGAAGCTACAGCCTTTCGTCCCTCAGTAACAGCAAGTCTGTTCTAGGGATGAAAGGTTTTTTTGTTTTTACAAATGTCAGATGTATGTAAATTTTGTAAAGGAGGATGACCCATGAGTGCACAAATTCCTGAAGTTAGGTCAACCAATGAATTACGTGAAAAGTGGATGAAGCCTGAAGTGATTACAGGTTCGGAAATTTTACTCCGTAGCCTGTTGCTGGAGGGAGTAGATTGTGTCTTCGGATATCCTGGTGGTGCAGTGCTTTATATCTATGATGCCATGTATGGCTTTAAGGATTTCAAGCATGTCCTCACTCGTCACGAGCAAGGAGCTATTCATGCGGCAGATGGTTATGCACGGGCGAGCGGTAAAGTGGGTGTCTGTATCGCCACTTCCGGACCTGGAGCGACAAACCTGGTAACTGGTATTGCGACGGCTTTTATGGATTCGGTGCCGTTAGTGGTCATCACGGGTAACGTTATATCTTCCCTGATCGGTACGGATGCTTTCCAGGAAGCCGATATCACGGGAATTACAATGCCGATTACGAAGCACAGCTATCTGGTAAGAGATGTGGAGGATCTGCCGCGAATCATCCATGAGGCATTTCATATTGCCAACACAGGGCGCAAGGGACCGGTGCTGATTGATATTCCGAAGGATATTTCTGCAGCCCAGACGTTGTTTGTTCCACAAACGGAACCTGTGACCATGCGGGGTTATAACCCGAAAGTGATACCCAACAAAATTCAACTAGACAAGCTAACTCAAGCTATTTCCGAAGCAGAACGTCCATTCATTCTGGCTGGTGGAGGAGTTGTATACTCCGGTGGACATGAAGCACTTTACGAGTTTGTTCGTAAAACGGAAATTCCTATTACGACAACGTTGCTCGGATTGGGTGGTTTCCCAAGTGGACATGAACTGTGGACGGGGATGCCGGGGATGCATGGAACATACACCTCCAATCAAGCGATTCAACAGTCAGATCTGTTGATCTGTATCGGAGCCCGCTTCGATGATCGGGTAACAGGCAAGTTGGATGGGTTTGCTCCTCAAGCTAAAATCGTCCACATTGATATCGACCCTGCTGAAATTGGAAAAAATGTTGCAGCAGATATTCCTATCGTGGGTGACGTGAAGGCAGTGCTGGAATTGCTGAATCAGGATGTGAAACGTGCGGATCGAGCTGATGCATGGAGAGCGCAAATTCAGCATTGGAAGAAAGAGAAACCTTATTCATATAAGGATTCTGAAACGGTGCTTAAACCACAATGGGTTGTTGAGTTGTTGGATGAAACGACCAAGGGCGGCGCAATCGTAACGACGGACGTGGGACAGCATCAAATGTGGGCAGCACAGTATTACAAATTCAATCAGCCACGTTCATGGGTCACCTCTGGTGGACTCGGTACGATGGGATTTGGTTTCCCTTCTGCAATCGGTGCTCAGATGGCAAATCCCGACAGATTGGTAATATCGATTAACGGGGACGGCGGTATGCAGATGTGTTCGCAGGAATTAGCCATCTGTGCAATCAATAACATTCCGGTTAAAATCGTAATTATCAACAACCAGGTTCTTGGAATGGTTCGCCAATGGCAGGAATTGATCTATAACAATCGGTATAGTCACATTGACCTGGCTGGAAGTCCGGATTTTGTGAAACTTGCCGAAGCATACGGAGTCAAAGGACTGCGTGCTACGAATAAGGAAGAGGCACGTCGGGCTTGGCAGGAGGCGCTTGATACACCCGGACCGGTCGTTGTCGAGTTTGTAGTCAGCAAGGAAGAGAATGTATATCCGATGGTGACGCAAGGTTCGACAATTGATCAAATGCTGATGGGGGACGAGTAAAATGACAACAAAAAATACCATTGCTGTACTGGTAAATGATCAACCCGGCGTTTTGCAACGTGTGTCCGGCCTGTTCGGTCGCCGAGGCTTTAACATTGAGAGCATAACTGTGGGACAATCGGAAGAAGTTGGATTATCCCGTATGGTCATTGTGACTGTAGGGGATGAAAACAACTTGGAGCAGATTGAAAAGCAGCTTTACAAGCTGGTTGATGTGATCAAGGTCATCGATCTCAGTTCCAAGCCGATGGTAGCTCGGGAATTGGCGATGATAAAGGTAAAGGCAGAACCGCCTCAGCGACCAGAGATCATGGGTGTGGTAGAAACATTCAGAGCAGCTGTAATTGATGTTGGAACGACGAGCTTGATCGTACAGGTCATTGGCGATACAGAAAAAATTGATGCCATGATCGAGTTGTTGAAGCCTTACGGTATTCGGGAGTTGACTCGAACCGGGGTTACAGCTATGATACGTGGCAATGCTTAATATGGAACTTTAACGAATTACCGCTTATAGCTTATAGCGCATTAAATTAATAAAGAACCGCCCGCATAAGAGCGGGGGCTCGAAGAGATTTTTAGATACTGATCACGAGGGAAAGTCTCTTGGGGTACCCGCTCATTATGAAGGGTCCAATTAAAAGGAGGAAATTAACCATGGCAGTTACAACGTACTACGAAAAAGATGCAGAACTCAGCGTATTGAAAGGAAAGACAGTGGCCGTTATTGGTTACGGTAGCCAAGGACATGCTCAAGCACAAAACTTGCGTGACAGTGGTGTGAATGTTGTTATTGGTTTGCGTGAAGGCAAATCAGCTGATGTCGCAAGAAACGACGGTTTTGAAGTTCTGAACGTAGCTGATGCAACAAGCCGTGCAGATGTGGTTCAAATTTTGTTACCTGATGAAACTCAAGCTTCTGTGTACAAAAATGAAATTGAACCTAACCTGAAAAAAGGCGCAGCTCTTTTGTTCTCCCATGGTTTCAACGTTCATTTTGGACAAATCGTAGCTCCTAAAGATAGCGATGTATTGCTGGTTGCTCCAAAATCCCCAGGACATATGGTACGTCGTACCTATGTAGAAGGGTTTGGAGTACCGGGGTTGATCGCAATTGAGCAGGACGCAACGGGTCAAGCCAAAGAAATCGGTCTTGCATACGCAAAAGGCATTGGCTGTACACGTGCGGGCGTAATTGAAACCTCCTTCCGTGAAGAAACGGAGACGGATCTGTTCGGTGAGCAGGCGGTATTGTGTGGCGGCGTGAGCGCACTCGTAAAAGCGGGCTTTGAAACATTGACTGAAGCAGGTTATGCTCCTGAGATGGCATACTTTGAATGCTTGCATGAGCTTAAGCTGATCGTTGACTTGATGTATGAAGGTGGATTGGCAACGATGCGTGATTCCATCAGTAATACAGCGGAATATGGCGATTATGTAACTGGACCACGCGTGGTAACGGAAGATACGAAGAAAGCCATGAAGGATGTATTGACTGACATTCAACAAGGTAAATTTGCTCGTGACTTCATCCTTGAAAATCAATCTGGACGTGCATTCCTGACGGCTACTCGTCGTAATGAAGCTAACCATCCGATTGAAGTGGTGGGCGGACAATTGCGTGAAATGATGCATTGGATCAAAAAGTAATAATCTTTTGTACTATGAACTCGACAACATGAATTATTTATAAATATTAATTACAATGCGGCCCTGCTTATTGCGTGAGCCGCATTGTAATTTAAGGGTCCTAATCCTGAGGAGGTGCGTTAGGTTGCGCAAAATATATATATTTGACACAACGTTGAGAGACGGAGAACAGTCACCTGGCGTGAACTTGAATACTCGTGAGAAAGTGGAGATCGCTCATCAGTTGGAGAAGCTGGGAATCGATCGTATGGAGGCTGGGTTCCCGGCTGCTTCTCCGGGTGATCTGGCGGCTGTTAATGCAGTAGCAAAAGCTGTGAAAAATTCGACGGTTATTGGTCTTTCGCGTGCAAGGGAACAGGATATTGATGCGGTTCGCGAGGCACTCAAGGGAGCTCAGGACCCGTGTATCCATATCTTCTTGGCAACTTCTCCTATTCACCGTCAGCATAAGCTGCGGATGGAGAAGGCACAGGTCTTGGAAACTGCTCGTGCTGCCATACGCTATGGGTTGAAATATTTGCCTAAAGTGGAGTTTTCTTTGGAGGATGCAGGTCGTACAGAGCTTGATTTTGTGGTTGAAATGGTTACCATGGCTGTACAAGAAGGGGCTTCTGTCGTCAACATTCCAGATACGGTAGGTTACTTGACCCCCTACGAGTATGGAAATATATTCAAACACATTAAGGAAAATGTGGTCGATGTGGAGAAGATTCAATTGAGTGCACATTGCCACAATGACCTGGGAATGGCTACTGCTAATACACTCGCTGCCATCCTGAACGGCGCGGATCAGATCGAGGGAACCATCAACGGTATTGGTGAACGCGCTGGAAACACGGCCATTGAGGAAATCGCCATGGCACTGGAGACGAGACAAGAATTTTTTCAGGCCAAAACATCTCTGCAATTGTCTGAAATTGCGCGCACGAGCCGTTTGGTTAGCCGTTTGACGGGGATGGTAGTGCCGGGCAACAAGGCGATTGTTGGAGCCAATGCTTTTGCGCACGAATCAGGTATTCATCAAGACGGCATGCTGAAAGAGAAAACGACCTATGAAATCATGACACCAGAAAGCATCGGTCTAAAAGAAAGCAAGCTGGTACTTGGTAAGCACTCAGGTCGTCATGCTTTCCGTGAGCGTTTGATCGAGTTGGGCTACGAATTGAACGAAGAAGATCTGAATCGCGCTTTTGGGCAGTTCAAGGATCTGGCTGATAAGAAGAAGGAAGTTTCGGACGATGATATTTTGGCATTGCTGGAAGAAAAATTGGCCGATGCACCTGAAGTCTTCAAGCTGGAAACGATTTTTGTTACCTACGGGAACAAGGCTACGCCTTCCGCACAAGTACGTCTGGTTAACGATGAAGGTCAGGTTATCGAGACAGAAGCTGAAGGAAATGGTTCAGTCGATGCGATCTACAATGCGATTGACCAAGCCAGCAGCGAAAGCGTTGTACTTTCAGATTACTCCATCAAGTCAGTTACCCATGGTAAGGACGCCCTGGGTGAAGTCCATGTAGTGCTGACGCAAAACGGACTGTCTGTGCAGGGACGCGGGGTAAGTACCGATATTCTGGAAGCAAGTGCTCGGGCTTACGTAGATGCGCTAAATGGTTTGATCGACAAGCGTAAAAACTACAGTAATCGCGTAGATTATAAATCTTAATTTTATGCAGACTTAAGAGTTAGATATATACAGGATCGGATGTTTCCGGTCCTGTTTTCTTTTTCTCTGATGAAAAAATCAGCTTATAGGCTGTGCCTATTGAATTGATAGATTCTATATCTTGGTCAAAGTCCTGCCATGTATGTTACAAAGAAGGTATGAAAAATACGGTTGTATAGCTGTATAACAAGAGGAGTGTACGTGATGGCAGACGTTAAAAAGATTGCGGTAATAGCGGGAGATGGAATTGGACCTGAAGTGGTCGCAGAGGCAGAGAAAATTTTGAAACGTACGGAAGAAGTGTTCGGCCTTTCATTTGAAACGGAGCATGCGCTGTTCGGCGGGATTGCGATTGATAAGAAGGGCACACCATTGCCGGAAGAAACACTGGCAGTATGTCAATCTGCAGATGCCGTTCTGCTGGGAGCGGTAGGAGGACCACAATGGGACAACAATCCAAAGGAGCTTCGTCCTGAAACTGGACTGCTGGGCATTCGTAAAGAGCTCGGTCTGTTTTCGAATCTTCGTCCTGCTGTCGTCTTTGACTGTCTCAAGGACGCATCTACATTGAAACCGGAAGTGTTGGAAGGAACGGACCTGATCGTGGTGCGCGAACTGACGGGCGGCATTTATTTTGGTGAGAAGTTCAGACGAGAATGTCCTCAGGGTGAGGAAGCAGTCGATACTTGTGCATATAATGTAACAGAAGTAGAGCGTATAGTGCGCCAATCTTTCGAAATTGCACAAAAACGTCGCAAGAAACTTGCATCGGTGGATAAGGCTAATGTACTGGAAACCTCCCGTTTATGGCGTGAAGTCGTTAACCGGGTTGCTGTAGACTACCCGGATGTCGAGCTGGAGCATGTATTGGTTGATAACTGCGCCATGCAATTGCTGCGTCGTCCATCTAGCTTTGACGTCATCGTGACGGAAAATATGTTTGGTGACATTCTCAGTGATGAAGCGGCTATGCTGACCGGATCCATCGGCATGCTCTCCTCCGCATCACTTGGAGAAGGCAGCTTCGGCCTATACGAGCCGGTACATGGCTCGGCGCCTGACATTGCAGGTCAAGGGCTGGCGAATCCCATCGCAACGATTTTGTCCGTTGCTTTGATGTTCCGTCTCACCTTCGGGTACGAGAAGGCAGCTGATGCCATTGAGAAAGCGGTAGCTGAGGTATTGGATGCAGGGCACCGTACGGCGGATATTGCGGTGGATAAATCTCAAGCGATCTCGACAACTCAAATGGGAGATCTGATCGCAGCAGCTATTCGTTAAAAGCTCCGTAAATCACCTGTTCTGAAAAAAAGCTTCCTATTATATAGTAAGGTTATACAGTACAGCCTTTTCGACAAATGTTTAGCACAGTAGCTCCTGAGCAATCGGGAGCTACTTGTATATTCGAAAGTTCAAAATGTGAATAAAATGTGAATTTTTAAGCTAGTTTAAAATAATTATAAAAAAGTAATGGTTACAATGTTGACTTTGATTTCAGCGAATGATAACATTTATCAAGTAAGTTGTTCATTACAATACAGATGATTGAGAAAAACACATTCGGTGTTTTTCTTACATATTTTAAAGGAGGATTTCATTATTATGGCAGAAAGATTGGTAGGAAGACCCGCCCCTGATTTTGCATTGGAAACAGTGACTGGAGACGGTCAAGAATTTGGTTCGGTGAAGCTTTCCGATTACCGTGGCAAGTGGCTCGTATTTTTCTTCTATCCACTGGATTTCACTTTTGTGTGCCCTACGGAAATTACAGCGTTGAGCGATGCTGCTGACCAATTCAAAGAGCTGGATACTGAAATTCTGGGTATCAGTGTAGACTCCGTGCACAGCCACAAAGCATGGATCAACACAGCTAAAGAAAACAATGGTCTGGGCAAACTGAACTTCCCATTGGCTTCTGACATCACGAAAAAAACTGCGAGCGATTATGGCGTTCTGATCGAAGAAGAAGGCGTTGCATTGCGCGGCTTGTTCATCATTGATCCAGAAGGCGAATTGAAATATCAAGTGGTTAACCACAACGACGTAGGCCGCAGTGTGGAAGAAACTTTGCGTGTACTGCAAGCTTTGCAATCCGGTGGCTTGTGCCCAATGAACTGGAAACCAGGCGATCAAAATCTGTAATATAAGCTTCACAAGTTGAAATTAAACAAGCAAGCCCCCAACTAGCGGTTACTTTGCCGTTATTGGGGGCTTGCCTGCTCTGTGCAGCGCAAGATGTGAGGATGTCCTGTTTAAATGAGACAAATAGAGTGAAGTAACAAATAATTATGGAAATGTTGTTGTGTTCTGGAGGAATTTTGCCTGATGAAAGCGAATAAGGTATTGTAGAAGATAAACAAGGCAGAACAGGTTTTGTTCAGAGGAGGCTGAGCCCGGATGAGTTATTGCTGTGGAGCAAGCATGGTAGGAACCAAGGGAACGCTGAAGCATTACCGCACCCAAGTTCATAATGTTCCTTTGCTGTTTTGCCCGGTATGTCGTCGCATTGAAGTTCATTATAAAGTCGAAAATGAGTATGAAATTCTGGCTGAATATGCACATGGAGATGGGGCAACCGAGATTGATTTTCAGGATTATGTCATGGAAGACGATGATACGATATTTGAAAATTGTGTGAATCGTGAAAGTGAAGATGCCTTTGAAATTGTGAAGCGTCAAATTGACATATCTCTGGATTTATTGATGGTAGCCAAACAGATGAATGATGAAAAATGGCAGGGAGAGCTTAAGAGAAGACTGGCCGTTATGAGCCAAAGACGATCCCGACTTCAACATAATAAGAGCGGCAGTTGACATCCTACACACCAAAGAAGCTCTCAATTCTGGAGAGCTTCTTTGGTGTGTAGGGCGCTTGTTCCTAACGTAATCTTTCATTTTGGTAATGTTGCGCAGATATTATGACGAAAGAAAACAGGATAAAAATTTGGATTCGACACTTTTTCCGATTGACTGCGATCCTTAATCTTGTCTATCATAAAATAAGACTCGAATTGGAAAGAGATGGTCGGATTTCTGTGAAACTGTTTTCTACATCATTGAAGGGTAGTCGATAGATGCCTTTCTCTTCTTCAAGATTATTACGCGTCCGAAACGGCCAGTTTGTCATTCCGAAACAAGGGGGAAGCCTGGCATGATCAGTGAATTCCAAGAAGCCTTGCTTGATACCGTGGGAGCTTGTCCTTCCACACAGATCGCCAATAACAAGTATGAAAATGTGCTGGAGAACCTGGATAGTGGTATCATGCTGTTTGACAGTGACGGGGTACTGACCTTTATTAACGTGCAAATGGCGAAATTGCTGGAGCTACCACGGAGTTCGCTAGCAGGTCGCAATTTGATGCAAATTTTGCATCATCCTGAGTTAAGTCGGTTTAAGAAGAAGAAAATCATGCGGATTTATAAAGAAACTATCTTTCATAGAAAGCGCTATCATGAGTTGATTGATGAGTATGGTCGGCATTGGTTGATAACAGTGACCTATGGTGATCAGATGGATGGGGATTTTTTGTTTAGCGTCAAGGATGTGTCGGATTATAAGCAGATTGAGCAGACGGCGTATCAAAACGATAAGCTAGCGATGCTGGGACGCATCTCTGCCTCTATCGCCCATGAAATCCGTAATCCGCTTACCGCAATTCGGGGCTTTATTCAATTGCTTCGGCCACATTTGGTGGAGTTGGGCAGGGACGAGTATGCCCGCATTATATTAACAGAGATTGATCGTGCGAACGACATTATTTATGAGTTCTTAAATTCGTCCAAGCCTTCGGCTCCGCAAAAAACAGCTGTATCTGTGATGGGCTTGCTGAAAGAGGTAGTGATGCTGACAGAAAGCGAAGCATTAATGAAGGGGTGCCAGATTGCATTGGACGAAAATGATGAGCTCATGAAGGTTTCCATTGATGTGAAGCAAATTAAGCAGGTTATCCTCAATATGATTAAAAATGCGATGGATGCCATTGAAAGCATCAGTGGGGAACGAGAGGGCTGCATCGATATCCATACAGTGCTTGAGGGTAATTATGTCCACATTTGTATTGAAGATAACGGATTAGGTATGGATCACAATACATTGGCGCGTTTATTTGATCCTTTTTTTACAACAAAAGAAAGTGGAACCGGATTGGGATTGGCTGTGAGCTATCGAATTATCAAAAATCACGGAGGCTTCATACATGTAGACAGTAAACATGGAAGTGGCACACAATTCAAAATCACGCTTCCTGTAGTTTAATATGGGGAGGTTTTCGCAGAGGGGTCCTGTACATACTATTTCTTTTATGTTGTGCAGCGTTGGGGTATAGGTATCACCTTTTTAGAAAAGGTTGTCTGAAGCGCATAATCTGACAAGATGATGCGCTTTTTTGGTGCTGTAAGCTCGGTTATTTGCGTAAATGCGAAAATGAATTCATGAATTTAAGACAAAAAAATGATTCACCTTTCACAGATTAAATGCTATTATATACCAGAATACAACATTATTTTTGATACTATAGACTTAAACAACGGCTTCCAAAGCTGTCAAACGTCTTAGATGATCGGAATCTCCGATATGCAGGGGGCTGAAGAGGCTGAATGAGTATACGGTTGGAAGTAAAAAAAACGATAGGTATCGGCATTGCTTCAATAGTTTTGTTTGTCTTGGTTCAGTTATTTCACGTAACTTTGAATAAGATATACTCCCATAATGTTTTTTTCTTGTTATATCCGATTGTAGGATTTTCCTGTGCTGCGATTTGTTTTTCTATTTTTTATCAGTCCTGGTCCGTTTTACTGGAACAGTTATCCTTGCAGAGACTTCTTATTGCCCCGACGTTTTTGGTGGCTGGTCTGCTTTACCTTGTTCATATTGTTTCGTTTAGTTTCGTAAGCCTGACGGACTTTGCTTTGTCTCCGGGCATTTCGTTATGGCTGCTATTTGTAAATCGTGCCTTTACTTCTGTCTTGCTCTTATGTGTTTGTTTCCTCCCGTTTAGCAAGACGAAGTCTGAATACAAGACAGTGGCTTTGTGGGCAGGGATAGGCTGCACTTTGCTGATTCTAGGAGTTATTAAGACATTTGGTGCAGACTTACCGGATCTACGTATACGATACGAAATTGGCAACTTAGGCTGGACATTAAATCTGGCTGTCATGTTACTGCTTGTGCTCACTTTTATTTTCGGGGTGCGAAAATATCGGAAAGCCCGCCCGGCGGAGTTGGGCATGTTGCTTATTGTTCGTGGGATTGGGCTGTGTGTTGTGAGTCAGTTGTTCTATTTATTTTCTAAGCAAATGAGCGATATTAATCACCTTTTGGGACTTTTGACCAACGCGGTAGCATTTTATAATATGTTGAGCGGGCTGGTTCGGTTGATGGTTCTGGTTCCTTATCGTGAAAAGCAAGCAGCAGAATCTGAGTTTAATCACATTGCCTATAATGATGATATAACAGGACTCCCCAATCGTCGTCGCCTTTCCCAACGCTTAGATAAAATATTGCGCAAATCATTGAAATCGGATGAGACAGTAGCGCTTTTAGTGCTAAATATTGATCGTTTCAAGGCGATTAATGACTCGCTTGGACATATGGCAGGGAATTATTTGCTGTATGCGGTAGGCGAACGCTTGGGGCATTTTAGCCATGAAGGGGAAGCAGTCTTTAGCATGGGCGGAGATGAATTTGCCTTTCTTCTAACGGGATACGAAGATACAGATGCTATGAGAAATCGTATTGATGATATGGTGAAGCTGTTCGATCAGCCTTTCGATATTAATGGCGAATCTTATCATGTGATGGTGAGCGTTGGTATAGCTTTATACCCGTTGGATGCGAATCAGAGCGAACAACTTATTCAGCAGGCGGATACGGCTGTCCATAGTGCCAAAGAGCAGGGAGTGAATTTTCAGCGGTATGCTAGCGCGATGCAGATGCGAGCGCATGAAAGACTCCAGCTGGAAAATGATCTGCGGCGAGCACTTGAAAATGAGGAATTTTCATTGGTATATCAACCACGTGTCCACCTGCAAAGTGGCGAGCTAACGAGTTTGGAGGCGCTGGTGCGGTGGAATCATCCTCATCGTGGGATGGTGATGCCGGGCGATTTTATTCCGGTGGCTGAAGAAAGTGGTTTAATTGTGCCCTTGGGGGAATGGGTGTTAAGGGAGGCCTGTCTGCAAAATAAGCAATGGCAGGAGCTCGGGTACCCACCCATCCCAATTTCGGTCAATTTATCCATGCGCCAATTTCAGCAAAAAAAGCTGGTGGATGTCATTCGGGGCATTTTGACCTATACGGAACTTGAAGCACGCTATCTAGAGCTTGAGATTACCGAAAGTATGACCTTTGATAAGGATCGGGCCTTTGAACAGTTGAAAAAAATAAAGGCTATTGGTGTCGCAATCAGTATTGATGATTTTGGAACTGGCTATAGCTCATTGCATTATTTGAAGAATCTCCCGATTGATCGTCTAAAAATTGACCGTTCCTTTGTAAATGAGGTACTGGTCGACAGCAAAAATGCGGCAATTGTATCTACTATTGCCTCCATGGCTCACCATTTGAAGCTGAAGGTTACGGCTGAGGGAGTGGAAAATGAGGAGCAGCTTCATTTTTTGCAGGCACAGGATTGTCATGAGGGTCAGGGATATTACTTTAGTCGCCCCATTCCGGCAGAAGTCTTTGAAAAATTGTTTTTACGTAAACCTATGAATTGGCTGGCTCAGGATAGTATGTAGTATGCTTGCATTTTGCTGAAAGGTAAGTTATACTAAATAACATCCTGATTCAGCTGGTTGACGATAGGTTAAGCGTGTCATACATAAGAATCGAGATGTTATAAAATGCGGGTGTAGTTCAATGGTAGAACTTCAGCCTTCCAAGCTGATAGCGTGGGTTCGATTCCCATCACCCGCTTACTGTTTTAAGAAGTTCGGAACCCTTGCGACGCAGGGGTTTTTGTTTTGTTTGGAGCTAGATAAATGCATTATAGCCGGGGTGCCGACGGGGTATCACGGCTTTTTGCGTTCTTACGAACTATTTTTACATTGCTGCACAAAAATAAAATATAAAATATTTAGCTTAGATGCTATAAATAAACAGATAAAAAGAACTATTTACCAATTAATAAAAAATATGTATAGTCGGATTGTCGGGATTTAACTTAAAAAAGGATGGTGTAGCTGCAATGAGGAAAATTTCTTTTCTGTTTTTAGCATTAACTTTGATGCTGTTTACTTTTTCTGCAAGTTCTACGTTCGCCGCTGCTGATTTTCCAAATACGTCGACGAATGGAATGACTGGTTTTGCCGGACAGGCTAAAAGTGAAAATGGAGCTGCAAAGCCTGCCACAACGGGGGGAAAAGGCGGTCAGGTCATTTATATCAATAATCTAAACGATTTGAAAAACCAGTTAGGGGATTCAACTCCTAAAATTCTGGTAATCGAAAAAAATATTTCTGCCTCCTCTAAAACCGTGGTCAACATTGGTTCCAACAAATCACTCATTGGTTCTTACGCGCAACACAAGCTGGTTAACATTCATTTGAAAACAACAAATAATTCGGGAAATGTGATCTTTCAAAATTTAACTTTTGAGCACAGTGCCAACATTAACGGTAACGATGACATTCAACTTTATCTCACTGCAGGTACAAATTATTGGATTGATCATGTTACATTTGCAGGTCACAGTTATAATGCGAATGGCTCGGATCTGGACAAACTTTTGTACATAGGCCAATCGGCTGATTATGTAACCATTAGTAACTCCAAATTTGCTAATCATAAATATGGTCTCATTTTGGGATACCCTGATGATGGCAATAAAAATTATGATGGCATGCCCCATATCACGATCGCCAATAATTACTTTGAAAACTTACTTGTACGTGGCCCAGGGCTTATGAGATATGGATATTTTCATGTTAAAAATAATTATATTAATAATTTCCAGCTTGCTTACACCATTGCTACGAATGCAAGAATCTATTCTGAGTACAACTACTTTGGAAAAGGTAGTGAAAAGGGCGGTATTCTTGATGATAAAGCCAATGGCGAGTTTAAAGATGTGGGGAGTTTTCCCGCCATCAACAACCAAAAATCGCGTGTAACCAGCTGGAATCCAAGCAAAAACTATAGCTATCAGGTTCAGACTCCTGAATATACGAAAGAGTTTGTAACGAAATATGCAGGTTCGTCCAATACAACTTTGGTATTTGGAAAATAACGCGGGTTATTTGCAAATGCATTGTGATCTGCTATACTGACTGCAAGTAAGTATCCCATGAAAAGGAAGGTAACCATACGTCCGATGAAGTAAGCACACTGATTTTCCCACTTAACTGCACAGTTACTGGCAGGCGGCTGTAAGCTGCAACGGGAGAAGTGTGTCTGAAAATGAATGTAGGGACGTATGCGTATATTCCGGAACGGGATTTGGCTTATTCGTTTACGGTATTATTATTCATAAGCGTATGTTCTGAGACGATTCATAACAGTCATTCTATATTCCTTGTATGCAAGCCGCAGCCTTCTGCGGCTTTTTTTATTGCTTCCGGGGTCAAAAAACCGGACTGGGAAAGGATGAGCGGTATGAGAACGATTTTACGTATTCGCAATGTAGTAAAGGATTGGAACGGGACATCTTTATTTGAGAATGTGTCGTTGGATGTGATGGAAGGAGAACGGCTCGCACTGTTTGGAAGAAATGGAGCAGGTAAGACGACGCTATTGCGAATATTGCTGGGAGATGAAGCGCCAACCTCTGGTCAAGTAGAGCATGATTTGCCACTGGAAGAGCGGGGCTGGCTGAAGCAGCAGGATACGGTGGATTGGTCTCGAACCGCACTGGAGGCCGCACAGCAGGCCAGCCCTCGGCATTGGCTTCTCAAGCAAGCGTTGGGACAGCTGGAAGCTGACCTAGCCAATGCTGGGAAGGATATGGAGAATCATCTGGAGCGTTACGGCGAGCTGATGGATGAATACGAACGCCTGCAAGGCTTTGCCTGGGAGTCTGAGGTGGAAAAGGCGCTCACTCGAATGGGAATGCCTGTCCAGACGTGGTCCATTGCTTATGGTGACCTGAGTGGCGGACAGAAGACGAGAGTGCGATTAGCCGGACTCATGGTCAGACAGCCGAAGCTACTGGTGCTGGATGAGCCGACCAACCATTTGGATGCCGAAAGCTTGCTTTGGCTGGAGCAGTGGCTGTCCACGTATCCAGGAACACTGCTGTTTGTATCGCATGACAGAGCCTTTTTGGATCGGGTGGCTACGAGTATAGTTGAGCTCACATCGACAGGTATTGGGCGCTATAAAGGCGGCTATAAGGAATATAAAGCGCAAAAGGAGCGAGAACTGCGAGAGCAGGAAGCCAACTATCGGAAGCAGGAGCTGGCGAAACAGGCGCTGGAGGAAACGATTCGAAATTACAGGGAATGGTTTCATCAGGCGCATCGTGGCGCATCCAAGGTTGAGATGGCCGTTACGCAGAGCTTTTATAAGGCCAAGGCTAAAAAGAATATTTCCCGTTACCATGCGAAGGAGAAGGAACTGGAGCGACTGGAAGCCAATAGAGTAGAGCAACCGCGTGAGGCTGCGTCTTTGCACATGAAATTAAGTGACAGCGGGTTTCAGGCAAAATATTTGCTGCGTGCTGAGCAGGTTGACTTTAGCTACGACGACCGTAGCATTATGAAAAATCTAAATCTGATCGTTGCACGTGGAGACCGTCTGGCTGTTCGGGGGCCCAATGGAATTGGTAAAACCACGCTGCTTCGGTTATTAACAGGTCAACTGGAGCCGCAGACAGGAAAAATCACAACCAACCCACAGTTGAACATCGGGTATTTTTCACAGGAGCTGGAGCAGCTTCCGGAGGATCAAACGTTGCTGGACAGTCTGCTTGCACTCCCGACGATGACTCAAACAGAAGCGAGAACGGTGTTGGGATGCTTCCTTTTTGCGAAAGAGGACGTATTTAAAAGGATCGGGACACTCAGTATGGGAGAAAAATGCAGGGTAGCTTTTCTGCGTCTGTACTTTAGTGGAGCCAATCTGCTGGTGCTGGATGAACCCACGAATTATTTTGACATTGAAACCCGTGAAATTGTAGAGGATTCTTTGCGCAACTATGATGGAGCACTGGTGCTCGTCTCACATGATCGGGAGCTGGTGAGGTGCACGGCAACTCGGTTACTGGATATGAAGCCGGGGGGCGGATATGAAATCTATGAGGGGACAGCTGACGAAAAGCAAGAAGATGAGCGGAGCCGTCAACGGGAGCCAGAAGACCAGGAGCGGCGTGAGGAACGGCTTCGATTACAATTGCGTCTTACAGAGTTGATGGGAATGACGGGCACGAATGACGAAAATGAGAAGTTGTTGAGCGAAATCAGGCGCATTCGTGCAAATCTGGAACGGTTGGATGATCTCGATATCTAAAGAAATGAAACGTATGCCCTGCTTGCCAAAGCGCGGTAGTTTGCATATAATAATGAACAATAGTTCGAATTTTTGAAAATGTCTTGATGGAGAAGAGTAGACAGTGTCCGATTGAACAGGGAGGAAGCGCCGTAGGATTGAGAGCGTTTCTGCAAATACTGGGCTGTTGAAGTTCGCTCCGGAGCAGTTCCTTGAACCTCAGGCGCCATGTGAATGGCGAATGTGCAAGTAGGGGATACCGGTTCACGACCGTTACAACGTGTAGAGCGAGACGATGATGCATAGCATGAAAATCACCTGTAACTAGTTGCCGTAAGGCAGAATGCCGGGTGAGCTGAGCTTATTGTCTAACGAGGGTGGTACCACGGTCTTTTCGTCCCTTACCGGGAGAAAAGACCTTTTTTTGTTGTCTGAAAAGCTGGAAATGAAGAAAGGGGACTGAACAGGCGATGAGCGAAACCATCCAAATGAAGGAACATTTGCTGGCCTTGAAGGAAGAAGCACTGGAAGTATTGGAGAAGGTGGCAACACCCAAGGAGCTGGCTGATTTACGGGTAAAATATTCGGGGAAAAAGGGCGCATTGACTGAAATCTTGCGCGGTATGGGCAAGCTGAGCGCGGAAGAGCGTCCAGTAGTTGGACAGGTAGCCAATGAGGTGCGCGAGGCGATTGAAGAAGTCGTTAACCGTAAGCAGGACGAGTTCACGAAAGCAGAAACAAATGAGCGTTTGCAAGCGGAAAAGATCGACGTTACGCTGCCTGGACGCGCGTTGCCGCAAGGTGGACTGCACCCGCTCAACAAAGTGATTGAGCAAATCGAGGATATTTTTACAGGTATGGGCTATCGAGTGGCTGAAGGTCCACAGGCAGAGACGGATTATTATAACTTCGAAGCATTGAACCTGCCTAAAAATCACCCAGCACGGGATATGCAGGATTCATTTTACCTGACCGAGGATCTGTTGATGCGTACCCATACGTCACCGGTTCAGATTCGTGCAATGGAAGCGATGAAGGGCGAAACGCCTATTAAGGTTATCTGTCCGGGTACGGTTTTCCGACGTGATGATGACGATGCAACGCATTCTTTTCAATTCCACCAAATTGAAGGGCTTGTCATTGGAAAAGACATTCGTATGAGTGATTTGAAAGGAACCTTACTTCAATTTGCACGCGAAATGTTCGGAGAATCGACCGAAATCCGTTTGCGCCCAAGCTTCTTTCCGTTCACAGAGCCGAGCGCTGAAGTAGACGTGACTTTTGTGAAGAAAAATGGCGAACGTGTATGGATTGAAATTTTAGGCTGTGGCATGGTCCATCCGAAAGTGTTGGAGATGGGCGGTTTTGATCCCGAGGTTTACAGCGGCTTTGCATTCGGTATGGGTGTAGAGCGGATTGCTATATTGAAATACGGTATCGACGATATTCGTCATTTTTATAACAGTGACCTGTCGTTCCTGAAACAGTTTGCGCGTCAATAAACAACTATATCAAGGGAAGTGAACCCATATGAAAGTATCATTCGAGTGGCTGTCCGAATATGTATCGCTGGATCAGGTAAGCGCGGAGGATCTAGCAGAGAAAATCACCCGTTCGGGCATAGAAATTGATGAGGTCGAGCAGCGC
The DNA here is from genome assembly GCF_037027525.1 of Paenibacillus sp. 203. NCBI lineage: Bacteria > Bacillati > Bacillota > Bacilli > Caryophanales > Paenibacillaceae > Paenibacillus > Paenibacillus sp. 203. The sequence goes on from NZ_JAXCHD010000004.1 coordinate 483,404, forward strand.
AATCAAGGAATTACTGGTGTCGTTGTCGGCTATGTTAAAAGCAAGGAAAAGCATCCAGATGCTGATAAGCTGAATATATGTATTGTCGATGCAGGTCAAGAGGAAGATCTGCAAATCGTGTGTGGTGCCAAAAACGTGGATGCAGGTCAAAAGGTTCCTGTTGCAGTTGTAGGTGCAAAGTTGCCGGGAGATTTCCACATTAAAAAGGCCAAGCTACGTGGTGTTGTATCCATGGGCATGATCTGCTCGGCCAAAGAACTGGGCATGAATGACAAGCTCCTTCCAAAGGAATTGCAAGAAGGTATTTTGGTGCTGCCTGAGGATGCTGAAATTGGTATGCCAATTACGAAGCTGCTGGCGCTGGATGATCAGGTGCTGGATTTTGATCTGACACCCAACCGTTCGGATTGCCTGAGCATGCACGGAGCAGCATATGAAGTGAGTGCGATTCTGGGACGTAACATTTCGCTGGCTGACCCGGCTAAGGATTTGGTTGAAATTAGCGATGCAGCGGCAGATCATCTGTCTGTGAAGGTAGATACTCCTGAACTGTGTACGCACTATGCGGCCCGTTATATCACAGGAGTAAAAGTGGGGGCTTCCCCGTTATGGATTCAAAACCGTCTGATGGCGGCAGGTGTTCGTCCGATCAACAACATCGTAGATATTACGAACTACGTTATGCTGGAATACGGTCAGCCGTTGCATGCTTTTGATGCGGATAAGCTGGAAAATGGAAATATTGAAGTTCGACTCGCTCGTGCAGGCGAAACATTGATTACACTTGACGATCAGGAACGTAAGTTGGAGCCGCATATGCTGCTGATTACAGACGGTGTGAAACCCATTGCATTGGCAGGCGTGATGGGTGGAGCCAATTCCGAGGTTACGGATGCGACGGTCAGCATTGCGCTGGAATCTGCCAAGTTTGACGGCGGTACAGTTCGCAAAACATCCCGTCAACTTGGACTGCGTTCAGAAGCAAGTCTGCGTTTTGAAAAAGAGGTTGATCCAGGCGCTGTTGTGCCTGCTGTGAATCGTGCAGCTGCGCTGATTCAGCGTTATGCGGGAGGCACTGTACACCAGGGCATCGTAGAATCAGCGTCTGCAAAAGCTGAAAACCGCATTATCAAGCTGTCGCTAGATAAAATAAACCGATATTTGGGAACCCAACTGTCGCTGCTTGAGGTGAAAACGATTTTCGGTAGACTTCATTTCGGATGTGGCGACGCAGAGCAAGGTGTACTGGAAGTTCAAGTTCCTACACGCCGTGGAGATATTACCATTGACGTGGACTTAATCGAAGAGGTAGCTCGTCTGTATGGTTACGACAATATCCCGACCACGCCGATTGAAGGTCCTACAACTCCGGGAGCTTTGACAGCATCGCAATCATTGCGCCGCTCCCTGCGCAGATTGCTGGCTCATGGTGGTTGGCAGGAGACGATCAGCTACTCTTTTGTACATCCGCAGAGTACGGGGTTATTTAATGCCCTGACAGAAGGTAGCCATCCGGTACGTTTGGCTATGCCTATGAGCGAAGACCGTAGTGTTTTGCGTACTAGTATCATTCCACAGATGCTGGATACAGCGGTGTACAACATGAATCGCAAGCAAGACAATCTGGCGATTTTTGAGATGGGAACAGTATTTTATACAGAGGAACAAACATTAACCCGTCAGCCGCAGGAAATTCAAGTGCTTAGTCTACTGCTGACTGGAGTACGCCGTGAAAAACAATGGAATATTGGTGCTGAAAAGGTTGATTTCTTTGATATTAAAGGTGCGCTTGAAACGGTGTTTGACTATTTCGGATTGAGTGCCAGCATTCGTTATGTGGCTGACCAACCGCAAAGCTATCACCCGGGCCGTTCTGCTTCGGTATGGCTGGATGTGAATGGAAACTCTCAACGGATCGGTACCATTGGACAGATTCATCCGGAGCTTCAACAATCTTATGGGCTGAATGATACGTATGTAGCGGAAATTGCGTTGCAACAGGTCGTTGACCACGCCAACTCTCATATTCAGTTCAGAGAGCTGGCTCGCTTCCCATCCGTGGAACGTGACATTGCCCTCGTGGTAAATAAAGACGTTGAGGCAGGTGAACTGCTTCGTGTTATTCACGCTGCAGGCGGAGAGCTGTTGCAGGATGCACGAGTGTTTGATGTATTTACAGGCAGTAAGCTTGGTGAAGATAAGAAGAGCGTAGCTATCTCTCTGACCTATCGTCATTGGGAACATACGTTGACGGATGAAGAGATCAATGCGGCGCATACTCCTGTCGTTACGTCTCTGGAACAAACTTTTGGAGCGGAATTGAGAAAGTAGCAGGAAATGCGGGAAGCCGTATCGAATCTTAGTGACAGAGGTTCGATACGGCTTTTTGGCCTATCATCATAGAAGCTCTCTTACTCTGATATTTACCCGCTGCGGGGAAGCCGGACTAATAAGGTTGAACGCTTCACGGAAGGCGGGTTACCATAGTACCGGACACACCTTAGAATCAACATACAGTAGTATTGAAGGAGGGCATAATTGTGACTACACCAGATCGTACTCGCGTCACTGTAGAGATCTACGGTACTTCTTATAAACTCGTCGGCAGCAATACCGATTATATGAAGCAGGTTGCCAATTACGTGGATGAGCGTATGCACAGCATTTCTCAAGCTCATTCGCGTCTGGATATGCCCCGAATTGCCGTGCTGGCTGCGGTTCATATGGCAGAAGAAGCTGTACAAATCCAGGAGATTCAGAGTCATATGAACCGCTTAGCAGCGGAACGAGCAGAGCTCCGGGGAGATCTGGCGCAACTCCAGACGGCTCTAGGGGAACAGCAGCAAAAAAATACAGATCTGCATCAATCTTTTATTCAACTAAAGGAAGAAAAGGAAGCAACGCAGAAGAAGCTGATGGAAACCGAATCTGTATCAGCCAAAGAGATTGCCCAATTGAAGGCAAAGCTGGAACAGCAGGAGAAAAAAGCGACTGAACTTGAAAATGGACAAAAACAAGCTAAACGTGAATTGGAGGAGTCTCGTCAAGAAGCTTCTCGCAAGCTGAAAGAGCAGCAGGAGGCGGCTAATGTCCGTATCCGGCAAATAGAAGAGCAGATGAAGAAGGAAGTAGCTGAAGCGACTAAACAGGCTGAAGCCAAGCTGTCAGCTGCAGAGAAGACTCATCAGGAGCAAAAGCGTACAGAACTGGACAAGCTGCGATCTGCTTTACAGCAAGAGCATAGTAAGAAGGTAAGCGAATGGCAGACCAAGTGCTCAGGGCTGAATGAGCAGCTGGAGCAGGAACGTAAACAGGCTGAATTGGCGTTGAATGAAGAAAAGCTCCAGCATCAGGAAGCGCAGAAGCGAGCTGATGAAGCTGCATTGGAGCAGGAGATTCGGGTTGAGGAGCTTCAGGAACAATTAGAACAAGTACAAGCAGGCAGTACAGAGCTTGCTTCTCGTCTGGGAGAGGCTCAAGAACAAGCAAGAGTACTGAAGCAACAACAGTCCGAGCTGGAGTCTGTGCTGGAAACACAGCGACAGGCTGCGATAGAGCGAGAGCAGGCAGATACGCTTGCGCGTGAAGAACTGCAAAGCCGATATGATCAATTAGAAGCTGAAGCTAAGGCTACGCAGCAGCAGACGGCTAAGCTGGAGGAAGAACAGCGGCGGATGCAGAAGCTGCTGGAGCAAGCTCACGTATCTTCTCGCAAGCTGCAAAGTGAGCTGGCTACGCTAGCTGAAAGCGAGAAGTCATGGAAGAAGCTTGCAGAAGAACGCCAGTTGGCAGTTGATGAGCTGGAGCTCTCCCTGCTGGAAGCACGTGAACAGAAGGAAGCGATACAGGAGCAATTACAGCACGCAGAGGCTGAGCTCGAAGCTATTAATGATAAATTTGCTTCACAACAGCAACGGCTAGTTCAACTTGAAGCGAGAATCAAGGAGCTTTCACCTGAGCTGATTCGCGTTCAGGATGAGCTTGAGAAAGCCAAAGTCCGAGAGCAAGAGGGAGCTAAGGCATATCAATCGCTTCAGGAGCAATATGGAAGCATGAAGAGCCGAGCTGGACAGCTGGAGCAGAATATTAAGCAGCTTCAACAGGAAGATCACGAACGGCGGAGTAAACTGGAACGTGCTGAGGAAGAATCTTTAGAGTGGCAACTTAAATACGATCAGTTGAAGGCAGAAGCGGAACGTCTGGAAGCTGAAGATGCTGCCCGTAAGGAAGAATTTGCATCTTGGGAACGGGAAATAGCGGTAACCGTTGAACAAAAGGAACAGCTTCAGGAGGAGACTCGTTTGGCGGTTGAAGCTGCCAAAACAGCGAAAGCTGAACAGCAGTCCATAGAGCAGGAACGAATGGCCTTGCAGTCTGAATTGGACGAAGTGGGTCAAAAATATGAAATGGCGGCGCATCAGCTTCGTCTGTTACAAGTACAACAGGACGTAGATCGGGAAAATACGGAGAAGATTTCTACAGAATTACGTCAATTACAGGAAGAATACACTAAACTTCAAACGGAGTACAATGAATGGATTGAACTTATCGAACAGGATCAGTAGATATGGATTAAAAATGTAAGGCAATCCCCGGCTGCTCATCGCCGGGGATTGTTTGCTTATTGTATCCACTCAGAAGTTATATGACACAAAGCTGTCCTGTGGCAGACGAAATCTGCTTCGGGACAGCTTTGTCGGGAGTGTCTATTGAAGTTATTTCCCGTCTTTGCGACCGGCTTCAAACGGTGTCGATACCGGAATAAACAGGTCGATAATCCCGATAACCAATGCAGCGAGCAATGCGCCCAGAACGGAAACACTGACATTGGTCACCACATATTGAGCGATCCAGATCACCAGAGCGCTCACAAGAAAACCTACGATACCGCGTCCAAATGGAGAAACGCGTCGGCCGAACACTGCCTCGATAATGTAACCAACCAAGGCAATGACAATGGCAAGAATCAGCGCGCTCCAAAAGCCGCCTACACTAAATCCGGGAACGATCCAGCTTACGACCATCAGCACCAGAGCGGCAACGATGAAACGTACAATGTGCCCGAGAATGCTCACGGAATAACCTCCTTTGTTTTTTGAATTTACAGGGTTAGACAAAGGTTAGTGTGTGGCATGAAGAGCTTTCTTATGTGTAAAAGAGAGTTGGCAAATAGCGTAAGTTTGCTGCTTTCGGTATAATATAGATATATGTGAAAGGAGTAGTGAAGTTGGACTCTAAAATTTTTAAAACCCTTGAATATCAAAAAATTCTAAATAAACTAAGTCACTATGCTCAAACGGCAACGGGACAACAGACAGCCCTTCAACTACAGCCCAGCGATGATTTGGAGCATATCAAGAAAATGTTGAAAGGTACGGATGAGGCCTATGCTGCTGATCGACTCAAAGGAGTGCCTTCATTTAACGGAGTAGTGGATATCACTCCGGCAGTGAAGCGTGCCCGTATTGGCGGAACGTTAAGCCCGCAGGAGTTGCTTGGCATTCGGACAACAGTTCAGGCCGCACGCCGTATACAGGTATACGTGGCAAGTTTGCATGAGGAAAATCCTGTCGAAACATTGCTGTATTGGAGCGAGCAGCTTTCGGAGCAGAGAGGTTTAGAAAACTCCATTAAAGGCTGTATTGATGAAAATGCAGAGGTGCTGGATTCTGCCAGCACAGAGCTTTCTCAAATCCGTCGGGAGCTGCGCTCGGGAGAAGTGCGTATTCGTGAAAAGCTGGATTCCATGATTCGTTCCTCAACTGTATCCAAAATGCTTCAAGATCAGTTGATAACGATTCGTGGAGATCGGTTTGTGATCCCAGTTAAGGCCGAATACCGTTCTTATTTTGGCGGAATTGTTCATGATCAATCCGGGTCTGGTGCAACATTGTTTATCGAGCCTGAATCCATTGTAGCCATGAACAATAAGCTGAGGGAAACAAGGCTGAGAGAAGAGCGTGAAATTGAAGTCATTTTACAAAAGCTGACCGCACTTGTCGCAGAACAAGCAGATATGTTGCTGTATGATGTGGACATATTGGGTAATCTTGATTTTATTTTTGCAAAAGCGCGTCTCGCCCGTGAAATGAAGGCAACCTTGCCTTTAATGAATGACCGCGGATATTTGAAGCTGAAAAAGGGCAGACATCCTCTAATTCCGTTGGAGCAGGTTGTTCCCATTGATGTGGAGCTGGGCAATTCATACACCTCCATTATCGTTACCGGACCGAACACAGGGGGGAAAACCGTTACCCTGAAAACCATCGGCCTACTTAGTTTGATGGCGATGTCTGGACTGTTTGTACCTGTTGAGGATGAAAGCCAGCTGTGTGTATTTGATGCAATCTATGCCGATATTGGTGACGAGCAGAGCATTGAGCAAAACTTGAGTACATTTTCCAGTCACATGACCAATATCATTAGCATCCTGAAAAATATGACGCCCAAAAGTCTTGTATTGCTTGACGAAGTGGGGGCAGGAACGGACCCTGCGGAAGGTTCGGCTCTGGCTGTATCCATTTTGGAGCATATACATGCCATGGGTTGCCGCATGGTTGCCACGACTCACTATAGTGAATTGAAGGCGTATGCCTATGAGCGTAAAGGAATTATTAATGCAAGCATGGAGTTTGATGTCGCTACATTAAGCCCGACTTACCGCCTTCTGGTCGGTGTACCCGGACGAAGTAATGCATTTGCCATTGCCGAGCGATTGGGATTGCCAGGGCGTATTTTAGACTATGCCCGTGGTGAGGTGACGGAAGAAGACCAGCGCGTCGAGCACATGATCGCGTCACTGGAGCAGAACCGTTTAACCGCTGAGCAAGAACGGGAAAAAGCGGAGCAGCTGCGTAAGGAAATGGAAGCATTGCGTAGCCGTCATCAGACGGAGTTGGATAAGCTGGAGTCCCAACGGGACCGTATGCTGGAAAAAGCTGAGGACGAAGCAAGAGTTCTCGTGGATAAGGCTCGTAGTGAAGCAGAGAAAATCATTACTGATTTGCGTAAATTGGCTCAGGAAGAAGGGGCCTCTGTTAAGGAGCATAAGCTGATTGCAGCTCGCAGAGAATTGGATGAGGCTGAACCGAAGCAACGCAAGAAAAGTACCGTCAAACGCCCGGCCGCTACACGTACTCGTTCTATCATGGCTGGCGATGAAGTATCCGTTCACAGTCTGAATAAAAAAGGCCACGTGGTTGAACTGTCCGGTACCAAGGAAGCTGTGGTTCAACTGGGGATCATGAAGATGAAAGTCAGTCTGGATGATCTGGAACTACTGCAACCTGCCCAAGCAACGACTCCAAGAGTTCAAAAACCAGTGACTGGCGTTAAGCGGACACGGGATGATAACGTACGAAGTGAACTTGATCTTCGGGGGGCGAACGTCGAGGAAGCCTTGATGGAAGTGGACCGCTTCATGGATGAAGCGTTTCTGGCCAATCTGGGTCAGGTACACATTATTCATGGCAAAGGTACGGGTGTCCTGAGAACCGGTATTCAGGAGTACCTCCGCAAGCATAAACATGTGAAAAGCTACCGTATCGGTAATTACAATGAAGGCGGCACAGGCGTAACAGTTGCTGAATTGGAATAGCTATGGGTTGCCGGCTTTGCCCGGGAACGCTTGGTAGAACGGGAGGGACGAAGTGAAGATGGCGATTGATGAATTGCTGTCACATCCGTTGGGGATGATGCTGGGTTATTTCTCGGTGGCGGTGCTGGAGCTAATTGTATTTTTGTCGTGTTTTGAGCTGGTAACCCGCTATAAATGCTGGGAAGAGATCAAGCGCGGCAATGTTTCGGTAGCCATGGCTACGGGAGGGAAAATGTTCGGTATTTGCAACGTGCTCCGCTTTGCGATGGAAGCCAAATCTAGTGTGTATGATACGATGATTTGGTCGTTCGTTGGCTTTTTACTGCTACTTGCGGCGTACTTTCTTTTTGAGTTTCTAACACCGGTATTTTCTATCGATCAACAGATTAAAGAGGATAATCGTGCTGTCGGCTTGTTCTCCATGATTATTTCCATATCTTTATCTTATGTGATCGGTGCCAGTGTAACTTGACACATCTTGTATACTAGAGCCTGGTATACGCTTGGAACGGAAGGATGATAAAGCTTGGAAATGACTATTTGTCCATGGTGTAACATGGAAATTATTTGGGATGAAGAATTAGGACCTGAGGAAGAGTGTCCTTATTGCCATAATGATCTGAAAGGGTACTCTGACATCACCGATGATGAAGATGAGTCTGTTTCTCCACCTGTGCATAGACATGCTGGTGAGCATGGACATGAAGAGACGAAACATGATCATGTGGCTTCTGTAACCCCGGTGCCCCACCCTCATGGAAAAGAAGACCTGAAGGGTTATCGTACATTGAGTATTCAGCTCGGTGATGATGAGGAGCAGGATATTTTATATGAGGCAGAGGATGAAATCGTAGTTGAAAAACCGGTTGATGCACCGTTGTTGCAGGATAATGAGCTTCATAAGCTGCCTGTGCTGCATACTTTGCAAAAATTCGAAGAAAGTGGTGCGGATCTGATGGCTTATGAACATGGCGCTGAACAAATACTCGACAGACAAGATGAGGTTCTTGAATGTTCCCAATGTGGAGAGTACATGCTGCATGCGGGTTCGCAAACCGTAACCAGAGAAGGCTTTGAACCGTCGATGTCTCCAGCGCTTGGCAAGCCTGTTCTGGATTTGCCGTTCGTCTTGAATGTTTATGTGTGTGCTAGCTGCTTCCATGTACAGCAGACACTATCAGAGAATGACCGACTGCGGATGCTGGAGAAGCTCAGCGGTATTTCCAACAATTAAATAGCAATCCCCCGGATAGGCCCAAGCTCAATACGGGCATCTTAAATCGAATAAATCTTTGAACAAGCTGGCTTGAAATAAGCTGATTGGTGATTTTTCGGTTAGGGGGAACTGCATTGAAATCAAACCTGAACGGACAATCCATTCTGCTATTAAGCTTGAATGGATTGTTTGTGTTTGCAGCAGCATTGTCAGGCACATTTCTTAACGTGTATTTGTGGAAAAGCAGGCAGGATTACGCGATGATCGGCTGGTTTAATGTCAGTCAACAAATTGCACTGGGAATTATGGTCTGGGTGGCTGGAAAGTGGGTCAAGGAACATAATAAAATGAATGCCTTGCGCGTGGGGACCGCATTATCCGGCCTATTTTATCTGATCGTGTTATATACGGGACCGCAGGCTGTGAACTACATATGGCCGCTCGGGATGTTGCTGGGTGCAGCATTAGGTTTATTCTGGCTGGCGTTTAATGTGATTTTTTTCGAAGTCACGGATCAGGCAAGTCGTGATCATTTTAACGGTTGGGTGGGTCTGCTAGGCTCGTTTTCCGGTATAGTGGGACCTTGGCTGTCCGGTTGGATTATTGCCCGTATGGAGGATGACGCAGGTTACCGCGTGATATTCAGTATTTCCTTGGCCTTTTATGTCGTAGGAGTGGTGCTTAGTTTCTTTCTTCGCAAGCGTAAGCCGACAGGAAATTACAATTGGAAGGAGCCCAAGCAGCGATTGTCACAAAAAGGGAGTATGTGGCGTCCGTTGTCGTTATCACTTGTTGCCCAGGGCATCCGTGAAGGGGTATTTGCCTTCCTGATTACGCTGCTCGTGTATGTAGCTACTCAACAGGAATGGAAGCTGGCGCAGTTTTCACTTATTACATCGGCGGTTTCATTTTTCAGCTTTTGGGCTGTCGGAAAATGGCTCAAGCCACACTATCGTTCGGCGGGTATGCTTTTGGGTGCTGTGTTGTTAGTGATCGCGCTTTTACCGTTATTGTGGCGTATGGAGTATAGTACACTACTGATTATGGGGATCGGCACCGCTTTATTTATGCCCCTGTATTTAATTCCCATGATTTCTGCCAGCTTTGATTTAATGGGTACGAGTAAAGGAGACGCCAATCAGAGAGTGGAACTGGTTGTACTGCGCGAACTATGCTTAATGGTAGGCCGATTGACCGGAACACTCATTTTCTTGGGTGTCCTAAGTATCAGCAAGGCTCCTACGGCGATGATCTGGTTGTTGATTGGACTGGCATTGATGCCAGTGCTCGGATGGTTTTTTATGCGAAGTGTGCTGAAAATGGAACAAAAGACAAAGCAGAGCCAGTCTCATTCCCACGCACGACGCTTGCACAAGCAAACCGAATAGTCTGAAAATATATTTAAAAAGACCTCCAGACCCACTTAAAGGGAAAGGAGGTTCTTTTTTTGTTTCCACACGTTAAACCATCGGTTCCGTTGTTTCGGGCGAGGGTTTGGTAGTACGGGTCAGAGAATAAAGCTCCATTTCAGGTCGATGTGTGCCCGTCAGTTCATCAGCCAAAAGTTGTGCGGCCATCATACTCGTGACTGCTCCATTTCCCCCGTAACCTTCCAAAAAGTAGCAGTTGGGAAAACGCGGATGTGGACCAATATACGGCAAACCGTCTTGAGAGGAGCCGAATACAGCAGCCCATGCAAAGTCGATCTGAAATGGTATACCCGGAAAAAATTCCCGTAATGTTTGTAGCAGCTTTTGCTGTTGGTGCAGCAGCCTGACTTCACGTTGATTGGCGTCCAGTACAGGTTCGTCTAAACCACCAATAATAATGCGTCCTTCCGGTGTGGAGCGCATGTATAGATAAGGACGAGCGGTTTCCCAGATGAGACACTGTTCATGCCACAAGGGTGTATCTCCGATTGGATTGGTGGCGATAGCATATGAGCTTTCCAGAACGGCTCCACGGTCTGTTTTAATCTCTTGTGTTTCATAACCTGTTGCAAAAATGATTTTTTTCGCTCGGATAATTCCACCGTTGGTATGACAAACAACTTCATTTTCGTTAAATTCTAAATGCTTGGCTTCCGTATGCTCATATAAGCGAACACCAAGACGGCTGGCAGATCGCAGCAGTCCTTGGGCGAACAAAAATGGATTAACCTCGGCATCTTCGCGTGTATATAAGGCTGCTGGTTTTCGGAAAGGAAATCGGGCAGCAATCTGTTGATCATCCCAGTATTCGACGGGAAATCCAAACTGGGTTAGCTGTTTGTACTCTTCCTGAAGTGTCTGCACATCCTCCGATGTACTTGCATAGTACAGGCTACTTCGGCGTGAAAAAGACGGATCAATTTCCAGCGTGGTAGACAGTTTTTCCAACTGATCCAGAGCATCTTTACTCATACGGTAAAACAGTACACCGTTCATTTCACCAAACGTATTGATGAAGGAAGTTAAGGTCTTATCATTGCTATATTGCAGCAGTCCGTTATTGGCTGAAGAACTTCCATGTACTAGCTTGCGTTTGTCAATAACCACGGCGTCTACCTGTCGTTCTCCCAACAGTCGGGAGCAGATGGATCCACCCATGCCGCCACCTATGATCAATACATCACAATTTAAATCCTCTGCCAAAGGCGGGAAATCCAACATTTTCTCCAAGGTACTGGGCCAATATGTATTCCCGCTTATCAATTCCATATAAATAGCACTCCTCATAAGGTAATATGTAATATTTCTTAGGTGTACATAGTATTTCGCCAAACGGACAAGATAACCAGCGTGCAACAAAACATTCAAGGAGGCACAGAGATTATGCAATCTACGAACATGCAACCCTTGTCAGGCAAAGAGCTGGAGTACATCGTGGACTCCATTTCCAATGAAGAACTACTACTCAAACAAAGTGCGGCGACAGCGGCTTCTATTCAGCACCCAGCCATCCAACAAGCCTGTTTGCAACTGGCAAGAACTCATGAGCACCACTTGAATCTGCTTTCTAATGCTCTTCAACAGCATCAGCAGCTTGCCCCAATGCAACCGCAGCAGTAATTTGGATTTACAATAAAGGAGGTTTGACAGAATGTATTCACAAAACAATATGTCATTTATGCCCGAAGAAGATTTGCTCTATACTATTCTTGCTGATATGAAACGTACGGTGCGCGAGTACACAACGGCGACGACAGAATCCAATTGTCCGTCTGTGCGTCAGATGTTCACCGACCTTACGAATGATACATTGCGTCTGCAAGGTGATTTGTATCATCTGATGAGCCAAAACAATATGTATGCCACTCCGACTAAAGCACTGCGCATCGATTTGGACAAACAGATTCAAGAAGCTCGCAAGACCCAACAAGAATGCCAACAGTTCATTCAGCAAAAATCGGCATCCGCGGGAGTATATGGCCAATCTATGCACCAGCAAGGCCAGTCTACTCATCAAAACAACCCTTATTATATGTAAACGGGATTTTTCGTTTTTGAAGCAGATTCCCATAACAGCCGTCCATCTGCCGGGTTTACCGGAGTGGACGGTTTTTCTTTGCAGGTTTAAAGTGCGTATTGTATGATGTATAGTAATCTCTTTCGATGGAGGCCTTATGTAGAATGACAGAACTGAATGAATTGAAATTAAAAGTGCTGGAATTGTTAAAAGAAGATGCAAGAAGAACACCGACTCTATTAGCTACTATGCTGGGGGTTGACGAGCAGGATGTTCGCACCTCAATTAAAGAGCTCGAAGACCAACATGTGATCGTCAAATACGCCGCTGTAGTCAATTGGGACAAAGTCGACGACGAAAAGGTTACCGCTTTGATCGAAGTACAGATTACACCTGAGCGTGGAAGAGGCTTTGAAGGGATTGCAGAACGGATTTATTTGTATCCGCAAGTTAAATCGGTCTATCTCATGTCTGGAGCATACGATTTGCTGGTAGAGGTTGAAGGCCGCAATCTCCGTGAGGTTGCTAATTTTGTGTCGGAAAAACTGTCGCCTATTGATTCGGTCTTGTCTACCAAGACTAATTTTACGCTTAAAAAATACAAGCAGGACGGAATTATCTTTGAAGACCATCAGGAAGATAATCGTCTGATGATTTCGCCGTAAAGGAAGATCATGATGAATCTCAAAACAGAAGCATTTACCGACAGTAACAAAGCCATGAGTTCCTATTTGTCCCCGTTGGTGCGCGAGATCCCATCTTCGGGTATTCGTAAGTTTTTTGACTTGGTGGGTGGCAACAAGGATATTATTACCCTTGGTGTGGGCGAACCGGATTTTACAACCCCTTGGCATATGCGGGAAGCCTGTGTCTATTCATTGGAGCGAGGTTTTACCAGCTACACGTCTAATGCGGGAACGCCAGAACTGCGTGAAGCGATTAGTGATTATCTGAATGAGCAATTTGAAGTCCGTTATGATCCCAAAAATGAGATTATCGTGACCGTTGGGGGAAGCGAGGCGATTGATCTTGCTTTGCGTGCTTTAATTGTACCTGGCGACGAAATTCTCGTGCCCGAGCCATGCTACATTTCATATTCTCCAATCACTTCGATTGGAGGCGGGATTCCAGTAGGTATTGAAACATTTGCTAAGGATGAATTCAAGCTGACGGCTGAAGCACTGGAGGCAAAAATTACACCTAAATCCAAGGTGTTGATTTTATGCTATCCGAGCAATCCAACTGGGGCTACGATGACTTATGAGGATTGGCTTCCGATTGCCGAAGTCGTGGAAAAACATGATTTGATCGTCATTTCTGATGAAATTTATGCTGAATTGAATTATGGAGAAAAGCATGTCAGTTTTGCCGCTATGCCTGGTATGATGGATCGTACGATTCTCGTCAGTGGTTTTTCCAAAGCCTTCGCCATGACAGGCTGGCGTATTGGATATACATGCGGGCATCCAGATCTAATTGCCGCTATGCTCAAAATCCATCAGTACACCGTAATGTGTGCGCCTTCTATGGGTCAAGTTGCGGCACTGGAAGGCTTGCGGAATGGTTTGGGTGAGAAAGATCGTATGGTAGAAGCCTATAATCAGCGTCGCCGTCTGATGGTTGAAGGGTTCCGGGAAATCGGCCTGGAGTGCCATGAGCCAAGAGGGGCTTTTTACGTTTTCCCTAGTATTCAAAGCACGGGACTCAGCTCAGATGAATTTGCACAGCGTCTTTTGGCAGAGGCTAAAGTTGCGGCTGTACCGGGTAATGTGTTCGGTTTGGGAGGCGAAGGCTATCTTCGTTGCTCATACGCGACTTCTGTTGCTCAGCTGACGGAGGCACTGGATCGGATTGGTCATTTTGTAGAAAAAGTAAGAAAAGAAGGTTAAAATTATTTTTTTATGGGTAATTCATAAAAAATAGTCTTTTATTTCTAAATTTCTATGCTATAATTTGAAATCGGAAGCAGGAAGTTCAATTTTTCAATTGTAGGAGGAATGCTCATGTCATATGTTGGATATAATTCATCTAGTTCAATAGGATACGACATTTCCCTGGAAGATGAAATTTTGTTCCTGCGCAATGAGATGATGCGGACGTTTCAGGAAGAGCAGTCCTTCACCTCTGATCTTGTTATTCAGATCAGTTGCAAGCTCGATTTGAAAATCAATGAATATATGAAGCTGTATGGTACGGAATGCAAGGTTTAACCGTATGAAGTCAGCCAAATGTAAGAAGAAGGCCGTCGGGCCTTCTTTTTTTGCGTTCACAACTTATGATATATTAATGGCATGGAAGAGGGGGCGTACATATGAGAGCAGGGCTAAAAAGGCTATCGCCATGGATCATCGGAATGCTTGCACTTGTATTATTGGCTGGATGTGGGGGACGGGACAAGGACAGCTTCTCCATTTTTATTATGGATAAAGGGGATGCTTCAGTCATCCGTGAAGAGCTGGCACAAAAGCTTAAGGATAAGCTGGGCGAACAGGCTCCGACTATTGAGATTTCAGTCAGTCCGCTGTATAACCAGCAGAAGCTGGTTGTAGAATATGCGGCCGGGGAGCATGATCTGTTTCTTTTGCCGGAAGAGGACATGAAGCTGTATGGACAGAATGGCTCGAATCTGCCGTTAGATGATGCTTTTGACAAGAAGACGTACGCTCGGGGCGTGTTCGAGGGCGGCGTATTTAAGAAGAAGGGGCAGGAGGAAGAAGGATCAGATGTAAGCAAGGAAACTCATTTGTTCGGAATTCCGGTGGAGCAGATGAAGATGTTTAAGGAGCTAAAATATAACTCCAAAACATTATTTGCTACCGTGCCGCCTCGTACAAGCAATAAGGAAGAAGCCATCAAGGTGCTGAAAGCACTTACGGAATGATAAAGGAGATGGAATGAAATGGGCATATATACTAGAACAGGTGATGAAGGACAAACTTCTGTGATCGGCGGTCGAGTGTCCAAAGATGATGATCGTGTGGAGGCATACGGTACAATTGACGAGCTGAACAGCTTTGTAGGACAAGCGATCAGCTTTGCCGAAGGGAAAGAGTTTACGGATATTCGGACTCAATTGGAAGAAATACAGCAGGAGCTGTTTGATTGTGGTTCGGATTTGGCGTTTGTTAAAATTAGTGAAAGCAAATATAAGGTGAAAGACGAGCTGGCAGAGCGTCTGGAAGGCTGGATTGATGCATGTCAGGAGGAAAATCCGAAGGTGGAGCGTTTTATTATACCGGGTGGTAGCACATTATCCTCAACGCTTCATGTTTGCCGTACAGTTTGCCGACGCGCGGAACGCCGTGCTGTTACACTAGGTAAACATACGGACATTAATCCGGCGGTACGTCGGTATTTGAACCGCCTTTCTGATTATTTCTTTGCCGTCGCTCGCACGGCGAATGTCCGTCAAGGCGTGCCCGATGTCGAATATGTGCGCAGCAAAAAAGTGTTCCGCAAATAAGGAGGCAACCGGGAATTTGTGATGAGCTTGTATTATGAACCTATCGTATATACGATCCCTCCTGAGGAGGAGGGCATGCTGTTGAAGACTATTTTACAAAAACGTATGAACATTTCTCGAAAGTTAATATCCAAACTCAAGCTGACCGAGCAAGGCATTATGCTGAACGGGACACGTGTGTACATCAGCGTAAAGGTGAAGTCCGGGGATCGAGTAGAAATTCGTATGGAGCGCGAGCGTTCTGATGATATTTTACCTGAACCCATTCCTTTTGAGATATTGTTTGAGGATGAACATCTGTTAGTGGTGAACAAGGCGGCGGGCATGATTGTCCATCCGACTCACGGTCATTACACAGGAACGCTGGCTAATGGGGTTGTGCATTATTGGCAGGCCAAGGGAGAACTGTTCCGGTTTCGTCCTGTTCATCGTCTTGATCAGGAGACGACGGGTGTGCTGGTAGTAGCCAAAAATCCGTATGTACACCAGCATATTTCTGAGCAAATGATTGCGGGAACGGTGGATAAGCGCTATACAGCTCTGGTGCATGGACGGCCTGAGCTGCAGGAAGGAAAGGTAGACGGACCGATTGACCGCAACCCGGATGATCCGCATTTACGTATGGTGACCCCGGATGGTTATCCTGCCCTTACGCTGTATAAGCTGGAGGAAGTGTGGAACGGGGGAAGCCGTATCGGACTAAAGTTGGAATCCGGGCGTACGCACCAAATTCGAGTGCATATGACTTATATCGGTTGTCCGTTGATCGGAGATAAAATGTATCGGATTACACCCGATGACGCTGCGCAACGTGAGCGATATGATCAGCTTGATGCCAGGATGCCTCGACAGGCTCTGCATGCCTCAGAGCTATCCTTGGAGCATCCTGTTACCGGGGAGCGGCTGACGTTCTATGCTCCGCTGCCTGAAGATATGGCTGGAATGCAGGAGCTATTAAGAGCGCAATATCTTTCAGAATAAAATATAAATAAGCGATGAAAACCAAATGGAGGTTAATCTAGCGATGAGCCAACTGAAAGTATATCAGTATTCTAAATGCAGTACCTGTCGTAATGCAGTGAAATGGCTGCAAAACAAGGGACATGAGACGGAACTTATTCCTATTTTTGAACAACCGCCCGGCCCGGAGGAATTGGAAGACTTGATTCGCAAAAGCGGGCTGGAGCTGAAAAAGTTTTTCAATACAAGCGGTGAGGTGTACAAAGAGTTAAAGCTGAAAGATAAGCTTGGAGACATGAGCCGTGAAGAGCAAATTTCGCTTTTATCCTCGAATGGAAGATTAATCAAACGCCCGATTGTAACCGACGGTAACAAAGTAACGGTAGGATTCAAAGAGGAAACATTTGAGGGCACATGGGGAGCTCAATAACGCCCAATTTACCCCCACGATATGTTATACTGTGGGGGTTAAATATTATGATGAATGGGAGCAATACAATCTGTGACACAACGCAATGAACAATCCGTAATGCTGGTTGACGGCATGGCCCTGCTATTTCGCGCTTATTATGCAACCGCCGCAAACGGTTATATCCGTCGTACAAAAGCTGGAGTGCCAACGAACGCCATATATGGTTTTATTCGATATTTTTGGGATGCAGTCCAAACATTTAATCCTACACACGTCATTTGCTGCTGGGATATGGGCGGAACGACATTTCGTGGGGAACATTTTGCTGCGTATAAGGGAAACCGAGCCGACGCACCAGATGATTTGATTCCCCAATTTACATTGATTCGGGAAGTGACGGACAGCCTCGGCATTCCCAACATTGGAGCGGAAGGTTTTGAAGCCGATGATTGTATCGGTACGCTTGCACGCCATTATTCGCAAAATGAGGACATGGATGTAATGATTCTCTCGGGAGATCATGATTTACTTCAAATAGTGGATGATCGGACACGGGTCATTATTATGAAAAAAGGGCACGGCAATTATATGGTATACACCCCGGAGACCCTGCTGACTGAAAAAGGGCTTAAGCCACGCCAAGTGGTGGACCTTAAAGGCCTGATGGGGGATGCAAGCGATAATTATCCAGGAGTACGAGGTATTGGTGAGAAAACGGCACTCAAGCTGGTGCAGGAATACGACTCTATTGAAGGCATTCTGGAGAATTTGGATCAATTAACACCCTCGGTCCGTAAAAAAATCGAGAGTGATTTGGATATGCTGCATCTTTCACGCAAGCTTGCTGAAATTCACTGCGGTGTACCTGTAGCATGTGCTTTGGATAGTTGTCTGCTGACGCTGGATCACGTGCAAATTGTAGACAAGTTTGAGCAGCTTGAAATGAAAAGCTTGTGTACATTGATGGGTGTCGCAACCGGATCATAATGAAGCTGTTAGGCTTGATACGGACAATTACGGACAATTTAAGTGAAGTAAGTTTATAGGGATGCTGACGCTGGGTGCGTTAGTGTCCTTATTTTTATACCGTTATGTCAAGGGAGTTGTATAGTCATGTGAAGGATTATATACAATTGCGATAAGGGGATTGACCTCGGGCACATTTCAGGTGAATATAGTGGAGAGAGAACCGGATTATTGAAAGGGGACAACAGCAACTATGACAGTATTGGGAGCAATTGAGGCAGGCGGTACCAAATTTGTATGTGGAATTGGCAACGAACATGGGGAGGTACTGGAACGAGCAAGCTTTCCAACGGCCACCCCAGCAGAAACAATGGAGAATGTCATCGCATTTTTTGAAGGCAAGGGCATTGAAGCATTGGGTGTAGGCTCGTTCGGGCCGATTGATCCTATCGAAGGCAGTGATACATATGGCTATATTACAACAACGCCAAAGCCACATTGGGGAAATTACAATTTAATTGGCAAACTGAAACAGCATTTTGACGTGCCTATGGGGTTTGACACGGATGTGAATGGAGCAGCACTTGGTGAGTCTATTTGGGGTGCCGCCAAGGGATTGGACAACTGTCTGTATATTACGATAGGTACAGGCATCGGGGCAGGTGCTTTGGTTGGTGGAAAGCTGATACATGGATTATCCCACCCAGAAATGGGGCATATTCTGGTACGTCGTCACCCAGAAGATACTTACGAGGGGACATGTCCTTATCACGAAGATTGTTTGGAGGGACTGGCAGCAGGTCCTGCGCTCGAAAAAAGATGGAAGGTTAAAGGACATGAGCTTTCTGTCGATCACGCAGCCTGGGAAATGGAAGCGTACTATCTGGCACAGGCTTTAATGAGCTATGTATTAATCCTGTCACCGCAAAAAATTATTATGGGCGGGGGAGTGATGAAGCAGGACCAACTGTTCCCGCTCATTCGTACCAAGCTTCAAGAACTTTTGAACGGATACGTACAGCATTCGAGTCTGACAACAGATATTGAGCAATATATCGTATCTCCGGGATTGGGTGACAATGCTGGATTGTGCGGTGCTCTGGCATTGGCAAAGGAAAAGCTGAATCATTAGAATTTATGGTTGACGGCACTCCAAGGTACGGTTATTATATAGGCAACAGCATAGTACGGCTCAAAAAGGGAAGCACCTTTCTTGCGAATACGCAGGATAGGTGCTTTTTTTGCGTTTTTGTGTTGTGCGGGACTGTCTTTCAACGATATGAGGGAGGAAGAAATCATGGAGATTGTATTTTTAAATCGTTTGTCCAAACGGAATGAACAGGGCTATGAGGACTTTGCTCAGGTATGGATTGGGCAACATGAAGGGGGATGGAGTGCAGGCTGGAGCACACACCATGTCCCGGATGAAAGTATAGACGACCTTTGGTATGAGGGCAGCTTGTGGCAGGAATTACTGCATGTATACCGTCATGAGCTGGCGCTCAAAATGGCTGAGGGCTACAGGCCCTTAATCCATGGCGTATTTCATGAGCAAGAAGGATCATCAGGACGAGGACAAACGCTGCAAAAGCTGTATTGCTACAGTGATTTGTTTCCACGTGATGAAGTGTATGAGCAGTTGACAATGTGGAGACGGCAAAAAGCAGCAACGGAACGAAAAGCGCCTTATTTTATTGCTACGAATCGGCTGCTTCGGCTCATTAGCGTCTATCTTCCCCATACCGAAGAAGAATTGTTGGAGCTGCCTGGTATGGGACAGGGTAAGGTGTCGCAATATGGGACGGAGCTATTGGCTATTACGACACAAAATGACCGGACCACGCCATTTCCGTTGAACTGGGTAACAGAGACGCTGGAAGAAGAAGTTTTTTTGTCATGGCTATACAAGCAAAAAGAGAACCAATACAGGCAGGAGCTGAATAAATTCAGCCTAACTAGAACGATTATCGAAGGCATTTCGGACGGTCTTTCACTGGAGCATATCGGGATGAAGACAGGTTTGCATCGTAGAGAAATGATTGAAGCTGTGGAGCATTTGGACAGGGATGGCATTGATATGGAGAAGCTGATCCGCAAGGAATTGGTGAATGTATCTGAGGAGGAGCAGGCAGTCATCTGGTCTGCTTATGAAGAGTTGGGGGATACGTTGCTCAAGCCTGTCATGCTGAAAGTGTATGGGGAAGAAAAGGCGACAGAAACAGGATTGGATCAAATTTATGAGCGTCTGCGTCTGATCCGTATACGGTTTCGCCATCAGCAGGTACCCGACCGACATGTTGGATAATATAGAACTGATTGGATAAAGCTAAAGTATTAAAGTACATTCAGGGTCCAACATACTAAAAAGCAGCAGCCAGTTCCTCATAGGACACGGCTGCTGCTTTTTATGATCAAGCTTGAAAATCGAAATAGGTATCCAACTCCGTACTTTTTCCCCTTTTCTTTTTAAACCCAGTCTTTCTTGCGGAAAATACAGAACATACTGACACCTAGTGCCACCATAATACCAATGACGACAAAATAGCCATAACGTGTATGAAGTTCAGGCATATTATCGAAGTTCATCCCATATATTCCGGTAATGACCGTCAATGGCATAAATACGGTCGTTATTGCCGTAAACACACGCATAATTTCATTGGCACGATTGGCGATACTGGATTGATAAGCTTCTCGAAGGTTACCCATCAAATCGCGGTAAGTTTCAAAAGTCTCCGAAATTTTCACAGCATTTTCATAAATGTCGCTGAAATATTTTTGTAATTGATCGTCGATGAGTCGCAAATCCCGTTTGTTCAGGGTATTGATGACTTCCTTTTGCGGACCTAGCACTTTTTTCAGCCACAGAATCTCACTTCGTAAGCCGATGATTTCGTTCAAATGCGACTTTTTCGTATGCATTAGAATATCTTCTTCCAGCTTTTCAATGCGGACCTCAATCCGGTCACCAACCAGAAAATAGTTGTCAACAATCAAGTCGACCAACAGATACATAAAACGGTCAGGCTGGCTGACTTCTTGCTCCCACAGCATAGGCTTGAGGGTACGAAGCTCATTGATTTTCTGCTTGGTCACCGTAATGATAAAATGGCGGCCGAGAAAAATGTTCAAAGCTCGCAAAAATATTTCTTCATCATCAAAACGAATGCTATTTACAACGATAAAATAATGGCTTTCATAAATTTCGATCTTCGGACGCTGTTCTTCTTCACTCAAACAGTCTTCTACTGCAAGATCATGCATGGAAAATAAAGGTTGGAGCACTGCCAAATCATCGACATCAGCATCAATCCAATAAAAACCTTCTGCCGGTGCAGTAAGCGCCATTTCAATTTCTTCGACAGGGGTAAAAACCCCGTTGTTGACCAAACGGATTTTCATATATGTCACTCCTTATGCTCCGTCGTAACGGAAATACGTTTACCTTAAGCATAAGGAATGAACTCAGTTAGCCAGTTAGCCGGTGCGGGTAAGCGTGCATTCTCATCAAAAGCCGGAGGCTTTTGGAGCATGCAGAGCCTGGCGTCCCGTCTTTCGGCAAGCTGAAGTCATTCCTATGCTGTTGTTCAGGGATCGCCGCCTATTCGGACTCGGGTCGCCTTCCATTCCGGATTCACCTCTCAAATGTTCTTTTTTTGATTGCCACAGTATCGCAGGAAACACTCAAAGTCTGCACTACTGCTCCATATTTTTGCCTAATAGCACTTGTATAGTATAACGCTCGGCCTACGGCCTTTCAAGCGCAAAATCATGGGCTAAATCGACAGTAGTGGCAAGAGCTTCAGCGAAAGGAGGGATATGATTTAACCTATGGAAAAGGTAGACAAAATGTGATTGCAGGGCACAAATTTAAAAGTCCCATCTTGACGAAGCCCAGCCGATGCATTAAAGTGAACAACAAGAACTTTGTGAACCCAAAATGAATATAGCGAAATCTTATCAAGAGCAGGTGGAGGGACTAGCCCGATGATACCCGGCAACCGGCGATTTTAATCGCACGGTGCTAATTCTTGCAGGACGCGCGCTTTGTACAAAGAGCGTTGCCCTGACAGATGAGAGAGGCGCATATGGATACAAATATGACCTTTCTCTAACCAGAGAAAGGTCTTTTTATTATATGCCCGGCATCTCAGCAGGACGATTTTCGCAAAACTTACCGAACAAGGAGTGAGTTTACATGCCGATTAAAATCCCAGACACGCTACCTGCCAAGGAAGTGCTGGAGGGCGAAAATATTTTCGTAATGGATGAAAGCCTAGCTTATCATCAGGACATTCGTCCGTTGCGCATCGCCATTTTGAATTTGATGCCTACAAAGGAAACGACAGAAACCCAACTATTGCGCCTGGTCGGCAATACGCCGCTGCAAGTGGACGTCACGCTGGTACACATGAAGTCTCATGTATCCAAAAATACATCGCAAGAATATTTGAACATGTTCTATAAAACGTTTGACGAGATCAAGAACAGTCGTTTTGACGGCATGGTCATTACAGGAGCTCCGGTTGAACAGCTTGAGTTTGAGGATGTGAACTACTGGGAGGAGATCCGGCAAATCTTTGAGTGGACGAAAACGAATGTAACTTCGACCATGCACATTTGTTGGGCCTCACAGGCAGGTTTATACCATCATTTCAATGTCCCGAAATACGGGCTCGACTACAAATGCTTTGGCGTATTTCCACACACCGTGATTAAACCTAAAGTAAAATTGCTACGCGGCTTTGATGAACTGTTTTATGCCCCTCACTCCAGACATACGGAGGTTCGGCGGGAAGATATTGATCATATCGCCGAATTAGAAGTTTTATCCGAATCCGAGGAAGCCGGAGTGTACCTCGTAGCCACGCTTGACGGTAAACAAATTTTTGTAACTGGGCATTCTGAATATGACCCGCTTTCATTGAAATGGGAATACGACCGCGATGTGGCCAAAGGAATGGATATTGAAGTTCCCAAAAATTATTTTCCTAATGATGATCCTGAGCGCACACCGCCCTCAATCTGGCGGGCGCATGCCAATTTATTATTCTCGAATTGGCTGAACTATTATGTATACCAAGAGACACCTTACGATATCGGGCCCCAGATTTAAAAAAGGGGCTTGTAGTTTAACCTTGTACAGTACCACCTTGCAGTAGCGCAGCAGTATAGTCTTTGACATCCATTTTTGCAGGATTGGTTATAGAACCCACTATGGAAGTTAACAGGAGGATTCATATGAGTGAGAAACAGTGGAAAATCGAAAGTAGATTGGCACAAATCGGTTCAGTAGAGGAGCCAGTAACCGGGGCTGTTAATTACCCAATTTACCAATCTACGGCGTTCCGCCATCCCCGTCTGGGTCAAAGCACAGGATTTGATTATATTCGGACGATCAATCCCACGCGAAAGGTACTGGAAGAGGCTTCTGCTGCACTTGAATCTGGTGATGCAGGCTTTGCATGCAGCTCAGGTATGGCGGCGCTGCAAACGGTATTTGCATTGTTTGGACAGGGAGATCATCTCATAGTATCGCTGGATCTGTATGGCGGGACATATCGTTTGCTGGAGCGTATTTTATCTAAATTTGGTGTAACAGCCAGTTATGTGGATACGAACGATCTTGAAGCACTCGAACAGTCATGTCGACCGAATACCAAAGCTGTATTCATAGAAACACCTACAAATCCGTTAATGATGATTACTGATATTCAAGCGGTGGCTGAATGGGCATCACAACATCAGTTGCTTACCATTGTAGATAATACGCTGCTAACACCATACTTCCAGCGGCCATTGGAACTGGGCGCGGATATTGTGGTACATAGCGCAACCAAGTATTTGGGCGGACACAACGATGTGCTGGCAGGGTTAATCGTAACCAAAGGCAAAGAGCTATCAGCTGAAATTTCCTTTCTGCACAATTCCATAGGAGCCGTGCTTTCCCCGAGTGACTGCTATCAGTTGATGAAGGGGATGAAGACGTTAGCGCTGCGTATGGACCGACATGAGCATAATGCAACAGTGTTGTCTAACTATTTACTGACGCATCCGGCGGTGGCAGAAGTATTCTATCCAGCTCTCGAAGGCCACCCAGGTCGTGAGATTCAAAATAAACAATCCAGCGGAAATACAGGTATCTTCTCCTTTAAAGTAAAGGATGCTCGTTATGTGGAACCTTTGCTTCGTCACATTAAGCTCATTGCGTTTGCGGAAAGTCTCGGCGGTGTGGAATCGTTAATGACCTATCCCGCTGTGCAGACACATGCGGACATACCAGCAGAAATTCGGGATGCTGTCGGGGTAGATGACAGGCTATTGCGTTTCTCCGTAGGCATTGAGCATACAGACGACCTCATTGAAGATTTGCGTTCGGCGTTGGAAGCGGCACGTCAAGAAGTAGAAGGAGGAGAGCTGCAATGATAGAGGATGCGAGGAGGATCGGGCAGGATTTGAACAAAGAGCGGAAGTTCGCTACCAAGCTGCTGCATTTTGGTTCTGAAATTGACAGCGTTACGGGGGCCTCGAGCGTCCCGATCTATCAAGCTTCTACCTTTCACCATTATGATATTTTTAATCCTCCCCAGCATGACTATAGCCGTTCAGGTAATCCGACACGACAAGCTTTGGAGGATTATATCGCTTTATTAGAAGGGGGGGCGTGCGGCTTTGCCTTTGCGTCAGGTATGGCGGCCATCTCTACTACCTTTATGCTTTTATCCGCTGGAGATCATGTCATTGTTTCCGAGGATGTATATGGGGGAACATATCGACTGCTGACCTCCATTTTGAAACGGATGAATATCGAAACGACCTTCGTCGACATGACGGACCTTAACCTTGTGAAAGAGGCGTTACAGGAGAATACAAGGGCTGTATATATGGAAACCCCGTCCAATCCGACACTCAAAATTACCGATGTAGCAGGAATAACCTCTTGGGCACAGGATCACGGACTTTTAACTTTATTGGATAATACTTTTATGACACCTTATTATCAACGTCCGATTGAGCAGGGAGTCGATATTGTATTGCACAGTGCGACCAAGTTTCTGGGCGGACACAGCGATGTGCTGGCAGGACTTGCGGTAGCACGTACCGAATCGCTCGGGAGACAAATCAAGCAGCTCCAAAATGGACTGGGTACCGTGCTGGCTCCGCAGGAGTCATGGTTGCTCATGCGCGGTATGAAGACACTGGAGGCTCGTATGGCTCACAGCGAAAAGAGTGCAGCTAAGCTCGCTAACTGGCTGAACGAGCGCAACGACATTGAGGCAGTATACTACCCGGGTCTGGAAAATCATCCAGGGCGTGAAGTTCATGAGCGTCAATCCAGCGGTTATGGTGCAGTGATATCGTTTGATGTGGGTTCTGGTGAGCGTGCAAAAGAAGTCCTCAGTCGCGTACGTATTCCAATTGTAGCGGTGAGTCTGGGAGCTGTGGAAAGCATCTTGTCGTATCCGGCGATGATGTCACATGCGGCTATGCCCCATAGTGTACGATTGGAGCGCGGGATTACGGACGGACTACTTCGTTTCTCCGTAGGTTTGGAGGATATTGACGACCTGATCAGTGATCTGGATGAGGCGCTGCGCTAGAGCGTTAGCACATCCGCAGCATCTTTGTCGTTTTCACGCCGGGAACAAATATGTACAGCACTAAACAGCAAGTTTCCAGTATTTCAGGAGGCTTGCTGTTTTCTATAAGAATGACATGAAGGACAGTGTGAAAAAAGGCACTTTCAGTCCTGTTTTGTTATTTCTTGGCTATACGCAATGTTGAGATAAGCTTGGCAGTTGCCTGTTTTCCTAGGTGAAAAGCAGAAAGAAGCGGGAATAAGTATGGTTCCTTACCTAAAGATATGTTAGTATTATCATTAGGTTTTACTATGCTAAATAGCACAGACAACATACAAGGCCAGTCATGAACATACATTACGGCAGGGTTCGAACGCAGGTTTGTGAAAGCATTCTCGTTCATAAGTCCTGTCGTTCATTTCGTCGCCCTGTGACAGCGAAGGAGGATACACCATGAGTGTAATCGACCATATTTTAGATAAAGCCCTACGCGGCGAACGCCTGAATTTAGAGGATACCGTTGCTTTGTTCGAATCAGACGAGGTAGAAAAAATAGGTCACGCGGCGAATAAAGTCATGAATCGCATGCACCCCGATCCCATTAAAACCTTCGTCATCGGACGAAATATTAACTATACGAACGTATGTGACGTATACTGTCGCTTCTGCGCTTTTTACCGTAGACCGGGTTCCGATGAAGGTTATGTTTTGCCGGATGAGGTGATCTTTCAGAAGATCAAGGAAACGCAGGAGGTAGGTGGCACCGAAATTCTAATGCAAGGCGGTGTAAATCCCAATCTGCCGTTCAGTTATTATACGGATTTGCTGAAAGCTATTAAGGAGCGTTTTCCCGATATTACGATGCACTCCTTCTCGCCAGCTGAAATTCACAAAATGAAGGAAAAATCCGGTCTATCCATGGAAGACACGATTCGAGCCATTCATGAAGCTGGATTGGATTCGCTTCCGGGCGGAGGCGGAGAAATTTTGGATGACCGCACACGCCGCAAAATTAGCCGTCTCAAAGGCTCTTGGCGTGATTGGATGGATGTCATGCAAACGGCTCACAAGGTTGGGATGAACACAACCGCTACGATGGTTATCGGCTTCGGCGAGTTGATGGAGGAGCGTGCGCTGCATTTGTTGCGTGTTCGTGATGCTCAGGACGAATGCATTGAAAACAAATATAATTCTGAAGGATTTTTGGCCTTTATTCCTTGGACCTTCCAGCCAGACAATACCAATCTGAAGAAGGAACGCCAGACGCCAGAGGAATATCTGAAGACCGTTGCGATCAGTCGTCTTGTATTGGATAACATCAAGCATATTCAATCCTCATGGGTAACTATGGGACCTGAAATCGGTAAAAAATCGTTATACTATGGTTGCGATGATTTTGGTAGCACCATGATTGAGGAAAACGTAGTTTCCGCTGCAGGCGCAACGTATAAGGTAAACATCGAATCCATTTTACAGTTGATCCGCGAGACGGGTCACATTCCGGCACAGCGCAATACCCGTTATGATATTATTCGTACTTTTGACAGTGCCAGCAGTATTGAACATGATTTTATCATGCAAAATTAATATCCGTTAATATATTGTTAATTACAAAACGCTTATCCATCACTAATCTATGTATAAGGATTAGTGTAGATAAGCGTTTTTTGATGTGTTACTTTGCTATGTTTTCCATCGTTTCATATACATGATCTCAGCCTGCGGGTCAGCCATTTGGATGACTGCCTTAAAACGCTGCAAATCCAACAGTTGAACGTTGTAAACGATGACCATTTGTTCTTTTTTATCCTCAGATTCGCTTTTAATCTTACCCTCTATCTGTGCAGAGCCTCCAACAGGTGTGCTGTGTATACGCAGCCTGCGATATATGGCATCCTCGACGGTTTGCTGTTTCTTGCTGACAACACAAACCATACGCGTCAGACCGGTAAACATCAGCCGGGTCGTTTCATAGGCGGCGAGGCAGGATAAGGCTGAATAGAGAGCTGGCTCCCAGCCTAGCACAAAGCCGGCGATAATGAGCAGCAGACCATTACACAGCATAACAATCTGTATTAATGGAATCTTACGGTGTGTTAGCAACAATGTGGATGGACGGCCATCGTCAGATTCGTTAAGTCCTAGTGAATCGAGCAGACCACCATGACGAGCTGCCAGCCCTGCGCCAAGACCGATACAGATGCCGCCGCCCAAAGCGCATACGACCGGATGGCCACTCACTGCCGGAAAAGGCGAAAGAATAATGGCTGAGCCCGAAAAGGCGAACAAGCCGGGTAGTGCTCGATGCAGCATGGGTTTGTGAGTAGACAGAGAATACAGCAACATGAGTGGCAAGTTCAAAACGAATAGCAGTAACCCAAAATGCTCTTGTGTATAAAGCGACATGAGTCTGGAGATCCCCGTGACGCCTCCAGCGATCATATCATGCGGATGTAAAAACAATTCCAGACCGACGGATGCCGTAATTCCACCAATCACCGTATAAAAGACAGGGAACCTGCTCGCATCTCCTGAAGTGGGCTTTATAAGCCGCCTCATAGAGTTTCGGCATGTTTTACAGCGTGCGGCATAGCCTTCCCTCCTATGGATTGTCGTATCCAGCTTTTGCAGTTATGCCGAGTTACTTTCTTCCTTTCGTAGGCGGGGGTCCTTGAACTTAAATATTTTGTTTAACATATTAAAGATAGGTTTTGACTGCTTTGTCAGAAGTGGTCCAAGAATCGCCAGTATGAGTACATAGATAGCTGCAAAGGGTTGAACAATATCAAGCAAACCGCCTTCCTTGCCCAAGTTGGCCATGATAATCGAAAATTCACCCCGTGCCACAATGGTCAGACCGATATTTGCTGACGCTTTGGGAGATAAGAAGGCCGTACGCCCAGCCAGCATTCCTGCCCAAATGTTACCAAACAACGTGAGGACGACTGCTGCCAGCGCAAGCCATATCGCGTTTCCTCCCAGGGACAGTGGATCGATGGAAAGTCCAAAGCTGAAGAAAAACAGGGCACCAAAGAAATCGCGGAAAGGAACAATTAAATGCTCGATTCGTTTGGCATGTTCCGTTTCGGCCAGTACCAGACCGACCAACAGGGCGCCGATAGCTTCCGCCACATGAATCGTTTCCGAAAAACCAGCCACCAGAAACAGAGAGCCAAAAACAACAAGTCCGAATACCTCATTGGAGCGAATACGGAGAATCCGATTTAACAGAGGGACGGCCTTACGGCCGATAATAATGACTGCAAGCATAAAGCCAAGCGCGATTAGCGCTGATAGCAGCACACCCCCGAGCGAGGATGAATCACTAAGAACCAATCCGGAGAGGATGGAGATGTATACGGCGAGGAAAACATCCTCGAACATAATAATGCCCAAAATCATTTCTGTTTCTGCATTGGCAGTCCGCTTGAGATCTACCAGCACCTTCGCAGCAATAGCACTGGATGATATTGTTGTAATTCCGGCGATAACCAGTGTCTCTGCTACAGGAAAGCCGCTCAGGAAGCCAAGAGCCAGCCCCAGTGTAAAATTGATGCCAATATAAATGGTGCCGCCCACGGCAATGGAACGGCCTGATTTAATTAACCGACCTACTGAGAACTCGAGACCCAAGTAGAAGAGAAGAAACAGCACTCCGATTCTTCCCATAAAATCAATAAATGGGGCGCTTTCGATAAAGCGAAAATCAAAATGCCATAGCTCCATCGCATGCGGCCCAACTGCCATTCCGATCAGGATATAAAAAGGGATGACCGAGAAGCGCAGTTTGGAGGAAATAAGTCCAGCTGCAGCGATGAGAGCAATTGCCAATCCAACCTCAAATACCAGATGATCCATCCAATCACCCGCTTCCGTTCATAAGGATTTGTTTAAAGCGTTTTTGCTGATCGCGTTCCCCAACAACGACTACAGTGGCATCATCGTTAATAATCACTTCAGGACCAGGATTTACATATTTCATTCCTTTTTTCTCCACAATGGCAATAACAGTGGCTCCCGAATTTTGCCTTACATCCAGCTCACCGATGGATTTGCCGACACTTGCATAGTGGGATTCCACTCTATACCATTCGATAATAAAATCATCAAACGTCATTTCTACACTTTCAAGCTGTTTGGGCTTATATGTCATACCCCCGATGATGGAGGCTACCAATCGCGCTTCCTGATCATTCAGGGTTGTCATAGAAATACTTTGTTCCAGATCCTCGTAATCAAAGTGATACAACTCGCGCCTGCCATCATCATGAATAATAATGACAATTCGGTCGCCACTCTCTGCATCTATTCGATACTTAATCCCGATTCCTGGCAAAATAGACTCTCGAATATCCATTTATAAAGCCTCCTGTACGATACGTTATTTAAATGAATGGTATGGGAAATAAATCACATACTCTGGGAGTGACATGGAAACTTTCTTTTTGTATTAAATTTTATGAATTAACGTAAAAAACCTGATACATACACTTACGTATTACAGCTATTGGGAAATATTAACAAATAGACATGCGAATGTGGTGATCTGCATGCAAAGGGAGGTTAAGCCACATAACTAGAGGTGAATTTGATGGGGAACAAGTATAATTGCTTCTTTAGTTTGCAAATGACAGGAATAAAAGGCAGACGTAGTTTAGGGATGCTCAATAACAGCACAAGCGCTATCAAAATGACAAAGGGAAGTGATTTGGCCGCAGCGATCACCAGATGAAGTAAAGGGGAGGATTTGCGTATAGCTGGTTTGGAATGGTGTTCCAGACCGTGAGAATCTGTTTCTAACGAGGAAACATCAGCATGAGGCACGACAGAAGATCCCGCAGTAAACTGGAGGGATTGAGTGGTGTCTTCCGCATGAAACGTCACAGGAAGGGACAAAATCTGAACGAGGCTCAATATGACGATCATGAATGTACGCAGCATGTTCAGCATCGTTAACATCTTATCTCCTCCCTCTTGTGAAAAATTCATATTACTATAACCTTAACATACCCCACCCTAAATATTCAAACGTCTTTCGTTATTTCCTATATCACAGTAATTGTTTATAACACGCCAAACCAGCTTTTTGAAACTTGATCATCCTCTTTTGGATATGTCTTTCTGTTTCCAGTCGTTCACTTCGTATAACCCTTTAGAGGCCGCCATATACTGAAAGCAGTGATCGAAAGGAGTGAGCCAATGGAACTGTTTACAGTGTGGACCAATACAGACGGAGATCAGGAAACCAACCGGTTTTATGAAGTGGTCAAAAGTAGAACAAAGGGACTACATATGTCACGGCGCGGATTTCGATTCACTTTCAGACAGCTGGACAACAAAGTGGCATGGACCTGCAAGGGCACAGAAAGCAATTCGGCGTTTGAAAGCTTTCTCCCCTGTGTATACAGCATCATGTCTTCGGCAATAGCGGATTATATTATCGAAGTCAAGGAGTGGGGATTGCTCAATCTCATTCTCACCAAAGCCTGTTCGCTGCTGGAGAAAGAGGATACAGAGCAAATTCGCAGTATGATTCGTTCACTGTTAAACGATGATGGTCCGAGAGGCCGTTTGAAGCGTCATGGTAAGCTGACCACTCTTCTGGAGAAGGATTTTAAGGAGCTTCATGTGATCAATTTGGAAGGACTGATTCAATTTAGGCTCCATGCGTATAAAAAAGAGCTTGAAGAAATCGTCGACTATGCCATGGAAGAATTCTGGGCAGATCGGCAATACGAAGAATTTATGGGGCTGCTTAAATATTTTGTTTTTTTTCAGGAAAGCAAAGTTCCGCTCGTACACGTACTTCACCAAGGCGGACATAATTTTACGATTCTGGATAGTGCCATGGTGCCCATACCGACTCCTGATGCAGATGACATCATTGTCGAGATGCCAGGCATTGAACTAGAAATGGAGGTCGAAGATCGAATCGTAAGCACCCTTATTTCGATTTCTCCTGCTTCCATTATATTGCACACAGACGATGAGCACACCCCCATAGTGCGGACACTCCTGCATATTTTTGAAGATAAAGTGAAGCTGAGCAGACTTTATCCAGGTCAGGATGTTCAAAAATAATAATCTTTTCGTATAAAGCAATGGATTTCTGGAAAGCCTTTGCCTCAAGGGGAGGTTTTTTATGAGATCCATGTTGGTATGGAAACGGATTTTGGGAACCGTGTTAATTGCAACCTGTCTGGTATTGCCCGGCAATGAAGTTTACGGTCACAAAGAACCGGTCCAGCATAAAAAATGGCAGTCCACACCTGTTTTGGCTCCACGCGAGGAGCAGGTTATTACGACCATGACGGTCACGGCTACAGGATATACAGCAGGCTATGAATCGACTGGCAAACGGCCAAGTCATCCCGGCTACGGTATTACGTATTCCGGTGTAAAAGTGCGTCGTGACAAGAACACACTGTCTACGATTGCGGCTGATCCCAAAACGTTTCCTTTGGGAAGCATATTGTACATTCCAGGTTATGGATACGGGATTGTAGCAGATACAGGTTCTGCGATTAAGGGCAATAAAATTGATTTGTATTTTAAAACAACCCGGCAGGTGTATTCTGAATGGGGCAAGAAAGATGTGGATGTTCAAATTATAAAAAAAGGGAACGGAAAATGTACGGAAAAGATGGTAAAATCGCTCCAAAAGGCGATAGAAACGCATAAAACCATTCCGAGTGCGACACTGGATGCTTCCATATAATCCTTGAATATTGTTTTTTCCAACATCACATACTATGTTGCGGGATGAGCTTATCCCGCAAAACATACTGGGAGGTTGAGAATTATGCCAAATCAAGGCGGAAGTTCTTTCACGAACAAAGGCTTCAAGGCAAGCACAGGAAATCAGTTCAAAGCGGAATTTGCACAAGACAATACGGTAGGTGTCGTTTCACAAAAGGTAAAGCAGTCTGAACAAAATAAAATTCAAGACAACTTCCAGACACCAAATGAGAAGTATGATGAAGAATTTGCAACAGATCAAGGCGGTACAGGTGCAGTAGCGCAAAAAGTTCAAAACTCCAGCCGCAACAAAATTCAAAACAATGCTCAAACACCGAACGAAAAGTTCGACGAAAACTTTAACACGAAATAAAAAAGCATATACAATCGATAATGCTCCGGATTATATCCGGGGCATTTCGTTTTAAGTAAAAGTGATTAGGTACAATAGGTCTAAGGTTTTATCTCCTTTTTAATTTTTTTAAGGTGGAATTAAGGTTTAAAGTGCAAAATAAAGTCAGTTAAACAACACCACCTTGAAGCATAGGGTTTGGGAGGAGATATACAATGGACGAATTTAAAAATAATAACTCCGGACGCCGGAACGACAACGATCAGGTTGATACCGATAACGCAACTCGCCAAAACGATTCGAACGGTTCCTCATATTATTATTCTTACGGCCCTTTTTCTTCAGTTCAATCGGACGGACAACGTAAGGAAGGGCAGTCGTTGGAAAAGGATGTTGAGATTACGCCACCGCAGGCAGTGAGACCTCTTCCTCCCTCTTACCATCGGGCTATGCCTGAGCAGCAGGATGGTTCGGGTCGGAATGGCGGCAACTGGCAATTCAAACCGAATAAGCCCAAGTCGCAGGTAAAAACAATATTCTTATCTTTTTTGGCCGGGATGCTGGTCATTACGGTATTGATGTATACAGCTGACCGAACAAATATGTTCACACCCGAGACGGCGTTGACTTCGGCGGCAGCTGAAAGCGGAGAAACGACTAATTCAGGAACCACCAGCTCGACTCCAAGCGCAGTTCCGGCTGTGATGCCTTCAGGTACCGCTGATGTTCAATCTGTTGTGGCCAAGGCTGGACCGGCAGTCGTCAAAATCGAAACGCTTGCCAAACAAACCAGTGGTAGCAGTGGCAGACAAAGCAGCCCTTATTACAATGACCCGCTGTATCAATACTTTTTCGGTAATCAGTATGGTGACAGTGGCAGCAGCGGTAACAGTAATGAAAATGAAGGTAGCAACAGCGGGCAGCTGACTCCGCTTGGTATTGGTTCCGGCTTTATTTTTGATAAATCGGGTTACGTTCTAACCAACAACCATGTTGTTGAAGGCGCGAGTGTGGTTCAGGTTACAGTAGAGGGAACTAATAAGCCTTACGAAGCCAAAGTCTTGGGCAAAAATGCTGATCTTGATTTGGCGGTACTTAAAATTGAAGGCAAAAACAACTTTCCGACAGTAACTTTGGGTGACTCCGATAACGCTAAAGTCGGCGAATGGATGGTCGCAATCGGCAATCCTGAAGGCTTTGAACATTCGGTAACAGCCGGGGTGCTAAGTGCGAAAGAACGTACGATCACTATTAATAGTGAATCGACTGGAAAACCGACGCAATACAAGCATCTCATTCAGACGGATGCGTCCATTAACCCTGGTAACTCTGGCGGACCGCTGTTAAATCTGCAAGGGCAGGTTATCGGTATGAACGTAGCTGTTAGTGCAGACGCACAGGGAATCGGGTTTGCGATTCCGTCCAATACGATTTTGGAAGTCGTCGATAAGCTGAAAAATAACCAGCCTATTCCGAAAGAACCTGTACCTTTCATTGGTGCAAGTCTGTTAAATTTAAGTCCTGAAGTAGCCAAAGAACTGGGTACATCCCTGACCGAAGGCTCGGTTGTACGGGATATTATATACAAATCACCAGCTTATCAGGCCGATCTGCGTCCTTACGATGTGATTATCGGAGCGAATGGCACGCCTTATAGCACATCACAAGAGCTGATCCAGTTCATTCAAAAACAAAAAGTGGGTACAGCGCTGACACTTAACATCGAACGAGCTGGGCAGAAAAAAGATGTTCAGCTGAAAATTGGCAACAAAAATGACTTTAGCTCGACGCTTCAGCAATAAGATGAAAACTCTACAAAAATGAACAAGTGCACGTAAGAAACGGAAGGAAGATCCCTTCCGTTTCTTGCTATATGAAGCAGCCAGATGCTACACGCGTCTACTCCTGCTACAATAGAAGGAAAAGAAGAGATAAAGGAGTTCGATCGTGTATGCGTTCTACTATTCTAATCATTGATGACGATGAAAAAATTGTTTCCATGCTGCGCAGAGGGCTGGCATTTGAAGGTTATGAAGTGCTGACAGCCGCCAATGGAGCAGAAGGATTAAATAAAATGTTGACAGCTGAGCCTGATGTGGTCGTGCTGGATGTAATGATGCCGCAGGTCGATGGTTTTGAGGTATGCCGTCGTATGCGGGAGGGTGGAAGTACGGTACCTGTCCTGATGCTTACAGCCAAGGATGAGGTTGAGAATCGGGTTAAGGGGTTGGATCTAGGGGCCGATGATTATCTCGTTAAGCCGTTCGCTCTAGAGGAGCTACTGGCACGAGTGCGAGCGCTTTTGCGGCGTAAAACCGAACAACAGGACAATAACGGAAATCGGCTTACCTTCGAGGATTTACAACTGGATAACGAATCCCGTGAAGTGGTTCGTGGCGGCAAACGTTTGGAACTGACGGCCAAAGAATTTGAACTGCTCCATTTGTTCATGCAAAACCCGAAGCGTGTTCTGTCGCGTGATCTGATTATGGACAAAATTTGGGGCTATGACTATAGCGGAGAATCGAATGTGCTGGAAGTATACATTGCCATGCTACGACAAAAAACGGAGCAGGATGGCGGTAAACGACTCATTCGTACAATTCGGGGAGCTGGCTATATTTTAAGAGGTGATGTGTAATATGTCTATTCGGTGGCGGCTGACGGCCTGGTATTCGAGCATCTTGGCTATAGTACTAGTCATTTTTGGTCTGGTTACTTACGGACTAGTATATTACTACACATATAATGAAGTGAAAAGTCAGCTTATGACTCAGGCGCCACAGATTAACAAGCAATTACGCCTTATTATAAAAGGGGGATTGTTTGAAGTCCCCAACCTGGATTTGGGATTAGAGCAGGGACGTGGAATAGATGACTCACAGCTCTATGTACAAATTTACAATTATACGTCTGGTGTAACGAAAACGACCCAAAATATGAAAGACCTCAATATCACCTTCCCTGTCCCCTCCACAGCGGCAGGAGCAGTTCAAAATGAGGGAATTCGACGTGTGAACGTAAATGGGGATTCCTTTATGATTATTCAACAGCCGATCAAATCCGAGGAGTTGGGCTTGGTGGTCGGGCTGCTACAGGTAGGACAATTCACGGGCTCTCAGGACCGACTCATGAACAGGTTACAAAATGTGCTTGTATACGGCTCGTTGTTTGCATTACTCGCTGCTGCGACTTCAGGTCTCTTTCTGGCTCGAAAGTCTATGAAGCCGCTGGTCAAGGTCATTGAGGGGGCCAATCAGATTCAATCCAGTAATGATTTGAGTGTTCGGATTGAATATGACGGACCACCAGATGAAATTGGTCAATTAATCGGGACAGTTAACAACATGCTGGGGCGCACAGAGGTGTTTTACAAGGAGCTGGAAGATGCGTACGGTGCACAGCGCCGTTTTGTGGCTGATGCTTCCCATGAGCTTCGTACGCCGCTAACGACGATCCGTGGCAACGTTGATTTTTTACTCAAAATGTGGACTACCGAACCAGGAGAGCGACCGAATATGGATGAAGAGATGATTCGCGAGCTTTCTATGGAGGCATTAAATGACATGGCGGATGAAGGCAAACGGATGAGCCGTTTGGTGAGTGATATGTTGTCACTCGCGAGAGCGGACACAGGGAAAACGTTCGATAAGACTCCCGTTGCGCTGGAACCACTTGTAAGTGAGGTTGCCCGTCGTGCTCAGTTTTTAGAGCGAACGGCCGAATGGAATGTGGGAGATTTTTCGTTGCTGAATGGTATTTATATGGATGGCAGCAAGGATTATTTGCAGCAAATGCTATTCATTTTCATTGATAATGCATTCAAATACACGCCTGAGGGCACAGTCCGATTTGATGCCATTGTTTATCAAGGACAGGTGGGCCTACGGATCAGTGATACGGGCATTGGAATGGACAAGAGTGAGGTTCCCTTTATTTTTGACCGCTTTTACCGGGCAGATGAATCACGCGGGGTGACAGAGGGAATTGGGTTGGGGCTATCTATTGCCAAGTGGATTATTGATGAACATCACGGGTCTGTGGAAGTGGTTACGCGCCAAGGAGAAGGAACGACATTTGTCATCTGGCTTCCGGTCAGCTTTTCCGCGCCTTTGGAATAGGCTATAATAGGAAGGCAACTACATCATAGAATTGGCCGGTAAAGGCTAGGATGCCCACAGCTACCGAGTTATCGGAGCTGTATACTGTGTCGAAGAAAGCGGGGGCTCATTTTGGAAGTACTCAGAATTTCGCCCCGGGGTTACTGCTACGGCGTAGTCGATGCCATGGTATTGGCTCGTCAGGCAGCCAGAAATCTGGACTTACCCCGGCCTATTTATATATTGGGCATGATTGTGCATAACAGTCATGTCACCAATTCCTTTGAAGACGAAGGGATTATTACACTGGACGGCCCGAACCGTATGGAGATTTTAAGCCAGGTAGAGAGCGGCACTGTTATCTTCACTGCTCATGGCGTATCACCAGAGGTTCGCAAGCTGGCACGAGACAAGGGGCTGACTACGGTAGACGCGACTTGCCCTGACGTCACAAAGACGCATGATCTGATTCGGGAGAAGTCTGCCGAAGGCTATCAGATTGTTTATATTGGTAAAAAGAATCATCCAGAGCCAGAGGGAGCTATTGGTATTGCTCCTGACCATGTTCATCTGATTGAAAAGGAAGAAGAGATCGACAGTCTTACGTTACCAGCTGGCAAAATCCTTATCACGAATCAGACGACCATGAGCCAATGGGACATCAAGCACATTATGAAAAAGCTGCTGGAGAAGTTCCCGGGTGCTGAGATACACAATGAAATCTGTTTGGCGACGCAGGTACGTCAGGAAGCGGTAGCTGAGCAGGCTGGGCAGGCGGATCTGGTGATCGTTGTCGGTGATCCGCGCAGTAACAATTCAAACCGATTGGCTCAGGTTTCGGAGGAAATTGCTGGTACAACAGCTTATCGTATTTCTGATGTAACCGAGCTGAAGAGAGAGTGGCTTGAAGGCGTAGCCAAAGTGGCTGTGACTTCTGGGGCTTCAACCCCGACACTGATTACCAAAGAGGTTATTACGTATTTGGAGCAGTATG
This sequence comes from Paenibacillus sp. 203, assembly GCF_037027525.1. Classification (NCBI taxonomy): domain Bacteria; kingdom Bacillati; phylum Bacillota; class Bacilli; order Caryophanales; family Paenibacillaceae; genus Paenibacillus; species Paenibacillus sp. 203. The sequence continues at coordinate 521,229 of NZ_JAXCHD010000004.1, forward strand.
ATGCGGCTAACCCGGATACGTGGGAGATTCAGCGAACCATAGATATGAAAAAACTACTGCCTCCTGTACGAGAGAAGTCAAAAACAACGAAATAGTATGTGATTGATTACAGCCGTTATTCGGATACAACCATCCGGATAGCGGCTTTTTAAATTGTTTTAATTTGTAGATATTTTCCGGTTAGCTTCACTAAGTTAGAATATTGAATAATTCGGGATAATTAAGCCTTGACGAGTATAGCTAAAACAAGTATAGTTGCTTTAACGAATAAAAGCTTAAAAGCGAACAAGCGTCTAAGTGTCATAATATTAACCTATAAGTTGGTTTATAAAATATGTTTCATAGAGAGGAAGAAAAAAATGATCGTTATCGCTGGTGTTCAAACACCTGAAGAGCATATTCAAGCTATTGTTGAAGTTATTGAGAAAGAAGGATTGCAGGCTCATGTATCAAGGGGATCGGATCGCACGATCATCGGACTGATCGGTAGCGTAGAGCCCAAGCTGGCTGAACATCTGCGTCAAATGAAAGGCGTAGAAAATGTGGTTAAAATATCGAAATCCTATAAATTGGCCAGCCGTGATTTTCATCCGGAAAATACGGTTATCTCTATTAAAGGTGTAAATATCGGCGGGGGCGAGCTTGTCATTATGGGTGGACCATGTGCTGTTGAGTCTGCTGCACAGATAGATGAAATTGCCGGATTGGTCAAAGCTGCAGGCGCGCAAGTTCTCCGTGGGGGTGCTTTTAAGCCGCGTACAGGGCCATACAGCTTCCAAGGAACGGGTGTAGAAGGTTTGATTATGATGGCTGAGGCGGGCCAAAAGCACAACCTCCTGACCATCACAGAGGTTATGACACCTGAATACGTAGACATTTGTGCGGAATATGCCGATATCCTGCAAGTAGGTACTCGTAATATGCAAAACTTCGATCTGCTGCGCAAGTTGGGTACTTGCGGCAAGCCAGTGTTGCTCAAACGCGGTTTTAGCTCGACTTATGACGAGTTCTTGAATGCTGCCGAGTACATCTTGGCAGGTGGCAATCCGAATGTTATGCTGTGTGAGCGCGGTATTCGTACATTCGAAACCTACACTAGAAATACGCTCGACTTGTCCGCGATCCCTGTTTTGCAACAGTTGAGCCATTTGCCGGTCATTTCTGATCCTAGCCATGGCACAGGTAGACGTGAACTGGTTGTTCCTATGACGAAGGCTTCGGTAGCTGCCGGAGCGGATGGTTTAATTATTGAGATGCATACAGACCCTGACAACTCGATGACGGGTGACGGCGTACAATCCCTGTTCCCAGATCAATTTTCAGATTTGCTAAAAGATTTGGAAATATTGGCTCCTGCTGTGGGGAAAACATTTCACACGCCTACTACCATTGCTTAAAACCAATGTTTAACATTAATGCATAAAAGTTTTGCCGCAACGCAGCAAGGAGATTTAAATTGCCTAAAAGCCCGATGTTTCGGGCTTTTTGTGCTATTCAAATGTTATCAAGGGCGTAAGCATATCTAACATTAGTTTAAAAAATACCTTACATAGCTATTGACCCGTGTCATGTTTGAGATTTATAATGACGACAGAAAAAAACATTCGATCATGAACATTTCAGGGTTGTATAAGACTTAATGTTCGGAAAAATTGGGAGGAAGAAGACATGTCCGTTGAAAACGTATTGAAAACAATTCAGGAAAATAATATTGAGTGGGTAGATTTTCGTTTTGTAGATTTGTCTGGTCGTGCTCACCATATTTCATTGCCAGCTTCCGAAGTAGATGAAGAGACATTTGTTAACGGTGTTGCTTTCGACGGTTCTTCCATTCCCGGCTATCGTGGCATTGAGGAATCCGACATGGTTATGCTGCCCGATCCAGAAGCGGTTTTTATCGACCCTTTCACTCAGCATCCTACACTGAATATCCTGTGTGACATTGCTACGCCAGACGGCGAAAAATACGACCGCGATCCTCGCGGCATCGCAAAAAAAGCTGAGGCATTTCTGCAATCGGCAGGAGTGGGCACAGCAGCATTTTTTGCACCTGAGTCCGAGTTTTTCATCTTTGATGATGTACGCTACGAAAGCGGCATGAACAGCTCCTCCTTCTTCGTAGATTCCGAGGAAGCAGCTTGGAACACGAACCGTAAGGAAGAAGGCGGCAACCTGGGCTTTAAAGTGGGGGTGAAGGGCGGATATGTACCTGTAGCGCCAGTAGACACCCAACAAGATATCCGTAGTGAAATGTGCCGTTTGCTTGAAGAAGCAGGTCTGAGAATTGAGCGCCATCACCATGAGGTAGCTACGGCAGGCCAAGCGGAAATCAACTTCCGTTTTGATACACTCAAGAAAACAGCAGACAACCTGCTCGTTTATAAATACATTGTACACAACACAGCTCGTCAATATGGTAAAGTGGCAACATTCATGCCGAAACCGATTTTTGGGGATAACGGAAGCGGTATGCACGTTCACCAATCTATTTTCGATGGCGACACTCCTTTGTTCTATGAAAAAGGTGGTTATGCTAATCTGAGCGAAATGGCTCTTCATTACATTGGTGGTATTCTGTACCACGCACCTGCGTTGATCGCTTTGACCAACCCAAGCACCAACTCGTTCAAACGTCTCGTTCCTGGCTACGAAGCACCAGTTAACCTGGTATTCTCCAAAGGTAACCGTTCTGCGGCTGTACGTATTCCAGTAGCAGCTGTTACTCCTAAAGGCTGTCGGATCGAGTTCCGTACACCGGACTCCACAGCTAACCCTTACCTTGCCTTCTCAGCAATGCTGATGGCGGGTCTGGATGGCATCAAGCGCAAACTGAACCCAATCGAATTGGGATATGGTCCACTTGACAGCAACATCTACGAGCTGTCTGATGCTGAAAAAGGTAAAATTCGTAGCGTACCTGGTTCATTGGATGAGGCTCTGGACGCTCTGGAAGCTGACTACGAATTCTTGACTGAAGGCGGCGTATTTACGAAGGACTTTATTGATAACTATGTAGAGCTCAAACGTTCTGAAGCTAAATCGGTGAACATCCGTGTTCATCCACACGAATACAGCCTGTATTTTGACTGCTAATAAGTCGATAGCATAGCTGCTTTGAATAACAAGCATTAGCTTACGGGTAACAGTTGTTATTCAAAATAGGTCTCCGGTCTTATGCCGGGGACCTTTTAATATTAAAGTGAAAATCACAGAATAAAGATGTTAAATATCTTAACATTCACAACTCTGTCACATCATAAATGAAATTGAAAACATTTTTATACAAGTCTTGAACGCATTTATGAATACTGCTATCATAGCGATAATATCCACACCAGAGTAGAGAAGGGATGGGAATTTGTTGAGTAAGAGAGCCTACAATTTTAATGCAGGACCAGCGGCATTGCCGCTCAAAGTACTAGAACGTGTACAAGCTGAATTCGTAGATTTCCAGGGAACAGGGATGTCGATCATGGAAATGTCTCACCGTGGAGCTGTGTATGAATCTGTTCATAATGAGGCGCAGGAACGCCTGTTATCTCTGCTGGGCAATCCACAAGGCTACAAGGTGTTATTCCTACAAGGTGGCGCAAGTACGCAGTTTGCGATGCTGCCTTTAAATTTCTTGAGTGAAGGACAGACTGGGAGCTATGTAATGACAGGTAGCTGGTCGGACAAGGCCTATAAAGAAGCCAAGCTACTGGGCAAGGCTCATGTTGCTGCATCCTCCGCTGATGAGAAGTACATGCGTCTTCCGAATGTGGATTCCTTGGACTTGCCTGAGAATACTGCTTATGTGCATATGACGTCCAACGAAACGATTGAAGGTACACAATTTAAGCAATTCCCGGATACGGGTTCCGTACCCTTGATTGTGGACATGTCCAGTGATATTTTATGCAAGCCTTTTGATGTTACTCAATTTGGATTGATTTATGCTGGCGCACAAAAAAATCTGGGGCCTTCTGGTGTGACGGTCGTGATTGCCCGTGAAGAGTTGCTGACTTCCTCACCGGACAATATTCCTACGATGTTGCGTTATAGCACATATGAAAAAAATAACTCTCTCTACAATACTCCCCCATCCTTTGCCATATACATGGTGAATGAAGTGCTGAAATGGATTCAGGAAGAAGGCGGTTTGGAAGGCATTGAGCGTGTGAACCAGCAGAAAGCTGCTTTGCTATACAACCGTATTGACAGTAGCGAAGGCTTCTATCGTGGTTGTGTGGACAGCGCTGATCGCTCTATCATGAATGTAACCTTCCGCCTCGCGAACGAGGATCTGGAAAAACAATTTATTAAGGAATCCGAACAGGCCGGGTTTATCGGTCTGAAGGGGCATCGCAGTGTAGGAGGGCTTCGAGCCTCGATCTACAATGCTGTTCCACTGGAGAACTGTCAAGCATTAGCCGAGTTTATGGACGGATTCAAGCAACGTAACAGTTGATTACACGGACATATATTTCGATACACGATATTTGAAATCGAAAATGTAAATGTAGAGCCTTCCCTGAATGTGTATAGGGGAAGGCTTTTAGTGGTGTGGGTTGAAGTTTTTGTCGTTTGATGTTCATTTCTGTCTGATTTTGTTAAAATAAAAGAATGTGTATGTTTTCAAGGTATACACTTTGGTTAAACTGTAGGTTATTTGTCTGATGAATTTAATGATGAAGGGAACGAAACGTGATGCCATTACATATTGTGCTTGTCGAGCCGGAAATCCCGGCTAACACAGGGAATATTGCTAGAACGTGTGCTGCAACCGGAACTCATCTACATCTGGTGAAGCCACTGGGCTTCCGTACCGACGATGCTACGTTAAAACGGGCCGGACTTGATTATTGGTATGCTGTCCACATTGAATATCATGAGTCTTTTGCTGAAGTGCAGGAGAAATATCAGGAAGGTCGCTTTTTTTATGCGACGACCAAAGCGAATCAGCGATATAGTGATATTGCATTTCAGGATGGAGACTTCTTGGTATTTGGTAAAGAAACGAAAGGTTTGCCGCCAGAGCTGCTAGCTGCTAATCCAAATACATGCATCAAGATGCCTATGTCAGATAAAGTAAGATCTCTAAACTTGTCGAATTCCGCTGCGATTATCGTATATGAAGCGTTGAGACAAATGGATTTTCCAGGTTTATCGTAAAGAACATCGAGTGAACAAGTATAAATGCGAATAAAGAACCAGGACCTTAGTTGGTAATAAAAGTTTCACCTATATTGCTCAAATCTACATGATAGTGGAACTAAATAAGGGTTGTATGGTCAAAAATTTGCGAAATTTCTCAGCGAGGGCTAATGATAATTGGCTTTCCGGTCGATAAAAATATTACAGACATTCTGTACCATACTTTGATATGGTTCATGATTTTATGAAAAAATGTAATAAAATTTCCTGTGATCAGCAGGATTCGACAAAAAGACAGCGAATACTACATAAAGAATAGTGTCTTTGTACCTAGTTTTTCGCATGGTAAGAAATTTGTAAGTTATTACTCAATAGGAGAGGTGTACGATCACGATGAAACCTGCCGGTGTGGTACGTAAAGTTGATCAGCTGGGGAGAATAGTTTTGCCTAAGTCACTGCGTAAAAGATATCAAATGAATGAGGGAGATCCTGTCGAAATTTTGGTTCAGGGTGACCACATTATTTTGGAGCGTTATCGTCCAAAATGTGTATTCTGCGGGTCAGTAGAACAAGTGAACGATTTCAAAGACCGTTATATTTGTGCTCAATGCCTGACAGAAATGACACAGTATTCCTCCTAAATGAGGCAAAAGCATCACGACATTCGTTCGTGATGCTTTTTTTCGGATTGAGCCGTACGTCGGCAAGCATATTTAATTTGTTAGCAGACTACACATAGCTATTTATAGAACAAAAAATGAGTAGGGACTGGACGCAAATTACCATCTGACGGTTTGTTTACGACTCGACCGTTAAGTATAAGCGACGAGGAACCGCCTCCGTCCAAATTATAGGCATCTTGAACACCTAGATTGTACATTTTTCCTTGCAGTTCTTCGAGCGTCGCGCCCGAACCCCCGCTTTCATTGTAGCCGTCTACGACAATAATGAGCAACTGATCATCTTTGTAGTTGCCAATGACCGTACGTGGGGCCCGCTTGGGGGAGACTTTCCATTTGTCAGGAATAGGCATTTTTTGTCCCCTTTGCAGCAGGACGGGAACGAAGGTAGCACCAAAGGCAGGCTTTAAGCTGTCAAGAGCACCTTGACTGTAAAATTTGCCACCGATAAGCTTGCCATCGTTACTCAGTCCGACGAAGGACAAATCCTTAAAACTGGACTGAAAGCCAGTAAGGTAGTGGCCGTTCAAGACAGTAGTGCTTAATGGATAGCGTTTGCCGTCTCCATCCGCAAAGCCGCCTGCATTGATGCCTGCAATAGCTCCGTGTCTCAAGACTGCACGCATGGTGGTTTCGGAGCCACCCAATTTGTCACTTCCCAAAGACATTTTCATAGCAGTAGGATCTTTAAGTTTGACCTTCATAGCGTAGCCATGATAAATTCCCGGGTTTACCTTAAATAATTCAATGGTAATCCGATTGCTATCTACCCGCTCATAGGGAACCCCCAGTTTGGCGGTGATGCGTCGATCATAGATAATCGCGGGCCGCTTGGACTGCGTAGAGGCAGTCACGACAAGCTGATTCATCGTTTGAGTCGTTTGCTTGTATAGCTCAGAAGTCCGGCGAATTGTAGACAAGGTGTATGTTGCCGTTTGCTTGGCTTCATCAAGCTGCTTGCCTACTGATTGCATTTGTAGAGTGGCTTCAGCTTTTTGCAAACTCAAAGAAGTAGACCCAGGAAAGCTCAATGAGGGATGCACTAACAAAATATACCCCAACAAGCCGATAAAAGGAGCAAGGGCCAACATAAAGAACCGGTTCACTTGTTTTGCGTCTACATTCATTTTAGCAAGTCCATTTTTTTCTGAAGTGTATTGAGCTGCTGCTTGACTTCGTTTAATTGGGTATACAGTTTGTTGCTGTTATCGGTCTTATTGTTTGCATTATCCTTCGTAAAGGTCAGTAGTTCATTGAAGGACTGGACTTTGCCCTGCAATCCGCTAACTTCCTTGGAAAGAGCAGTCAGTTGCTTTTCATAGTCAGATTTGAGTGCTTGAATCTGTTGGTCTGTATGGGTTTGCATCTCGTTTAGCATTTGCTGTTTCAAGTGATTGCTATACAGATAGGTTGCGAGAGCACCTAGTATAATAAGAATGAACCAAAATAGCAGAAAAGCCTTTACGGGTAACCCCTTTCTTGAATTGCTCCGCCGAGCTTCGGCAGGAGGACGTTCAGGTGAAGCTTGCATACGATTTTCAACTCCCGTGTAAAGTCAAATTTCCAGTCCTTTATTTGCAGTACCAATTCTATCATGGGCCTATTTATTTCGCAAAAGCGAAATAGTCGTATAAAAATATTGGAAAAAGAGATTGCATCGGAAGGAAGTCCTAGGATACAATTTCCTTAAACGTTTTTCGCTTCCTATACGTTCACATTCGCGCAATTTCTACATATGCAATCCCTAATTTTAGAATTATTTTCGCTACTAACTATGTATTTTTTTGTAAACTCAGGAGGTTTAGATATGAGAAAAGTATGGCAGGTGGTCATCATAGATATCCATCCTACAAGTATGCTGGGAACAAAGCTTATTTTGGAAGACCAGCAGGATTTGCTTGTCAGAGGGATGTCTTCCTCCGGAACGGAAGGCTTGGAGCTGGCTTGCTCCATTCGACCGGAAATCATTTTAATGGACTACAGGTTGCCTGAGGGAACGGCGGAACCATTTTTGACACAAATGCGGGCCTTGTCTCCGGACAGCCATATTGTTATTATGACGGATGAGGATAATATTACGTTGTTTCAGCAGCTAATTTCGCTTGGAGCAAATGGAATGTTATCCAAACAGGCATCACCGAGCCAGTTAATCCATCTGATCAACGGTTTGCGCGAAGGATTTGCTTCTTTACCGATGGATTGGATTCGATGTGGAAATTGGCCCTTTATGCCGTTAATGGCGTCCGAGCCTTTTGACGAATTGACACAAACCGAAGTGTTTATTATGGAACGTATTGTACAAGGAATTACATATGACAAAATTGCTATTGAGATCGAAGTTAGCCGGCGCTCCATTGATAATTATCTACGTAAAATTTATGCGAAATTAGGCGTGTCCAGCCGGGCGCAGGCGATTGAACGTTATGCCTTATATGCGCGTCAGATGAAGCAGCTATACGCCTGACGCGTCAGCCCGGAGATCATGACCTATTTTTCAGGAGAAGGAGGATGTTCATGCAATATTCCTTTGCTTCACGAACGGCTGCGATGTTGGCTTCTCCAGTGCGTCATATCCGGGAAAATGCGAGAAGACACTCCTTTATATCTCTGGCTGAAGAACTACCTGCACAAGAGCTGTTTCCGGTGAAGCTGCTGGAAGAGGCGGCCCATGATGTGTTTGGCTCCGGCCCTGACGCCCTCCAGTATGGTGAACCGGAGGGCTATTTCCCTTTGCGAGCATGGCTTGCGGGAGAGTGGGAACAGCGTAAAGGAGTAAGAGTACCACCAGGTCAAATCCTCCTCACGACAGGCAGTCAGCAGGCCATTGACCTGATCATAAGGCTGATGGTGGATGAGCGTGATCCGGTATTGGTCGAAAACCCTACGTCTCCTGGATGTTTACAAGTGCTATCTATGCAGGGTGCGCAGATCGTTCCTGTAGAATCAGATGGGGAAGGTGTCATTCCTGATAAGCTTGAAGCTTTAATGATCCGTTATCGACCCAAGCTTTTTTTTGCCACGCCGACGTTTACGAATCCGACGGGCTCCTTATGGAGCGCGGCTAGGCGGCAGGAAATTTTGGACCTGTGCAGGCATCATGAGGTGCTAGTAGTTGAGGATGATTCTTATGGTGAATTGCATTTGAAGCAAAAAAATGAGTTCCATGACAAGAGTCCACATGGTCAGAGTCGAAAATTTGCAGAGACTTACCCCTCTCTATTTGCGCTGGATCATGCGGGTCAGGGCGGCCAAGTGCTCTATATCGGTTCGTTCAATAAAACAGTTGCTCCTGCGCTGAGAACGGGTTGGGCTGCTGGTCCTGCACCGCTGATTGAAGGGATGTACGCCTTGAAGCAGCTGGCCGATATGCAATCCAGTACGATGAACCAACGGCTGCTGTTCCAATTGCTGACCAGCTCGCGTTTTCAATGGCATGAGCACTTAGCGATGCTGAACAAGGAATATTCGACTCGACTTCAATTAATCTTGGAGCTGCTCAAGCGCCCGTTTTGGAAAGACGTGACGTATCATATTCCGTCCGGTGGCATGTATGTATGGGTGCAGTTGCCCGATGGGCTGGACAGCGCATTGCTGCTAAAGGCGGCGTTACCCAAAGGCGTAGCCTTTATGCCAGGTGCGCTATGTGCGGTTGGCAGTGAAGGCGCGTCCCATATTCGCCTTAATTTTAGCCATCCGGGCCGTGAGCAATTGCTTATGGGCATGAATCTGATCGGTGAGACGATTAGCGAATTTACTGCGCGGAGCTAGCGAAAACCATCGCCCCATGTCAGTCATCCTCCGCTTCCACAACAACGGTGGAGTAAGTGATTGGCGCTTCCGCAATCTGGAGCTGTCCACTGTCCTCGTCAAGCTTTGCGGCCATTTCAGCGGCCGTTTTTATGCCATGCTCTTGCAGTACTGCCGCATACTCGTTCAGGGCAGCTTCGCCAAACGGAGTCAGTCGATAGCGGCCGCGGGATACGCGCTCAAACCAGCCGTAGTAGTTGTGCTGAAGTACGGCAGCAGCTGTGCTGACGGCTGCTATGCGAGCGAGCTGCGCCGGGGCAGCTTCCCCCAAGCCCTGCAAGGCTGCGGCTACGCGCAGCGCTTTTTCCCGGTAGGCAGTGACCAGCTTGCGTCGGGTGCTGCCGCCGGTATTGTGGTCACCGCTGCGTGCGTGAAATTCCCGCAGCAGCTTTTCCTTGCGCGAGCCGTGGCGTACCGTTGCTGCATTGTGGACATTGTCGCTATGCGCCGCAGGCTTACACAGTACCTCAACGAGCGGCGGCTTCGTTTTGAAATGGGTGACGGTGAGCAAGCCAAGTCCCAACTGGCGGCACAGTCCGACCAGCTCGTTCCAGCGTTGATTCACGGCCCCTTTTTTGGCACGATTTCGTTCTACAGCTACATATACATTGCTGCTTAGTTTCAAACGCTGCATGCCTTGCAGCACAAGCGCCAGGTTAAACGTCTTTTTGATCTCCACAATCAATGGTGTCTGTTGCCCTGGCTTGATACCCACCAAATCGCAGTTGCGCACCTCTCCTTTGACTTCATATCCCAAGTTCTCAAAAAAGGCTTTCACCGGAGCGTACAGCTCCGTCTCATGCCGAACCGCCATGACTTCTCCCGCTCCTTTATCCCATTATTCCGAGCTTATATTGTACCATATTGCGTCAGGTCCGCGTTGTTGTTGTATATTTTAGCACAGTGTATCCCTTGGTTTTTTTGAAAAAGCAGAGAGACCTGTCACAAAAAATAGGTCAATTCTGAAATCAATCTGCATAGGTATGTATTACACTTTTTTTAAGGGGATTGCATCATATCCTGAAAGGCGTGACGAGTGTAGCCATAATCATCAGGAGTGGAGGATAGTCATTACGCAGTCATGGGAGGAACCGAGCATGAATATTTTTGAACGCGTTGCGGAGTACCGGGCGGAAAACAACCGTCTGGCCTGGAGCGGCACTTTTAGAGAGTATATTGAGATACTCAAGAAAGACCCGACGCCGGCGATGACAGCTCATGCACGGGTTTACAAGATGATTGAATCTTTTGGTGTAGAAGAGGTTGGGGGACATAAGCGATACAAATTTTTTGAGCAGGAGATCTTTGGACTGGATCGAGCGCTAGAAAAGTTGGTGGAGGAATATTTCCATTCCTCAGCCAGGCGGCTTGATGTTCGCAAGCGTATCCTTCTTTTGATGGGACCCGTCAGTGGGGGGAAATCGACACTGGTCACGTTGCTAAAACGTGGTCTGGAGAAATTTTCAAGAACGGATCAGGGAGCCGTATACGCGATTGAAGGCTGCCCCATGCACGAGGACCCGCTTCATCTGATTCCCCATGAGCTGCGTCCCGATTTTGAAAAGGAGCTGGGTGTACGGATTGAAGGTAATCTCTGCCCATCCTGCCAGATGAGATTGCGCACGGAATTTGATGGTGATATTGAAAAGGTCCGCGTGGAGCGGGTATTTATATCTGAAGAAAACCGGATTGGTATTGGTACGTTCAGCCCTTCTGATCCGAAGTCACAGGATATTGCTGATTTGACGGGCAGCATCGACTTTTCCACGATTACAGAGTATGGTTCGGAATCTGATCCGCGTGCGTATCGGTTTGACGGAGAATTGAACAAAGCGAATCGTGGACTGATGGAGTTTCAGGAAATGCTGAAATGCGATGAGAAGTTTTTGTGGAATTTGCTTTCTCTGACCCAAGAGGGAAATTTTAAGGCTGGGCGGTTTGCGCTCATCAGTGCAGATGAACTGATCGTGGCTCACACCAATGAATCCGAGTATAAAAGCTTTATTGCAAACAAAAAGAACGAGGCGTTGCAATCACGGATGATTGTAATGCCGATTCCTTATAACCTGAAAGTATCTGAGGAAGAAAAGATTTACGCCAAGCTCATTGACCAAAGTGATATGAGACATATCCACATTGCGCCTCATGCGCTGCGAACGGCTGCCATTTTCTCCGTGCTTACCCGCTTGAAGGAGACGAAGAAACAGGGGATGGATCTGGTCAAAAAGATGCGCATGTATGACGGTGAAGAGGTCGAAGGATACAAGGAAGCCGATCTGAAAGAAATGCAAAGTGAGTTTCTGGAGGAAGGTATGTCCGGGGTAGACCCGCGGTACGTCATTAATCGTATTTCTAGTGCATTGATTAAGCAAAATGTGGAATCCATCAATGCCCTGGACATTTTACGAGCAATTAAGGATGGTCTGGATCAACATGCCTCCATCACAAAGGAAGAACGGGAGCGGTATCTGAATTTCATTTCCGTGGCTCGTAAGGAATATGACGAATTGGCGAAAAAAGAAGTGCAGAAGGCCTTTGTGTACTCTTTCGAGGAATCAGCCAAGACGCTGTTTGACAACTATTTGGATAACATCGAAGCTTTTTGCAATTGGGCGAAAATTCGCGATCCGCTCACAGATGAGGAACTCGACCCGGATGAGCGGCTCATGCGCTCTATTGAGGAGCAAATCGGGGTATCGGAAAATGCGAAAAAAGCGTTCCGTGAAGAAATATTAATCCGTATTTCCGCGTATTCTCGCAAGGGACGAAAGTTTGAGTATCATCATCATGATCGGCTGCGAGAAGCCATTGAGAAGAAGCTGTTTGCCGATTTGAAGGATATTGTGAAGATTACGACTTCGACCAAAACGCCTGACGCTAATCAGCTCAAACGGATGAATGAGGTGATTAAGCGACTGATTGAGGAGCACGGCTACACAGGAGCCAGCGCCAACGATCTGTTAAGGTATGTAGGTAGCCTCCTGAATCGGTAAGACGAATAATAAACAAGTACAGTATGGTGAAACCATGGGTTGATTTGGATGGTGTCATACGGTTGTGAGGTATCCGATGAACGTGTTTCGTAGAGGGAATTCGGCAAGCACAGGGGATTTCAGGTGCTGCCGGATTCTTTTTTTGTATCATTAAGCAGTTGAGTTTATATATATTTTTTCTGAAATTGCTATGAAAAAAATTATAATCAATCTTCTGCTTTTTTAACATTTTCTAAAAAGTTGCCGATAAATATGGTAATGTAAAATCTATGTAAACTATTATTTGGAGGAACTTATGATTCATGTCGCGGAGAGTAGATTAAAACAGATACAATATATTGGTATTACTGATGATGATTTGGCTTTATTGCATCATTATCAGGGACTATTCCAATCTATTGTGAATGAGGTGGTCGATCGGTTTTATGAGCATGTAGAAAAGGTTCCGCATCTCATGTCGATTATTTCCAAATGGTCGAATATTGAGCGACTAAAACAAACACAACGTGAATACTGGCTTTCTCTCGCAGATGGAAAAATAGATGATCAGTTTATCGAGCACCGTCTTTTTGTGGGGCAGGTACATTCCCGAATCGGACTGTCCTCCGATTATTATTTAGGCACTTACATTGCTTATCTTGATATTGCAGTCGACATTTTAAAGCGTTCGGGGATAGAGGATTGGTTTTCTATTGTGCATGCTCTTTCCAAAATGTTCAACCTGGATTCCCAGCTTGTACTGGAAGCTTATCAGGAAAAGGAAAAGGAACAAATCAACGAGCTGGCCGACGAACAAACGCAGGTGCTGACCGTTGTGTCCCGAATTGCGCAAAATTTGACCGGGATGATTGCTGAGCTTAGGGAAAATACGGATAATATCGCGGAGAGTGCCTGCAACACTGCTTCTTCGCAGGAACATACAGAGGAATTGGTACAGCATTTGAGTGACGAGATTAAGCATATTGAGCAGATGAGCGGTACGATCCGGGAACTGTCCGATCAGACTCATCTGCTGGGACTGAATGCGGCGATTGAGGCTGCCCATGCGCAGGAAGCAGGGCGCGGGTTTCAAATTGTGGCACAGGAGGTGCGAAAGCTTGCATCTAATTCGAAGCAAGCACAGGAGCAAATTCAGCGCAAGGTGCTGGATATTGCCCGTATGCTTGACAGTGTGCAATCCGAAACAGCTGTCACAACAGCCAGTGCCCGGCAACAGGCTTCCAGCTCAGAGGAATTGGCTTCGTTCACAAAGCTGATCGAAAACATGGTGAAGGAATTGGAAATGCTGCAGCACTCCTCGGAAATGCTAAAGGTGTAAGATGTGGCTTGAAGGCTATCCTTACGTTGGAGGCTTCACTACTGTAACGATTCAGTCATAGACTTTTTCCATTCAATATGAGCCGCAAGTACTCTTTTCCATAACTCGTCCCGTTCCTGGCGACTGTAGTTAACGAGCGGCTCGCCAAATACATCTGCCAACACTTCCAGCCACTGCGACTTCTTATCCAGTTCTATTTTTTCCAAACTGTGTAGCCCGCGTCTTTTCCAAATACATCCTCTGAGTTCATTCGCCTCTAATGCTTGCCTTTGCCGAATCAGAAACAGGTTAAACCATGGAGATTCCGCTGAGCGGCTATAAAAATGATGTTTCGGCATAAATTCTTCCAAATCCTGAACAACCGCAGGGGCAAAATCAACGCCAACAAATGAAGCAAGTGAGTCATGCTCTAAGCGCCAACCTTTTGTAACAACTCCGGATTCCATAACTTTATAATGAAGAGGGGTTTGTTCATAAGTCCCCATACGGAGTGGAAGAGGCTCATATGGCATATCGCCTAGCCCGACATCAACAATCCATACTTCATCTTCATGATGCTCATTTAGCAAGTTCACTGTTAGCCCAAGATGAAATGAATTAATGCGTGGTTCAGCTCCCAGAGGTTGTACCCCGGCACGATGCAGAGAGACTTTGTACCCTAGTGAATATAGTAGTGCACTAAAGGCACCATTCAGATGAAAACAATAACCACTTCTCCCATGTAGAATGAGTTGAATGGATTCTCGAAAACCAATGGCTGCCGGCTTCCTTGCAAAAATATCCAATGTTTGCCATGAAAGATGTTTTACATGAGCCTTATGCAGCTCAACTAAATAGGAAAGGGTAGGAGGCTGAATTTCGGGAATTCCGATTCTGTTTAAATAAGCTTTTATTTCTTCTATTGTCATGGTGTACATGTACCATCACCTCTATTGTTAGTTTCCCAAATTCTCTTCTCGAAACCATGGAGCATTGAGTCTTAGCATCATTGTAGAAGGGGGAAGTGCTGTTTACAATGCTATATATTTTTGGTTGTACCGGTACAGTCAGCAATTCGATTGGCTTTAGCGGCATGCGCTTTTCCTGTAGCTGGTTGTCAGAACACAAAAAAACAGACCGCTTCATCGGGTCTGTTTTTTTGTTTAGTTCCAAGCTGACAGATTATAAGAGCGATCTAAGTTCACGTCGGTATTTGTTCAAATGCGCGAACGACGGAATGACTCGCTTGGCAGAACGGAAGCCGCCTATTCTGATATTGCGGACCACATGATAGGGAGAGATCAATAGTGCGTGAAGCAGATGCAAATCATGGGTGCTCAATGGACGATATCGTTGATAGTAATCTATCGCGCGCAGCATCTTTGTCCCATTCCAAAGACAATTCCGATGAAGAAGATGGGAGAGATCTTTCATCCTTACATGTAGGGAGCAATTTTCAAAGTCGATCATATGGATTTTGAGCTGTTTGTCTTTAATCAGATTGGGATAATTATAGTCGCCGTGTATAAATGCGGCGGCTTTTTGCTCCTGAGCAATGGCTTCTCTAACTTTGGGCTGCTGTAGGCGATGGGACACTTCCTCACAAAGAGCTACGAGGTGTGCTGTGCCTCTGTATGGGATGAGGCGTTTTTTGTATCCAGCTATTTCATCGCTCAAGCCTTCATAACGGATTCTAGATGGCGGAGCTTCAGTGACAGGAAAGCCCACGGCACTGGAATGGAATTTGGCTAAAGTAGCAATTCCCTTTTTGAAGTCTATTCTTTTTGTGAATTCTGGTCTGAGTCCATGAACCCAATTGGTTAATGTATACGAAACACCTTCATAGGTCATGTAAGCCGCTCGTTGTACTGTTGGATAGACCTTTTGGCTGCGTGTAAACCCGCGCTCATCCAAGTAGGACAAGACACGTGTAATAAAACGGATCTCTTCTTCCGGGAATTTGTAGGGTTTTAAGCAATAAGTCGTATTAGCGGTCTCAATCTTGTGAATGTCCTTCATTTGACGGCTACGCTGAATTTTGATTCCGTACATCTGCTCAACGTTCGATAAAATCGACATTTTGCTCCTCACTTTCTTTTATGCATGAGCCCACTCCTGCAAAATATGGATGATTTGTAATCGAAGAGGCCACGACTGATCCCAATTGTCCAGGATTTCGCGATCTCTTGAACGATTCGGGTGTCGGGAAGCATGCCAGGCTTCTCGTGGTAGTTTATATAAAGCTGTAACAATCTTCCGTTCAGTACGGCTTAGCGGTTTGCGTTTTTGGTATGCCTTCAGCAAGGATTGCACAAATTCAGGGTTGAATTGAGTCGTATTCATAAGGGCCTTTGCCAAATCAGCATAGGCTGAGCCGATCTTAACCCGATCCCAATCAATGATTTTGAGATGACCGTCATCCGAAATAATGACATTCGGGGTAGTGATATCACTGTGTATCAAGGAGGGATGCCGATGTTCCATCCGAAGCAGCCTTATAATGGATGCATCCTGCAAATCCTTCCATGCTCGCCTGGATAAACGTTTGCAGTCTTCGCCGTGAGCATTGTACCAGTTGCGGTACGTTTTATCATGGCGACTGGTTTTTGTCATTTTTTTTTGAAAAAGACGATCCTGGTTTTTCCATATCCGCAATTGTTGAATGGTCGGAGGGGACTTTCCTTTATCTATCTGATGCAAGCCGGTGGAGGTGGCGTGAAGTGTAGCAAGTGCCCGCCCCAGTTTTTCGAAATCTTCAGCGGTCTCCAGTCCCCGTCCTTTGATCCACTGACTTACATAAAATGGCGTTCCCTGATACAGAGTCCATAACTTGCCGGAATGAGTGGGGAGCCATGCGGGCATGTAGGTATACTTTCTCTTTTTCAAAAGCCTGATATGGCTCGCAGCTCGTTCCATCTGTTGAATCGTATTTGAACGGACCATCTTTGTACGACTAAAGGGTTTTAATGCATAAGTTCCCTTTTTCGTTTTCACCTTGATCACTGCATTTTTTCGGTATAATGATGAGACTAAGCTTGATTTTAACGGGATCAGGCCGAAACGACGGGTGATTTTGCGAATCTGTGCTTTAGTATAGGATTTCGCCATAAGAACCTCACTTGACTTTGGATTGAAGAAAAAAGGTAATCCTCTGTTAGTTATCAGTCTATTCATGAAGAAATAATAGGTGCAGTTTTATGGAGCCATCTTCGTTCATTTCCTGTGTCACATTGGTCAAAAAAACGGAGCAGCGAAAGTTCGCTGCTCCGTTTTAATTAGCTCTGTACTTAGTTACCCTAATTATGACCTGGGTAATTAATATTCGTTGTCATCATCGTCGTCTGTATCCACGATTGCGCCAGATGATGCATGGATATCAAGCTCAACGGTTCCTTCGTTGGTGAGTACCTTTACCTCGTAGATGAATTGTCCATCTTCCTTATCCAATTTAGAAGACAAAAGGGTACTCCCGGGCACGTGCTTAAGCGCGATTTGTCCAGCCTGCTTTTCTGTCAGGGTGATGTGATTTGGTTTGTTAAGGGAGGACTCGTTATTAGAGTCATGATCAAGCTCAGAATGGGAACGGATGGTTTTCCCGGTATGAGCATCAATATCTATATCCCAATCTTTATCCCCTTGCTGGAGATCCACCTCATAGTAGACTTTTCCATTCTTGCGCTCTAGTTCGACATCTTCAACTTGTGCATTATTCCCCACAGCCTTCTTGGCAATGTTGGCAGCGGCGGTCGCTCCAATAAGGCCCGTAGGTTTAGCGGCCCATACGGCATTCGCTGAGACACCCGTAACCGTAACTCCAAGCAGAACCGTAGCTGCCATAATTCCAAATGTATAGTTTTTTTTCATTACATTGTTCCTCCTTGTGCTATAAGCATGAATACAGCTTATCTCTTGAACATGAGAGGAACATAATAGAATCATGAGAAAACCATGAGAAAACATGAGCTGAGATGATCATCAAGTCGTCATGATTCGTTGTGCTCCTGTTTTTCTTTTTCCCACGTTATAGAGTCGATAGAGCCCGATACTGCATTGACCTGTACCACTGCTTCACGCCCATTTTTCACCTCAACCTCAACCAGATAATAGAGGCCTTTGTCGTTGCGGTGAAGCTCAATATCATCGGATGTTCCGTTAACTGCTTTGGCAGCAAGCTTGGCTGCTTCTTTCTCTGTAATAACGAGAGAAACCGGGTCAGGTTTATTAGCTGGATTCGATGTGTCTCTGGTTGGTGAGTTACCGGAATTGTGGTCTTGGGGCTCCTGCTCCACATCTGTATAAGCTTGTGTCCGCTTAATGGAGTCGATGACACCGTCATAGGCATTGGCTTTTATATCATACTTCCCTTTGGCGCGTTCCAGCCTGATCAGATAAAAATCACCCAAGCGTTGGGATTCGAGCACCTCGCCGGGATACTGATGCAAAACGGATTGGATGACGGCCTTTTCTTCCAATGGAGAAGCTGCTAACGACCGTGCCCAAGGCCACTGTAAAAGACAAATTGTAATCAATACAGCCGCCAGCGTACCCCCAATTATCCACACATAGATGGCTTTCATCGTTATTCCCTCCTTTGGCTTATTATTTTGGAACGGTAGGGAGGATGATCGTTGCCGTTGTTCCGCTCCCCTCTACACTTTCTAGCCCAATTTGAGCATGTATAGCTTGTGCAATTCCTGTAGCCAATGATAAGCCTAGTCCAGTCCCACCTTCCTCGCGGCTTCTGGCTTCATCCACACGATAGAAGCGGTCGAATACTTTAGATAACTTTTCTTCCGGGATTCCAATTCCTTGATCTGTGATTCTTATGCAGGGTTGAGCTGTATCGCCTATCGTATCAATCATCAGGTGTATCGGCTCGTCACTGTATTTGCGTGCATTATCCAAAAAGATAAATAGGAGCTGCTTCAGCTTATTTTCATCGGTATAGCCAATGCAGTCTGCCTGTACATCCAGTTGAATTTGTCGGGCGAACGCATTTTCAAATGTAGCCTTTAATTCTGTCGCTATTCTGGTCAGGCGTACAGGCTCCAGCACGACATTCCACTGTTCTTCGTTTCTGGCCAACAAAAGAAGCTGCTCTGCCATGTCCTTCATTCGGATCGCCTCGGAATGGATCGCTTCAACGGATTCGGCAAAAATCTTGGGATGCTGCAACCCCCGCCGTTTGAGCAGGCTGGCATAACTTTCAATAATGGTGAGCGGTGTCTTCAATTCATGGGACGCATTAGATACAAATTGTTCTTGCCTGACGAAATTCCGCTCCAGCAGTTCAATCATGTCATTAAATGTTTCACCCATTTCGACCAGTTCGTCGCGTGATGATGAATGGAGTGGAAGACGTTTAAATTTCCCGCTGCGCTGAATTTCTTTCATCGTGCTAATCATAGATGTAATTGGACGTGTGATCAGTCTGCCGAGCAGTCTTCCCGATACCACGACAGGAATGAGCGCAATTCCAGTGACAGCAACAAGTACGATTCTGAGTACCTGTAGCGTCTGCATCGTCGGTTGCAGACTTTCGGTCACCTGGAGATTGACAACCTCGCCATTGGTCCAAATCATGGGGAGCGATACAAGAATGTAACGGTTGCTTTCATAGGTAATGATGCGAACCTGCCGTGTTTCATCAAAAACGCCCTTCATCAAGCTAAGAGATTGCTCGGAAGAAGAGGTGATAGGGGGAAGAAAGTCGCCTTCTGGTTTCATTAGCCGAAGCATGCCATCCAGCGGTACATAGGCTCGGAGAAGATCCTCAGCGGCTACGGATACCGGAGCACGTTGAATCCCACGAATCATGTTTTCTGCTGCGGCCTCTACCTGGCCTTTTCGACTGTCTATCGAAAGTTGGCTGAATAGGAAATAGACTGAGAAGTTAATGGCCACAAGTAAAATTCCGAATAATAACGAGGTATACGTATGGATTTTGTTTTGTAGCTTCATAAGGATTCCTTCAGAACATAACCAATTCCGCGTACAGTATGGATCAGCTCAGGGAGCTGGCGCGTAGGGTCGATTTTATTGCGCACGTAGCGAATATACACATCGACCACATTGGTATCGCCCATATAATCTATGCCCCATACATTCTCCAGTAATTGTTCACGGCTAAGTACCTGCCGCTGGTGTCTGAGTAAATGAACGAGCAAGTCAAACTCTCGCGGTGTAAGCTCAATGTTGTGCTCTCCCCGAAGAACTTCACGAGTACCTTCATGGAGACGTAAATCCCCGGCACTAAGCCATTTATCTACCACTTGTGGAGCCGTGTTTTTCGTTGCACCCACTCTGAGTGCGGCCCGTACACGTGCAAGCAGCTCTTCGATCACAAACGGTTTGGTAACATAATCATTGGCTCCCAAATCGAGTCCCTCGACCTTATCTGCAATGGAACTTTTAGCCGTCAGCAAAATGACAGGAACGTTCGCATCATGCTTACGAATCCTCCGAAGTAGCTCGATGCCATTGAGACCGGGAATCATAATATCCAACAACACTAGGTCCCAATTGCCTTTGCAATACGTCTCCAGCCCATCAATTCCGTTTTTTTCTTTACATACTTGATAGCCTTCAAATTGAAGTTCGATCTCTAGAAGCCGGGCAATCTTTTCTTCGTCTTCTACGATCAAAATAGATTGTTTCATGATCATGCCCTCCTGTAGGCGAATAGCCGATACGGAAGTATTTTAGCATATACGGACAGGTAAGACACTTCAAAGCGCAGGGCAGTGAGGGAAGAGATATTTATACTGCGTTATATTTTTTGACACTAAAAAGGGATAAAATGTAATAATGGCGCTATGATTTTGTTTTTTTATCCTTTATGCACAACAAATAAGCCTTTGTTTTGGTCAGAACGAACATTGTTTATGTTAGGAAAGTTGCAGTAACATAAGTTAAAACTATTCACCAGAACCGAAATAAGGGCAGACCGCGGGCTTGCCCTTTGTCGCCAGGAGCGTAAAATAAAATGAAGCGAAAGCAGGGGTTCAAAATGCATAAGCTTGGGATGATTACGATTGGGCAAGCCCCTCGGTCAGATGTGGCCCCTATCGTAGAAAGGGCGTTGGAAGGACGGGCAGAGCTGGTACAGGCTGGTGCGCTGGATGGGCTCTCATTGGACTATATACAACAGAATCTATCACCATCACCGGGAGAATATGTATTAACCTCGCGCTTGACGACCGGGGAGTCGGTGGTCATTTCACGCGAAAAAATCCAGCCGCTGCTCCAGGAAAAAATCACACGTTTGGAGCAGCAAGGCATACGTACGATTTTGCTACTCTGTACCGGTGTGTTTCCTGGATTGCATACCCGAAGCGCTTTTCTAATTGAGCCAGATCATGTGCTTCCTCCTGTACTAAAGGCTATGTCCAGCGGAAGAAGACTAGGCCTCATTGGACCGCTCGAAGAACAGAAGAACAACCTCAAGCTTAAATTCAGTCCATATGGATTGAATCCAGAGTTTGCGGCGGTCTCACCTTACAGTGGCAGTGAGGAAGAATTTTGCCGAGCAGCCGGACAGTTCAAGAATCAAGCCGATCTGATCGTGCTGGATTGCATGGGCTATACGGAAACGCATAGAGAGCTAGCGGCGCATTACTCGGGGGTTCCCGTTGTATTGTCCAATGCCTTGATAGGCAAACTGGTATCGGAAATGGTGTAAGGAGCTAAAAATTGGAGGTAAGAACTATGAGTCAACAACGTATTGAAATCAGTAAAAATGTATTGCAAAAATGTTTGGGACTTGCCGCTGGGGAGACGCTTCTGGTCGTAACCGACGATGATAAAAAAGAATTGGGCGAGTCCATATATGAGGCTGGCAAGGCACTGGGGGCAGAAGCAGCTATTTTGACGATGAAGGTTCGCTCCAAATCGGGCGAGGAGCCTCCAGTCCCTGTTGCCGAAGCCATGCTTCGTTCCAACGTTGTTGTATGTGTCACCCGGTATTCGCTGACACATACAAGTGCCCGTAAGCAGGCCGCAGCTGCTGGAGCACGCCTGGCGACCATGCCTGGCATGACAGACGATATGTTCATGAATGGAGCAATCGCTGCTGATTATCCGAAGGTCAAGGCGCTGACCGAAGAGGTAACCGCATTGCTGACTGCTGCCAAGCAGGTACGGATTGAAAAGGATGGATATAGCTTGAACTTTACCATAGAAGGGCGCAACGGCGTTCCCAGTACAGGTATGTATTTGAATCCTGGCGAATCGGGCAATCTGCCTTCCGGTGAAGCGTATATTGCTCCACTGGAAGGAACGGCACAGGGTCAGATTGTGGTGGACGGTTCTGTAGCAGGAATCGGTGCCTTACAAGAGCCGCTGCTGCTAACGGTGCAAAATGGCAGATTAATCGCCGCAGAAGGGGAAGCCGGACAGTCCCTGTTGGATATGCTCGGCGAAGGCGATGGTAGAATGCTGGCCGAATTTGGTATTGGAACGAATGATAAAGCCCGCATTACAGGTGTTGTGTTAGAGGACGAGAAAGTGTATGGCACGATTCATGTCGCTTTTGGCAGTAATAATACCTTCGGGGGAACTGTCGCTGCGGGTGTACATATTGACGGAGTCGTACAAAAACCGGATGTATATCTGGATGGTCGTCTGATGATGAAGGCTGGTCAGTTGCTAGAGAGATAAAAGGGAGGAAGTTATCATGCTTGGAATGATCAGAGTGCTTACCATGCAAGACAAAGCAGCTATCGACCTTCACGGCCGGGTCATTGAGCAGCGCTACGGGCTGCCTGTCACCAGTGTATGTATCCCTGATCAGCCGAAAGGAATCTACGATGATATCACAGACCGGGAAGCGGTGCCTAAAATTGTGCTTGCGGCGCAACAACTCGTTGAACAAGGCTGTACGTCTATCGGTATTAGCTGCGCGGCTGATCCGGCGCTAGAGGAAACTCGTCAAGCTGTATCTGTACCTGTATACGGGGCGGGGTCTTGTGCGGCACTCTTGGCTCTGACATCGGCCAGCCGTGTAGGCGTGTTGACCATTTTGGAGGAGGCTCCGCCGCTGATTCGCCACATTTTGGGCAATTCCTATATCGGTACAGAGCGTCCCATAGGTGTGCAGACGACACTGGACTTGAACACTGCACAAGGTAAAGAGGCGGCTATAGCAGCAGCGCTGCGGATTCAGGAGAAGGGAGCTGAGGTCATCGTACTTGCCTGCACAGGTTTTGTAACGATGAACTTTGCGCCAGAGCTGGAGCGTTCACTGGGTATTCGGGCTATTGATCCGATTGTGGCGTTGGGTGCAGCCGTGTCGGTACGCTAGCAGTTGCTTCGTGTGGAGAACAAGCAGGATAGTTCTTAAACTTCATTATAAATAGTTGAATATTAAAATAAACCGCCCTTTTCCAGAAAAGGGCGGTTTATTTAGGTTCCATTGAGCTCCTAAAGATAGGAATGGGCTGGTGTGGATAGACTTGACCAAGCGGTAAAAGGTTTTGTTTTGTACACTTTTTTGGTACACTATCCTGAAAATTAGATGAAGTAAGGATTTTGCAAAATAAATAGCAGGGTGGTCTGTCTTTATGAAAATACCGGGTGTAACAGTTCAAGAGCTCATGGCAATACCCGTGTTGAAGGAGGCGAAGGTATTAAGCGGAGAACAGGGGCTAAGCCGGGTTGTCCGGTTTATTGACATTATGGAAGTCCCTGACCTGAAAGGCTGGGTCCGGGAAGGTGTATTGTTGATGACAACGGCTTATTCGATCCGTCATGAGCCTGAGATATTGTGCCAAATTATTCAATTACTGCATCAGGGCGGAGCGGCGGCGCTTGTGATCAAGCCTACCCGCTTTCTCACGGGAATTCCCCACAGTGCGCTGGAAGAAAGCAATGCCTGCGGCCTTCCTGTGATTGAGATTCCAGCCGATATTCCCTATACGGATATTACGCAGCGTGTCATGGATATGGTGTTGAACCGACAGGCAGAGCTGCTGCGACGTTCGGAAGAAATCTATCGAACGTTAACGACGATGGTGCTGGAGAACAGTGGCATACAGGCTGTAAGCGATAATATAGCAGAGCTTTTTAAAGCTCCGGTTGCTTTGATTGATAATGGAGGTCAAGCCATTGTCACTTCACCACAAGAATGGGATTGGACGATGGTACAAGGTGCTCGTCATTTTCCCATTAGCGTAGATAAACGTACAGTTGCCAAGTTGGTCATTGCCCGCAATGAGCTGGATGATATGGAACAGGTCGGTATTGAGCAGGCACGGCTGGTGATGGCGTTGGAACTCATGCGTGAAAAGGCGGTAGAAGATACGGAAAGCCGACTACGGGGGAACTTTATAGATGAGCTAATGACACCTCCGTTGCCGTTGCGGCATGAGGTTGAGCGGAGAGGTCGTCAATTGGGATTTAACCCGGAATATGACTGGGAGGTGGCTGTACTGGAAAGTGCTGCGGCTCCGCCAGAAGAGATTCTTTCTGGGCTACTGAGTATGGAATCGACCCGACGGCGTGTGGTGTCTCATATTGAGTTTCGTTCAAATCGGGCGATATTATTTCTGCCAACTCTTCAGCAGAATGATCACCAGAATGTACCTGGCTCTGATCAGGAAATGTCCTGGAGTGATACGCTGAAAAACTGGTCGACTGAAAAGGCCTGGGGTACCGCCGATTATTATTTAGGCATCGGAAGTGCCAAAAAGTTATGGGAGCTGCTGCAAAGCTACAATGAAGCACGTCGTGCCATTACTGTAGCCCAGCGGCTGTATCCTGATCAACGTGTATGCAAATACAGCGATATAGAGATGCACTATATGCTTGGAGAAGCGATGGACAAAGAGGAATTTTCAAATGTATTTGAACGCAAGCTGGGGAGACTTCAGCAATATGATCGTTCACATGGCAGTGACTTACTCAAAACGTTATTTTATTATTTGGAAAACAGGGGCAGTCTGGTAGATACAGCCAATTATCTTTTTATACATCGTAACTCAGTAAAATACAGATTAGAACGGATACGCGACATGACAGATTTTGATCTTAACGATCCACGTGAGCAGTTTATATGTCATACATGTCTGATTCATTATTATTTGCGGGAACATAGGTAGCTGGAGCGGTTTTTTATGCAGGGAGGGCAGGACATGGATAAAAAAATACTGATAGCGGACGATGAGGCGAGCATTCGAAATGCGCTGGCTTATGCATTAAAGCGAGAGGGTTTTTTGGTGGAAACCGCCGTTGACGGGGAGGACGCCTTGGAAAAAGTGCGTTTGTTCCACCCGGATGTGCTCATACTGGATGTGATGATGCCCAAACTGGGTGGATATGAGGTGTGCCGCCGTTTGGAAAATCGGAAGGGCATCGGTATTTTACTGCTGACGGCCAAAAACGATATCGTTGATAAGGTACTCGGGCTGGAGCTGGGTGCGGACGATTTTATGAGCAAACCGTTTGACCTGAGGGAGTTGCTTGCTCGTATTAAAGCATTGGTACGGAGACTGGAGCGAGAAGGAGCGCCTGCCCCGGAAGGAACAGAAGTGGTCCTCGGCCCATTACGGGTACGTCCGTCCAGCCGAACAGCTGAACTTGGAGCCATAGCGCTGGATCTGACCCCCAAGGAGTTTGATGTGCTGGCGCTGTTGGTGTCTCATGCCGGGAAGGTATATACACGAGACGATCTGCTGGAGCAGGTATGGAGCTTCGATTATGTGGGCGGAACGCGGACGGTGGATATTCATATCCAGCGCTTGCGCAAGAAGCTTGAGCCACATCAAGCGATATTGCAGACTGTGTATGGTATCGGCTATAAGGCAGAGAAAATAACGTGAACGAACATCATTCACTCCATCAGCAAGGAAGCTTGCGGTCCACCGACCAACAGAAGCGCAAACGCAAACCTACAGGCTTGAGCCTGCGTTGGAAATTTCCGTTGGTACTGGCGGCTTTGCTGCTGTTTACTGTGGGTGTGCTGAGTTGGCTCGTGCTTACTGGTATTCGCGCTAACCAGACAGATCAAATGGAACGCAGCTTAAAGCGTCAGGCCGAAATTGTAGAAATGCGTGTAAAACAGTCTTACCTGTTGGGAGTGCGCCAATCACCGGAAGACTTTATGAAGAAGCAGGCACCTGGGCTCGCAGTGGAACTAGGGGTATCCAGTAATATGCGCGTTATTTTATATGATAGTCAGGGGCATGAGGTTGGCAATTCTCTATCGCTGGCTTTTAGAACAGATGTCAGCCAGGCGCTCTCCTATGCGATCCAAGGCAAAATTGCGTATATTACGGAAGGAAGCGCAATCACTTATTTGGCTCCGCTTCAAGGTCCAGACGGCTTACTGGGAGTGGTACAGCTTCACAGCTCAACAGAAGCACAGCAGCAGTTCTACCGGGCCATTGCCCACTTGTTTCTATGGACGGGGGGTGCGGTGCTGATATTGAGCTTTATTTTGGGTTTAGGCTATGTTAGTCGCCAGACGAGGGACATCGGACGACTGACTCGGGCTTCCGAACAGATATCGGCAGGGCATTATCCAAAAGCCAGACTGCTGCGGCGGCAGGATGAACTGGGAAGACTGGATGAAGGAATGCTCCAAATGAGTCATGTGATCCGGATGAGCATTACCGCGCTGGAAAACGAAAAGCTCCGGCTGGAAGAAGCGGTTCAGCGCTTGAGAGAGATAGAGCAGCAGCAAAAATCTTTTATTGGAAATATCAGCCATGAACTAAAGACCCCATTAACCTCTATTCAAGCTTATGCTGATTTACTGGATATGTATGGGGATGATCCTGAACTGGTGCGTGAAGCGAGAGAAAGCATCAGTAAGGAAACAAAACGGTTGTACGAGCTTGTCGAGGACTCGCTGCGGCTATCTGTGCTGGATAAATATGATTTTGAATTGCATACGGAGGCTGTGGAACTGCATTCGTTACTGGAAGATGCAGGGATCCGTATTCGAGGAAAAGCGGCAGCGCGTGGACTGAATTTTTCGATAGATACCGTTCCTGCCCAGGTGTGGGGAGACCCTAAGCATCTGATGCATATTATACTGAATTTGCTGGATAATGCAGTGAAGTACAATCGGGACGGTGGATGGATTACGTTATCGAATCGGGTAGAACAGGACACTGTGATGGTGTATATACGTAATTCCGGTCCATGGATTCCCAGGGAGCAATGGAACATGATTTTTGAGCCGTTCGCTACCTTGAGTCGTGATCGATCTCGTCAGGACAGCGGTACGGGACTCGGTCTTCCTCTGGCGCGCAGACTGGCGGAGCGCATGGGGGGAGAGTTGCAGCTTACAGCTTCAGATCATGGCGGGTTGGAAAATGGCAACGGCCATACGAATGTAAGTGGGAATGAATTTTCGCTTAGACTCCCCCTCTTGGTTCACGATGGCTCCCTGTAACCGGCCGATTGTTAGCACAGGGCTAGATAGAATGATGTCTTGTTTACAACTTGGAAACAATTCGATGTATTCATGAGATGTTCTGGCATTAAACTGGGGGTATCGTTAACAAGGAGGCCGTTGTACATGATAAAGAAAAACATAGACAGCTATAGGCATAAGAACGGCTTCTCTCATCGCGAAAATTCCCGTACCAGAGTTTTCAGACAGAAAGCCACGGGGGTGCTCATGACCGGCTTAATCGTCGGGGGATTGCTCAGTGGTTGCGGCATGAAGAGCGCAGGAGAGACAAATCCAGCATTCGGTATGAAACCGGGCCAACAGCTTACTGTGATTGACACGGATACAGCCCAGAAGCAAGTAACGGACGAGCTGGTGGTATCGTCTATCGGCAGGCTGGGGGATGTCTACGCGAGGTCTTGGCTGAGCGACGAAGAGTTGATTGTCGAGCGTAAAACCCAGCTGTGGATTCATAATGTAGAGACAAACAAGGAGCGGATTTTAACACCAGGTCGTAAGGCTCCACAGTTACTTGCTGTGGTATCACCGGATCAGCGCCATATCTTTTTTACTGAAGGTAGCACCAGCAGCAAATATGATATCCAGGGCTACATTTTGGAACTAAGCAGTGGTAAGGTTACACCGATTGGCAAGCTGGATATGACTAACGAAGTGAGCTGGAGCGATGAGAATGATCTCATTACAGGCACACCGGATGGTAAAATCCAGCTGATTGGTCTGGACGGCAAGGCTGAAGAATTGAGTTTTCAAGATCCGAATCGCTCTGAATTGATGTCTCATGTCGAAAAAGTGGGTAACGCCATATTTTATACAGGTAGTGATAAACAAGGGTATCCGGTGCTGAATCGGTTCACCCTCAATCATCCTCAGGCTGTGACCATTGCAGAGGGTGCCATGTCCTTTGCCGTGTCGCCTGACGGTAAGTCTATTGCCATTGAAAAGCGAAAATGGAATACATCCGAACCAGCCCGTATGATCATTTTGGATGAACAGGGCAAAGAGAAAGGAATCGTCGGTCAAGGTACTTTAATGAGTCGTGGAAGCTGGTCCAGCGACGGGTCCAAGCTTGCTTTTTCCATTTATGATGAGGATCAGCAAGGCATGAGAGGGCTGTATGTGTTTGACCAGTTCACGGGTAAAACCACTCCGGTTACGACCGATATCCAATCCTATGACAGCCCAACGGTATGGAGCCCATCCGCCCGGTTTTTATCCATGTACCAGAACATTTCGGAAGGTGGAAAACAGCTCAATCAAAGCTACATTGTCGAATTTAAGAGGAAGTAGTTTCTGGAAAAATATGTCCATCCAGTCCGTAAGAAATGGTGATTGCTTAGGGCTGTTATTAAGTAAGTAGTAAAAAGGCGCATATCCGTTTTTTCGGAATGCACCTTTTTAAATTAGGATGGCTATTGATTTTATATATCTATACAAACTTGCGATGATGTTTCTTACCGTCATATGAGAATAAGGCGAGCTTACCCTCAATCATGGTTTCCAAATGAACGGTGCGCCCCCACAGCTGATATACATACGGAAGTGTGCGCTCCATATATTTTAAATCCAGCTCAATGCCTTCGTACTGGTGCTTGAGCTTCAACTCGCCCGTATGCAGGTAATCTCCATCCTCGACGACGATATAAGGGGAGCCTCCATTCACACGTGAAAACACAAGCTGATCCCGTATGTTTTCCCAAGATTTATCAGTAATTTTCCAATCGGGTCCCCGTTTCTCAAACACGTACAGATCCAAATCCTCTGTCAGTTTCTTGGTCATGTAATTGCGTATAAAAGAGGTGTCCGAGTCGAATTCTCGCACCTCGAACATTTTAGCTCGACCCTCGCCCGGTTTGCGTCCTTGTCGCTCTTGTTCCTCACGGGTTGGGTTATCCCATCGTTTTTCAATATCCTCAAATATTTTCAGCCCCAAATAGTACGGGTTTAGGCTTTGCTTGGAAGGCTGTACGACAGAAGCGTTCAGCATCGCAAATTCAACGGTTTCCTCCCCGGTCAAATCCAGTTCCCTTACAATCCGCTGGTGCCAATAGGAGGCCCAGCCTTCATTCATGATTTTGGTCTCCATTTGGGGCCAGAAATACAGCATTTCGTCCCGTAGCATCGTCATAATATCCCGCTGCCAGTCCTCCAGCACCTCCGAGAATTCCTGAATAAACCAGACGATATCTTTTTCAGGTTCCGGTGGGAACTTGCGTACCTTGATGCCCTCGGTCTCGGCGGGATCATGCTGCTTCACTGTGTCCAGTGACCACAGATCATCGTAAGGCCCAGGGGGACGGTGGCGTTTTCCGGGTTCTTTCTGTTCCCGAATTTTGAGCTCCATGTAGCGCTGCTTATCCAGATGCCTTGGTTTGATGATCTGTGGATCCACATGCTCTTGTATCGCCAGTACAGAGTCAATGAAGGATTCCACAGCCTTTGAACCGTATTCCATTTCATAGCTGTTGATTCGATCTGCTGTGGCCGACATACTCTCCACCATATTGCGATTAGAAGCTGAAAAGCGGGCGTTGTGTTTGAAAAAATCACAGTGTGCCAGCACATGGGCGACAATTAGTTTATTCTGCACCAAAGAATTTCCTTCCAGCAGGAAGGCATAGCAGGGATTGGAGTTAATGACCAGCTCATAGATTTTGCTCAATCCAAAATCGTACTGCATTTTCATCTTGTGAAACGTTTTTCCAAAACTCCAGTGGCTGAAGCGTGTGGGCATACCATAGGCTCCGAACGTGTATACAATATCCGCCGGACAAATCTCATACCGCATCGGGTAGTAGTCGAGCCCGAATCCATCTGCAATCTCCATAATTTCTGATATCGCATATTCTAGCTCCTTCTGGTCGGTGCTCATCCCACCGTTCCCCCTTCCCGTTTGCGAAAAAAGGTACGTAAGGCTTGGTATACCTCACCTTTTTCCTTGATGACATAGTACATAAACTGATCCTTTTTAATATTCTTGTAGGCTGACATCAGCGTGCTGCTGCGATTATATTGATTCACTTCTCCATAGCCGAACATATTGCTTCGCTTTATAAGTTCCTCGATTAGCTTCACACACCGCTCATTGTCTGAGGTCAGGTTATCGCCATCCGAGAAATGGAAGGGATATATATTGTAGCTGGAAGGAGGATATCGTTTGTCGATAATCTCTAGTGCTTTCAGATAAGCCGAAGAGCAGATCGTGCCGCCACTTTCTCCGCGGGTAAAAAATTCTTCCTCCGTAACCTCTTTAGCCTCGGTATGATGCGCGAGAAAGACAATTTCCACCTTTTCATACTGACGGCGCAAAAAGCGGGTCATCCAGAAAAAGAAGCTGCGAGCGCAATATTTTTCAAAAGAGCCCATCGAGCCTGATGTGTCCATCATGGCTATAATCACCGCGTTGGATTGGGGAATGGTCTTCTCTTCCCATGTTTTGTAGCGAAGATCGTCCGGACTAATATGATGAATGCCCGGTTTCCCCTCACGGGCGTTGCGGCGCAGATTTTCGAGAATAGTTCGTTTCTTGTCAATGTTCGCTTGCATGCCTTTTTTACGTATATCATTGAACACGATAGATTCAACCTCAATTTGATCCTTGTCTTTTTGCTGTAAATTCGGTAATTCCATTTCCTCGAACAGCATATCTTCCAGTTCTTCTATGCTGACTTCCGTTTCCATAATATCGTGTCCCGGCTGGTCGCCGGCTTTCTCACCTTTACCAGGCTTCTGGGAGGCAGGATCACGTCCGATGACATCCCCCACCTGACTATCTCCATCCCCTTGGCCTACATGCTTTTGCTTTTGATAGTTATAAATGAAGCGATATTCATCCAGACTGCGAATCGGCACTTTGATAATCTGTTGACCGTCCGACATAATAATATTTTCTTCCGTTATCAGATCGGGTAGATTTTGCTTAATGACATCTTTGACCTTCTGCTGATGACGTTGCTGGTCCTGGTACCCTTTGCGATGCAGCGACCAATCTTCGCGGGATACGACGAATGAATATGGCTGGCGTGGTTCCGGCATTATTAGGCACCCCCCAAGTGGATACACGGCACAGTTTGGCCTTGTTGGTTATTAAGTATATTCACGGGGATGAACGATATGTGATGGAACTCGATTTAAATTCTGCCCGTTTGCTTTTATAATGAAAGTAAAAAATGTAAAAAAAGAATGGAGAACCTTGGGTTAATATTGATTGATTGTGCTTGAAGATATGCTTACTGGTAGTAGAGGTATGCGTCAGATGCGTCAATTTACGGATTGCCACATTCTTCGAGAACGTGGTTTTGAGGAAGAAGATCTGTCGCCCTCGTTAGTAAGGACGACAGGTGGATCATAAGAAAGGACAGATACCCTCCTATTTCAGGAGGGTATTTTTATCTTCACCACAATAGTCGAACTACAGCCATACTCACAATACCGACAACGACGGTAGCCAGCAGGTTTTTGCTCCACAAGGCGGTCACTAGCGTAGGAAAGACAGCCATAAGTACTTGCCGATTAAGAGTGACTGAGGATTCGGTTCGGACGAGCAGATTTTCCATCACGAGGGCTGTGAATATGCAGATGGGAATATAGGAAAGCCATTGTAGCACTGGCTTGGGAAGCGTCAGTCTTTGCAGCACGACAAAAGGAATGATCCTTGGGATCGCCGTGACAATCATGGCACCGATTATGATATACAGGACATTAGGATTAATGCTCATTTGTCGGTTAACACTCCAATCGTTGCGGTGATCATGGTTGCTACAATGACGGCGATATGTGATGGCACCCACCAGGACAAAAGGTACATCAGAACAGCCATACATAGCACAAGCAGCAGGCGATGCTTGAGTTTGGAGGTCTGGACACTTTGGAGCTGGGAAATAAGCAGGGCAAGGAACATCGCAGGCAAGGCAAAGTCCAGACCAAAAGCCTCCGGCCGGGAAATCCAGTTCCCGAGAACCCCTCCCGCCACACAGGATGCAATCCAAGCGAGATAAGCTGTAATATTAAGCCCGTTCATCCAGCGGTCACTGACCTGCCCGCCTTTAGCCAATTTATCCGACGCTACTCCAAAGGATTCGTCCGTCAAAAGTGCGCCGATGCCTATGTTTTTCCACAATGAGTATTTAGAAAAGTAAGGAGCCAGCGACGCACTTAACAGCAGATGACGAGCATTCACAATGAATGTCGTTAAAATAATGACGGATGGAGGACTGGATGCAGCCAGCATCGAGCACATAATAAACTGAGAGGCTCCGGCGTATACAAGCGCCGACATGAAGGCAATTTCCATGGTGCTAACCCCTGATGAGGCACCCACAATGCCTGCCGCGAACCCAATACATACATAACCAAGCAATGTAGGAATACAATCTTTAACCCCATGTAAAAAGCTGAGTGAATCGGGCTTCGTTTCGCTCAACTCCGAAGCTATGGACATTTTAACCTTACCCCCAGTGTATAAATTTATAATAGTATATAACGTAAGTTGTGAAGTATCAATATATTATACGTTTGTGCGTTATGTTGAATAATGTCTATAGCGAACACACAGGGAGAATGTTTATTTTATTGCTTTTTAGAACTTGACCCTAAGGATAGAGATGAATATGAACAGATGTAGAGGACAAGGACGTATACCTAATGGAATCCGCGCTGGTGCTTCAGCCCGGTAAGGAAGATAAAGAGCTTCAGCGAAAAAAGAGCATCAACAAAATTGAAACGTTTCCATCTTAGTGTTATTATAATTTTCATAAAGAGAGATAGGGGGGAGATGCCGATGCCAAGTATTAAAGATGTAGCTAGCTTAGCTGGCGTAGCTGTAGGAACTGTATCCCGAGTTATTAACAACTCGGGCTCTGTAAAACCAGATACACGCAGAAAAGTGGAGGAAGCTATACAAGAACTGAATTATTTTCCTAATGAAGTCGCTCGAAATTTCAAGATGAGGAAATCCAAGATGGTAGCCTTGCTGCTTCCAAGTATCTGGCATCCTTTTTTTTCTGAACTGGCTTATTACATTGAGGATGAGTTGGATCAGGAAGGCTTTAAGCTCATGTTGTGTAATAGCGGCGGCAAGCCCGAAAAAGAACTGTATTATCTGGATATGCTACGGCAAAACAAAGTGGCTGGTATTGTCGGCATTACTTACAATGATATAGAAAATAGCGTAAGCAATGACATTCCGATTGTAAGTATTGATAGGCACTTCAACAAAAAAATTACTTGTGTGACCTCCGATAATTATGAGGGAGGGCGTCTGGCTTTGAGGGAGCTTGTTAAAGTGGGGGCCCAGAAACCGGCTTTTATGGGAAGCGTCACTTCCATTTTCAGTGAAACCATGAATCGGAGAAAAGGTTTCATTCATGAGGCGCAAACATTGGGAGTCGATTATGTAATCTACGAGAAGCCCGACCCTATAGTGGACGACGATGCCTATTTTAACGAGTTCCTAAATGAGCATCGCGATGTGGACGGCATTTTTGCTATTACCGATATGTTAGCCGCCAACTATATAGAAAGAGCACGCAGGGAGGGCATTCGCGTTCCAGAGGATGTAAAGGTTATCGGCTACGACGGGATTCAGGACCATTCTTATTTTCATCCGATATTGTCTACAATCAGGCAGCCAGTGGAGGAGATGGCACGTATGACAATCAGACTGCTTTATAAGAAAATCGAAGGTGAAACTTTAGATCAGCAAGTGTATCGTCTCCCCGTTGTCTTCAAGCAAGGCGAAACTACATGATTTTATTGTAAAAATATTAGCTCATTCGGTCGATTCATAGTATGGATCTACTAACTGATGTTTTTCTCACAGCAAATTGGAAGCGTTTCAAAAGTGAAAACATCCTAGTTCAAGAAAGGAGGTGTAATGGTGAATTCAAGAACTAGCGAGTCGGATCATTCAGGATCAAGCCAAATCGAAAAATATGGAACCGGATCAAACGCGACTATTCCTTAAACATTCAAACTTCAAACTTTTTTCTTTTGGCAGAAGAAAGATATCTCAGTTCTTCCCGATATTTCGCCACGGTTCTGCGTGATAGATGCAAACCTTCCTTTCCCAGTAGGGTAGTAATAGCCTGATCCGATAACGGTTTTTGCTTGTCCTCATCATCTATCAAATTTTTGATACGCTTTTTTGCACTCTCCGATGAAGCAGCATCTCCGTCCGCTGACGTCAAGGAGGAAGTAAAGAAAAATTTGAGCTCGAACAATCCGCGAGGCGTCTGTATAAATTTATTACTGACCGCCCTGCTGACCGTGGATTCGTGTAAGCCCGTCTTATCGGCAATCTCCTTTTGGGTGATTGGTTTGAGGAAATACACGCCATGCTCAAAAAAATCCTGCTGCTTTTCCACAATGGCCTTGGCAACCCGTAGAAGGGTCAGCCGACGTTGCTTCAGGCTATTGACCAGCCATTTTGCCGTATTCATCTTCTCATGGATAAAACGTTTGGTTTCACTATTCGGTAGATCCTGCATCATTTGCCGGTAAAAAGGGTTAATCTCAACCCGCGGCGCACTAATGTCATTAATCAGGACAAGATATTCCCCGTTGGCTTTTTCGACCGTTATATCTGCTATGATGTATTGCTGCTCTTTATGAGCAAATGCTGCGCCCGGGCATGGATTTAGCTTGCGAATTCGATCGGCCATCTGTATAACCTCTTGCCTACCGATTTCAAGAGCATCCGCAATTTTTTGTATCCGATTGTTCGCCAGATCGGCCAGATGGTTGCTTACCATTCTGACTATGCATTCATCATCCATGCCAGCAAGCTGGAGCTGGAGAAGAAGACATTCTTCCAAGCTGTAAGAGGCGATCCCCGGTGGATCAAAACTCTGTATCACCAAGAGCATATCCTCAATTTCGGCTATGGGAACGTCCAATAGTGAGGCGACCGTTGGAACATCAAGTTCTAAATATCCCATTTCGTTCAAATTGCCAATGAGGTACCGTGCCACCATACGCTGTGAATTTGTAAGCCCACATACCAGTCCAAGCTGCCTGTTCAGATGTTCAAACAGGGTATCATTCGGATTGGGGACAAAATCCAGAAATGTAACGGGGTTTGCTCGCTGGACCGATGGATATTTTTCTCCGCCACGATAATGTTCAAGCAGATCTCCTTGATCTTTCTGTGAAAACCGCTCTGCTTCTTCTTTGATACTGCCTATGGACATATTAAACTCCGGCAAATCAATGACTGGATTATTGTTCGCCTGTTCATGCAGAAAGGATATTAAATCAGCCGAAGAATATTGCAAGATCGTGATTGCTTGTCGCAATTCGGGCGTCATAACCAGCTTGAATCCTTGTTCCTGTTGTAATCCATATCGTATCATTGACTTATTCAAACTCCTTTTCCATACATTTCCGGTACGAATTCACAGTCAGTCATTTATGAAAGATCTACTTCTCTAAGCCTATGCAATTCTCCTGCCTAGATGTTAACGTTACCGAGTAATTTTATCTGATAGAAACGATTCATAAACAAGCCAAAGCTTGTCGTAATAAGTAACAGTTATTATGTGTGTTGTATTTTTGGTTATATACACTATCTTTCTTGTATACTCATTCATTGAATAACAAAATACACTGGAGCTGGAGGAATCATTTATGGAAACTTATAAAATTGTCTGCATTGATATTGACGGGACGCTGCTTAACTCGGCGCATCAAATCACGGAAGCAACCAAAGAAACCATTCTCCAGGTTATAAATGATAAGCAGATTCCAGTGGTTCTTGTCTCTGCGCGAATGCCAAAAGCAATTATTCCATTGCAGAAGCATCTTGGTATTTCTGAGCCTCTCATATGCTACAGTGGGGCACTTGTTATAGATAAACACGGGAACAAGCTGAACACCCGTTATATAGATAAGAAAATGACACAGTGTTTGCTTGACAGCCTGGCTGAGTATGATCTTCACGTAAGCCTGTATAAGGATGATGAGTGGTATATTGAACAATTGGATGCATGGGCGCTTCAAGAACGTGACATCACCAATATCGAGCCTCGCATTTATAGTTTTTCTAAGCTTACCAGTGGTTGGAGGGAAGAGACTGATGGAACAAGTAAAATTTTGTGCATGGGTGATCCCGAAGAGATCAGACGCGTCCTTCAAGTATTGCGACCCCTATACGGCGAAGAAGTAAATCTCTACTTATCCAAGCCTACTTATCTGGAAATCATGTCAAAAAAGGCTTCCAAAACGGCAGCCATTCAAATTCTGCTAAAAGAGTACCAACTGAAACAAAGCGATTGTCTGGCTATGGGTGACAACTACAATGATATCGACATGCTGGCCTTTGCGGGACTTGGCAT
Source organism: Paenibacillus sp. 203 (assembly GCF_037027525.1). Lineage (NCBI taxonomy): Bacteria > Bacillati > Bacillota > Bacilli > Caryophanales > Paenibacillaceae > Paenibacillus > Paenibacillus sp. 203. The sequence goes on from NZ_JAXCHD010000004.1 coordinate 557,889, forward strand.
TGCCATGGAAAATGCTCCCCTTGAGGTCAAAGCTGCTGCCAACACCGTTACTCTCTCGAATGACGAGGATGGAGTAGCTCATGCGCTGAAAAACCATATTCTGTTCCCTAAATAAGCGGGTTGGAATCAATTTCCAATGACTGATTCAGGCTGGAGGAATACAGGTGAAAAGAATAGATAAGATTTTAGAGTATATTGCCGAAAGCACCAAGAAAATTTCCAAAGAGGCTTTATTTGCGGGGGAAGGGATTACGGCTGCGGAAATTGCTGATGATCAAAAGATGTTGAGAAACAATGTGAGCAAAGAGTTGAATAATCTGCTGCGTGACGATCTAATCCTTAAAATCAAAGGAAGACCGGTCAGATTTCTGCATAAGCAGATTATCGAGGACACCTTTCGGGTTCGGCTGAAAGAGAAACAAATTGAGGTCAAAAGCATCAAAGAGGTATTGCTGCCTGACGAACAGGTCGATCCGTTCCATGCCTTGATCGGTTTCAGGGGCAGCATGCGTAACCAGGTTGAGCAGGGGAAGGCAGCGATTCTGTATCCTCCTAGAGGTCTGCATACCCTGATAGTCGGGCAGACGGGTGTTGGAAAAACTATGTTTGCCAGGTTGATGTACCATTATGGCAAGTATATGAAGCGGTTTTCAGAGCATGCGCCATTTATCGTTTTTAACTGCGCTGATTATTTCAATAACCCCCACTTGTTACTTTCCCACATCTTTGGTCACGTTAAAGGGGCGTTTACAGGCGCTGATCATGAAAAAGCAGGGCTGGTGGAGAAAGCTGACGGAGGCATCCTGTTTTTGGATGAGATTCACCGTTTACCCCCAGAAGGCCAGGAAATGATTTTCTATTTCATGGATACTCACACCTATAACAAATTGGGCGAAACGGATCGAAAAAGAGATGCGAGTGTGTTATTGATTGGAGCTACGACGGAAGATCCCGGATCATCCATGCTGAAAACCTTCATTAGGCGCTTACCCATCACGATCAATATCCCTTCCCTTCAGGAACGTGCTATTGAGGAGCAAATGCTGATTTTGAAGCATTTGTTTGCTAACGAGGCCAATAGGGTAAACAAGCCGATTAGGATTGAACCAGAGGTAGTAAGAGCACTGATCGGCAGCGTCACCTACGGCAATATCGGCCAGTTAAAGTCGAACATCCAGCTGGTATGCGCTAAAGGTTTTTTAAACAGCATACATGAAAACAAAGAAGAAATAGGACTTGATTTTAAAAACCTGCCGGGAAATATCCGAGATGGTTTGTTTAATATTGATAAAACGCAATATAAGATGAAGGAAATCGGATGTATTTCCTCGTGCCTATACATTACTCCAGAAGGAAGAAAAGCTTTGGATGAAGAGGTTGTTTCCGAGCTGCCGTTTAACCTTTACAAACTAATTGAAGACAAGATTGGCATGCTGAAGGAAGAAGGGCTCGACGACGCCTACATCCACAGATTTATTGCTACGGATGTCAATATCCATATTAAAAGCTTTTATAACCGTTTTTATAACACCAAAGGGAGCAGGGAACGAATTCTGAAAATTGTGGACAAAGACATCCTTGAATTCTCCGAGCAGATTAAGGAAATGGCCAAAAAGGAACTAAACCGAATTTACAGCGAGAGATTCGTGTATGCTTTCAGTCTTCATTTAAGCGCCTTTTTCAAGCGCACCAGAGAGAAAAAATACGGTGATGCCCGAATCTATGAACCGATGAATGAACATGATGAAGAGTACAGACTGGCCCAGACTATCAAAAGTTTGATCGAGTCTAAGTTTGGTGTACATGTACCGGAGGCCGAAATAACTTATATGGCGATTCTTCTGAAATCTGTTGAGGAAGAACGACAGGGTAGTGTGGGAATTATTGTGGCAGCACACGGTACCAGTACAGCGAGCAGCATCGTCGGCGTCGTAGACAGCTTGCTGGGCAGTTCTAATCTTTGTGCTGTTGATATGCCCCTCGATGTCAGTCCTAGGGAAATTTTGGAGCTTATTATCGATAAAGTAAAGAGCATTGACCGTGGTAGAGGCGTGTTGCTGCTGGTTGATATGGGCTCTTTGCTCAATCTTGAAGAAACTATTATGGAACGTGTTGGAATCAATGTAAAGACTATTGATATGGTTTCAACTCCGCTCACGCTGGAGGCTGTCCGAAAGGCCAGTGTTTTTGACATGGGGATAGAGGAAATATACCAATCGCTAAAAGATTTCAGGGGATATAACAATAGCAGCGCCGCAGTGAAAGTAGTTTATAAGGCAATTGTGACGGTTTGCTCCTCTGGCAAAGGTGCAGCGGTCAAATTGAAAGAGTTTGTAGAGAAAATTGTCTGCGATTTGACGGATGAGGAAATACTGGTTGTCCCGGCAAACGTAAGAGAGTTGGATAAAGTGGTCCAGGATATGCGGTCTAAGCGAACCATTCTTGCCGTGATTGGAGTAAAACGGCCAAACGAGCCGGAAATCCCGTTTATTCCCTTGGAAAAGCTGATTGAAGCGAGCGGTGAGCAGACATTGAGAGAGCTACTGCTGAATAACAAACAGATCCCTGCTGTGGATCAAAGTGTAGTCGTCAGGGAGTTATGCGAGGAAAGTCTGAAAGAATTTATGACTTATTTGAATCCCCACAAAATTCTGGGAATGGTGATGAGATTTGTGCAAGAGCTGGAACTTGGATTAGAAGTCAAATTTGATTATGCAACAAAAGTCCAAATTTCTACTCACACAGCTTATGCGCTGGAACGTATGGTTATTCGCGATGGACTTGTTTATCAGGGGGAAGTGAAACAGCTCGACCAGCACATACTCGAGGTGGTAAACCGTTCATGCAGCATATTTGTTTCTGGTATGAATCTTATACTTTCTGAAGACGAAAAATATTATATTTGCGAAATGTTGAGCGAAGTATATAACTTTATTCCACAGTAATGGCCAAAGAGTATAAAACGCTTTCATATGTGTATGAAAGCAGTGGAGATTGATAAATAATGATCTGTTCAGACTGGAAAAAAACCTCCGACGCAACGGGGTTTTTTTTGTTGTTTACAAAATTTCCTCTGATCTATACAGAAGTTTGGCACAGAACTTGCATCATAGATATGTGGAGAGAAACAAAGGGGGTGAGACAGATGATCGGTGTAATTGTTGGGACACACGGGAAATTTTCTGAAGAAATACTGAGGTCAACAGAAATGGTTTTCGGCCAATTGGATAATGTGGCAGGTGTTACGTTTGAACCAGGTGAAAGTGTCAGCGGACTTGTAGAGAAATATAAGGCTGCGTTGGCATCGCTGGATTGGACGGACGGTGTTATCTTCCTTGTTGATCTATTCGGCGGCAGTCCTTATAATGCTGCCAGCCGAATTGCGGTTAACCATGAAAAAATGGATATTGTGACAGGAGTAAACCTGCCAATGATCGTTGACCTTCTTGCAAACAGAGGAATTGAACAAGTGGAGAATTTGGTAAATTTAGCGATCCATGCAGGGCACGATTCCATGATGTCTTTTCGTGCCATTCGAAACAGTCAATTAGAGGAGGAATTATAGAATGGAAATTGCATTAGTTCGTATTGATGACCGTCTGATTCACGGTCAGGTGGCGACCGTTTGGGTGAAAGAAGCGAAGTGCAATAAGATTATCGCCGTTAGCGATGATGTCGCAGCGGATACATTACGCAAAACCTTATTGCTTCAGGTGTCGCCGCCTGGAATTAAGGCGTATGTCGTAACGATTAATAAAGCGATAGAGGCTTATAATAACCCCAAATACAGTGATTTTAAAACATTGTTTCTCTTTACCAACCCTACGGATGTACTGCGGGTTGTGGAAGGGGGAATACCCATCCGCTCGGTGAATGTTGGAGGAATGTGTTTTAAGGAAGGAAAGACACAGATTACCGGGGCGGTATCCGTAAACCAACAGGATGTAGATGCATTTCGTAAGCTGCATGAAAAAGGCATTGAGCTGGAAATCAGAAAAGTAGCCAGTGATCCGAAAATCAACTTGATTACCAAACTGCAGGATATGTGATCGTAAATACCAGGCGGCAACTAGAGAGGAGTTATAGAAATGACTGTTTTTCAAATTGTGATGGTAACACTGGTAGCGGCCATATGTGGCATGGGTAGCGTTCTGGATGAAGGGCAAACCCATCGTCCTCTGATTGCGTGTACGTTGATTGGCCTTGTCCTCGGCGATCTCAAAACTGGCATTATACTTGGCGGTACTCTGGAATTAATGGCTTTGGGATGGATGAATGTAGGAGCATCCATGGCACCAGACGCTGCTCTAGCCAGCGTGGTTTCAACCATTTTGGTCATCGTCGGCCATCAATCGATCGGCGCCGGAATTGCCGTTGCGATTCCAATTGCAGCCGCCGGACAAGTGCTTACCATTTTTGTCAGGACAATTACTGTCTTCTTCCAGCATTTAGCCGATAAGTATGCGGAATCTGCAAATTTCAAAGGAATTGAGCTATGTCACTTTATTGCCTTGCTTTTGCAAGGTCTGCGCGTTGCTTTGCCCGCTGTTTTGGTGGCAGTTGCCGCAGAAACGGGCCTGGTGACTGCTATGCTTAACGCAATTCCGGAGGTTATCACCAGAGGACTACAAATTGCGGGCGGCTTTATCGTCGTCGTAGGGTATGCGATGGTCATTAATATGATGGCAGCCAAATACCTGATGCCATTCTTCTTTCTGGGCTTTGTCATTGCAGCTTTTACCAGCATTAATCTGGTTGGTTTTGGGGTCATTGGCGCGGTTCTGGCTCTGCTTTACATCCAGCTGAGCCCAAAATACAACCAGCGTAATGAGAAGATGGAAGAAATCGAAGAGTTATAGTAACTACCTGAAGGGAGAGGAGAGCACTATGAAAGAAAAGAAGCTGACTAAAAGTGATTTAAATAAGATGTTTGTCCGTTCATGCTTCCTGTTAGGCTCGTTCAATTTTGAGCGAATGCAGTCGATCGGTTTCTGTGTCACCTTGATCCCTGCGATTAAGCGGCTGTACAGCAAGAAAGAAGATCAAAAAGAGGCATTGAAAAGACATCTGGAATTTTTCAACACTCAACCGTTTATCTCGGCGCCTATTATGGGTGTAACGGCTGCGATGGAAGAGCAGAAAGCGAGCGGCCAGCCGATTGACAATGCCACCATAAGTGGAGTCAAAGTCGGTTTAATGGGACCTCTGGCGGGAGTGGGTGACCCCATTTACTGGGGGACTTTACGCCCGGTTCTGGCTGCTCTCGGAGCCTCAATCGCCTTATCCGGGAGCCTTGTCGGACCGGTTCTTTTCTTCCTTCTCTTTAACACTGCACGCTTGGCAACGAAATGGTACGGTCTGAAATACGGTTATCACAAAGGTACGGAGATTGTCTCCGATATGTCGGGAAACCGGTTGCAAAAACTCACGGAGTCAGCCTCCATACTGGGGCTTTTCGTTATGGGTGCACTTGTTTCCAAATGGACCACCCTGAATGTGCCGCTGGTGGTATCAAGTTATGTGGGAACGGATGGAAAAGAGGTTATTACAACCGTTCAGATGATTTTGGATCAATTGATGCCTGGACTTTTACCACTATTATTGACCTTTTTATGTATGAGGCTACTGAAAAAGAAAGTGAACGCAATCGCTCTGATTTTTGCTTTATTCGCAGTAGGCATTATTGGGTACGCATTTGGTGTTTTGGCTTAAAACGTGCCGGTCAGGGAGTTATCCTTGGCCGGACTTCGTCGGATTTTTGTGACCAAAGCAGCGTAAACATAAGATATTGAACTATAGAGTTAAATATAAACGCTTTGTCAAGAACATTACTTGGAGTTCAAAATATTAAAAGAGGATATGAAAGATGGTGAAGAGGAAGTTAAGTATGTTGCTTATTTGCAGTGGGCTATAACATCCCTTCTTCTTCCTGGGATTTGTCATTGCCGCTTTCACGAACATCAATCTAGTTGGTTTTGGGATCGTAGGAACTGTGCTGGCTCTGCTATACATCCAGCTCAGTTCGAAATACGGCGGAAATTGAAGAGCTATAAGAAAATATTTTATGAAAGAAGGGGAGTACATATGGAAGAAAAGATGATGACCAAAAACGACTCAAACAAAATATTTGTACGTTCTTGGTTCCTTAATTCCGACGATTAAGCGGCTGTACAGTAAGGTTACTACCGTTCTTACTGACCTTCCTTTGCATGAGACTGCTTAAAAAGAAAGTGAACGCCATGGCTCTCATTTTTGCGCTATTCGCAATTGGTATTATTGGATACGCTCTCGGTGTCTTGGCTTGAATAATTCTTAAAACTATTTGGTCAAGGAGTTATCCATCACCGGGGATAGGCTTTCATTATAAGGCGTTTTGAACTGATTTATAAAATTAGTTATAAAGGGAGTGAACAAGATGAGGAGTAAAAATATGAATCGGATTTGTTCTTTAGCACTTAGTATCATCTTATTATTATCTTTAACTTCATTCACGAAAGCGTTTGCATCAGATCCAGGATATTATCAGGAAACGTACCGCAATCAATTTCATTTTTCTCCCGAGGCCAACTGGTTGAACGATCCCAATGGAATGGTTTATTACAAGGGTGAATATCATTTATTTTACCAAAATTATCCATATGGAACGACATGGGGACCGATGCATTGGGGGCATGCTGTGAGTAGAGACCTTGTTCATTGGGAACATCTACCTGTTGCACTTTCTCCTGATATCCACGGACAGATTTTTTCCGGAAGCACTGTAATCGACTGGGGAAATACAGCCGGCTTTGGAAAGGAAGCAATGGTAGCCATCTTTACCCATTCAGGTGATAAGGGTCAGGTTCAAAGCATTGCTTACAGCTTGGATAAAGGGAGAACATGGAAAAAGTATGAAGGGAATCCGGTAATGCCTGAACCTCCCGCCGCCGATTGGCGCGATCCCAAAGTATTTTGGCATGAACAATCCAATCAGTGGGTGATGTCGTTAGTTGCTAACAATAAGGTGATGTTCTATACTTCTCCCAATTTAAAAAATTGGACTTATGCCAGTGAATTTGGTCCAGATGGTGGAATACAGGCCAATAGTCTGGATTCCACTTCTTACGCGATTTCCTCACAAGAAGGTGGATCATTCAACTATGAGGGCGACATTACCCTTAATGCAAAAAATGGCCGGGAAGGATCAGGAGGACTGGTTTTTCGGTCTGATAAGCGTGCGGCCAACGGCTATGTAGTCAATCTAGATGCCAAAAATGATCGCGTAACTTTAACCAAAAATAGGAATGGAGAAAGCATTGAACTTGGGGCCAGTTCTTTGCGCTTGGATACTTCATCTACCTATCATTTACAAATTGTAACGGATAGACATCACATTCAGGTTTTTATAAACAACCAATCGGTTATCGAACAAACGGATGATGAATTTGTATACGGCTACTATGGGTTAACCGCATGGAATTCAACAGCCTCTTTTCGAAATGTGAAATTCAATAATACATCAAACTTTGTGACCAATTTGTCAAAATGGACTGTTGTAAGCGGTTCCTGGGAAGACACCGTGAAAGGAATGACCGGGACTTCCGCGGCGAATTCATATATAATGAGCGGGCAAGCCGGAGAAAACTTTCGATATCAGGCGAACATTGAATTATCGGATGGCGGAGATGAAATCGGCTCACTTGTTTTTCGGGCAGATGCCGAGGTGAGAAATGGATATATGGCGAGCCTCGACGCTCACAACGATAAAATAAAATTGATGAAGCTTGAGGACGGGAAGCAATCAGTCCTAGCCGAGGCCACTGTATCTCTCGCTACGTATACGGATTACCCTTTAGAGGTGAGGACCTATGGAGAGAATATAAAAGTATATTTAGATGGTAAACTTACTCAGGATGTAAATGATTCTACCTTTTCCTCCGGCGTTTTCGGCTTGCATTTGGCGAATTCCTCTGTGCTCTTCCAGAATGTTCAGTTGGGCAAAAATATCATCACAGAGGAGAATGAAATACTTAACCATGATTTTGAAACAGGGGATCTGACTGGGTGGACCGGTGTACAAGGGGAAGCATTTACTAATGACCATGTAACAGATCGAAAGGATTGGTGGGGTGGAACTTTCGACCAGCAAGGCAAGTATCATCTATGGGGGTTTTCCGATAGTCACAAGGGGGATGATGCTACTGGAGAACTGCATTCATCCTATTTCAAACTGGGTGGCTCCGGAGAGATTAACCTGATGATGGGCGGAGGCAAAGACGTCAGCAACCGTTATTTATCGTTAGTCAGAGCTTCTGACGATCAGGAATTGCTTCGTCAAACAAATACGAAATCCGAAAAGGAAACGTATAGCAGATACGTATGGGATGCTTCCAATTATATTGGTGAAGTGCTATATATCAAAGCTGTAGACAATGCAACGGGACGTTGGGGGCATATCAACCTGGATGATATCAATGTTTATAATGACAAACCAATTCCGGAAGACGTTGACCAGGTTGCACAAGAGCCGGAAAAAGGCAATTTGCCACAAAGTGGCCTCATAACGGATTGGTCTGCCGTCTCAGGTTCGTGGATACCTTCTACAAACGGAAGTATAGGCGGCGTATGGGAATGTCCTGCATTAATTGAATTGCCTATTGATGGCGACCCTTCAAAAAAGAAATGGGTTCTGCAGGTAAGTATAAATCCGGGAGGACCTGCAGGCGGATCCGGAATGCAATATTTTGTAGGAAGCTTTGATGGGAAAACCTTCACCAATGAGAATTCTTCCGACCAAATATTATGGTCCGATTATGGAGCTGATTATTATGCCGGTGTGGAGTGGAGCGGAATTGAAGGGGAGAAGGGCGAGAAATACTGGCTTGGCTGGATGAGTAACTGGACTTATGCTCAAGATACACCTACTTCAACATGGAGAAGTTCCATGTCACTGCCGCGAATGATGGAACTGATCCAGACAGAGGAAGGGTTACGCTTAAAACAAACACCAATTTCTCTGGCCGGCATTCGTGCTGAAACAAAGGGAATTTCATATATAAATGAAAAGATTAAGGGAGAAAGCGACCTCCTATCCAACTTTTCTGACGATACATTTGAAATGATTGCAGAGTTTGATCTTTCCAACACCGAAGCAACTGAGTTTGGTTTTAAGGTTCGTAAAGGAACTGAGGAATATACAACGGTCGGGTATGATGTCTACAATGAAAAGCTGTTCGTTGACCGTACGAATTCCGGGAATTATGATTTCGGACCTGATATCACAAATAAACATGAGGGCCCGCTGAAGGCTTTAAACGGTACGGTGAAAATGCATATTTTTGTTGACCGGTCAGCGCTGGAGGTGTTCGGGAATAATGGAGAAACAGTGATAACTGACCAAATATTCCCCCATCCTTCGAGTAAAGGAATGCAAATCTACAGTAAGGGCGGGGATGTGGAATTAAAGTCTTTAAAAATATTTCCGTTAAAAAGTGTCTGGAAAACGCCCCCATCTAGTGTCTCCGTACTGTCAGATTGGACGACGATCAGCGGCAAATGGGCGGATACTATTAATGGAAAACAGGGGCAGGGCGTAGGGGATGCGTTTATTCTGGCAAGTAATTTCGGTGAGAACTTTATATATGAAGCGGACATTAAAGTGCCGGATACAGATTCGCATCCCGATGATCCTGAAAAAGATAACATAGAAAACCCCATCGGCGCAGGTGCCTTGGTCTTTCGTTCAGACCCTACGGCAAAAAATGCGTATGCAATTAATCTGGATGTAAAGAATAATGTAGTTAAGTTGATGAAATTTGTTAAAGGGACCGGTAGTGATCTTGCCATCTACAATAATGACGCGAAGCTGAAACTACGGACAAATCAGGATTATCACCTCAAAATTGTAGCTGTCGGGGATACCATAAAGGCTTATTTGGACGGACAACTGGTGATTGATACCAAAGACCAAAGTTACACACGAGGATACTTTGGGTTAAATGTAAGGGATACAACAGCATTCTTTAATAGTGTTCGAATAATATCAAGTTCCAATTCCGGCCATTCCGGTGGCAATTCTCAGAACAACAAGGGTAGCGACAGCCAGGCGGTAAAGCTGCCAGTCAAGGCATCTATTCCGGCTTCCGCCACTTCAGGAATACTGGAGTATGCTCCGGGTATTACACAAAAGGCTGATGGCAGGAAAGAAGCCGCAGTGGTCGTGGATGATCTTACTTTGCTTAAAGCTTTGCCGGTAAGAAAAGGTTCTGCACTAACTTTGCATGTGAAAGCTGCTGGGGCTGACGTGGTTATCGTTGAGCTGACCAGCATGGCCAATAAGCTTTGGAGCGAGCATCGAACTCTGGATCTTCAGTTAATTACAGAACTGGGGACGTACACCCTTCCAGCCAGCAGGGTGAATAGAAATACCTCACCTTCCAATAGCGTGCCAGGGCTGCGAATTACGTTATCCAAGGCAACAATGCAGCAAAATGCGGCTATTCAAGAAGCGGCTGTAAAAGCGGGCGCAACCGTGGAAACGACTCCTATAGACTTCAAGGCTGAAGCAGTAACAGGCAGTACAACAACCGCTCTTGATTTCGGTGATACCTATGTGAGCCGGACACTTCCGCTTTCATCAGCGATGGACCCAAATCGTTCCACCGCAGTTTGCTACGACGAAGCCAGAAGGAAACTTATCTTTGTACCGAGCATTTTTCGGGCTGGGGATGATGGAGCCTCCGTTGAAATAAAGCATAATTCCAATGGTGTATATACCGTTGTCAACAGCAGCCCAACCTTCGATGATTTACCAGCTGGGTACTGGGGCAAAGCCGACATAGAGCTGCTTGCCGCAAAAGGAATTGTTGTCGGTTCGATAAAAGGAATATTTGAGCCATCCAGGCCTGTTACCCGCGCCGAATTTGCCGCTATGCTTGTTCATGCACTTGGGCTTAAAGAACGGGCGACTCCAGCCTTTAGGGATGTAGTCAAGGGTTCATGGTACGGCGGATATCTCAGCGCAGCCTATTCAGCTGGGCTGGTCAAAGGTTATGAAGACGGTGCTTTTCGTCCTGAATCGGGAATTAGCCGCCAGGAGATGGCTCTACTTGTCCATCAAGCATTACAATATACCGGGTATGTCTCAGTCAACAGCAAAAACGGGCAATCGCTAGATGGATATGCCGACCGCTCGTCTATCGCGGTTTGGGCGCAAAATGCAGTAGCCGCTGTTACAGCTCAGGGCATCGCACAAGGTATGGACACTGGACACTATGAGCCACATGCAACAACTACCCGCGCCGAGGCGGCAGTTATGATAAAACGTTTGCTTCAAAAGATTGAATTTATCAATAAATAGGCAAAATGAATAAAGTCCCCGGACTCTTAATGCAATATGCATGCGGACCGGGGACTTGCTATGTGAAATACACAATATAAGCAATTTGCTTATCTTTATAAAAATACTTAAAAACACTTAACAAAAAGCGTCTAATCGCTTATAGTGAATATAGGGATAGGGGGGCTTTATATTTACCAAGAGGAACGACTTTTAAAAATTTTGGAGTATCTCCAAAGCCGTAACCAATTATCAAATTCTGAAATTTGTAATTTATTGAACATCTCGAGAGATACGGCAAGAAGGGATATTATTAAGCTTGTTCACGAAGGGGGAGTTATCAGAACCCATGGAGGTATTGCCTTGCCCTTATTAAAAGAAGAAATAAGAGCCTACAAGGAACGTGTAACTTCAGCAACAAAGCAAAAGATGCTCATTGCAAAAGCAGCTTCCGCGCACATCGCTGACGGAGATGTTTGTTTCATGGATGTATCGACTACCATTCAACTGCTCTGTGGGCAATTGGACAAGAATCTCACGGTTTATACACACTCGTTGGATAATGCAGAAGCTTTATCAGCAAAAAGTGAAATTAACATAAACTTGCTCGGGGGCAAATTTAATCATGAAAACCGTTTTTTTTATGACCACTACACGGCTATGCAGTTGAACGATGTTTTTTTTGACAAAGCTTTTTTAGGAGCTGCCGCCATCATGGAAGACGGAGTGTATTTTGCAAACCGTGATGATGCTTTAGTTAAAAAGCTGGTATCGGGACGTGCCAGAGAAGTATTTTTACTTGCTGATTACAAAAAATTTAATTTAACAAGCCCGTTTAAAGGCCTGAATTTTTCCGAAATTGATATTCTAATTACAAATCAGGATGCACCGGAGCACTCATTGCTGATGTTGCAGGATAGCGGAGTAGAAATTATCAAGGCGCTTGAGGAAGAATCGTGATAAATAATCGCAAGGGAGCCATCGGCCATGATACAAGCAATCTTTAGCGATATTGACGGGACGTTGTTAAATTCAAAACATCAAATTACGTCCGACACCAAAAATACAATCCAAAAAGTTGTGGGAAGAAATATCCCTTTTGTACTTGTTTCAGCGAGAATGCCAAGCGGCATTTTTCCTCTTCAGCAAGAGCTCAATATTCACGCTCCCATCATTTGTTATAGCGGTGCTCTAATATTGGGCGGCAACGGGGAAATCCTTCATAGTATCTGTTTATCGAAAAAGAGCATTAAACGAATATACGATATTGTAATGGATCATTATCCTTCTATCAGTTTTAACTTGTATGAACATGACCAGTGGATCGTTGGCAACATTCAAAATCCTTGGGTAATTCAGGAAGCGGAAATTATTAATGGCTCCCCCATACAGAGGTTACTCCCCTCATATATAGAAGAAGATCATGATATTCACAAAATTTTATGCATGGGAGATCCCGAAGACATTGAGCGGCTTGTACAACAAATCAATAAAGAAGTTACTGGTATCAGTGTTTATAAATCCAAGGGAACTTATCTGGAAATTATGGATGAGATGGTGTCCAAATCGTATGCCATTCAGGAGCTCGAGGGGATATTTAATATTACTTATCGTGAATCGATGGCCATTGGAGACAACTATAATGACATGGATATGATTTTGTACGCAGGCCTTGGGATTGCAATGGGAAATGCGCCGGAGGAAGTTAAGAAAATTGCCGACAGGGTCACATCGAGCAATGATGAAGACGGTTTGAAAATAGGCTTGGAGGAATACATTTTGTCCGTTTGAAATGATCCAGTGACATTGGATATCCAAACACCAAAAGACGGTAGGCATTGGAAATAGAAGAGAGGGGTTAACTAGTTACTTATTTCGAATAGCAGGAGGCAACCTGACAACAGAGTATTATGGATTTTCTTCTAGACCTATTATGCCTATCGCAGCTAAAATGCTATTTTCCAAAGAAGTGCTAAAAGAGGATGCACGCCTCATCCAACAACTAAAAGTATCGAAGGATGATATCAGGATACTAAAACTCTATAATATGATGGCAGTAACTTAACAATGTTTTGTTTTAATTAGGTTAATTAGGCAAGAGCTTTCTCGTTCTGTCCACTGTCATTGTTTACAATGCCTGAATAGTTGATCGAATTATCATTTTACTCATAGATGTATCATCAGGATCATTTATTGCATTAGCAATAGCTTTGCAATCCGATCAGGATAAATGCTAAGTCTGCAATATGAATTATAATGGTTTATGAGAATATCTGAGTTAATTAAAGATGAAAAGTTTTTGGCAATCGAAAAAAATCCTGGCCTGCCTTATATAAAAGAAAACGACTACGTAGGATAAGTACTCGTTTTCTTTTGATTAAACTCCCTCGATATGATTTAGTTTCCTCACTTCTCCTTCCAAAGAATAACTAAAAAGGTGTCCAGCGACCTTAGAGATCGTCGGACACCTTTTGCTGTTCTTACGCTTCGTTTCTTGATTCAACCTTGCGCTACGAAACGATTAACTTCTTCTAACGACGGCAAGGCTGCAATCGCTCCAACTTTAGTGCACACGATGGCGCCGACTTGATTGGCAAGTGTCACAAATTCCTGCTGCTGCTTCGCGTTGGAGGTAAATGCCTTAGGCTGACTCAGCTGGCTGATTTGATACAGCATTGCTCCGACGAAGGCATCTCCGGCACCAGTAGAGTCGATCGATTTGACAGCGATACTGCCGATTAACGAACGGGAGGCACCACTTGAGATGAGGGTTCCTTCTTTCCCTAAGGTAACCGCCACCGTCTTGGCTCCCAACCCATGTAAAAGATCCAATGAAGCATCGCGGTCAGCCAGCCCTGTAATGATGTTTAATTCCTCTTCGCTTACCTTTACCAAATCCGCATTGTGTATTCCTCTTCTGGACAGTGTGATAAATTCCTCCTGCCTGTCTTTCCAGAGGTCCCCCCGGTAATTGGGATCAAAGGAGGTGAATTGCCCATTGGCCTTCGCTCCATCCAATAAAGACAAATACGCTTCTCGGAAAGGATCGGCGAGCAAGGCCGTTGCCGAGCCAAAATGCAGAATGGCAGCCTGCCGGGTCCATTCTCTATCAATATCCTGCAGAGACAGTTGACGGTCAGCTCCGCGGTTGAACACGAAATCCCGTTCGCCGTTAGCGGCAAGGGAAACAAAGGCCAGTGTAGTCGGCGTTGACGGATCAAAAAGGAGCATGGACGTATCCACATGCTGCTCATCCAACGTTTGCTTCAGGTACATGCCAAAGGGATCAGCCCCAACTTTCCCCAAGAATGACGCTTTTCCTCCGAGCTTGGCTACGGCTGCGCTTACATTTGCCGGAGCGCCGCCGGCCTGCTTGGAGAAATGCTGGCCCTTGGCAAGATTAACATCAATATCCGTGCAGAAAAAATCAATGAGCAACTCGCCCACACAAAGAACCGTTCTGTCATTTTTCACTTTAATTCACCTCTTGGTAGATTTAGTTTAGAACAGGGGTCGAGTCCCGGTATACGATATCCGTTGCGACATGAGTCACTCGGTATGGCATGGTATTGTCTTTGATTCTGGACAATAACATTTCGGCTGAAATAATACCCATCTGACTACTATAAATATGCACGGTTGTAAGATGAGGCTCGACAACCCGGGATTCCGAAGCATCATCGAACCCGCAAACAGCAACATCTTCCGGGACTTTAATCCCTTTGTTTTTCAAAGATTTGATCACGCTGATGGCAATGAAATCATTGGCGCAAATAAAGACGGAGGGACACTTCCTCAGGGCATCCAACTGCTGTTCCATCCAGTTCTCCTCTATAAAGAAGTTGCGGTCAGGCGCTACAATGCTAAGGGCAGGATCTACGGCGATTCCTGCTTCTGCTAAGGCCTTATTAAATCCGGCCCAGCGTTCATTGAAGCTTTTGCAATGATTGTAATCGCCTACAAAACCGAAGCTTTCATAGCCATGATCGATCAATTTCCGGGTAACACAGTATGTGCTGTGTTCATTTTCCATTAATACCAGATCCGCCTTCAATTCTGGATACATCATATCCGCAGCGCAATCAATAAAAATGGTTGGGATGCCAAGATCTGTGATCAGCTTGCTGTATTCCTTGCTGAACATTTCGATGCAGAAGATGCCAGCCACATTCGAAGGTTCAAAATTGCCGGGTAGAGTCATTGAATTGATATCATTCTCACGAACAAAATAAATAGATAAAGTATAGCCCTGTTTGCTGATTTCCTTCTCCAGTCCGCTGATCAACAAAGATCCAAAGTGTGAGCTATTAGGAAGATTACAGGTCAAAAGTGCGATATTGCCCTGTTTTTCAGAAGCTGTTTCCATATAAGAAAATTGTTTGTATTTAAGCTCCATTGCTTTTTTGACCACCTTGTCCCTAGTAACGGCGGGAATACTCTCCACTCCATTAAGCGCCTTGGAGGCAGTGTTTCTGGAAATCCCCAAGGCATCAGCGATATCTTGTATCGTAACCTTTGACTTTCTCGTCATATTGTTCACCTTATTCTCCGAATTAAGATTCTTCATATTTCTAAATATATAGTATTTTCATGTTTTTAACAATGTATTTATTCAAATGAATAATAAAAGTTTACGTTTGTTTATTTATATTGTGCAATTTTGATAGATTTTTGCTGAAAACATTACAATTATCTTGAAATACGCTTTTTAAATGAATTTTTCACCCGAAATATATTGACTAATTAAATGTGCATCTGATAAATTGTAAGAGTAAAATATGTTCAAATGTAAATTGTAAGCCCATTCATTTTGGGAATGTGTAAAATTCTCGTTCTGTTGGAGGTGTGGATATTACAAGCAAGTATTTGAAAAACATCTTGGTTAATTATGTCAGAGAGATGACATAACATGGCTTATATTTTGTGTCGTATAACAAGCCGTGAACAGTAGGAGGGAAAATATTGGCAAATTCGATCGTTCAAAAAAGGGGACTAAAGGCTTCAGAAACAAAAAAAAGAAACCATTGGTTAAGCTATATGCTTCGAAATTATATACTGTATTTGTTTCTGCTTCCGTCCATAATTCTTACCGTCATTTTCAAGTATGTTCCCATGTACGGCTCGATCATTGCGTTTAAAAATTTCAGCCCAAGAAAAGGCATCCTCGGCAGTGAATGGGTTGGATTTGAACATTTTCAGCGGTTTCTTTCATCACCAAATTTTTATGACATTTTAATGAATACGCTTAAATTAAGCGCTTACGGTCTTATTCTCGGTTTCCCAGTACCAATCATTCTGGCCTTAATGCTAAATCTGGTCAGAGGAGCGAAGTTCAAGAAGAATATTCAGCTTATTGTATACGCACCTAACTTCATCTCGGTTGTTGTTGTTGCCGGTATGCTGTTTGTTTTTCTATCGCCAGCTGGAATAGTGAACGCTTTGGTAACAACCTTCACCGGCAAGCCGATTGCTTTTATGACTGATCCTGCCTATTTCCGAACGGTATATATTTTGTCCGGTATATGGCAAACAGCGGGCTGGTCCTCTATCATTTATGTGGCCACCTTAGCCAATGTGGACCCGCAGTTGCATGACGCTGCAACAATTGATGGCGCTTCATTGATGAAGAGAATCTTCCACATTGATCTGCCAGCTCTTAAACCCGTCATGGCCGTCCTGTTCATTCTCGCTGCAGGAGGTATTATGTCGATCGGCTATGAAAAGGCTTACCTGATGCAGACGGCTTTGAACACACCTACCTCGGAAATCATCGCGACTTACGTATACAAGGTGGGGTTGCAATCCGGCGATTATGCTTATTCTACGGCAATCGGGTTGTTCAATTCCGTAATTAATGTATTCCTATTGATTTTCGTAAATACCGTCGTCAAGAAGCTGAACGAAGGAGAAGGGCTGTATTAAAGAAGGAGGTATTTATGGATATTCATTACACCGGGAAGGACCGGATTCTGCTCATCATCAATTATATTCTACTTGGTTTGTTTGTTCTCGCTATTCTGTTACCGCTGGTTTATGTGGTGCTTTCGTCCTTTTTAACTCCAAATACCCTGATTACCAAAGGGTTTGCCATTACATCATCAGACTGGACACTCACGGGATATGCCAAAATCCTAAGCAACAGTGCCATGATCCGCGGTTTTTTTAATGCTATTTTTTATTCAGCAGCCTTTGCGTTCGCAACCGTATTATTTTCCGTCTTCGCGGCTTATCCGCTTGCGATTGAAGAGTTGGTAGGGAAACGGTCCATTATGATCTTTTTCCTGATAACGATGTTTTTCGGTGGCGGTCTGATTCCTACCTATCTGGTGATTAAGGATTTAGGCATGTTGAATACGGTCTGGGCCATTATTCTGCCCGGCTCGATCAGCGTATTCAATATTATTCTGGCAAAGACTTATTTCCAGGGACTTCCGAAAGAACTGTTCCAGGCGGCGAGTATAGACGGAGCTTCCGAGCTCAGTATTTTCTTTAAAATCGTCCTGCCGCTTTCCAAGCCTATTATTTTTGTTCTAGCTTTATACGCTTTTGTCGGACAGTGGAATTCTTATTTCGACGCCATGATTTATCTGGATGATCCGAAGCTGTTTCCGCTTCAACTGGTACTGCGCTCCATTTTGATACAGAATCAGGTTCAGCCCGGCATGATTGCCGATGCGATGGCACAAGCGGAGCTTAAGAAATTGTCTGAAATGATTAAGTACTCTGCCATTGTTATATCAAGTTTGCCTTTGATTGTCATGTATCCATTCTTCCAAAAGTATTTCGAAAAGGGTGTCATGGTAGGTTCGATCAAATAACAAATCGGGGGAATAGAGATGAAAAAAACATTACTAACCTTGTCTGTGTTGGCACTTTCTACTTCACTGCTTGCCGGATGTGGCGGTTCAGGCAATAATTCTGCGGCATCCGAAGATTACAAGCTGGAAAATGTTAATCTGCCGCTTAAAGAGAAAGTTACTTTGCATTTTATGACTCAAAGCTCGCCGCTGGCACCTTCTGATCCAAATGAAAAGTTGATTTATAAAAGACTGGAAGAAAAAACAGGGGTGCATATCGATTTTACCAACTTCACCTCCGATTCCTTCATTGAAAAAAGAAACCTTGCTGTTGCCAGTGGAGATCTTCCAGATGCCATACTGGATGCCGGATATTCCGATTACGATTTATTAAATCTCGGAAAGGATGGAACTATTATCCCTTTAGAGGATTTGATTCAAAAATATATGCCGAATCTGCAGAAGGTATTGAAGGAAGCACCTGAGTACAGATCCATGATAACCGCACAGGACGGGCACATTTATGCCTTTCCTTGGATTGAAGAACTGGGTTCTGAGAAGGAGAGCATTCATTCTGTAAACGACATGCCATGGATCAATGTGGAGTGGCTGAAAAAGCTGGGACTTAAAATGCCAAAAACCACCGAGGATTTAAAAAAAGTTCTGCTCGCATTTAAAAATGGCGACCCTAACGGAAATGGCCAAGCGGATGAAATCCCGCTGTCCTTTATGCTCAATAACGGCAATGAGGACCTGAATTTTCTGTTCGGATCATTCGGTCTTGGGGACAACGGCGATCATACGGTAGTGACCAATGAGGGGAAAGTGGTCTTCACTGCCGATCAGGATGGTTATAAAGAGGGGATTAAATATCTTAATGAGCTGTATAAGCTGAACCTGATCGACGAAGAGTCATTCGAGCAGGATTACAATACGTATCTGGCCAAAGGCCAGAATGAAAAATATGGTCTCTACTTTCAATGGGATAAGGCGAACATCTCAGGAGATAACGATAAATATGAATTGATGAATCCGCTCGCCGGGCCAAGCGGTGAAGTCAATGTGACCCGCACGAACAATCTCGGCTTTGACCGGGGGAGAATGGTGATTACCAGTGACAACAAAAATCTTGAGCTTACGGCAAAATGGATTGACCAACTGTATGATCCTATCCAGTCCGTACAGGACAACTGGGGCACCTACGGCGACAAAACTCAGCAGAACATTTTTGAATACGATGAAGCGAGTCATATGCTGAAGCATCTTCCGCTTAAGGGAACGGCCCCTGTCGAGCTGCGGCAAAAAACGAATATCGGCGGTCCATTGGCAATTCTTGACGAGTATTACGGAAAAGTAACGACCAAGCCCGATGATGCAGTGGGACGGCTTAAGCTCATGAAGGAAAGACTCGTTCCTTATATGAAGGCTGACCATAATTTCCCGAAAGTCTTCTTCTCGCTGGAGGATCAGAAGCAGATCTCCACATTGGAAACCGATTTGTTTGCTTACGTTAACCGCAAGCGGGCGGAATGGATCAAGACGGGTAAAGTGGAAGAAGAATGGGCCGAATATAAAGCCGAGCTGTCCAGACTGGGGCTAGATAAATGGCTGGAAATCAAACAAAAAGGCTATGACAGATATCTTAAAGATCAAGGCTGAAACATTTAAATGGTAGTATCTCAAATTCATTTGCAAACGAGCAAACTCAAATTATTATGTTAAATACCTTATCAACAATTAAAAGGAGAGCGGATACTATGAAAGAATTAAAAAGTAACTATAGTGAAACGTACAGGCCTCAATTTCATTATTCACCGGAGAAAAATTGGATGAACGATCCCAACGGCTTGGTTTACTTTGAAGGAGAGTACCACCTGTTCTACCAGCATACCCCCCATGATACGCAACCTGATTTTGGCAACATGCATTGGGGTCATGCGGTAAGCAAGGATCTAGTGCATTGGACTGAGCTTCCACCGGCAATTCCACCTGGGGAGGACGGAGCGATCTTCTCGGGGAGTGCGGTGGTGGATAAGAACAATACCAGCGGATTTTTCGACGAGGAAGGATCAGGATTGGTTGCCATTTATACGAATGAGGGCAACAAGTCTCAGCCTGGAAAGCCGCAGGTGCAAAGCATTGCTTACAGCAAGGATAAGGGTCGAACCTGGACAAAATATGAAGGTAACCCGGTTTTATTTCCAACGGACACGCTAGACTTTCGTGATCCGAAGGTGATTTGGCATGATGAATCATCAATGTGGATCATGGTTCTTGCCGTAAGGGACCGTGTAGAATTTTACACATCTCCAAACCTGAAAGAATGGTCTTTTGCAAGCGAATTCGGTTCCGACATTCCGCATATCCACCGAGGGATATTTGAATGTCCTGATATATTTCGAATCCAAGTGGATGAGGATTTTAATACCACGAAGTGGATTCTGATGCTAAGCGTCGGGGATAGAAATGGTGTGAATCCAGACGATCCGGAACCACCGGCAGGCGGTTCTGGCATGATGTATTTCGTAGGCAGCTTTGACGGTAAGTCGTTCACGCCAGATGAAGCGTTGGAATCTATCGATACTATCAAATGGGTAGACTATGGATCAGACTTTTACGCGGCCGTGTCCTGGAATGGCATTTCGAACGAAGACGGACGGAAAATTTGGATCGGCTGGATGAATAATTGGCGTTATGCTACCACGCTTCCTTCAAAGGAATGGCGTGGCAAGACATCAATTCCCCGGGAGCTACAGCTAAGGACTTACCCGGAGGGGCTTCGCCTAATCCAAACACCCATAAATGAATTAAGTCAGCTAAGAAAACCGATTTTGTCTCTGCAAGATTTGACGATTAAGCCAGGTATGAACGTGTTGTCTGATATTTCCGCAGCCAAGGCAGAAATTATTGCAGAATTTGAAATCGGTACTGCCGTGGAATTCGGGTTTAAAGTACGAAAGTCCGCCAATCAGGAGACGATCATCGGATATAATATCTCGAATGAGGAATTGTTCGTCGATCGGACGAAGTCGAGCGCCACTGATTTTCATTCCGATTTCACAGCAATACACAAGGCCACTATGAAGCCAGAGCATGAGAGGATACAGATGAGCATTTATCTGGATTGGTCAAGTGTCGAAGTGTTCGGCAATCATGGAAAAACAATCATTTCAGACATGATTTTCCCGGACTTCGAAAGTAAGGGTCTAGAACTCTACGCCATTGGTGGAGAACTAAGGATCGTGTCGCTTCAGATCAATGATCTGGTAAGCATTTGGGGAAATGAGAATGTTTAGACGTTAACTATTGATATCATTCAAATTTTAATTATCTCACGAAGGAACTCATTGAGTAGCGAGTGTCAAATTGATTTTTCAATTTGACACTTTTTTATATTGGATAAGATAATGAGTTTGTGTAAGCTAAATAGCAATAAGTCTGTTAAGACTTAGTTGTAGATTCATTTTCGAATGAACCTCTCTCGGGTAAATTGTGTATTCTTCTTATATA
The DNA here is from genome assembly GCF_037027525.1 of Paenibacillus sp. 203. Taxonomy (NCBI): domain Bacteria; kingdom Bacillati; phylum Bacillota; class Bacilli; order Caryophanales; family Paenibacillaceae; genus Paenibacillus; species Paenibacillus sp. 203. The sequence continues at coordinate 579,513 of NZ_JAXCHD010000004.1, forward strand.
GACTTTTGGATACAAGGAGGCAACGTCCGTGGATTCAATGCAGCATATTATTGGCTCTAATTTGGCTCAAATCAGGAAGACTAGAGGATTAAGTTTGGATAAGGTGGCTGAACTGACAGGGGTCAGCAAAGGGATGCTGGCTCAGATTGAGAAGGGGAAATCCAATCCTACGGTAACAACCCTTTGGAAAATTGCAAACGGTTTGCATGTATCCTTCTCCACCTTTCTCAAAGAAGACCCGCCGCAAATCACGAAGATTCGGAGGGAAGACCTGCATCCGGTTATTGATGAGGACGGTAACTATTTTGTTTACCCTGTATTCCCGTATCACGCTGAAAAGAAGTTTGAGGTGTTCACGGTAAGTCTGAAGCCAGGCTTTACACACCAGGCAGAGAAGCATCTGGGTGAGGAAACGATTCTCATGATCCGTGGGGAGATGTACTTTGAAATGCAGGGGCAACAGCTCAAGCTGAGTGCAGGGGATGCTGTGCAATTTCAAGTATCTGACATACATACCTACCGCAATGATTCGGAAGATGATGCCGATTTTTATGTATTGATTTATTATGCGGATTAGTGGGATGATTAGCATAGTCTAAAACAGGCTTCCACAACAGGATTTTGCAAAATCCAGAGATATAAAAAGAGAGCAACGAGGAAAAGAGAGGAAAGAACCCATGGAAAGCAAGTACATCCGAGAAACCTACTGCTTCAAGACGTCCCGAGTATTTCCCAACGATATCAACAATCATAACACGCTCTTCGGCGGCCGATTGATGTCGTATATCGACGATATCGCATCTATTGCAGCTGCTAAGTTGTGTCGTACGAACACAGTTACAGCCTCTACGGATTCGGTGGATTTTTTGCTACCTATCCATCCGAGTGATTCTGTCACGCTGGAAGCGTTCGTAACCTGGACAGGCCGTAGCTCGATGGAGGTGTTCGTAAAGGTAATTCGTGAAGGACTGATGACTGGCGACCGAAAAATCGCAGCCACAGCCTTCCTGACCTTTGTGGCATTAGACGAGAACAACCGTAAAGTGACCGTGCCGCAGGTGATTCCAGAAACAGAAGAGCAGTTACAATTGCACCAGACGGCTCCATCACGCGCAGCCATACGGCGTCAGCGGAGGGAAGAAAGCAAGCAGCTGGCTAGTTTTCTGACAACAGATTATCCGTGGGAACTGTAACGTACTAGAGATTATCAATTTCATCGTTTTACGTAAAAAGGAGCCGTCTTTTCCGTTAGCAGTCTACCATGATCTGCTTGGAATACGGCTCCTTTTGAAAATAACTTGAGCTATTCTACTTTAACTACACGGAAATGCTGATTTGTCCCACCGTTATCGCCCCATTGGATGGCTTTAGCTCCATCGGCGGTGGCGCCTTCAGAAATATCGATCAGCTTGCCAGTTGCCCGATTTTTCAGCTTGTAATAACCACCGGTTACGGATACTAATTGCCAATGCTGACTGGACCAGCCTCCGTCGCTCCACTGCTCAATAACTGTACCGTCTGTTGTCGTACCGCTTTCAACACCAATTAGCTTTCCGCTGTTGCGGTTCATAATTTTATAATATCCGCTGCCTGCATCTTTGAGCTGCCATTGCTGGTTTGCTGCCCCGGAATTTGCACGCTGCTCCAGATCTGCGCCGTCCGTCGTTGCATTGCCAATAATGCTTAGTGGCTTATTGCTCTTGCGATTCACTAGCTGATAATAGGCATCTGGATCAATGGCAATTGGCGTCGTTATCCCCTCGACCACACCACTGGCGGTGTCAATATGAATGCTGTCGAACCAATCCATGGCTAATGAAGTCGCTGTTGGAAAACGCAGTGGCAACCATACATATTGAGAATCCTGCACAGGACCGCTCCACGCACCCGCCCAACGGTCGCCCAAATACAGGTATGAAGTTGTCTGGGCACCTTCAACAGGGATCACGTAAGCCGACTGTGAACCATATGTCGTACCGTCCCCGAAGTTTATCGTATTACTCCAGGTTCCTTCAATGCTGGATGCAGTAGCATACTTGGCCTGATTGGGATTCCAGCCGGTTGCCCCGGATGTAATCAGGAAGTAGACGTCTCCTTTTTTGAACATCGCCGGAGCTTCACGATATTGTCCAGGCCAAAGTGTAGTCACCAGCGATTCAACTTGCAGAAAATCCGGTGTCAGTCGATAAATGTTCAGATCTGCGTTTACCTGGGTAGCCGAAATGAGGTAAGCTGTACCGTTATCGTTGTATACGGTCATATCGCGCGAATCGTAATCCAGAGGACGGAAGCTGCCCTGATACGTGTAATCGCCGTCCACCGTATCGGAAGAGGCGACAGCCACTCGGGCCTCGTTGTAATTAACCCCATTCTCCTTGTGCATCCATAATACGTATTTACGTGTTTTTTCATTATAAATCACTTTCGGACGTTCAATATTCGAAACATTCAGCTCTACGGCGGAGCTGCTGGTCAGTACGTTTTTACGAAACTCCCAGTTTTTTAAATCAGAGGAACGGTAGGCGGATATCGCCTTGAACGTGCCGTTGGGATTACGATTTTCACCAAACCAATAATAGTAACCGTCTACTTTAATCATACCACCCCCATGGGCATGGACCACGTTTCCATCTGTATCTTTAAACTGAATGCCATTCACGACATTCGCTGAAGCGGCTGAAGCGATCTTAGGTGAAAACATCTGAAAAATGCTCAACGTCAGCAAAATAGAGAGCATAATACACAGCAAGCGGGCAAAATCATATTTCATTGTTTCGTCCTCCTCTGTATGTGTTATTTTAAAGCGCTTTCATTAATGGACTCTATGAAGTAGTTTTAATAGAGCTACTTATCCCAATTGTATCCATATTGAATTGAAAGTGCTAGAGTAGTATATTGACCATGTACACGGCACACGCCATCCATATCTAACAGACTTCCATCGAACGGTGAGTGTTACAAACTGGCTGATATTCATTAGGTATACAGGAGGCAACCATGAAAATATACGCGATTGATACGAGCAAGCCGGAGGCTGAGGAGCATTACGAATCACTGGTAAATCAGGTTTCGCTGGAAAAGCAGCAGAAGTTAGATCGTTTTTTACATCGGGAAGATGCTTTGAGGGGGTTATATGCCGATGTGCTGCTAAGATGGTTGGCCTGCCGGCAATTGAAGGTATCTAATGCCAGTCTTCAATTTACATACAATGCATTCGGTAAGCCTTCCTTGATTAATGCACCCGCATTCCATTTTAATGTTTCTCACTCGGGAAAATGGGTGGTATGCGCTATTGATGATCACCCGCTTGGAATTGACATTGAGCAGCTCCGTCCTATTGATTTGGAGGTAGGTAGAGTGTGCTTTTCGGACACAGAGTATGATGCGTTAATGCGTCAGGACGCAGACAGCCGCTTATCGTATTTTTACGATCTATGGACGCTTAAGGAAAGCTTTGTCAAGGCCGAGGGGCAGGGACTAACCCTACCGTTGAAGTCTTTTTCATTTGAGCTAAAGGCACAACCATTCATAGGCTTCACGACAGAGGGCTTTACCACCGAGTATTGTCATTTTAAGCAGTATGAGCTGGATCAGGATTATAAAATGGCTGTCTGTGCAGCTCATGACCAATTTGCCCAGCAGGTGCAGCAGATAGATATAAATACACTACGCTTGGAAGTGGCAACATAGGCGTAATATGAAGTGGATATGCGTATAGTTGAAAAAAAGGAGATGAGTGGCGTTGACATTCGTTTTGTTCAAGCACGGCCGGTTGTATGGGGAGTGGGCTTTCAAAGGAGAATCTATCGTTGTACAGCATGGACGGATACAGGCCATCGGGTATGCTCGGGAGCTTGAATTACAGTTGTCCGGTAAGGAATATGAAACTGTGGATTGGGAAGACGCTTATGTACTGCCAGGCTTAACCGATTCACATATGCATTTGTCTATGCATGGTATGAAGCTGGCTATGCTGGATTTAACATCAGCTACCTCCAAGGAAGAGATGCTGGCTATGCTGCGCAAACGGGTCGCTGTAACACCGCCGGGAGAATGGATTTTAGGACTCAACTGGAATGAAAATGCGTTTATTCCTGTTGAAATACCGGATATAGCCGAGCTGGATGCCATTACAGATCAGCATCCGGTATATCTCACTCGTACGTGCTTTCATACGTTCTTGGCCAATTCAGAGGCATTTCGACGTGCGGGTATTAACGAGGACACCCCTGACCCGGCTTCGGGAGCCTATGGGCGAGATGCAGATGGACGGTTGAACGGATTGATTTATGAGGAAGCATCCTTTGCCTTTACTAGTGTGCAGCCAGAGCCGGATTATTCGGTTAAGAAGGATACGATTCGGCGGGCTTGTATGGATGCGCTAAGGCTTGGTTTGACTGCTGCGCACACAGAGGATTTACGTTTTTTGGGCAGCGTGGAGACGATGCAGCAAATTTACAGGGAGCTGAGGGAAGAAGGTCTTCCTTTTCGCACACACCAGCTCATCTATCATCCATTTTTGGAAGAAGCGAAAGTGCAAGGGCTGCGTTCAGGTACCGGAAATGAGTGGTTTAAAATCGGTGCGATAAAAATGTTTGCCGATGGCGCTATTGGTGGAAGAACGGCTTTATTATCCGAACCTTACAGTGATGCTCCACATACCTGTGGAATGGCGATCCAACCGCAGCCAGAGCTGAATCAGATGGTGGCTGCTGTCAGAGCAGCAGGCTATCCGGTGGCTGTGCATGCCATAGGGGATGGGGCGGCGCACATGATTTTGACAGCGATGGAGGCTCATGCGCTCACGGAGGAAAGCGGTTTGCCAGACCGCCTGATCCATGGACAGGTGCTTAGGGGTGATTTGGTCAAGAGAATGGCGAAGCTGCCGCTGATCGCGGACATCCAGCCCCGTTTTGTCGCAAGTGACTTCCCTTGGGTACTGGGTCGGGTGGGGAAAGAACGGACTGAATATTTATATGCCTGGAAAAAGCTACTGGAAGCAGGCATTCCATGTGCTGGAGGTAGTGACGCGCCGATTGAGCCGTTAAACCCTTTTCTTGGTATTCATGCGGCAGTGACTCGTGCCAAGCCGGAAGAAATGCATGAGGGCTATCTTCCCGCTGAAAAGCTGGATGTACATGAAGCCATTCATTTGTTTACCACGGGAAGCGCAGTAGCAGCCGGTGAGGCTGATGAAAGAGGGACGATAGCTGAAGGGAAAGCCGCTGACTTTACAGTCATTGACCGTGATGTATCGGAAAGCCCGCAAGCTTTACTTGATGTTAAGGTACGAATGACAGTTGTAAACGGGAAAGTTGCATATCGGTCATAGGCTGGGAATAAGTATATATGTCAAAAGCCTTCAACTTCACTTTTCATGTGAGGTTGAAGGCTTCGTATTTTATAAACCACGCTGTATAAATCGGTCTGCGTTTTTTACACTGGACCACAGATCAGAGCTGGCTCCGCCCGGATACCAGTAGGCGAAGCCAGCAAACCCAGCATCCTGTCCCAAGCGATACTTACGAGTGAAGGATCGTCCTTCCTCGAGCCACAGCTTATGAAGCTGCGTGTCTTTGTAAGACACGGCATACTGCTGAATATCCTCATTCCAGATTGGTTTGGAGCCGGAACGAGATACTAGCTGGTTTTGCTGATCTAATGAAATATCAGAGGAAGCGATTGATTGCCCGCTAGCGTTAAGCGTCCAGTTCCGTGTAAATAATGGCAACGCCAAGATCGCTTTCTCCGGATCGGTGGTTTGTACAAAACGCCGCACGCTTTCACGGAGCCATGGCAGTGAGGACACAGAGCCGGGGATCGAGCTACCTCCCCAATGCTCGTCATATCCCATCAGGATCAGATAGTCTGCCGCACCGCCAAGCTGTTTATAATCAAACGCGGCAGTCCAGTCCGTTCCGTAATCAGGAGATACACAAATCGCCAGTACCGTATTCTGACTCTTCAACTTAGCTTTTAATTGTTGGACGAACAATGTTAAATTGGCACGATCCTGACCATCTACATTTTCAAAATCAATGACAAGTCCGTTCAAACCGTACACTGATACGGCATTAGCAAGCTGAGTTATGGTTGTATTTCGTAGAACCTCACTGGACAGAATTTGGTGCGTCAGTGCCAGGTTGGAACGGTTGCCTACCATCGCCCAGATATTTTTATGATGCTGTTTGGACCAGGCAAGCAGCGACGAATTGGTATAATCGCTGATAATACCTGTTTCATTTAGAAAAAACCAACGTGGTGATAGGGTGTTGATGTTGGATTGGAGCACCGTATTTTCAAACTGCTGAACGGTTTGATCATATTGCCAGCCTATTCGGATGGAAGAAGCGGTGGAAGCAGTTTGGTTAGCATGCTTTGTTGAATACGTTAGCAGTCGTTCCAGCAATACAGCTGTTTCTTCACGGGTCAGAGAGGATGCAGGGCGGAAATAGTTACTTTCACCTTTCATAAAGCCGTAACGATTTACGGTGGTTACCGCATCAAGGGCCCAATCTGCAATTTCGCCAGTATCTGTGAAGGAGGAAGTAGCATCTCCTGATCCGCCCGAAGAGCGGATGAGACGTGCGATCATCAAGGCCGCTTCTTGACGGGTTATAGGACTATTAGGTTGGAATGTGGCAGACGTTCCCCCCTGAACGATATTGAGTTGAGAAGCTGCTTCAATCCATCCATAGTACCACGTCTTTTTGGCAACATCTCGGTAGGAGGAAACGGCCGCTTGTACAGGCTCCAGACCGAGTGTACGGTCCAGTGCGGTAACCCATTCGGCTCTGGTAACAGCCTTTTTAGGAGAGAAGTAACCAGGTTGTGTACCATTCAAAATTCCTTTAGCGTGCAGGGAAATAATAGACTGATAGGCATAGCTGTGTGCAATATCTTGGAACGTAGCGCCGGATGCTGCTGCTGGAGCAGCTAAGTACGAAGTGAATGTTGTGAATATTGTGATGGCTGCAGTTGCTGAAAGCGTGAGCCTGGTTAACCAACGTGATCGTTTGGAACTCATACCAAATAACCTTCTTTTTTATGATAGATTGTAGACTCATATATCGTTACTCGACGAATAATACTATCAAAAAGAGGAAAGTTATTCATTGCTAAATTGCTGGAAAAACACCAAAAAACCCGCCACCTATGCGGCAACGGGTTTGATATTGGATAAACTATGCTTTTTTGGCATACATAATACCGATGGTCTGTGGACCACAATGACTGGAAATGACACAGCCTGCTGTAGTTAGCAGTACCTCTTGTGCGTTCGTTTCTTCTTTCAAGCGAGCTTGCAGCATCAGCGCGTCTTCCTCGGCCAAAGCGTGCACGACAATAATGATATCGTTATCCATCTGATCTCGTTGATTCAGTGCATTTTGCAGCATCTGATCCAAAGCTTTTTCACGTTTGCCGCGGACTTTGTAGGCAGGCGTCATTTTTCCGTCAATCACTTTGATCACCGGACGAATTTTGAGCAGACTGCCGATCAGGTTTTGCATGCCTGAACATCTTCCGCCTTTATACAGGTATTCAAGTGTATCAATGACAAATTCCGTGTCTATGAGCGGCCTGGTTTTCGTCAACATGTCTACAATCTGCTCTATCGTATTGCCGTTGGCTGCCGCACGAGCAGCTTTCATCACAAGCAGGCCAAATCCGCACGATAAATTCAAGGAATCAAAAACCGTAACGCGGCCTTCCGGAAATTCAGAGGCAGCGAGTAGCGCATTCTGGTACGTCGATGATAGCTCGGAAGACAGACTGATATATAAAATGTCGTCCCCTTGTTCTATGTAGGGCGCAAAGGCTTGAATAAAATCCGACGGAGAAGGTGCGGCGGTACGTGGTAAATGTCCCTCGCGGCTTACACGTTGAAATAATTGTTCCGGGTGAATGTTCACCCCATCCTGCAATGCCTCATCACCAAATACTGTATACAATGGCACAATGCTAATCTCGTACTGTTGACGCCAGTGAGCAGGAACATCACTGGTACTGTCGGCAAAAATTTTAATTTTGTTCATACATTGAATCCTCTCTGTGTGATGCAGAAAAATTATAAAGATTGCACGGAGGAAGGATAGATATCCGCTGTGCTATTCGGAACGGAAAGACCGATGGCCAGAAGAGCAATAAAGCCTACAATAATAAGTGCATTAATGATTAAGCCTGTAATAGCAAAGGTTTTCTTACGGTTTTTTAACGCAATTCCAATGATACCGACCACAAGTCCGCTACAATTCAGCAACAGGCTGCCTAAAAAAATAAAAGGAAGCAGTACCGTTCCGGTTTGCTGCAGAGCGACTTCCGGGTTCAACGTTTGGTATTGGCTGAAATGAGCCAGCAGATTAATAACCATAATAGCCAGAATAATATATCCGATCAGGCTGACAAGCGACATAATAAAAGAAGCAATTCCGGGACCGGAATGTTTGAGCTTGACCGGAGGCTGAAACACAGGAGCTTCTGAAAAAACAGGGTGCTCCTCAGACGCAGCAGGTTTTTGCAAATTAGGATCTTGGTAACTCATTTTTTCCACTCCTTGAACATAGTCCGAACAGGTACTAATTTTCCACAAAATAAACAAAAAAGCAAGCCATCTTACACATTACCCTTCAAAAGACAGGGTCTAATCATCCAATTCTGTATGCGGTCTGTTCACACACGCTGGCTGGTAAACTTCATACGGTTTCGATAAAATAAGAAGAACATTCGGCTAAAAGGATGAGATGAAAAGGAGTACACAAACATGCAACGAAAATGGATATTTGTGGGATCTATAATGATGATGTTGGCGGTAGCCATTGGAGCGTTCGGGGCACATATTGTGAAAGCCCGGATCGACGCGGATGCTTTGGCCGTGTATGAAACAGGTGTGAAATATCATATGATTCACGCTGTCGGTTTGCTGATCATTGCGTTGGCTGCCGGACAGTGGGGTCCTTCCAACCGTTTAAGATGGGCGGCGCGTCTGTTATTGACGGGTATCATTTTGTTTTCTGGTAGCTTGTATGTGCTAAGTTTGACCGGAATCCGTGTGCTGGGGGCTATTACCCCTCTAGGAGGCGTGTGTTTTATTGCAGGATGGGTATTGTTGGCATGGGCTGCCATGGGTCTGAAGAAAGAGAATTAGAGTTCTTTTCGGATAATGCAAAAAAAGAGAATGGACAAGAAAGACGTCATGTTTTTCCTGCCCGTTCTCTTTTTTCATGCTTCGTTTTTTTGTGAAGTATTTACATTTACGATGTGATTTCATCGATCTCATTCATTTTAAAGGAGTACACTTGCTTCTCATCTACATGATACACACTCAGCAGGCTATTATCATGATCCAGGTTGAGGATGCGGCAAGGAATGCTGCGCTGTCCGCCATAGCGGTTCACGATTAACCGTACAAGCGTATTATCATGTATATAGCGTTTGATCCATTCATACGTACTAAGGTCTTGTTGTGTTGCAGGCTTTGGCTGTACCTGGGATTGTTTGATTTCTTGAACGACTGGTGGCTTGTTCGTAATTGCGGCTGATTTCTTTTTAGAGAATTTTTCCGCGAGCGTAGCGGCTGCATCAGATGGGCTATTCACGGCTGACTGTTTTTTTAGGTACAGTGCAGCTTCAATTAAATTGCCAAGTTCGATACCGGATTGAATCCGGCTATCCGCAATTTGCTCATTTTGGCTCAAGAGATTAAGCAGGAACTGAAGGGCCTCTACGTTCGAACGACCTTTAACTAATACATCTACATTAAATAAATAACTGGTTTCGTCTTGATTTGATTCCTTTTTCATACATCCTCCAGCCCAAGCCATGGGTAATTAGTCTTTTATAGTACCTATCAATATATCATTAAAACGTAATCTATCATAGTGCCTAAGGCCCTGTTGTTGGATATTAACAAAAATAAAATCTATATAAAGCCCTATGCGTAAAATTTTCACAGATAAGCAAAGCCAGAGTTACATATACAGAGAATAAAGGAGGTAGGGGGTGAAATCAAGTAGTTTAAATTTTAAATATATTACAGTGGGGAAATATAATATAACGAAGCAGTATCATCCATCCAGAAGAAAAGTAAGATCCCCCTTAACGAAAGGGGGAGGGGGCATATCAAAAACATGATATATTATAGTAAGCGTAATTAAAGTAAATTTTATTTTCGATCAAAAGGGGATTCGTTGTGATCGAATAAGGTAATCATGTTCGACTGCCCAACTCACAAGACCACTCCAGAAATCTTCACAGGCTGAAATGATCTTCGCTGGTTCAGCTAAATCTCCGGACATCACCAACTTAACTACATCATCAAATCCTTCTGGACGACTCGGCAGTTCCAAGGCCTCCGGTAGAACCATTGAACCCGTTGAGAAAAGCTTCTGATTGTGCAACCCAACTAACATAGCCCCATACTGGGCAAACTGCATTACCAAGTACGGCAAGTAGGTATGAGGGCCATTTACACGGACATTTCTCAGCTTTCCTATAAACTCGTACATTTCACCTACAAGCACTTCGTTGATGGCATGCCTGAAATCTTCCTTTGTTGGGGATTCGGCCGCTTCTTTTAATATAGAAAAAAAGTCTTTAGGATCATATAGACGAAGTGGGGAAAAGAAGGGTCCATGTGTCAACGGCCAATCGCCCTCAACAGTAGAGGCAATTTTAAGAAGAATGTCTGAACTACAGACGTTTACCTCAGCTTTCCAGGGCCCTGCCGACCATTCATGGCTAAATTCTACGGGGCCGTTTGGTTCACTCAGTACGCAAAACATTTCAATGTCCGAAAAAGGGCCGTCAGTACCTTTGGCAACAGATCCATAGACCCCTATAGCCAGAATTTTGTCTCTGTATACTTCATGTAACCTCGCAGCTATTTCGTGGCAAGTCTGAAGTCTCTCACTTCGAGAAATGTTGACAGGTCCATTCATGTCCATTAGTGACCTCCCTCTGTTTCCTACGGTCTAAGTGACTTGTCCAATTTACGGATTCGCCATTCAGCGCGGGTTTAATTTCACTTGCGAGCCCTTGCCGCCCGTCTGGATTCCAGTTTCCTTCACCCCTGCTTCCTTCAGATCGACCAGTAGCCGCTCTAGTACCGCTTTGGCGACGGGGGCTTCTTTTGCTCCAGACGCTTTAACGACCAACTGCACCGGTTTGCCGGAACGCAGATGTTTGTCTGCCTGACGCAGCTTCGTGTCGTAATCATGCTCCTCAATATGAGCAGTGAAGCGAAGCTCCTTGACCTTTTCTTTGCCGCTGTTTCTTGCGGCTCGGCCGACATTTTTGCTTGCTGCGGTTTCTTTTTGCGCCAGCGCTTTTCCTTTGCCCTTTGCCACCAAGCTACAGGGCGGTGGACTGCTCATGAGTGAGGTACATACCAGGTCCACCCCTTGGGATCGGGCCATAGCCAAGGCTTCTGACTTGGAGACAACGCCGAGCTTCTCTCCCGCGAGTCCAGTGAGTACCACTTCGTCAGCTTTAATTTGCTCGTTGATTAATACTGCCACGTAAATGTAGCCTCCCTTAAACAATGATAAAGCTATCATATACGGAACCTGTTTGTGATTCAATTTTAGATTTATCCGTATTGACAAAAGTCACTAACCCCTATAATCTTTTACTGATAATGATTATCATTTTCCAATGCAATATACATACAGGGGTGATTGAGAGAAATGAAAAAGATGTTGAATAGCCTATTATTATTTGTAGTTTTTACTATTGTATTGGCGGGCTGCGGTGCAGCTGGGGATAGCTCGAAGACGGAAGGTACTGCAGGGTCTGAGCAGACATCCACAACGGCTGGTCCGGTTACGGTTAAGGACGACCACGGGGAAGTCAAACTGGACAAGCCAGCGGAACGTGTCGTGGTACTCGAATGGACGTTTACCGAGGACCTCATTGCACTTGGCGTACAGCCGGTCGGCAATGCAGACAATGAAAACTACAAGCTGTGGGTAACACCGGAGGCGAAGCTGGCTGATACCGTAACTGATATCGGCACACGGGGCGAACCGAATCTAGAAGCGATTGCGGCGCTCAAGCCGGATCTTATTATCTCTAACGCCGATAACAATGCAGCGATCTATGCGCAGCTTAAAGGAATTGCACCAACGATAGAATTCGATCCTTACAAGGGGAACGGCTATGATTACGACCGTATGGTTGAAATCTTTAAGCAAGTGGCTGTAGCTACCGGTAAAACGGAACAGGCTGATAAGGTCCTAAGCGAACTTGACCAGCACTATGTAGATGCAAAGGCTACATTGGAGAAGGCGGGCAAAGCAGACTTTCACTATGCGCTGACACAGGCCTTTACAGCTCAAAATGCTGCCAGTCTACGAATGTTCAAAGAAAATTCGGTTGTAGTGGGAACGCTTGCGAAAATCGGCATGGTGAACGACTGGAAGTCGGACAAGACCGAGAAATACGGGTTTAGCACCGTTGGCATTGAAGCTCTTCCAGCTGTACAGGACAGCAATTTTATCTATATTACACAAAAGACGGACGATGTATTTGGAGCCGCGATGAAGAACAACTCGGTATGGAACGGACTGAACTTTGTCAAAGAAAAACGTACCTATCCGCTGGACGGTACAACATGGACATTCGGTGGTCCTATCTCATCCAAAGTACTGGTTGATCAAGTAGTTGGAGCTCTGACGAAATGACCCGAACAGACACAACGGGTTTATCGAAGACTTGGCGTGTAGGAAGCATCTTTGGGGGCGGATTGATCGTCCTCATCGTGCTTTTTTTTGTAAGCTTGTGTTATGGAGAGGCTTCAATCCCGCTGCATACAGTAATTGAGGCGTTGACCCAGCGTCAGAATACGCTTGATCATAACATGGTGTGGGATCTCCGAATGCCGCGTACGGTCATCGGAATCCTAGCAGGTGGTGCGCTGGCCATCGCCGGTGCTCTGCTCCAGGCCATCACCAAAAATCCGCTGGCGGCTTCTGATACACTAGGAATTAACGCTGGTGCCTACTTTGTGGTCGTCCTTGGCGCGGTGATGTTTCCCGGATTGCTGCATCAGGCGCCGTTTCTATTTGCCGCTGTCGGCGGCCTGCTTGCAGCGGTACTCGCTTACTTCATGGGCGGGGGACGAGCTGGAAGTCCGATTCGGTTGGCGCTTGCCGGCTTGATTGTATCCATGGTTCTCGGTTCGTTTACCGGAGCTTTGCATATCTTTTATTCATTTGAAACCCAGGGACTGTTTCTCTGGGGTTCTGGCTCGCTTGTGCAAAACGACTGGAGCGGAACAACTTACGCCTGGCCCTGGGTCGTAGGGCTCTCGGTCACTGCCGTTCTGCTGTCAAGGCAGTTTGATGTCCTGGATCTGGATGAGTCCACATCCACGTCCCTCGGGCAAAAGGTTAGCTTGACCCGGGCGGTGGGAATTGTATTGGCTGTCCTGCTGTCGACCATTACAGTCAGCGTCATTGGACCCATTGGTTTTGTGGGTTTGGTAGCTCCGCATTTGGTGCGCTTAAGCGGTCTAAAAATGCATCGATGGGTGCTGCCCGGTTCCTTCCTCTGGGGGGCATTGCTGTTGACGGGCGCTGACGTGCTGGCGAAAATGGTCCATCAATCAAGCATGGACCTGCCGACCGGAGCCGTGATGGCCTTGATCGGTGCTCCTTGGTTAATTTGGCTGATTCTGTGGAAAATGAAGCTGCCTTCTGGTATTAGCGGGCAGTCTTCCATGAACATAGGTGTGCGCTCTCGGAAATTACCGTATGGCAGGCTGGTCACGTTATTTGGATGCGGTGCCGTGCTGTTGACTGTATTCAGCCTGATGTTTGGAGGGATGCGAATTCCTGTCGGCGATCTATTGTCCGGCCTGTTCGGCGGTGAGAACGCAAATTCGGCCTTGCTGCAGTTTAGAATTCCGCGCACGCTGGTGGCAGCCGGGGCTGGTATCGCGCTTGCGGTCAGCGGTGTCTTGATCCAATTAGCCGTTCGTAATCCCTTAGCGGATGCCTCGATCATTGGTGTTTCTTCAGGGGCTGGCTTTGGTGCGCTTGCAGTGATTATCGTTTGGCCTGGGCTACCTGTTTATATGCTGCCCATCGCGGCGATTGCCGGAGCGACGGTGTCGGCGGCGGTGATCTTCTTTTTATCATGGAACAAGCACCTAAACCCGTCTGTGGTCATCCTACTTGGGATTGCTGTATCAGCGATCGGAGCAGCCGGCATTCAGGTACTGATTATCCAAGGCTCGCTTTGGGGCAGCACAGGCTATATTTGGCTGACGGGTAGTACCTACGCTCGAAACTGGGGGCAGGTGGCGACGATTCTGGCCTTTCTGCTCGTGTTGTTGCCAATAGCCTGGTGGCTAGCTCGCCGCTTCGATCTTTTGGTGTTTGACGATAGCAGCGCTATGGGACTGGGACTTCCGGTGCGCCGCACCCGGCTGCTGGCCATGGCAGTGGGTGTGCTGCTGGCGGGTGGAGCGGTAGCCTGTGTGGGGACAATTGGCTTCATCGGGCTGATTGCTCCGCATATCGTGCGTACGTTGATTGGGCACCATGTACGCCGCTCCATTGTTCTGTCGAGCCTCTTGGGAGCAGTAATGCTGGTGCTGGCTGATACGATTGGCCGGACAGTGCTTGCGCCGACCGAAATTCCTTCCGGATTGCTGATCGCACTGATTGGTGCACCGTATTTCCTGTACTTGATGTATCGCTCCAATAAGAGTAAGTCAGTGTAGTTAAATATGTACTTGAACAGGCTGTTTCCCAGCGGATTTTCCGTGGGGAAGCAGCCTTTATTATTTATTTTTCTACGTAATCATTGGACTTTATATTTACAAATCTAATAAAATAGATATAATGTTTTATATGGAACCGTCATTGATTTATAAAGCATTGTCAAACGAAACTCGTCGTCTAATTATGCTGTGGTTAAAAAAACCAGAAGAGTTTTTTGATGAACAGGCTTATCTAAAACAAGGGCTTAATTTTCAAATTGGTGTATGTGTGGGAGATATTCAGGCTAAATCGGGACTTGCGCAGTCTGTGATTTCAAGTTATTTATTAACAATGCAAAAATCCGGTTTGTTAGAGTCTGAGCGTATTGGGAAGTGGACGTACTATCGTCGGAATGAAAAAACAATCCGGGAATTTGCCGAGTACGTTCAAAAAGAACTATAAACTGAAAGGAGGTTTTTTTTCACATAACATATCTAGAAATCTATATATATAATTAAATTGGAGGCTTATACTTAAAATGAAAAAGGTTAACCCGTTACTTATTATCATTCTGGCTTTAGGCGTATTCGGCATTATTACAACGGAAATGGGGATTATAGGCGTTCTCCCTCAAGTAACTCAAAAATTCAATGTATCAGCTGCCCAGGCTGGTTGGCTCGTCAGTATTTTTTCTTTAGTTGTTGCCATTTCAGGTCCGTTCTTGACCTTACTCGTTTCCGGCATGAATCGTAAAGTCATTCTATTAACCGCTGTATTCAGTTTTGTCATTTCTAATATTGTCTATGCCTATACCACTCATTTTGAGGTCATGCTCATTTTTCGTGTTCTTCCTGCTATTTTTCATCCTGTCTTTTTTTCGGTCGCTCTCGTGACTGCATCTCATCTTGTCCCCCCTGAAAAGAGTAGTAAAGCCGTCACCAAGGTTTTCGCTGGAATTACAGTAGGATTTGCGTTTGGCGTGCCTTTGACTTCCTATCTTGCTGAAAAGATATCGTTAGAAGCTGCTTTCTTGTTTGGAGCTGTCGTAAGCATGATTGCATTTGTGGGAATACTCGTATGGCTTCCTTCCCTGCCCGTTCAGGAAAAGATGTCTTATGGCAAACAGCTTGGTATATTACGTAAACCTCAATTGTGGTTCAACATTGTGACTGTTATTTTTATCTTTGCAGCTATGTTTTCGGTGTATAGCTACTTTGCCGAATATCTTGGAGAAGTAACTCTTATGAACGGGTCATGGATCAGTATGATGTTGATGGTCTTTGGAATCGTCATGATTTTTGGAAACTTTTTATTTGGAGGATTATTACATAAAAATCTGACAAAGACCGTCATCATGTTCCCATTGCTATATATGGTCATTTACGTATTCACTTATGCTCTAGGAGCTTCTTTCCTACCGATGGTTGTGGTTGTACTCATTTGGGGGGCCGTGCATTCCGGGGGGCTAATTATTAGTCAAACATGGTTAACCACTGAAGCGAAAGAAGCTCCAGAGTTTGGTAACAGTCTGTTTGTCTCATTTTCTAATCTGGGTATTACGATAGGGGCTGCTATGGGCGGGTGGTTTATCTCTCACTTGGGAATACACCAGCTCATCTGGAGCGGATTGATGTTTGCACTGCTAGCGTTTTTATCTATGATTATAAAAATAAAATTGTTCAATTCGAATGCAACGGAAGTCAACGTGCGTTAAAATATGGAGAGATATTAGAAGAGTACTCTAGAAGATGATGACCATAAATTGATGCATGGGGTGATGTTGATTGAATTTCGTATGGACTTCGATCTTAATGACATTCGTAATCGTTATCGGGATTTTGGCGTTGCTCATCTGGGGAGTGATATCCTTAATTAAGCGTTTTCGCTAATCGCAATGAAGGGGTAGGCATCTCTATGTACAGGTGTAACCTTGCATCAATACGTTCAAATTCTCAATTATAACGGGCATACTCAGCGGTCAGTAGAGCTTTTAAATGAGGAGATTTTAGATTTGGAAGGTACAGGGTACCGGATTATACATGCTTGATTGGAAGTGCAAGAGCATTTCGGGACCAGCCCAAGCTTTATCAAGAAATGGCGAAAAGTAAATCTCTGGATGAACAGGATATACTACTTCAATTTGCGGCGTTGGATGTGAACGCCAAACTTCTAAGCGATTTAGAGGATAATCAATAACCAATGTAATGGTCCTATACAATCCTAGATAAAATGCCAATTTGGATACGTACAGATAATGGGCTTATCAATTATTTATGAGGAGGACGATTGCATTGAAATTAAAAGAAGTGCTCTTAGGCACACACAGTTTCGAAGCGATGAAAGCTTTTTACGGCTCTCTCCTGGATTTGCAGGTTGTAGAGGAGGGGCCTTCGCGGTTGTCGTTTCAAGTAGGGGAATCGGTTCTTGCCTTTCAGGAATCCTCCCACATGAAAAATGAGTTTTACCATATTGCCTTTACGATTCCAACAAATAAATTCATAGAGGCAAAACAGTGGGCCATCGACCGTGGGATTTCATTGATTTCAAAACTCCAAGAAGAAGATGAGTTTTTTTTCGAAAACTGGAATGCAACAGCGCTTTATTTCTATGATCCAGATCATAACCTTGTTGAATTCATTGCCCACCATACACTCGATAATGCAGTCGCTGAAGCTTTCGGACCCAACTCTATACTTCGTATAAGCGAGATTGGTCTTCCGGTCGATGATGTTCCAGAGGTATCTAGAATAATTACCGAAACGTTCCAACTTAATTCATGGGGAGGGGCTGGACAGAAATTCGCGCCGCTAGGGGATGTAGAAGGATCATTTATAGTCATAGACAAGCAACGGCCTTGGTTTCCTGATGATAGGCTTCCGACCGTGTGCAGCATCAGTGTCTTGTTTGAAGGTCCACACTCTGCTAGTCTTTCACTGCATAATGGTTTGTATCAATTGAGATCAGACGGATAGTGCTTCCCATCTCCACCACCCCCGGATTTCTGGAATAAAGCTTACGATGGGGTGGAAATCCGGGGATCATAATACATACAGGAGAGAATATATGAATATTAGACTACTTCATTCAAATGAAAAATATCCAATAGAGCTTTTGTTACTAGCTGATCCATCGCACCAACTTGTTGAGGAATATTTAAAAAGAGGGGAGTGTTATGTAGCAGAGATTGACCATCATATTGTAGGGGTCTATGTTCTTTTACCTACAAGACCTGAAACAGTTGAGTTAGTGAATATAGCAGTGTCAGAAGGTATGCATGGTAAAGGAATAGGCAGACAATTAGTAACACATGCAATTGAAACAGCCAGGGCTGAAGGTTATAAAACGATGGAAATGGGTACAGGAAACTCTAGCATTGGGCAGTTAGCTCTCTACCAAAAATGTGGGTTCAGAATTGTTGGTGTAGATCTAGATTTCTTTGTCAGACACAACTATCTAGAAGAAATTTATGAGAATGGCATACAGTGTAGAGATATGATTCGTATGTCTCAGGATTTATAGAGCTTAAATTCTTTGCAAGCCCATCAAAGGTATCTTAAGTAAGGTTCTGAAAGGTATATGATATTGTGCCAAAAGATGGTACAATAAATTGCGGAAAGGCTATACAATCATTGGATTGCAATAGTCCTTTTTTAATAAGTTGATATCCTACTAAGTTCCTGATAAGGGGTGGTTACTTTGTACAACACAACAACCACGATACTCACAGAGATAGCAAAACATATGAGAGATAATGATTTAATCCTAAGTGATTTAGCTAGAGCAGCGGAAATGAATCCGGGCACTATGAGCAGTATTATTAATGGGAACCGCACACTTTCAGTGGATCAGTTAGATCGAATTACACAAGCGATGGGCTACCCTGTTGGTTACTACTATGAACGCTATGTGTCTGAGTATTTAGCAGAGGCTAATCCGAACTGGCGTCGTATGAGTCCTTTCATACATAATTGTGCAAAATTGAATAAACTGGACTGTATTCATGAAGTTGTTAATTTATTGATGGATAAGTTGGGCTATTCAGAATCCTTATTTGAGCTTGCTGAAGAATTATTTCATGAAAAGATGTACCAAGCGGCAGCCATACTTTATGAAAATGTAGCTTTAAGTGAGAAAAAACAATACTCAGAACGCCTCGCTATGTGTCAGTATCGCTTGTTCCATACGAGGCAAGGAGACAATCAAGAGAAAAATTATGAGGCGGCAGTTCAATTTGAAATATATGTTGAACGACTAGATGAGATAGATCAGTTAGAAGCGTTAAAAGATTTGGCGAATACATACCGTTCGTTACGTAAATGGGACAAAGTAGAACTGTTCGCTAAAGCTTTGGGAGACAAAGCTAAAATTCAATACAAACTGGAACAACAGCGGCATCATATGAAAAAAGAAAATTCAAAGAAACCAAGTTTTCCTCTGTTTGCTTATTGGGCATTCTCACATTTACTTCGTACACAAGCCTGTGGTGAAAGAAAAGATTATGAACGGGCGTCTTATCATATCAAAAAATATGCTGATTTAAGTTGGGTTAAGGCTAGTGATGAAGAAACAATGAATTGGAAAAATAAGTATGAGGATTGGGCGGTAGTAAATACGCACGTAAATAAGCTTCTTTCAGGCGAAGAGAGCGTACTTCCCGAGTATGTAGCTTATATTTCTTCAAGAAAAGATGAGGTTCTTCCCGCACTTGATAATATCCTTGAGGCAGCTAATCGATACCATTTTGATGTAGATGATATTCTAGAGCAATTCGAGGAGGATATTTTATCTTATTTGGAACAACAAAAAATCGAAGGCTTTTATACTCAACGATTCATAACAGAGCGTTTTATACATTTCTCTAAGGAATTATCGGTCTACTTTTTGAGCAAAGGAAGATTTTCTGATGGCTTTAAATTTTTATTAAGTTGTTTGGGAAAATCTAAATTAAGCAATAATAAATCGTATATAATTAAATGTATGCGGCTGTATGAGTCTTATCGAGAGTATGCATCAATTGAGATAAAGACAGCATACAGAAATTTGATTGTTGAGGTGGATGAGAATGAAATGTAAAATAATTCTAACCTTTTTAACAACCAGCTTTATGTTAGTGGCGATAGCGACTGCTTCCTTACAATTTTATGATCAAGGGCCTAGTTATCAACCAACATATCATGGCGAAATGTAATTCTTTCTAACAGGAAAAGATACTTGATATTTAATTCAATTAAATGGGGCGGAATATTAAACCAAATGGATAATGGAACAGGTTAGATGGAATGATCCGTCTAGCCTTTTTATTTCCTGTTTTGTTGTATTTAAGCAATATGAGGAAATCTTATTTTGAGAAATTTATGTAAAAGGTGCAAAAATGTAATGTGTGCTGTTGTAAACAACTAAAGGGTATATGGCTTTGTTCTAAAAGACGGTACAATTATGGGTGAAAAAGTATTTTTTCCAACTGTTTCTCTATTACATGGTTTAACTATGTATCATATGCGAGTCGACGTTGAAAGGGTGGTTTATTCATGGAAATCACACTTACGATTGCAGCAGAATTAAAGGAATACCTAATACAAAAAGGCTTGAGTATGACCGAGTTTGGACATATCATTGATTTGAATGTAGGCACGGTTAGCAGTATTGTTACTGGAAATCGTATTTTATCCGTTAATCAATTGGATCGCATTACTACCGGGATGGAATTACCATCAGACTATTTTTATGAACGTTACATTAAAGAATGTATTGAGGAAGAACCGCTCAACTGGCGAAGAATTAGTCCTTTTTTGTTCCGATGTGTGGAGCTTGACCGAGTCGATTGCTTGCAGCGCGTTGTATTCCTGTTGCTGGATAATCCAATCTATCCTCCATTACTCTTTGAAGTAGCCGAGAATATTTACAGAGATGGTTACAAGGAAGCAGCGGCCTTCCTTTATGAAAATGTGGCCGAGAGTGAAAGGCATCAGCATTCAGAACGATTGGCGGTTTGCCAGTATCGATTGTTTATGCTTCGTGTTGGAGACGATCAAGAGAAAAACTATGATGCAGCCGTTCAATTTGAGCCTTACGTTGAACGGTTAGATGAGGTAGATCAGTTAGAGGCATTAAAAGACTTGGCGAATACATACCGCTCGTTACGAAAATGGGACAAATTAGAATTATTCGCTAAAGCTCTTGGAGATAAGGCTAAAATTCAATACAATTTGGAACAAAAACGGCATCATAAGAATAAAGACAATTCGAAGAAACCCAAATTTCCTTTGTTTGCGTATTGGGCATTCTCGCATTTACTTCGGGCAGAAGCTTGTGAAGGAAGGAAAGACTACGAGCAAGCACTTCAGCATACTTATGCTTACGCCGATTTGAGTTGGGTGAATGCTATAGATGAAACTGCTTTGAAGTGGAAGAGGCAATATGAAGACTGGGCAGTAGTAAATACGTATGCAAATAAGCTTCTTTCTGGTGATAAGGGCGTTCTTCTCAATTATGTAAATTATATTTCTTCAAGAAAAGAGGAAGTTCTTCCCGCACTTGATAATATGCTTGAAGCGGCAAATCGATATCATTTTGATGTAGATGATATTTTAATACAATTTGAAGGAGAAATTATCTCCTTTCTGGAGCGAAAAAAAGTGGAAGGGTTGTATACTAAACGCTTCATAACGGAGCGATATACTGATTTCTCAAGAGAATTAGCAATCTATCTTTTGCGTAAAGGGAAGTTTTTAGACGGTTTTACATTTTTGTTCAGTTGTTTGGAAAGGTCCGCTGAAGTTAATAATAAAATACAAGCAATTAGATGTATGAGGTTGTTTACACATTTTAAAGAACATGCATCTGCTCACACGAAGGAAGTCTATGGAAATCTGATTAAAGCGGTTAATGAAGATGAAGAGTAGGTTGATTCCACCCTCCTAGTATCCAGTTTTATGTCAGTAGCATTAGTGATTATGATCCAACTGGACAATATAGACGAATGTTGGAATAAAATAGTCTCAATTATAAGATCACAATAGACCTAGAAAATTAACTATGATCAAGAGGTTAGATGGAATTATCCGTCTAGCCTTTTTCATATCGTTTGTTTTGCTCTACATAAATAAGCTTCTAGAAGTGACTTAGCTTGGACTTTTATCTGTAAAATGTTTATTCGATCATTGGAAGGTTATATAATGTGGAAAGTAGTATTTAAATAACAAGACATATTGCCTATTCCCTTCATTTCCCTTATGATAATTGCACTACTGCCAAAGAAGGAGATACATATGAAGAAAGCTATTCTGCTATTATTGATGTTTGCTATTTTAATTCCATCACAAGTATTGGCAGCAACATCTACAAAAGCAATGTCAACAAGTGAAATCGAAAAAATATACTTTGAGAATTACAAAGATCGTGTAAAAGAAATTAAAGTTGCACAAAAAAAACTTAATGCTGTTCTGGGGGCAGAAGTTCGTGAGCTAACTCAGAGATTAAGTCAAGCATCAGCGCGCTATAAAAACGAAGTGAAAAATAAATCTAGTAAAGTGGTGATAGCTCAAGCCAAGGCTGATTGTGATAAATTAAAGAAGCAGCTCGGCGTGGCTAAGGTGGAACTAAATAAAACAGTTAAAAATTACAAAAAAGAAAGCGAACAAGCATTAAAGGATATTGCAAATCAGAAAGCAGACCTTATAAAATTCATTAAGAATCACACAGCAGGAAAAGATAAACTTACAGAGTCTCAATTTAGCAAGCAAGTTAATGGAGGTATTATATCGATTGACGGCTCATTTACTGGCATTTTAAAAATGTTGACGGAAGCTGAATAATGGTGAGTAAAGGCAGCAGGTATCACCTGTTGTCTTTTTAATTTAGGCTTAGAATGGAAGTTATTGTTGGAGACTTTGGATTGCTGTGAAATGGGGACAAAGAGGATATATGGATATGGATGAAATAAATTTGTTCGTTTTTATATAATGAAGTACGATTAACGAGGAGAAAAATGTATGAATCGTAAGTTTTTTATCATGGCTTTAATAAAAGGTATTTTCGGGTATTTCCCTTGTGGGCTGGGAGTTGCAGTATTATTGGAGGCTTATAGCAGATATAGTCTAAGAGGTTTTTTAATTGGAGCTACATTTTTCCTTATCGGGGGATTAGTGCTTTACTTCACAAGACGCTATGAATCATCAGATTGGTTACTTTAGATAAAGCAAATATTACATTAGAAGGAGTATATGATGTTATCACCAAAACAAGAAGAGAGCCTTAGTAAATTTATGAGTAAAATTCTTAGGCATACACCAGAACAGTTTGGAATTAAGTTGGACCATGAAGGTTATTGCCACGTGCAAGACTTAATTTCAGCAATTAAATCAGAGAATAGATGGTCGGATATAGGAGAAGCAGGGATTGATCAAGTCGTAACTAATTGTCCAAAGAAGCGGTACCACATGGTAAATGGATACATACGAGCGAACTACGGGCACAGTGCAGGAAGATTAGATTACAAAGAATTCATTCCGCCAACTGCTCTTTATCACGGAACAAATAGCAAAGTAGTTGATAAAATTATTACCGAGGGAATTAAACCAATGGGGAGAAAATATGTTCATCTATCTGAGACACTTGAATTTGCAACATTGGCAGGTAAGAGACGTGGTGAATTAGTCATTCTTGAAGTCGATACAGTAAAAGCGCTGGATAATAATGTGAAGTTCTATATCGCTAACAATGGTGTTTGGCTTGCCGATTTTGTGCCTCCACAATATTTTAAAAAAATTTAACACTGATATTTTCGTTTATATTAAAAAGTCAGTTGCATTACTTGAATCTGTTAGTGAATCTATTATTTCTATAAAATTGGATGCTATCAAAAGAGTGAAGTCAAATAATTTACTTTGCAAGGCATTTATACAATACTTATGACATAGTAAATCCGTTTATATCAGTTCATTTGTCACATAATATAAAAGGAAATTTCAGGATAACAGGTGGATATCCCTAAACATCTCCTTCTGATAAGATTATTTCCATCTAAATTAAAATGGACGTGATCAATTGGGGAGAATATTGGTTCCACCTGATAAGCTAATGGAAGTGGCTGACCAGTTCTTGCATGGTAAACACGAAATGGAACGTATGTTGAATTTACTGAATGGAAGAATTGATTTTGTCCAACAAGGTTGGTCTGGTGCTACCCGAGAGAGGTTTTTCCAAGATTTTCAGGTCTCTAGACAATCCATGGGCGTGACACTTGAACGACTTTCTACGGTTGCACAAGAACTCATTTTTATTTCAAAAAACTTCACACAGGTAGATGGAGAAAAAGTTGTACTGGATGTGCCAGGGAATGGTGTGCCTGTTAAAACGGCATCAAGCGGCGAAGGTTGGCTACATAAAATTTTTGAACAGATCGGAAAAGCGGAGATCACCAAGGCTGAAGCCCAGATGGAAGCTAGCAAGCTTCAAGGAGAAATTCTGTGGGATACTGCTCAGGGAGCGAAAGGTGCTATTCAGGAAGATTTAACCTTGGGGATGCTGCCTGACAAAGACCGTGACTATGATCATCCAATGGCAGCTAAAGTAGGTGAAATTCTTGGTCACGTAGCTACAACATTGCAGGGAGCTGGTGAGGTAATCGTTGGAACAGGTGGAGAAGGATTATCAGTTGCTGTTTCATCCACGGGAGTTGGTAGTATTATCGGAATACCTGGATTGATTGGCTCAGCAGCTTTAGCGGCACATGGAGGTACAACCGCAGTTAAAGGCGCAAGCGGAATAGGGAAGAGCTCAGCGGAATTGTGGCAGATGGCGAAAGGAGAAGGTGGAGGTTCAGCTAAACAGACACTTACTTCCAACAAGGGAACGTCGATAGATGTTACTCCTTCATCAAATCATACAAGTACGACAACGAATCCACATCCAGCTAAAGGTGAACCTAACTCATCAATTGATATTCTGGATAAAAATACAGGTGAGATAAAAACAAGAAGATATTATGATGAAAATGGAAGGGCTACACGCGATGTAGACTACACGAATCATGGAAATTCAAAGCAGCATCCAGAGTGGCCTCATGAACATGTTTTTGAATGGAAAGAAGATGGGACATTTAAAAGAGTTAACAAGAAGTAGGAGGGACTGTTTTGGAATACAATGAATTGGTGGAACGTTTTGAAATGGGAGAAGAGTTTCAGTTCTACTATAAAAATGATAGCTATTGGATTAGCCAGAATGAAGAAGAGTACTTTCTTACTCGTGAAAGGGACAGTTTTTCGCAATCATTTGAATCAGCAAGAGAGTTGTTCATTAATGGGAAGATTGATGATAAGACTATTCTAGAGTTGTGGGATAGCATAGAGATTTAAAAAAGTACAATTTGAGCCTGCTCCTTAACAATAAAAACGGGAGTGGGCCTTTCTACATAGTTAGCCAATCTGACTAAAGGAGGATGAAATTTACAACCACCTTGCTTCAAACGAAGGTGCGTCAAATTCAAATTACCATGCCCCAATATCAAACATTACAAGTTGTTGAGCTAGGATAAGGGAATCAAGCAGATGAACAAAATGCCCATCTAAAAGATATTACCGATATTGTTAAGGAACTCGGTATCACGAAACAACAGCTACATAACTATAAAAACTCCTAAAGTTGATTCCTGAGTTACAGGATATGTTTGAAGATCAGGAGTTGAAAGCGATGACTACAAGCTTGTGGTCATAGGTATAAAGTTATCTTATTTCACATAACAATTA
Organism: Paenibacillus sp. 203; assembly: GCF_037027525.1. NCBI lineage: Bacteria > Bacillati > Bacillota > Bacilli > Caryophanales > Paenibacillaceae > Paenibacillus > Paenibacillus sp. 203. The sequence continues at coordinate 604,963 of NZ_JAXCHD010000004.1, forward strand.
GGAATTAAGTTCGTTTTCCATAAATCGGAATAATGTTACTATGTCTTAACGAACTCAAACAGAGGTATATTATAACAACAATTAAAGTGACACCTGAGCAGCTTATGACTGTCTCCAAACAGTTAGAGTTAGCACAGCAAACGGCAACTCAAATGAATAGTAATTTAGTACAACAAATTTCATCTATGGGGCAATTGTGGGAAGGACTAACTAAAGAGCACTTATACTATTCCTTCCAAACCTCTCAGAATAATATGAATGACTTTGTTACCTTGACGGATTCTATTGCTAGGGAATTACGTCACCATGCAGATAAATTCAGATTAGCAGATCTGATGGAAGCAGGTAACATTGACGCAAGTTGTTTACCACCTCCACCGAATTCATGTGCTGTTCCTGCTCCAGATACACGGAATGCGTTCCAAAAATCAGTAGATAGCTTAACTGAACTAGGCCAGGATTTTGTAGACGCTAACTCAGTACGCTATGAGAAAAAGTTTGATTCAGTCTGGAGCTTTCTAGATTATATGTCATATGGTATTCCAAAAGGAATATACCAAGGGTACATGGAACGGGCAGCTAAACAAAACGATTCATGGAATGACATGCTCAATTTCGGTACATTTGGAGTAACAGGTATGATTCAAGGCGCATTTAATCCAAACAATGCCTGGTCAAAGGAACACTGGGCTAATATGATCGGTACAGCTGGATTATTTGGAGGAGTTAGTTCAGTAATCAAGCCTAAAATGGGTTGAAATCATCTATTAAGTATGAGATTCCGAAGAATAATACGAATTCGAAATTGCGTAATTCAATAGAATCTGAACCTAAAACAGAAGTACAAACAGGTGGAAGAAACGATCTTTCAATTGATGAATATTTTCGTAGAGAAGCTGAAGCAGATGAGATGTATGATCAAATCAGAGCGTCTGATAGTGATGTAAGAGCAATAGCTGAAAATTCTGGAATGAAGGAAAGTAGAGTTCAAAGAATCAAAGAACACGTTTTCATAAATGAACATATAAAGTCGAGTGGTTATGGCAGATTTCATTCTGATTACGAAATAGCTCAAGCATGGGATAGATTACAAAAAGGATTACAAACAGAAAAAGATATGGATTTGCTTAATCATGAATTGTTTGAATCCAGATTTGAGGGTATATTTAAAACAGACTATGAGACTGCTCATAAAGCTGCGGTAAGGTCGGGTCGTCCATGGGAAATAGAATAGAGGAGTTTTATAATGGGAGCATTTGTTTTACTTTTTAAAGAGCATGAGGATGAGAATGTAGTTATTTATAGATATGGCCCAAATGAACACATTATGGGGAAAATTCAATTGAACAAAGAGACTAAGCTATTCTCTGAAATTGAACCTTTACCAGATCCGAGTCATTCAAATAAATTTTATTTTGATAGGGCTTCACAGCGGATGGCACGTTGCTTCGTTAAAGAAGGTGGTATATTTCCCGAAAAGTTGACATTTGAATCATAAAGTAGCTTCAATAATACGAACCGAGCTTGCTCCTTTAACAGTAAAATGGGAGCAAGCTTTTTTCATAGTAATTTATCTGATAAAGAAGATAATTTGCATGCACCTAAGAATTAAGAGGCGGGTTTAAACAGGAGAGTCTTCAATCAGGCTACTAACTTAGCGATATGGGTAAAGTATACGGAAGGTGCGTGAATGTTATGAAGTATGATACATTCTTAAAATTATGGGAAGAACAAAATAGTCTAATGAGACTATTGTTCTGTGAAAATAAAGTGTTAGACTGAAAAACAAAGCATTAGACCATGAAAAATAAAGTTGTAGAATGGCAGCCGGCATTAGCCAACGGGCAGGATAACGCAACCATTAGATGGACTTATGGTTCTCATATAATACAATTTATCCCAGAAGTATCTTCGCGGGTTCATGAAAAGCAGCGGTGATGAACTAATAGGAGACCAACACAAAAAAGTGGTAGTTTTATGGATATGCAATAGTTTACTATAGGGTCTTATTCCTCGGTTCGTCTAACCGATTGTAACGGAGACTTCATGAAGTGCCTGGAGAGATGAAAATAAAAGTGTTGCCTGACAATGGACATAGCGGGACTGGAAGAGCGGAAGTGACAAAGCCCATAAGCGTAGGTCACAGCTCATAATACGAACGGAGAACTATTGCTTAACCAAGATATTACTGGAAAGTGCGGAGGATAATTTGGATCGCAATTCGCTGGAATCGAGTGGAGATTCACTTCGCAGACAACTGGTGGCACTACGCGCCGAATGGAACTTGGTACTAAAAGGAGGGGCAGGACACATGCAAGAAGAACAGGAAATATTCGCGGGCGACGGATATAACAGGTCGTACGCAATGGCTACGGGTATGCCGATTCTGAATCTTAGGGGTAGCATACCGCGTGAAAGTAACGGCCAACTACCGTTTCCGTGGGTGACAACGGGCATCAGGATTGATAAAGAACAGATGTTGGAAACCGTTATGAAGCAAAAGACACTCGAGTATTTATTTAATATGCAATTCAGTAAGGAGGAAATGACCGACCGCAATTTGGTTGTAGGCTGTTATGAATACAGGAATCCAAATGACAAGGAACAAATAATGCTATATGCGCTGGTTTCGTTGAAGGAATTTCTCGCGAGATACGGCGATGAACGGGCATTGGAGATTCTGATGCGAGTTGGCTGCACATACGAGAAGATTATGGAGGAATGTGATGAAGCCATTAAAGAACACTTTGCAGTGTTGCGCCGGTCACTTCATTTAAAGAATTTGAGGGACAAATATGATGTCGTTTACGAGTGGAGTGAAGAGGAAGGGGTAAAGACGTACATAATCAGATACACCAAATCGAGTTATACGAAGATTAAAGCTAAATCATTCGAAGAGTTGACCAAACTCTATGATGAGCAACGGAAGAAGGATGCGAAGAAGACGTTCGCGACTCTGGAACCGTTAGAAGCATTTATGCAAGCCTAAGAAAACTGCCCCTTTACGGGGCGATTATTCAACATTTCATCGAACAAGATTCGAGGAATATCCAGCGATAGAGAGGATTCTCGACAGTCGCATCGGAAAGTGCTGACCCGTACGCCAGATATGGTCGAATGGGGACTGATGGAAGACGTTGATCCAGCCGATTATTTCGGCAAAACCATAGAGGTAGAACGATTTAAGGCGATTGGAAGCCTAGCGATTCAGGGAGAATTTATCGCCTCGGTGTGTTTCTTACTGACGGCAATCCGATCGGCAGCACCGAAACGGTTGTAGATATCAACGGGGATGGCATGTTCTCGCTCCCCAGTGGCAAGCTGCTGCAGAGTATAAGTGGCAATTCCTTCGAGGCGTGGCAGTGCGACTGGCTGGATCGGTACGGCGGATGACAAGAACCTCATCTTGTATCAAATAAACTTTATCAAAACAGCTAGTCTTATCACATGAAATAATTTTGCACCACTTGTTACGCTAACAGAGAACGTTAGTTCAATAAACGAGCGGCAGTCTAGGACTTTATTTTCAGGTCCTTGACTGCCGCTCGTTTTATATTTGGGTCAGTCTAAATCTTTATTTTCATCGGACAACTATTAGAGAGGAGGGATTTAAGAATCAGAAATTTTTTATCATGGATTTGATAAGAGGTATTTTCGGTTATTTTCATTGTGGGCTGGGACTTGCAAAAATATTGAGGCTTATAACAGATACAGTCTAAGAGGTTTTTTTTAATTGGAGCTACATCTTTCCTTGTCGGAGGTTTGGGACTTTACTTCACAAGGCGCTATGAATCATCGGATAGGTTATTATAGATAGACAAATATTTTATTAAAGGAGTATACAATGTTAACACCAAAACAAGAAGAGAGCCTCAGTAAGTTTATGAGTAAGATTCTGAGACATACACCAGAACAGTTTGGTTTGAGCTAGACCATGAGGGTTATTGTGACATCCAAGACCTGATTCAAGGGATAAGATCAGAGAATAGATGGGCCGATGTTAGTGAGTTGGGTATCAAGCAAGTAGTAAACCATTGTGGTACATAAGAGCTAATTATGGTCACAGTACAGACAGGTTAGATTATAAAGAGGCTACTCCACCAACCATTCTCTATCATGGTACAAACACAAAGGTAATCCATAATATTTTCAATGAAGGAATTAAGCCAATGGGTAGAAAGTGTGTACATCTGTCGGAATCCCTTGAGTTTGCAATTTTAGCAGGCAAAAGACGTGGGGAACTAGTGATCCTCGAAGTAGACACAGAAAAGGCATTAGCCAATCAAGTAAAGTTTTATAAAGCCAATCATGATGTTTGGCTTGCCGACCTTATATCCCCACAGTACTTAAAGAAGCTTGAATAAAGTGTAAACCTAGAACATTAACGATGATAAAGGGACTAGATGGAATGATTCGTCTAGTCTTTTTGATATAGCATGTTTGCTATACATAAATAATCCTCCTAAAATTTTGAACGTATCCACGGGCGTCCACACTTACCCGAAAATGCTGCATAAAATATCCCGGGTGAACAAAGAGGAGGTGCATGTAATAACCATGATACACATGGAACCCGTACAAGTGGGTGAGCATACATTTATCGGAGTCGAAGTCAAACTGCCTAAAACAACGCTGCTGACTATCTCCAACTCCCGTGGTTACATCATGTGTGGTGCGTCTAAGGTGTATCGAATTTGAGGTAGTAAAATTTTCCGCTGTTTAAGCCGTAAAGTCAAACGGGACAAGCTTTCATAGCAATTTTCAATTTACTGATCTGTACTGATTTATTCTATTAAAATCTTATAAATGACGGAATTTTGTGACCGCATTTGTGACCTTTTGGAGAAGGACAAGCATGTGACTGTGCATTGCATTTCCGTTATAATCCTTCAAAGAATAATTATACGCCCCATCATCTACTCCTTTTAATGAGGCTTGGCTATACTGAATAATTTTATCTTGCTCTTTAAAAATACCTTGCATTGGTTTCGTCCTTAAAAACAACTTGTGTACTAACTAAGGGAGCTTTACCTATTTAAGTTTTAACTGAATAAATTTCAGATGGTTTGTATCCTTGAATTTTTACAAGATAATCGAAAACTTTGTTTTGAGTATCACTTTTAGTGTAACTACTAAGCATCCAAACACTTGCGAATATCTTACTATAAAGATTGCTATTCCATATTTTCTCATAACTATCTCCTTTGTTGGAGCAAGCTAAAGTGGCGCTACCAATGACGAAATATTTGCTTCGAACCGTCACTTAAGAAAAGGAGCCATTGCGATTTGGACAGCTTCTTTTGCTTTGGAGTTATTCAAAGAATCTACTTATTTCCTCTTATACATAAAAAAGTAATTGTATACACCACTCCAGCAAAGAGGCTTAGTAGAAACGAGGTTGATAATGTTCTGAAAATAAAAGTAGAAGTGGGTACCGTATAAAATTCAAACATACCGTTGATCGGAGTACTCGTTGTTGTTGGCCCTTTAATAAAGGAATAGTATATTCCTACAAAAAAACCGTAAGACAAATACTTAATTAGATTTTTTTCAAATTTACTCATTTGTTAGCCTCCAATAATATTTTTGGAAAAGAAGAATTCTTGTACTATGAAGCCATTCAAAGTAATGTAGGAAAAGTCTAGAAATATAGCGATCTTAAAAATCTTTGGTAAGGATGTTTATTGATATTATGTCAATTATATTGTTTTAAATCAATAAAAAGGAATAATGATGTAATCATCATTACTCAATCTTTGGTGTTAGCCCTATGGATAAAACCCCTGAAACTCTAGGTACACAGCGTCTAACATTAACATTACGTTAAATCCAGTCATATCAAGGCTTATGACAGTTTGTCAAAAGTATAAGGAAAAGAAAACTTCTTATAATCAGGAATTTTATTCTTTTTTCTTCGTGATTCACTAAACCTGGAATGATCAATAAAATGTACAACATATAAACTTAAAAAATTGGTCTAGGCTCTGTGCATGTCTATGTGAAGCAAAGGTTACAAAGAGGAAGGCAAAACAAGAAGGAATGTGTATACAGGAGTCAAGAAGAGTTATCCCCCATGAATATGAAGCTATTCGCCTAGCAATAGACGTTTCTTTGTTAACAATTTACTATACTTATCCAAAATATATGGTAAATTATCCCTATATGTTGTATTATAAGATAGTGTGAAAAAGAGCCAAAGTAGCTAAGGAGGAACATTATTGTCTATATTTGTGATAGTGTGTGTCGTTGTTTTATTGATTGCTTTGGTGTTGCTACGCTTATTTAAGAAGCCTAGAGTTCAGGAACCGTATAAAGTAACGCAGAATATTGACCCTTATAAAATTGGCATTAACGAAATAGACCGTATGGAGGATGGCAAGGACTTTGAAATGTATCTGTTCAGGCTGTTCCAGTGTTTAGGCTATGGTGATGCGTATAAAACACAAGACAGTAGAGATTTTGGAACAGATTTGGTATTTACGGACAGAGAGGGCTGCCGTAATGTCATTCAGGCTAAACGGTATGCAATAAGCAATCCTGTTGGTTTGAGCGCAGTTCAGGAAGTGTATAGTTCTATGCGATTTTACAGAGCTAAGAAATCTATTGTCATTACTTCAAGCAAATACACAACTTCGTGTGAACAGTTAGCCAGTTATAATGGAGTAAAGCTGTTGGATCGCAACGATTTAATTAAAATGATTGAGCTATTCAAAGAACAACAGCACAGCAAGGTAAAAGATATAATTGAAGCAGAGCCATACTTGAGTTTGGATTCATGGGATGATTATAGGAATAACAGTAAAGTGATTAAAATGGATCGCAAGGCTGAAAAGCTTATCGCTTCAGGTAACTAGATACTGGAGACTCCTGTAGTAAAACGATGATTTTATATTTAACGAAGAAATTTTAAAATTCCTGTCTCAAAAGGGGCAAATGATGTGAAAATTTCTCAGGTAGATAAGCGTGAGTGGTACAATAACTTGTGGGTTCGATTACTTGTTTTATTTGCTGTTATTTTTATCGTAGATTTGGTCAGTAAAAAAGATAAGCCTGATGCTACTAAACCAGTTCAAACTGAGGTGAAGCAAGTAACATCTAAAACTGAAGATATCCCCAAAGATGCTAAGGTAACAGCAGACCCTTTATCAACATTACCAGCAGATGAAACAGTGTTTAAAGAATATATATCTTACGCTACTGGAAACCCATTTATAAAGAGTGTTTCAATTAAAGACAATAATGTTTTGATTTTATACTATGGCAGTTATTCAGATTATAAAGAGGATAAGCCTGATAGTTTGGTGAAGAACGAAGATTACAGTAATCACCTTGGGACAGAAAATGCAATTCAAAAAATATTAGTTGGTGAAAGTGCTAGGTTATTACGCCAGTTTCACGATTTAAATGCTGTCTCAATGATCTTGCCATTCGATGGGAAAACATATTCAATTGATGTGGATAGAAATAGCCTGAATAAATTCTTGGGATATAAAATTGAAAGCTTGAGTATAAAAGATGGGACTTGGAACGATAAATTTTCTGATCCATACATCTATGATAAATCCAATCGGCAGAAATTCTTTGACACATTCGTTAAAATTAATTAATTGTAAGGGCGTGGGCAACCACGTCTTTTTTGTTTTCTATTTATAGTATAATGAACATTATAAGATAGATTAAAGGAGTAGCTTCATATATGAATCAAAACCAGCATCACACAATGACCTACACGTTAAATAGCGGTATTAAAGGAACAATCCAACTATCCACTAAACAAATACAAGACTGGATAGAATCATATCGTGTAGGAAGTAAGTATGTGACTACAGTGGGTAAACAATATTTTGGTTTAAACCCTGAGTTGGTAGCAGATTTTAAGGTACATAATGAATACTCAGAGCAAAGAGAACATATAGCAGTGATACAGCAATTTACAGTAGCAAGTAAAGCCAGTGAACAGTTAGCAGATGCATACAGTCAGTATAGAACATTAATTAAGGTAGAATGTAAATGTGGAGCTTCTTATGTTGAGGAGTCAGCGTACAAGAGGAACAAATGGGGCTGTAAAGAGTGTGGCGAGATTGTATTCTTGGATATCAAGAAGCGTATGGTGGATACGATTAAGGGGAAAGCGTGGTATATGACCAACAGGTATTTTGTTGAGCAACTGACATGTGTCGGTTGCTCTTTTTATATTAACCCAAATAAGGAACATAGACTAATTGACTAATAATAAGTGCGTATATGTCTATTTATTCTTTAAAATTAACATATAAGGTTTTAAATAGATTTTTAATGTTGATAAAAAGGGGAAAATAGGTAATATTATCTCGTGTAACATTTTCAAAAAAATTCATATCAAGAAAGGGATTGAAGAGGATAGAGTTGGAAACCAAAAGCTAGGTTTAAATAAAAATGTGTCGGAAAGTGTTTATGATAATGCAATTTATGATTACACTATTATAGCCGAAGATTATGTTTACAAATATGAAGAGGCTCCCGATAAAGCTCCAGAACTTACTATTGAAAAGCCAGATGTTAAATACTTAACTGAAGGTCAAAACGACAGAATCAATACTTTAGCTTATAATATTGGGGATGGTATTGGGGGTAGACAGAATATAGTCGAAAATGGAAGCTACCTATCTACTTTGTTAAGACTTCCACTTGATTCACAAGTTGGTGAAGAGACAGCTGCCTATAACTATTCTGGATTCTCTTCAGGTGCATACGAAGCAGACATGGGACTAGTCTATGATTCTAGTGTTGGTTTAGGTTTAGCTGAAAAGGGATGGAAACCAACTATGGTTGTGGAAAAAAGGTAAAGTAGGCAGTCCTGCTAAACTTATTGCAGGCTATGCAGATGTACAAGGTGCAAATGCATACTTACCAAATTCCGATGTGAATTTGTATATATGGTATAACGATGGTGGTAAAGTAAGGATGAAGATTAATGGTACAGCAACTTGTTTAAATCAGTCCTGTAGTAGCAGTAAAGAGACTCCCTTAATTTCTATTATGGAAACTAATGATAGTCTCGGCCTTAATAGCGTCGATCAATGGAAGCTTCTATCAACGGTTGTTTCAAAAGATGATAGAGGACGGAATAAAGCTACCTATTCAAGTATTAAAGTAGACGGTGCCTCAGTCCCAAGTAGTGCCTTTAGTGCTCCGCTTACTGATTTTGCTAACATCCAACGCGATGGTAATAACACTGTCACTATAACTGTAAAAGGAAGTAATTACTAATGAAAAGGAATCTTTTTATAATGTTTTTAATTCTATTAATAGCAGGAGTTTTTTCTGGAGGGATTTATGCTGAAGAGGTATCCAAACTTAAAGTATACGTTAATAATGAGAAACTTGATTCTGAAACTTTTATTTCCTATTCTGGAGTGGCAATGGTTCCATTTCGTGATATCTTCGCAAGATATGATATGGAAGTGAAATGGGATAACGCACAAAAAACAGTAACGGCCTCAAGTAAGGACGGTTCCAATGTAATAAAATTGACTCAGGATAGTAATGATGGTTATGTGAATAATAAAAAGTATAATTTGACGCAATCCCCGGCTTTAGTTAATGGAGTTTTATATGTGAACCTTAGGTTCATTAGTGAATCGATAGGTGCGAAAGTGAATTATGATAAACCATCACTTTCTATACACATAACTCTCCCTAAAGCTGCAAAAGAATAGAGACTTTGCCCCGGTAAATATATTCCGGGGGTATTTTTTGTTTTAAACTAATATAAAGAAATAAACAGTTATAAACAAATAGCTGGACAGTCAGTGTTTGAGATTGGACGACGATTGAAACATGTTAAGGAAAATGTTCTAGCGCATGGCGAGTTTGGAAAATGGCTTAAAGATTCAGTAGATATAACTTGGCAGACAGCAGACAGATATATTCGCTCATATAATCAATTTGGAAATTACACGACATCGTTCAATCTGCCGATAGGTAAAATGTTCGAAATGTTATCTTTACCCGATTCCATTGATCGTTTGGAGTTTGTTGAGCAGAAGCATACTGTCCCATCGACAGGTGAGACGAAAACCTTGAAGAAATGACTGTGCGAGAGGTTAGAGAGGTTAAGCTGAGTTTCTTCTATTATGTAGAACCAACTTGATAGAGTTAAAAAACATGAAAATATGTCATCCACTCCGCGATTCTTGTTACGTTTCACGATACGATTGAGCTACGATACGAAATGCAGATAAATAAAGTGTTTTCTAATTTTTGGTTTTAAACAATTTAATTTATAAAAATACAATAATCCCTTAATCCATCAAGTTTTTTTGAACATTTTCCTCCGATACATACGATTGAAATCACGATGTTGATCATATTTACCCAAAGTCCTTATCCCATCTACATTTTGCTATATTTTGATACGGCAACGATGTAAATATATTATGGTACAATTTTGAACCACAATGACTCAAAAAATCATATAGAATATAGTATTTATGCACATATTATCAATTTTGACGATTGAGCTTTTGATAAGGGGGTAGTTACAGGCTATCTCTACAGTGCCTCCAAAGTTGGTGATACCCTCATATGCTTGACACAGCGTCAACTTCCTATCCTCTTTACTGAGAACATCAAAATATTACTTTCAAACTATGATTACAAATGTGTTAAAAAAAGATTGAGCAATTTGACTTTTGTAGAATTCATACATATAATTTGAATATATTGGTTAGGGAATTTTATCTAATAATATGAAATCAAAACCATATTTAATTAAATAGAGAGATTTTAGTTACATATAATTAATTAGAATCCATTTTAAACCTACATGTTATATTCATATGCTTGAAATTTTCGTTAGTTACTTTTTTTGTCAACAACTAGCGCAAAAAAAGTTTCTATCCAGTTTATTTGCTAATTGGCAATCCCACTGGAAAAGATGGAGATGGATATCAAATTCAAATTTCTGGAAATGTTTATACAAGTTAATTTAATGGAGGGTGAGGACAGAAGTGAAGGCTAAATTAAAATTTTTGGGGTTGGCTGCCCTTACTGTTACGTTTGCTGTAGTTATTAGTAATAATGTTTTTGCTAGTGATGATACTTCAGAAGAAATGGAGAGCGTTACAAAAGCAGTAGTCCCTGATAGTGTACTAGAAGGACTTAATCACCCTGATAAAATTTATACTAAAGATGGATTATTTATAAAAAAACTGCAATCTATCCATGATGAAGATAAGTTCAGTCAAGATGAAGTAGTCTACGATGGTTCAAAGACTACGAACAAAACAAAAGCGATCATTCAATATGATGCTACTTATATCAAGGAAGAAGACAGTAAATAGGTTTGTGTACTAAAGCATTTGAAAAGTTAAGTTATATAATTGGAATATCTAGGGCGACTTCGGTTGCCTTTTTATTATGCTCAATTTAGCCAAGGTCTTTTCCAAAACTATGTCATAAAGTATACCTTTTGCAATAATGGTCTGAGGCATGTCAAAAGTATTTATGATACATGTCAAATAGTATGCATATAATTTCGAAATATTTCATATGTAAATATATACATTTTGACATAGTTAATCAATGACATAGTAAAGGATGATCCATATGAGCGAGATTAGACACTATGGTTACATAAGAGTATCGACGAAAGATATTACGCACGAGATAGGCGCACACATTGTTATTCTTGATATGCCTATCTTTGATACTAGACAATACCATAATGGCTTGGAGAAAGTTATATCCAGTATTGTGCTTGAATTACTCAGCTACATGGCAGAACGTGAACGTGAGAAGATAAACGGTAGACAATCTGAAGGTATAGCAGCAGCAAAAAATAATGGTGTGGTATTTGGTCGGCCTAAACAGGCTATAAGTGATGCCTTCATTGCGGTTTATAAGGAATGGAAGGACGGCAGCATAACAGCAGTTGAAGCAATGAAGCGTGTAGAAATGAAGCCTAACACATTCTATCGTAGAGTTAAAGAATATGAGCAACAGAAACAAGTAGGATAAATTGTTCATGTGTATGGAGCCAGGATGATTATGTCTAGGTTTCTTTGTTATGTCTGCTGATCAAATACTAGCAGGTACAATAAAAAGGACGGGGGGGGATTTTACATCATAAACGTCTATTTAATTTCTAAAATTGCCCCTAGCACATTCACTTTCACACTCAAGTTATTTTTTGACTCGATACCGTCCCTAATATCATTAAAGTTGCTTGTATGTCATACATCCAATCTAGGCTCAATTCATAGATTAAAACACAAGGGAATGCGAACCTGGCTATTAATCTGGTAACTTTGTATTGGATGAGTTGTGTTCTAATTTTTCAAATAAACTATACATCAACATAAAGACGATATCCTTAATCATGAAATCATCGCAACTATCCCAAAAGGTATCTTGAGTACTATATGAAAGGTATATGATTTTATACCAAAAGATGGTACAATCAAGATCGCTAGAACATTTTACTACTTGTTTCACAACTACATAATAATTTTAACTATTCATCGTATTGTTAGTCTACGTTGAAAGGGTGGTTTATAGATGAAAATTACACCCACGATTAGAGCAGAATTGGAACAATTTCTACAACAAGAAGGCTTAACATTATCGCAATTTGGACAAATCGCAGGGATGAATAGGGGAATAATAAGTAGCATTGTCACAGGTAATAAGTCTATGTCTATTAATCAGCTTGATCGAATTACTGAAGCTATGGGCTTACCAGAAGGTCACTTTTATGATCTATTTATAGAAAATTACATTATTGACCATCCTCCTAATATGAGGCGAATTGAACCGTTTTTATATCGCTGTGCGGAGTTGGAAAAGTTGGATGCGATCCGTCGAGTGGTGGGAGCCATCATGGACAATCTACTCTATTCGCCCAAGCTATTCGAAATTGCAGAAGGATTATTGGCACAGGGACGGCATGGGGCTGCATTGATATTATATGAGGGAGTAGCTGAAGCGGAGAAATATCAACATTCTGAGCGTCTAGCCATCTGCCAATATCGCATATTTAAGATTCAGATTGGAAATGACCAAGAAAAGAATTTTCAATCAGCGCTCCAATTTGAGCCATTTGTCAAACGTCTTGATGCTATAGACCAGTTAGATGCCATTGTAGATTTGGCTAATGTATACCGATCTTTGCGTAAATGGGAACGGGTTGAGGAAGTTGCTAAAGACTTAAGAGCTTTAGGCAAAGCGCAATATTCTATAGCACAGTCTCTTAAAAGAGAACAAATTAAGAAGCCTTTGCGACCGTTATTTTTTTATATAGCATTCAGTAGTTCACTTATTGGTGGGGCTAACTATGAGCAAGGAAACTATGAGTTAGCACTGCAAGCAGCCTATGAATCTGTTGATTTAGAATGGGTGAAAGAAACTGATAAAGAAACAAAACACTGGAAAAACTTATTTCAGGAGTGGGGTGAGACTAATGTGTGCCTGAGCAAGCTCATGGCTGGAAATAGAGAGGTACTTCCTGCATATGCTGATCTCATTACAAGAACGAAAGATGAGATTCTCCCGGGTCTATGGAACATTATGATCGCAGCCAATCGCTATAGCATGGACGTAGATGATATTCTGAATCGATTTGAGTGTGAAATTTCAAACTTACATGATCATACAAGAATACAAACCAATGATCAGCAAAATATTAATAATCAGCTAGTTGGCGTATTGAGTGAATTGGCTGAATATTGTTTATCCAGAGGCCAGTACGAAAAGGGAGTTCGGTTCTTATTAGATGGTATGAGGAAATCAATTATAATTAATGATGAACGCTCAATCCTTCGTTACAGGATAATTGTCGAACGTTATCAGAAATTTGTCCTAGCTGAAGCCAAGACGGAGTATCATAATTTAGAAAGCTATGCACGACGACTTTCTTATTAGTATTAGTTATAAGTACACAAACAACGAGTAGTCAAGTTAACTATACCATCGGCAGCTCAAAGTGGTTGGTTTCAAGTTTAGGGCTGGCATATAGGAAGTTAGCACGTTTGTATAAATAGTATGGAGCGTTTGTTCGAAAGAAGAATATTAAGTCACAATTAAGGGTTAGACGGGATTGCCCGTTTAGCCTTTTTTGTATGTTAGGGAATGATTGGGGGGTGAAAATACGAGGAATTGAAATTATTTACTTGGGGTTCGTCTCTAAGTTGTAGAAAAACACCGGTGCCGATAATGACAAAACTTAGTAATTGTTTGGCACCACTGCGTATTAAGATCTAAGTAAGGTTAGATTTTGAACTGGTTATCTACCATAACTAAATGTGAAGCCTTGGCTAATTGCTTTTCTCATATGGTTATTAACTCCTAGATTATAGCCCAAGACCGCCAGAGAAACTCCACCGGATTGTGTTTCTACAGTATCAACCACAGCAGTTCCAGTAATTTGGACCCTTTGAGTAGGGAATTTACCAGTTGTAGAAATGGTATTAGCATGTGTATTCTCCAAACTCCAAGAACCATCACTAACTGGTGCCCAATATGTTTCCAGAAAATTCGAAATCTCACCAAATGAACCACTACTATATACTGATATTACCGAATATAATCCATAAATTACAAATAAATCCTGATATACAGTACGTGTTTCGTAGCCGTTTGTAGTAATATCCTGTGGTTTAATCGTTTTACTTTCTTTCAACTCGCCTACAGTGTAAATCACATTCCCTGACTCTTTTCAGTAACATTTATTTCTACTTCTTTTTCATTTTCCCTTCTTTGAATATCATATTTATCAGAACTGTAAGGTAGATCAACATAAAGAGTATTGATCTGAATATACTGTGTAGGTGCCTCGCTTGCTTTCGCTTGTTCTCCTAGTATTCCAGAGAAACATGCTAAAAAACAATAAAACTCATTAGAACTGCGGGTAATGCCTTTTTAGATTTTAATATTTTAAATTAATTCCAGAAAATAGAATTTATTAACGACCTCGTTATAGCACTATATGAAATAATTGTAAACAAATAATAAAAATGATATGTTATTGTAAACAATTGACTGGAGGTGTGCTGGATGGATATAGGTGAATTAGTACAGTATTTAAATCGGATGAGTTCTAGCATTAGTGAAATAGGGGATAAAACTAGTTCAGGTTTACAGGACATTGAAACTAGATTGAGCAACTTAGATAGCACTCTTACTATGACTAATGTTTTACTCATCGTACTAATTATTGTTATTGCCATAAATACATTTCTAAAATGGAAAAATTCGGATAATTAATTATCAGCTCATTAAATATGTTCATACATGAATGCTCCTATACATGCCAGAAAGTTGCGGCGATCTGGTTAGGGGCATATTCTTATGGATTGAGTATAGAAGCTACTAGTACATGAAAAAGAATACGAGCCTAAAACACAATTAAGTATTGCTCAAGAAATTAGCACAACCAAGCAACAACTACATAATTATAAAAACTTCTAACACTCATTTCTGAGTTTTAGGATATGGTTTTCGTTACAACTATAAGGCCTTTAGACGTAGGTAGAAAGGTTAATCCTTCACATAACAATTAGGAATTAAAATGGTTTTCCATAAATTTGAATAGTGTTATTATGTCATAACGAACTCAAACTAGAGGTATATTATGACAACCATTAAAGTGACACCAGAACAGCTTATGTCTGTCTCCAAGCAGTTTGAGTTAGCACAGCAAACGGCAACTCAAATGAATAGTAACTTAGTACAACAAATTTCATCTATGGGGCAATTGTGGGAAGGACTGACTAAAGAGCACTTTTACTATTCCTTCCAAACCTCTCAGAAGAATATGAATGACTTTGTTACCTTGACGGATTCTATTGCTAGGGAATTACGTCACCATGCAGATAAATTCAGATTAGCAGATTTGATGGAAGCAGGTAACATTGACGCAAGTTGTTTACCACCTCCACCGAATTCATGTGCTGTTCCTGCTCCAGATACACGAAATGCATTCCAGAAATCAGTAGATAGCTTAACTGAACTAGGTCAGGATTTTGTAGACGCTAATTCAGTGCGCTATGAGAAAAAGTTTGATTCAGTTTGGAGCTTCTTAGATTATATGTCCTATGGTATTCCAAAAGGAATGTATCAAGGATACATGGAACGGGCAGCTAAACAAAACGATTCATGGAATGACATGCTCAATTTCGGTACATTTGGAGTAACGGGTATGATTCAGGGAGCATTTAATCCTACCAATGCGTGGTCAAAGGAACACTGGGCTAATATGATCGGTACTGCTGGATTACTTGGAGGAGTTAGTTCAGTAATTAAACCTAAAATTGGGTTATCGGGGTCTGTAAAATATACTCCGTTAAAAGATGGAACTACCCGAATAATAGAAGGTGCGGACAATACAAGAAAAATTATAGATACTAATGGCCTGCGTAATGAAGTGCCTTTAACTGAAGCACAAATTGGAAGTTTAACTCAGTATGCAAAAAAATAGGAATGCCAGAAGAAAATATCCGTGTAGCGGGGCCTAATGATACTTCTCCTACAGGATTATTATTCGATACGATTCTTAATATAAATAATGATGTACTTCCTTCTAATGCCACAGGTAAATTAGCAGCTAATAGCCGGATTACTGGTCATGGAACAATAGCTCATGAAGTTGTCGGGCATTATGAAGCAGGACTAGCCGGAAAATCCTTTCAAGTTATGGATGATGAATTTAATGTTATAACTAGGAACTTTGCACTTGACGAAGCTCAAGCAAGTATCCGAGCTGCAAGATTTGCTCCTGACTTGACTCAATTAGAAAGAATCATGCTTTTAAGAGATGGAATTACTAGATTAAAAAACGAAGGTATCAAAATTAGGGAAGTTAAAGATATACTGTTCATACATGAACGTTAGTTAGAATGGAGATGTTCTTTTGGAGATTATGAAGTTAGACGATATCATTAAAACACCCAATAAAGGAATTATTTTAGTTGGAACAAATATTGAATTAGATAAGCCGGATTATACCAATTTGAAAAGTTTGATAGGTTCAAAAATACAAGTAGATAAGTTAGATGGGACGAAATGTGAACTGGACGTATTGGATATTAGCATTTCTTTTTCCATTGCTAACCTTCCACTCATTGGTATTAGTGTAAAGGATTCGGAAAATATTAAAGATATAAAAAAGGGGACAAAAGTAGTGCAATTACTGTAGATTTATAATGTATTGCGATTTTCATAAAATAAATTAAGGCATCTGAAAAAGTGGAGTATGCGAATCGCATACTCCTATCTTTATTTATAGTGTTGTAAATATAAACAATGAACTTACGCCTACAAAATATTTAAACAACTAAACGAAAAGAACATTGTACTGAATTTTGCCCAAAGTTAGGAGGCCCCCTCGAGTTATAGTTATTCACCATGATATTTTGAACGTATCCACGAGCGTCCACACTTACCCGGAAATGCTGCATAAAATATCCCGGGTGAACAAAGAGGAGGTGCATGTAATAACCATGATACACATGGAAACCGTACAAGTGGGTGAGCATACATTTATCGGAGTCGAAGTCAAACTGCCTAAAACAACGCTGCTGACTATCTCCAACTCCCGTGGTTACATCATGTGTGGTGCACTGGATGTTGGACTGCTCAATGAGCGGCTGGCGGATCGGAAAATTCTTGCCGCACGAGCTGTAGGGGTAAAAACGCTGAAAGAATTGTTGGAAGCGCCGATGGAATCGGTGACGACAGAAGCGGAGCAGCTGGGGATTAAGCCGGGGATGCCAGGCTACGAAGCATTATTGAAACTGGTGTAATGAAGCCTATGTGCATATGTTGCATAAAAGTAGAGGAACAAGAACCGAAAAAAACCGGACTTTTTGGCTCCGGTTTTTTTCTATGAAAAGTTCTATTCTATCGAGAAGAATTTTTTGAATTATATACGAACTATATGATCTGTAAGAACAATTATTCGGCAAACAAATTGGTCAGGCTCTCGCTAAAGGGTGCTTGCACAATTCCTTTTTCGGTAATGATGGCGGTAATGTACTCATGAGGTGTAACGTCGAAAGCTGGGTTGTAGACTTTGATGCCCTGCGGGGCGGTCCTTTTACCAAAGCTTTCGGTAACTTCCTCCGCAGAACGCTCCTCGATCGGAATATCTGCGCCTGTTGCGGTCTGCAAATCAATGGTAGATAGTGGGGAAGCGACATAAAAAGGAATGCCATGCGCCTTCGCTAGCACAGCTAGACTGTAGGTGCCGATTTTGTTGGCCACATCTCCATTAGCAGCGACTCTATCTGTGCCGACAATAACGGCCTGTACCCATCCTTTGGACATCACCATGCCCGCCATATTGTCACAGAGCAGGGTGACATCAATGCCTGCCTGCTGAAGCTCGAAAGCGGTCAGCCGCGCACCTTGCAGCACAGGGCGGGTTTCGTCGGCAAATACTTTGAGGTGGATGCCGTTCTCCTGCGCAAGGTACATCGGCGCGAGCGCTGTTCCGTATTTGGCTGTCGCCAATCCGCCTGCATTGCAGTGAGTGAGTACGCCCATCCCGTCCTCGAACAGAGGTAAAGCATGGATGCCGATCTGGTGACATACTTCTTCATCCTCTGCCTGAATGGCTATGGCTTCACGCTCCAGCCCGGCATTCCAGTCTTCGACCTGGCCTCCGCCAGCTTCAACGATGAGTTCCCCGGCCCGCTTCTTCATGCGGTCCAGAGCCCAGAACAGGTTCACGGCTGTCGGCCGTGAGGTAGCCAAATGTCCGCACACGGCATGTACATGCTCCAGCCACCCAGCAGCGTCGGTGCCGTCGTAGGCGGTAGCTCCCAGCACAACGCCGTAGGCCGCAGCCATCCCGATGGCGGGCGCACCGCGTACCTTCATGGTATGTATGCCATCCCATACTTCATCGACCGTGAATAAATCCAGCATGACAATCGTTTCGGGTAGCAGGCGCTGATCCAGCATGGACAAATGGTTACCTTTCCACACCAGCGAAGATAGAGCCTGCCTGGACACTGCAGCTTTCCCGGAGGTTACGGGTGCCGAATCTTTTTTTTCACTCATATTCATTAAGCTCCTTTAGTTTGGGCAGCTGTTGCTGTCCGAACAATGTCTCCCAGTTCCCGAATCGAATGAAGCTCGCGATTGCGAAGAACCAAGGATTTACCGATAGATAACGCCAGACGTTCCGCAGCTTCCTTGATAGCAGGATCGGCAATGGTGTCGATATCTGCCACATGCGACAGGCTGATGATACGGCGAATCACTTTGCACCCTGCAAAACCAATCGTATCTTGCAGCACTTTCTGGAGATACAAGTCCTGATATCCAGCTGTACGTGCCATATGGTCGGTGACATGCTCGTCCCACAGTTTACGGAACCTACCCTCAAACTGCTCCCATACCTGAATGGCAGTCTCTAGAAGCCAGTCACGTCTTTCCTTTAGAGCTTTCTCGCCAGAGGTCCATCCGGGCTGAGCTGCGTAGTTCAACAGCAGATTGGCGATCACCGCTCCGATATCAAAGCCCATGGGTCCGTAGTAGGCAAATTCAGGGTCAATGACTTTAGTCGATTCGGTCGTTACGAAAATGCTGCCAGTATGAAGGTCACCGTGCAGAAGCGCTTCTGTCCGCGTCAAAAACTTTTCTCGCAGCAATGCCACTTCCAGGTGAAGCACTTGATCTGTACGTAATGCCTCTGCTTCGTCTTCGATGTAGGCACCATAGTTGTTATTGTCTGAGAACCGATACGGTTCATCCAGAATCAGATCTTCAGTTATTTTGCAGAGATCTGGGTTGATAAAGCGCTTAACCAGATCTTTTTTGTCCTGCTGATTCATGCCCAAATCTGAGGTGAAGAAGAGCGTGCGTGCTAGAAACTCCCCAATATGATTAGCGAAATATGGATAGGTGTTTCCTTCTATTAGTCCCTTGCGCATGATGGTGTGTGAGCTAAGATCCTCCATCACGGTCAACGCAAGCTCATCGTCATACGCCAGTACCGCAGGAACCAATTTGGGGCAAATATGGTGTTCCTGCTGAAGTGCCTCGCGTTCAATACGGGCACGATCCAGTGAAAGCGGCCAGGATTCACCCACAATTTTTACATAGGGAAGTGCCTGCTTGGCAATGATACTCTTGTTAGATTCAGAATCCGTAATGTGAAAAACCAGATTTAAGTTACCATCACCGATTTCTCGGCATTCCAGACGGGCATCCTGACTAAAAAATCCGGGGATGTTCTTCACGAATTCGATTGCTTCTTCGGTCGTTAAAGGATGATATTGGGACAACGAAGTCACCTCCATAAATTGTGCGCATGTAAATAGTTCAAAAAATATCACAAGATTAAACCAAGTATTTTGATAGGATAGAGAAAGTATAACGAAAATCATTGAAGTTTTGTACATTTTTTTTATGGGGATTGAAAGAGGAAGAAAGGAGTACTCTTCTTTTTGTTTCGACTCCGTATAGAGAGGGTAAATATGAGACAGACGTCCGGCAGGTGATATTAGGATGCCCGCTGGCGTCTTACCGTCAGCAATGACGGTGATGGATACGTAAACGTTCCTGAAAATCAATTTGATGAAAAAGGAAGGGATTTATGATGGCTAAAACAACAAGTAACTCGAAAAATACGCAAACCAAATCGGTGGAAGAACTTTTAAACCGTCAAGTCGCTAACCTCAATGTGTTATATGTAAAAATTCATAACTATCACTGGTATGTGAAAGGCTCCAGTTTCTACACACTCCATGTTAAATTTGAAGAGTTATACAATGAAGTGACATTGAAAATGGATGAGATCGCGGAGCGTTTGCTCGCGTTGAAAGGTTCTCCTTCCGCAACGTTGAAGGAATACCTGGAGCTGTCGTCGATTCAGGAAGCAAACGGCAACGAAGATGCTCCCAAGATGGTACAAACCTTGATCGAGGATTTTGCAACTGTATGCGAGGAGTTTCAGGAAGGTATCGAACTGGCGGAAAGCAATTCCGACCAGCCAACTGCAGATTTGCTGATCGGTTATAAAGCGGATCTGGAGAAACATATGTGGATGCTTCGCTCTTATTTGGGCTAATTGTCAGAATTTCGATTCATCACTTATGTCTAGTTCGGTGAATTTAATTCCACTCCATAGTGATGGGGTTACGCGCTGAAATAAACCCTTTACATGTAAAACGCTACTGACGTCATGCTGTCAGTAGCGTTTTTATGGCTGAAAAGAGATCATGCATCTCATGTTTTTAGTACAAATTTATAATAATATGGCCATTCGTAGGATATATTTTGCCATTTGTGTGCTTGGTAGGGTGAACATTTTATGAAGAAAGTTGGATAACGTGTGTCTGTTGGTTGCACCCTTCAAGATATTTATTATAAAATAGCTTGAGAATCATTGAGAATCAGTTTAGAATGATTATAAATAAATTTTTAAATATTATGTTTGCTTGAAATCAGGGGGCTCCCCTGTTTAAATATACTTTCTGATTTCGACACCACACTACATTTTTTGGAGGGTATTGCGAATATGGCTACAAACTTTAAGATTGAAGGTCTCAAAGCGACCATTGAAGGCAAGGAAATTTTGAAAGGTATTAACCTTGAAATGAAGGGCGGAGAAATCCATGCCATCATGGGTCCTAATGGTACGGGTAAAAGTACACTGGCGTCTGCTTTGATGGGTCATCCTAAATATGAAGTCACAGATGGTAAAGTAACTTTGGATGGAGAAGACGTGCTGGATATGGAAGTGGATGAGCGTGCACGTGCAGGATTGTTCTTGGCGATGCAGTATCCGAGTGAAATTGCAGGGGTAACGAACTCCGACTTTTTGCGTAGTGCGATTAACGCACGTCGTGAAGAAGGACAAGAGATTTCCCTGATCAAGTTTATCCGTCAAATGGAAAGCAAAATGAAGGAGCTTGAAATGAATCCTGAGTTTGCTCACCGTTACCTGAACGAAGGCTTTTCTGGTGGTGAGAAAAAACGGAATGAAATTTTGCAAATGATGATGATTGATCCGAAAATTGTCATTCTTGACGAAATCGACTCCGGTCTGGACATCGATGCTTTGAGAATCGTGGCTAACGGTGTGAACGCCATGCGTTCCGAAGATCGTGGCTTCCTCGTGATTACTCACTACCAACGTCTGTTAAACTACGTTAAACCAGATTATGTACATGTGATGATGCAAGGACGTATCGTTAAATCCGGTGGTCCTGAGCTTGCTGAGCGTCTGGAAGCAGACGGTTACGACTGGATTAAGGAAGAGCTGGGTATCGTTGATGAAACTGTAGGACAAGAGGCGTAAGCCGGAAGCGAGGAGGAAAACTGATGACTACACAAACAATCCTTCCGGTAGATTCCGAGCAACTGCGTGTTCTGTCCGAACGTAACGGCGAGCCGTCTTGGCTGGCCGAAGACAGACAAAAAGCACTTGAGCTTGCAGGCAAACTGGAGCTTCCGGTATTTGAAAAAACAAAAATCGAACGTTGGAATTTAAACGATTACGGTCAACATAAACAGAGCGAGGCCATTGCATCGCTAGAGCAGGTTCCTGCAGCCATTGCTGATCTGGTCAAAGAGCAGCAGGAGGGCGGTCTGATTATTCAGCGCAACTCCGGCGCGGTATACGTGAAGCTGAGCGAGGAACTGGCGGCGCAAGGCGTTATTTTCACGGATTTGCAAACGGCGGTTAAGGAACATGCAGATTTGGTTAAAGCTCATTTGAACACAGTCATTAAGGCTGAAGAAAATTCATTGTCTGCATTGCATGCAGCACTTTGGAACGGTGGAGTATTTGCTTATGTGCCTAAAAACGTAGAGCTGAACGTTCCGCTTCAGGCTGTTTTCCTGACGGATGATGCGACTGCAACGTTTGCGCCGCATGTGCTGCTTATTGCCGAAAGCCATAGTTCCGTGACGTACGTAGACAACTATGTATCTGCGGATTTGGCGGCACCTGTTCTTCATAACGGTGCGGTAGAAGTTGTTGCAAATGCAGGAGCTAAAGTACGTTATGCGACAGTTCATCAGTTTGGGGAGCAAGTAACGGATATTTCGATTCGTCGTGCCACGTTGGGAAATGACGCAGCTATCGAATGGATTGTGGGCGAAATGAACAACGGTAATACAGCAAGCAATACCATGTCCGTGCTCAAAGGCAATGGCTCCAATTCGGATGCCAAGATCATTGCTGTAGGTTCTGGCTCACAAAAACTGAACTATACGACACAAGCACAGCATTTTGGTAAAAATTCCGCCAGTCAGATGATTACGCGCGCAGTAATGCGTGAAGAAGCGTCTTCCATCATTAACGGAATTACAAAAATTGAAAAAGGTGCTACTAAAGCAGACGGTCAGCAAACGGAACGTGTTCTGATGCTCAGCCCGAAAGCGCGTGGTGACGCTAATCCGATCCTGCTGATTGATGAAGATGATGTAACGGCAGGTCACGCAGCATCGGTTGGTCAGGTAAACCGTGAACAAGTGTATTACTTGATGTCCCGCGGGATTAGCCGTGCAGAAGCTGAACGTCTGATTATTTATGGCTTCTTGGCACCTGTCGTATCTGAAATTCCGCTTGAAGGACTTCAACATCAGCTGCAAAGCCTTGTTGAAAGGAAGTTAGGCCAATGAATACTGCATTGATCCGTGAACAGTTCCCGATTTTACATCAGGAGATTAACGGTCATCCGCTGGTTTATTTGGATAATGCGGCCACTTCGCAAAAACCGCTGGCGGTCATCGAGGCGATCAAGCACTACTACGAATATGATAATTCAAATGTTCACCGTGGTGTGCATACCTTGGGTAGCCGCGCAACGGATGCTTATGAAGGTGCGCGGGAGAAGGTAGCCCGCTTTCTGAATGCAAAGCGCAGTCAGGAAATTATTTTTACAAGAGGAACAACAACGGCGCTGAATCTGGTCGCTTCTTCCTATGGCAGGGCTAATTGCCAGGCAGGTGATGAAATTGTCATCACACAAATGGAGCATCACAGTAATCTGATTCCGTGGCAACAGGTAGCCAAAGCCACAGGCGCGACTTTGAAATATATTCCACTTCAAGAGGATGGTAGCGTTGATCTTGCTGATGTGGAGAATACGATTACAGAGAACACTAAAATTGTAGCGATTGCGCATGTCTCCAATGTGCTTGGTGTTGTGAACCCTATCAAAGAGATTGCAGCTATTGCGCATCGCAAAGGCGCAGTCATCGTTATAGATGGTGCACAAAGCACACCACATATGAAAGTAGACGTGCAAGACATCGACGCTGACTTTTATGCCTTTTCGGGTCACAAAATGTGTGCTCCTACTGGGATCGGAGCACTGTACGGCAAGAAGGCGCTGCTGGAAAACATGGAGCCCATTGAGTTCGGCGGTGAAATGATCGACGATGTGGGATTGTATGAATCCACATGGAAGGAGCTGCCTTGGAAATTCGAAGGTGGAACCCCGATTATTGCCGGAGCCGTTGGCTTGGGAGCTGCCATTGATTTTCTGGAAAGCATCGGACTGGACGCCATTGCGCAGCATGAAAGCCGTCTGTCCAACTATGCCCTCAAACGTCTCCGTGAAGTGGAGGGGTTGACTATTTACGGACCTGCAGAACGTCATGTCGGGCTCGTAACCTTTAACCTGGATGATGTGCATCCGCATGATGTAGCTACTGTACTGGATAGCAAAGGGGTGGCTGTACGTGCAGGCCATCATTGCTGCCAGCCATTGATGCGCTGGTTGAAAGCCAGTGCGACTGCACGTGCCAGCTTTTACCTCTATAACACGGAAGAGGAAGTCGACGCTTTGGTCAGCGCCTTAATCCAAACAAAGGAGTATTTTGGCGATGCAACTTGATGACTTGTACCGACGCGTGATTATGGATCATTATAAAAATCCGCGCAATCGCGGACGTTTTGAGGAAGATGCCGTTACGGTGGATTTGAATAATCCTACGTGTGGTGACCGGATTTCTCTTCAACTCAAAACGAAAGACGGCGTGGTCGAAGATGCCCGTTTTACTGGCGAAGGCTGCTCGATTAGTATGTCCTCAGCTTCGATGATGACAGAAGCGGTCAAAGGAAAAACGATTGATCAGGCACTGGATATGGCGAGCCGCTTCTCTTCTTTAATGAAGGGAGAAGCCGTCGAATTCGATGATTATGAAGAATTGGAAGCTTTGTCAGGCGTTAATAAGTTCCCGGCCCGCATCAAATGTGCAACACTGGCTTGGAACGCGCTGCGCAAAGGGATTGATGAAGATAAATAATTTAAATAGAACAGAGGAGGTTTGAGAAACATGGCCAAGAAAGCACCGGAAATGGAAGAGTATAAATATGGCTTTCGTGACGAGCACAAGTCCATTTTCCAAACAGGTAAGGGTCTCACTCCGGAAATTGTAAAGGAAATCTCCAAAATTAAGGATGAGCCAGAATGGATGCTGGAGTTCCGTCTGAAAGCACTGAAACAGTTTGAAAAAATGCCAATGCCAAACTGGGGCGGAGATATGGATGAACTGGATTTCAACGATATCCAGTACTATGTAAGACCTTCCGAGAAACAAGGGAAGACATGGGAAGAAGTTCCGACGGAAATTAAAGAAACCTTTGATAAACTGGGTATTCCTGAGGCGGAGCAAAAGTTTTTGGCTGGTGTATCTGCACAGTATGAATCCGAGGTTGTCTACCACAGTATGCAAAAGGAACTGGAAGATCAGGGCGTTATTTTCATGGATACCGATACGGCGTTGCGTGAGCATCCTGAGATTCTAAAAGAGTATTTTGCAACAGTTGTACCTCCTGCGGACAATAAGTTTGCAGCACTGAACAGTGCGGTATGGTCAGGCGGGAGCTTCATCTATGTACCAAAAGGTGTGAAATGTGAAGTTCCATTGCAGGCTTACTTCCGTATCAACTCGGAAAACATGGGTCAATTTGAGCGTACGCTCATTATTGCCGACGAAGACAGCTTTGTGCATTATGTAGAAGGCTGTACGGCTCCAATTTACAGCACGAACTCGCTGCATAGTGCGGTGGTCGAAATTATTTGTAAGAAGAACGCACGTGTTCGTTATACAACGATCCAGAACTGGGCACCAAACATCTATAACCTGGTAACCAAACGTGCGGTTGCGGAAGAAAATGCAACGATGGAATGGGTCGATGGTAACATCGGTTCCAAGTTGACGATGAAGTATCCAGCCGTTGTATTGAAAGGCCGTGGAGCGAAAGGGATGGTCCTGTCCATCGCTGTTGCAGGCAAAGGCCAGCATCAGGATGCAGGTGCGAAAATGATCCACTTGGCACCAGACACCACCTCCACAATTGTATCCAAGTCGATCAGTAAGCACGGCGGTAAAGTAACGTATCGCGGATTAGCTTCATTCGGTCGTCAGGCTCAAGGTGCAAAATCAAATATCAAGTGTGATACGTTGATTTTGGATAATCAATCAACTTCAGATACTATTCCTTATAATGAAATTATGAATGACGACATCACGCTTGAGCACGAAGCAACAGTTTCCAAGGTATCGGAAGATCAGCTGTTCTATCTGATGAGCCGTGGTTTGACTGAAGCAGAGGCAACGCAAATGATCGTTATGGGCTTTATTGAGCCGTTCACCAAAGAACTGCCGATGGAATATGCGGTAGAGATGAATCGTTTGATCAAGTTTGAAATGGAAGGTTCCATCGGTTAAAACGCAGTACCCTTGGTGTGATAAGGTTCTTAAGGTAATCTAAAGCTGTTAAATTGGAGTCGTGCCGATTTATGCTGACTCGGATTTTCTCTAGTATAGAAGGCGAACTTTTTAAGTTCGTCTTCTTTTATTTTTTCTGTGATGCCTAAGTCCATAAGCCTTTTTTCTACTACATAAAAAAATTTATGCTTAGGACCGCAGATACTTGCCTAGCACTTATGTATGTTTGCTTAATAGGATGTTGTGAGTGACATAAACATAAGGAGGCATACCAACAGATGCAGAAGAATAAAACTGGAGTGGAGAAGAAAAACCTCTCTTCTAAACAGACACAGAGGCATGTACATGAATTTGAAGGTAGTACCAAACTGGCTGAAGAAGGCGCAGACCGACATAACCACCGCTTTGCAGGTGTTACTGGGCAAGCGATTCGAGTTGGAAGAAGTCATGTCCATGAAATCGATCTTACAAAAACTGATTTCGTGAACCACTTTCATAATCTGAAAAAAATTAGAACAGGACCAGCTATTCCAGTCGGAAATGGAAAACACGTACATTTTGTTACGGGCCAAACTACATTAAATGATGGTCATGTACACCAGTTTAATTTTGCAACATTAATTCAGGCACCTCTTATTTAATGACGGTGGTTTGACCGAAGCTGAGGTAATGATTGTTATAAACAGCTGCTCATAAAGAATGAGAGCATCGTCTTCGATTTTTCGGTGATGTGTAAATTACTCGAAATAAATCAAAAAGCTCTGCTAACCATAAATGGGAACTGACCCCATAACGTGAGACAAATCAAAACACCTTCAAGAGAATCAAGCCATGTCGTAAGATATGGAGATAACCTTGGAGGTGTTTTTACGTTGGCAACGAGAGTTAGCTATCCAGTAGAAGT
>NZ_JAXCHD010000050.1:0-456 GCF_037027525.1 Paenibacillus sp. 203
TAATTGGACGGGACAATCACGAGGGCATCGATCCCAATAAGTCCACCAAGGCAGGACGACTACGCACCCTTAGCCAAACGTCCAATATGCCCACGGTACTGATTGAATCAGACCGTGATAATGCCGCCAGTGGTGGACGTAATAATCAATTCAATTGGGACGAGCTGAAGAATTTATACGATGGTGGGAGCATTGGTACACGGGGCATGAAAAACAACGGTAACGAAGTATATGAACCGCCGTTTCGTGGCACGATTATCATCAGCCAGAACTTACAAGTACAAGCATCCAAAGCCATCTTGTCACGGATTTGCCACCTATTTTTCAAGACCGAGACTCAAACCCGAGCATCCGAAGCCGCTGCCCGTCGTATCGAAAGCTACGAAATAGAACAAGTCAGTCACTTTCTCGATGACTTTTTAAAGCAAGAACGGCTGATTTTAGAAACCTTTTTTC
>NZ_JAXCHD010000051.1:0-454 GCF_037027525.1 Paenibacillus sp. 203
ACTTATCACAATATTTTAAGTTAAAAGATTAAACCAAATCCAAATATGGCGAAATAAATTATCTAATTGTCACGAGTATGTTATAATTAAATTATAATTTACGATTGGATATTAAGCATGAAATTATGCAAAAAGTGCGGAGTATTAAAACCTCTATCAAATTTTGGTAATGCAGGAAAATACTTGCTATCAAGCTGCAAAGCTTGATTGATTGAATACAATAGAGAGTACCGCAAGAACAATAAAGACAAAATACGCTTCATTCAGGCTAAATCAAAACTTGGAATTAACAAAGCTGATTTTGACAGAATAAATAAAATTATAAGTTGTGAGATATGTGGGGAGTTTAATAAACCTTTGCATATAGACCATTCACATAGCAGCCTAAAATTTAGAGGTGCTTTATGCAACAACTGCAATCACGGTATTGGTAAATTCAAAGATGATATTGAAT
>NZ_JAXCHD010000052.1:0-450 GCF_037027525.1 Paenibacillus sp. 203
GAATTACCGTAAGTCGCAGGACGATGAGAAACTGTCGACGCTAAGCCACTCATGGTCACAGGTGGTAGATGTCTCGGAAGTGTTACGCGACGGTACCCCGCGCCGCGACGAAGAGATTACGATTAAAGACCGGCTATTACTGATCAACACCGTTCCGGTGCGCAGTAATGGCGTTATCATCGGTGCCATTTCAACCTTCAGGGACAAAACTGAAGTACGTAAACTGATGCAGCGACTCGACGGTCTGGTCAACTATGCTGACGCACTTCGTGAACGATCCCACGAATTTATGAATAAATTGCATGTGATTCTCGGATTATTGCATCTGAAGAGTTATAAGCAGTTGGAAGATTACATTCTCAAAACAGCCAATAACTATCAGGAAGAGATTGGCTCTCTGCTGGGTAAGATCAAATCTCCGGTTATCGCTGGTTTTTTAATCAGCAAGAT
>NZ_JAXCHD010000053.1:0-434 GCF_037027525.1 Paenibacillus sp. 203
TGGGGTAGATGATTGGGGTGAAGTCGTAACAAGGTAGCCGTATCGGAAGGTGCGGCTGGATCACCTCCTTTCTATGGAGAATCGTTTCCTGCAATGGAAACATTCAAATATGAAGCGTAAGCTTCAACAATCATCATTCCATTTGTTCAGTTTTGATGGAACTTGTGAGGGGCCATAGCTCAGCTGGGAGAGCGCCTGCCTTGCACGCAGGAGGTCAGCGGTTCGATCCCGCTTGGCTCCACCAATTACAATTTCATCTAAAACTGTATGAGAATCGTTAACTCTTTGGAGATTGACTGATAATCAAACAGCTTTGCACCTTGAAAACTGGATACCGAAACGAAATTGCGTTTTAGAATATTCCTTTAAGCTGATCTTGTGTAAACAAGTGAAATAAAGGTAGCTGCCTTGAATTTCATTCACACGTAAGTGTT
>NZ_JAXCHD010000054.1:0-427 GCF_037027525.1 Paenibacillus sp. 203
CGGGATGGACGTACCGCTGGTGTACCAGTTGTTCCGCCAGGAGCACCGCTGGGTAGCTATGTACGGAAGGGATAAGCGCTGAAAGCATCTAAGCGTGAAGCCCCCCTCAAGATGAGATTTCCCAATTAGTAAGACCCCTTGAAGACGACGAGGTAGATAGGTTGGGGGTGGAAGTGCAGTAATGCATGGAGCTGACCAATACTAATCGGTCGAGGGCTTATCCTAAAGAATAAAACGCAAATGAGTTTCGGATCCAGTTTTCAGGGTGTAACCTTGAAGGTATGTAGAAATACATACAACAAGCGCATGGCTATTCATTCACACGATAAGTGATGAACCGAATAACCATACGGAAGAATTTGCACAGCAAATTCATGTTTGGTGGCGATAGCGGAGGGGTTCCACACGTACCCATCCCGAACACGAC
>NZ_JAXCHD010000055.1:0-423 GCF_037027525.1 Paenibacillus sp. 203
TCAGCGCGTCGCTGTCTTCATCTGCAAACACACTCGCAAGGCTCACCGTCTTAACTCCATCCGCGGCTCCTGTCGTCACATTGCTGATCGACGTTTCCACCGTCGGCGCATGGTTCACGGCTTCCGGGATCACCGGCGTGATCGTCACGTTGAACTGGCTGTTTATTGTCCCGCCTTTGCCGTCGTTCGCCGTAACCGTGATCGTGGCTGTTCCGGCGTTCACTGGCGTAATTTTCAGGTCGCTTCCGTTTACCGCTACTGTCGCCACGCCCGTATCCGTCGAGGTTGCTGTGTACGTCAGCGCGTCGCTGTCTTCATCTGCAAACACACTCGCAAGGCTCACCGTCTTAACTCCATCCGCGGCTCCTGTCGTCACATTGCTGATCGACGTTTCCACCGTCGGCGCATGGTTCACGGCTTCCG
>NZ_JAXCHD010000056.1:0-407 GCF_037027525.1 Paenibacillus sp. 203
CTTGAGCAGGTCGAGCGCGACGAACTTGTCGTTGTTGCTCGCCTCGGGATCGTCGAGGATCTTGCGCAGCTGCGCGAGGTGAGACGTACGCAGATAGTGCGCGATGTCGTGCATCGCGGTGGCCGACAACGTCTCCAGGGCCGAGGGGTCGACCTCGAGGAAGGTACGCCCGCCGGGGCCCTCGAGCGTGCGCACCCCGTCGCTCGTCAGCTTGCGGTAGGTGGTCGTGTCCTCGCCGGTGGGCAGCAGGTCGGAGTACGCGAAATCAGCCATGCGTGGAGACTATCGGAGCGCGACGCGGCTGCGGCCCGACGAGCCGGCGGCACCGCCGTCAGGGCATGCGCGGGTGGGGTGTGAATGCTGACGAAAATCGCAGATGTGGACGCAGATCGCAGGCGGGGAGGGGG
>NZ_JAXCHD010000057.1:0-360 GCF_037027525.1 Paenibacillus sp. 203
GAGATTTCCCAGTATGTAAGACCCCTTGAAGACGACGAGGTAGATAGGTTGGGGGTGGAAGTGCAGTAATGCATGGAGCTGACCAATACTAATCGGTCGAGGGCTTATCCTAAAATAAAACGCAAATGAGTTTCGGATCCAGTTTTCAGGGTGTAAGTTTTGTATGGTATAGGCTCAAGTAGCTTATATGAAACAAGCGAACACACAGCATTTGGCGATGCTGATTCCTGAAAAAGAATTTGCACAGCAAATTCATGTTTGGTGGCGATAGCGGAGGGGTTCCACACGTACCCATCCCGAACACGACCGTTAAGCCCTCCAGCGCCGATGGTACTTGGACCGCAGGGTCCTGGGAGAGTA
>NZ_JAXCHD010000058.1:0-360 GCF_037027525.1 Paenibacillus sp. 203
GGAGCCAGCCGCCGAAGGTGGGGTAGATGATTGGGGTGAAGTCGTAACAAGGTAGCCGTATCGGAAGGTGCGGCTGGATCACCTCCTTTCTATGGAGAATCGTTTCCTGCAATGGAAACATTCAAATCAGCAGGTACATGTACCTGCAACCGGATATTCAATTCGGTTCATCACGTTCGTGTGAATGAAAAGAATATCCTTAACTTACTCACTCGTTGCTCAGTTTTGAGAGTTCAAACTCTCACATCGGATTTCCAAAATATACTTGTATTCAAGTGTTGAGGAATTTGATATGATGTTTTTCCGGGGTTAAAGCCGGAGAGAATATTGCACCTTGAAAACTGGATACCGAAACGAAAT